>NZ_JBIWOD010000022.1:0-143508 GCF_044767545.1 Streptomyces sp. NPDC101227 | reverse complement strand
AGACTTCCTCCACACCTACAACCACCACCGATGCCACACCGCACTGGACGGGAAACCGCCCATCACCCGCGTGAACAACGCTGCGGATCAATACAACTAGGGCGTGTCCGCAAACTCCCGCCTGGCTCGCGACGCTCCCCTAGCTAACGCTGGGAGGTGCCCCCAGGCACGGCACTCCCCCAGCTAACGCTGGGGGCACCCCCACGCGGCGTTGTCGGCACACCCGCAGAGAACCTCCCCCACGCCTTAAGGGCGCGGGGCGACCCCCATTGCGGGCGCACCTGCGCCTTGCGATGCAGCTCGGCATCCGGAGATCGCATCGAAGAGCCGAGACGGAGCGAGCGAAGCGAGTGCAGTGCACCAGACGCCGCAAGCCCGCCCTACGGGCAACAACGGGAGTTTGCGGACACGACCTAGCCGTTGAAGCGGCGCCGCGAGTCCTCGATGCGAGCCAGGTACGTATGGGTCCAGTCGCACATGCCGTCGATCGTCATGATCGGCATCGCGGCACTGGACGTTCCGGAGCATCTGGTCGAGGTGGAGGCCACCACGGTCCTGGACTGAGCCGGCGATCGTCGACCGGGCCGACGCACCGCTGGGCCGCATCCCCGTGTCGCGCATCCTGGCCGAACTCGGCCTGCACGACCGCGTGCAGGCGGTTGTCCTAGCCTCCCGAGTCGGACTGATCTCCGGCGCCGCTTGACGAGACGGCCGTGAAAGAGACACCCGGCTTCTGGTGAACAGCGGAGACGGCTACCGAACGGACAACTCCCGTTCGGCGACCGCCCGGAAACCGTGCGGTGGGCGCCCGGTGACGCGCTGCACGGAGTCAGTGGTCCGGTCCTCGGCTCCCCCGGCGATGGCGCGGTCCATGCCGGCCAGCATCGTGGCGAACTCCCGCGGCATCACCGCGGCCAGCCGGTCACGCATGTCGTCATGGGTCAGCTGGCGGTGGGCCACGGGGCGGCCGGTGACCTGGGTGACGATCGCGGCGATGTCGTCGTGGCTGAGCGCCTCCGGCCCCGTCAGGACCAGGTCGGTGTCGGGCGCGCGGTCGTCGGTGAGGGCACGTACGGCGACGGCGGCGATGTCGTCGGCGTCGACGAATCCGACCCGGCCGGTTCCGGCGGCGGTCAGGATGACGCCGTGCTCGCGGATGCTGTCGGCGTGGGCGTGCGTGCCGGTGAAGTTCTGCATGAACCAGGAGGGCCGCAGCACCGCCCACTCGTCGAACAGGCCGGGCAGGGCCTGGTGCACCGTCCCCACCGCCGGCCCGCCCTCAGGGATGGCCGAGGAGCTGAGGAGTACGGCACGGCGTACGCCGACGGTACGGGCCTGTTGGAGGAAGGGCAGCATGACGGCGGCCGGGTCCGGGTCTCCCACAGGGGAAACGAGGTACACGCGGTCGGCTCCGATGAGGGCGTCGCCGAAGGTGGCCGGTTCGTACCAGTCGAAGCGGACGGGTTCCGCGCCCGGAAGCGGGGTGGCACGGCGACCGGCGGCCTTGACCCGGTGGCCGGCGGCAATCAGCTGCGCGACGGTACGGCTGCCCGTGGTGCCGGTGGCCCCGATGACCAAGGTGGTGCCGGTGGCGGTCATCGGACGCCGCTCCCGGCGAAGTCCAGGCCGGACGCCTGGACGGACTGGGGGTTCCAGTAGTCCCGGTAGGAGGTGAAGCGCCCGCCCTGGACGGCCACCACGGCGATGTAGGTCATGTCGAAGGGTTCACCCGTCTCGACGATGCGTCCCACGCCGCGCATCTCGACCACGATGGTCTCGGGGGCGGTCGTCTGATGGATCCGCAGGTCGGGGAAGTCGTGCAGGTCGATGTGGTCGGGGTAGTCCCGCACGTAGGCGGCGATGGCGTCACGGCCCTCCAGCCGCTCGGGCCGGCCCGGGGGCGCGAAGGGGAACTCCATCACGCCGTGCTCGGCCCACAGGTCGACCCAGGCGGGAATGTCCTTGTCCAGCAGCAGGCGCAGGCTGTGGCGGTACAGATCCGCCGGTGAGGTGGTTGCGACCATGACGGTCTCCATCCCGTGTGGTTTTCCATCTCATAGAATTCGGACCACCGGTCCGCTTCTTCCCCGTGAACGATACGGACCGCCGGTCCGTATCGCAACTGGAGGTACCCCGTGCCCGAACGCAAGCCACGCAAGGACGCGGCCCGTAACCGGGCAGCCGTCTTCGCGGCCGCCGACACCCTCTTCACCCAATGCCAGAGCCCCGAAGACATCACCATGGCCGACATCGCGGCAGCGGCCGGCGTCGGCAAGGGAACCCTCTTCCGCGCCTTCGGCGACCGCACCGGGCTGATCCGCGCCCTGTACGAGGCGCGACTCGAACCCCTCAGCAACGCCGTCGAAGAGGGCCCGCCGCCGCTGGGACCCGCCGCACCACCCCTTCAGCGCGTACCGGCCCTGCTCGACGCCGTCCTGTGCTTCAAGCTCGACAATCGCCACCTCGCGCTGGCCCTGGAGGGAACGGGCGGGGACAGCCCTTACCGGACGGCTCACTACGAGCGCTGGCACACCCTGCTCCGGGATCTGTTGCAGCAGATCCCGGCACCTGCCGACCTCGGCTCCGCCGACTTCACCGCCCACGCGCTGCTCGCCGCCACCCGGGCCGACCTCGTCGAATACCTGGCCGGCGAGAAGGGGGTGCCACGCGAGGAACTGCGCCAGCGCCTGGCGGACTTCACCGCCGGAGTCCTCGGCGCCCGCGCTCGACGAGGACCGTCCGACGAACAATCCGATGTGAAGAAAACCCGGCCCGCTTCCACGCCGAACTGACTTCGTTCCTGGAGACGACATGAGCAGCGCCCTTCTTGTGATGGACGTTCAACAGGCCATCGTGGACATCGCCGACGACGGCTCCGGCTACCTGACGCGCCTGCACAGGGCGATCGACGGGGCCCGGGCCGCGAACATCCCCGTGATCTACGTGGTCATCGCGTTACGTCCCGGCTTCCCTGAAGTCGGCACGCGCAACAAGCCTCTCGCTGCCATCGCACGGGCCGGCCTCTTCGTCGAGGGCGCCCCGGGCACCGAGATCCACCCCGACGTCGCGCCCCGGCCGGGCGACGTGGTGGTCACCAAGAGACGGGCGAGCGCCTTCTCGGGCAGCGATCTCGACGTGGTGCTGAGGGCGCGCGGTATCGACAGCCTCGTGCTCACCGGCATCGCCACCAGCGCTGTGGTGCTGTCCACCCTGTGCCAGGCGAACGACCTGGACTTCGGCCTGACCGTCCTCTCCGACGGCTGTCTGGACACCGACGCGGAGGTGCACCGGGTTCTCGTCGAGCGACTGTTCCCGCAGTGGGCGGATGTGGTCACCGTGGACGACTGGCTCAGGACGCTCCCACCTCAATAGCGGCAGATCTGGTCCCGGTGGTCGGCGAGCCGGTCCCGGAGGCCCGGAGCGCGAGGGTCCCCGAACGCCCCCGGCCGCGACCGCCGTACCGTCCGGCGAACGAGCGGCGGGCGAAGCCGTACGTACTTCGTTCGGCTCATGGCGGCGACAACCGCCGGTTCACACCCGCGGCCGGCAGTCCGTACGCGGCCGGATCGGCCGCGTGGCCAGGCACGGCCGATCGGTCGTGTGGAGTCGCGTCCGCTCATCGGCTGCCGTAGGACGGAGTCCATGCATTCGCCACCCCCCTAGCCGCGGAGGCGACCCGGGCGTGACCATCGCGGCCCGCCCAGGCCCACCCACTCCCGGTCAGCCGGCCGCCCGGCGCACGTCGCCGTCGCTCACCGGGGATGGCGGCCGGCGCCTTCCGGTTCTCCTCCGCAGGTCTTTCTTCCCGTCCGCCAGGAGTCGGATCAAGATCGTCCTATTCACCCTGCGGAGGGATTCGCCGGCATGCCCCGACGCGAAATGGTCGTTTCTTCCGCGAAGTTGATCGGAAGGAACGGATAACGTGCGAATACGACGCTTAGCACCCGTGCTCGCGGTGGGGGTCACGGCGACGCTGCTCCCCGCCCTCACCCCGGCGCATGCAGCCACTGCGGACCCGCTGCAGAGGTTCCGGAGCCAGCACCCCGCGTGGCATCGTTGCGACACGTCGCAGCCCGCCGCGTATCAGTGCGCAGCGATCGAAGTGCCGCTCGACTACAGCCACCCCACCCGCAAGACCATCAAGCTGGCCATCTCCCGTATGAAGGCCGGCACTTCGGGCCAGCGGCACGGGGCGATCCTCTTCAATCCCGGTGGTCCGGGCGGCGAGGGCCTGTCCATGCCGGTCATGATGAACGACATGATGCCCAAGAAGGTCCGTCAGCAGTACGACCTGATCGGGTTCGACCCCCGCGGTGTGGGACGGAGCACTCCGGTCACCTGCGGTCTGACGGCGGCGGAACAGAACATCGAACACCCTTACAGACCCGAGACGTTCAAACGTGACGTCACCTGGGCACGAACCGTCGCCGAGAAGTGCCGCGCCAAGAACGGCGACGTACTTCGGTACCTCACCACCCGCAACACCGCCCGTGACATGGACGTCATCCGCGCCGTACTGGCCGAGAAGAAGATCTCCTACCTGGGCTACTCGTACGGCACGTACCTGGGCGCCGTCTACGCCCAGATGTTCCCCCAGCGGACCGACCGCTTCGTACTGGACAGCGCGGTCGACCCCGCCCGGGTCTGGCGCGGCATGATCCAGGTGTGGGCGGAGGGCACCGAGCCCGCGTTCACCCGCTGGACGAAGTGGACCGCTCAGCGCAACCACACCTACCGACTCGGTGACACCCCGGCCGCGGTGAAGAAGACGTTCTGGGACCTGATCGCCCGAGCCGACCGCGATCCGATCCCGTACGAGGGCGAGAAGCTCAACGGGGACGACATCCGGGCCGCGCTGCGTCGCCAGTTCTTCAGCCCGGAGAGCGCCGCCAAATCCGTCGTCGGTCTGAAGAAGGCCGCCGACGGCAAACCCGCCTCGCGCAACTCCGCGACACCGGACGACGCCACGGACCCACGCCGCTCCACAGCGCCCGACGAGCAACTCCCGGCCGACAACTCGACCGCCGTCTTCTGGTCCGTAGTCTGTGGCGACACCGCGGCCTGGCCGCGCGACCCCGACCAGTACCGGCGTGACGCGATCCGAAACAAGGCCCGATACCCGCTGTACGGCGATTTCGGCTCCAACATCACGCCCTGCGCCTTCTGGAAGAAGCCGGCGGAGCCGGTCACGGCCGTGCACAACGCCCGCCTGCTCACCGTCCAGAACCAGTGGGATTCCCAGACGCCGCTGGCCAGCGGTCTGGGCATGCACCGCGCCCTGAAGGGTTCGCGCATGGTGTACGTCAAGGGCGGCGAGGGCCACGGCGTCTACTACGGGGACCCACGCGCCTGCGCCAACCGCGCGGTCAACGCCTACCTGAGCAGCGGACGGCTCCCGGCGCGCGACGTCACCTGCGAAGTGTCCGGCAACCAGAACCGCGGCCCGCGCAAGGGCATGGTGCCGACGCCGCAACCCGCCCCGGGAGTGCCTGGCTTCTGACCCCGTCGCTCACCAAGCTGTCACGTCACGCATGGGGCCCTGGCTGTGGTGACAGCCAGGACCCCGGCATGGCTGGCATCTCTCAGATCACCCCGCCCCATCTCCATCTCACCGACCCGGGCATGAACAGTCACATGGTGGGCTGGGCAAGGCCTGGTGGTGAAGGTGCCGGAGGGGCATGCCGTACCCCCCTCACGATCCCGGTCAGCGACTCCCTACCCCGCCCCGCTACGGACGGTGGCGATGACCGAACCCCGAGGTGGGTTCAGGTCAGGGCGAGGAGACTGACGGCGACGGCGGCGGTGCCCAGTCCGACGAGCTGGCCGCGATGGATGCGTTCGGCGAGCACGCTGCGGGCGAGCAGGACGGTGCCGGCCGGGTAGAGGGCGGTGATCACGGCGACGACGGCGAGGTCCCCGCTGCGGGCGGCGAGCAGGAACAGCAGGTTCGCCACCGAGTCCAGCACACCCGCGGTGGCCGAGATCCCGTAGGCGGGCTTCTCGGAACCGAGCCTGCGGTACAACAGACCGGCCGCGGCCAGGGTGACGGCCGAGGAGACCGCCCGGCCGATGATCAACGGGGCCACGCCGCTGTCCGACGGTGCCTGGTGCAGGAAGATCAGCTGCAGGGCGATGGCGCCGCCCGCGCCGAAGGCCATCAGCAACGCGGTGCGCGAGGGGCGGGCCGATCCGGCGGCGTGCCCGGCGCTGACCAGGACGACCGCGACCAGGGCGAGCGGCAGACCCGCGATCCCGGCCATGCCGAGGTGTTCGCCCTGCAGCAGGCCCACGCCGACGGGCAGCATGGCGGACACCAGCGCGGTGACGGGCGAGAGCACGTTCATCGGGCCGATCGCCAGGGTCCGGTAGAGCAGAGCGAACGCGGCGGCCGAGGCGACCCCGGAGGCGGCGCCCCAGGCGAGAGCGCCGGTGCTGAAAGAGGCGCCGAGGAACGGCCACAGCAGCAGTTCGACCGCGAGCGAGGCCGGAGCCGCGACCATCACGGTGCGCAGCACGTGCGCCTTGCGGGAGCCGAGGCCGCCGAGGAAGTCGGCGCACCCGTAGGCGAGGGAGCTGCCCAGGGCCAGCAATAGAGCGATCACGGTACGTACATCCCTTATGATTTCGATGGAACGACCGAACCGTACAGTGAACCGACCGGATGATGTCAACCAAACGACCGGGCGGTGCATCGAAGTGGTCCACTTGCAAGGAAGGCGATCGGATGGCCGAGGCGGAGAAGGCTCTGCGGACTCTTGCGCACAACGTCAGGACGGCCCGCCAGCGCGCCGGCCTCTCCCTGGACGAACTCGGCCGACGCGCCAAGGTCAGCAAGGGCGCCTTGGTCGGGCTGGAGAAGGCTCAGGGAAACCCGAACTTCGCCACTCTGATCCGCCTCGCCGACACCCTCGGCGTCTCCGTCTCCGCCCTGATGGAAGGCCCGGCCGAAGGCCGCGTCCGCGTCGTGTCCGCCGACGCCGTCAAGCCCCTGTGGACCGGAGCGGAAGGGAGTGAGGCCCGTCTCATGCTGACGACCTCGGGCCCGGCCCCGGTCGAGGTCTGGCGCTGGATGCTCGAACCGGAGGAGGAGTACCCGAGCCACCCCCACCAGGCCGGAGTCGTCGAAACCGTCTCCGTCACCGCCGGCCGGATGACCCTGGTCGTCGACGGCGCCGAGCACCCCGTCGAAGCCGGCCAGACCGCCACCTTCGACGCCGACGCCCCCCACACCTACCGGGGCGACGGCACCAAGACCTGCCACTTCATCATGACCGTCCACATCCCGCCGGGCCCTGCGACCAATCCGTGAGCCGCAAGCCGCCAAGGCCGCAGGCGCGGCCGGCGCCCGCCCGCCCCGGAGCCTCGGTAGCCGTACGGGTCACCTGCTCCAGCCCGACGACGTGCACGTGCACGCTCACCACAGGCCGTGCACGCCCGCCGCTCAGCCTTGCGGCTCGTTGATGTTGACCATCCAGCGGATTCCGAACCGGTCCGTGCACATGCCGAATACGTCGCCCCACATCTGCTTCTCCAAGGGCACCGCCACGGAGCCGCCGGAGGACAGTTTCTCCCAGTAGCCACGCAGCTCGGCGTCGTCGTCGCCACTGAGGCTCACCGAGAAGTTGTCGCCCGGCGTGTGTTCCATCCCCGGCGGGGCGTCGGCACCCATCAGGGTGAAACCACTGGGAGTCTCCAGCATGCCATGCATGATCCCGTCGGTCTCCGGTGTGCCGGCCTGCCCGAATTCGCCGTAGGTGTGCACCGCCAGCGTGCCGCCGAAGACCTCCCGGTAGAACTCCATCGCCTGCCGGGCGTCGCCGCCGAAGCTGAGGTACGGGTTGAGACGCGAGGCCATAATCCCTCCCTGAACGGAGAAAACCATCGGACGTCCGCAGACTAGCCGGGGGCACTGACAACGGCAGCCGATGAAGCCCGTCACCGACCGGAGGAGCACGCCCAGGCCCCTCCACTCTCCGCCGCGGCGTCCACGTCCGCCACTCCATCCAGGCCCTCGACAAAGTCGCCGCCGACTGACGCCGAATCTCCGACTCGGGACACCCGGCGGAGCAAACCAGTTGGCGATGCCTTGGGATTGAACAGAATCCGCCGCCCGCCCGTATAGAAAGGGGCGGCGGCTCTGGTCTCGCAGGTCCTGTCTGCCGTGCCACCACCGGGCCCCGCACGGAAGGACCTTCGCGTTGTCACTCTCCCCGCGCATTCATCAGCAGCCGAATGCGGCCGCAGCGGTCGCGGTAGACGAGGCAGACGAGGCAGACGAGGCAGTCACGGCCGCGGAGCAACTCACGGACGCGGGCCCGCCACCGGACGGGCCTGGGAAGCGGATCCCGAACGACAGCTCCGCGGGCAGCGACGTCGCTGGTGGCGGCACCTGGCGCGACCGTCACCCGTCCACCGCGCGGGCCCTGGCATGCGCCACCACGGCCCTCTCCGCCCTCCTCGTCCCCCTCGCCCTCCTCCTGCCGAATCAGCTCACCCTCCTCACCCCCGGTGAGTTCGCGCGCATCCCGGTGGAAGGCATCTTCGGTGCCGCCTTGTTGCTCGTCCTCCCACCGAAGGCGAGGCGGGTGGCGTCTGCTTTCGCCGGTGCCGGTCTCGGCCTGCTGACGGTGCTCAACCTCGTCGACATCGGCTTCAACGAGACGCTCGGCCGAGGGTTCAATCCGGTGTTCGACTGGATCCTGCTCGAGGATGGCGAATCGTTCCTCCAGGACTCGATCGGCCGGGCGAAGGCGAGCGGTGTCGCGATCGGAGCCCTGGCCCTCGTTCTCGCCCTGCTCGTCCTGATGACGCTGGCGGTCGTTCGGCTCGGCAATCTCGTGGCCCGGCACAGCGCAACCGCGACCCGTATCACCCTGGCACTCGGGACCGTCTGGGTGGCCTGCACGGCCCTCGGCGTGCAAGTCGCCGGCGTGCCGGTGGCCGCGGAGACCACAGCCGGGCTCATACAGAACCGGGCGCAGCAGGTGCGGGCGAGCCTGGCGGACGAGCAGGCGTTCGCAAAGGAAGCCGGCACCGACACGTTCCGCGAGACCCCGGGCGACCGGTTGCTGACCGGACTGCGCGGCAAGGACGTCATCTTCACGTTCATAGAGAGTTACGGGCGCAGCGCCATCGAAGACCCCTTGATGGCGCCGGGAGTCGACGCGGCCCTCACGGACGGAACCAAACGGCTGCGCGCGGCCGGGTACTCCGCGCGGAGCGGCTGGCTCACCTCGTCGACCTACGGCGGGAGCAGCTGGCTGGGCCACTCCACGTTCATGTCGGGCCTGTGGATCGACAACCAACAGCGCTACCGCACCCTCACCGCCGGCGACCACCTGACCCTCACCAGCGCCTTCAAACGCACCGGCGCATGGCGAACGGTCGGCATCATGCCGGGCCTCACCAAGGGCTGGCCGGAGGGGTCCTTCTACGGCCTCGACCGCGTCTACGGCTCCCGTGACCTCGGCTACAAAGGTCCGAAATTCAGCTGGTCAACGATGCCCGACCAGTATGCGCTGTCGGCCTTCGAGCGCCTGGAACACGGCAGGGACCACACCAATGAGCAGACCGGGCGGCGAGCCAAGCCGCTGATGTCGTTCGTCATCCTCACCTCCAGCCACAACCCCTGGGCGCCCCTCCCCAAGATGATCGGCTGGGACGAGATCGGTGACGGCTCGGTCTACCACGCCGTCAACAAGGCGGGGAGGAACCCCGTGGACGTCTGGCAGCACACCGCCCAAATACGCACCGAGTACGGCAAGTCCATCCAGTACTCGCTGCACAGCCTGATCTCGTACCTGCAGAAGTACGGCACCAAGAACACCGTCCTCGTCTTCCTCGGCGACCACCAGCCCCTCGCGAAGGTCTCCGGCGACCACGCCAGCCGTGACGTCCCGGTCACGCTCGTCGCCCACGACCCGGCGGTGCTGAAGCGCATCTCCGGCTGGCACTGGACGCCCGGCCTCAGGCCCGGCCCGCACGCACCGGTCTGGCGCATGGACACCTTCCGCAACCGCTTCCTGACCGCTTACGGACCACAGCCCGGTTCCGCTCCGTCCCGGCCCACCTCGTAACGGGAAGGCCCCGAGAACACCGACAACGCTCCAGCCGGCTGCGGTTACGGCGTGCGCGCCGCTGCCTCCCCGGGAGGATGGGGCAGTTGCCGAGGGCGAGGTGACCGGCGGCGGTTGAGTACGCCGACGAGGGTGGCCAGGTCGGCGGCGCCCACCGGGTCGTCCGCATAGCGGGTCGTCTGGAGGGGGCCGACCTCTGGAAGGACGATGTCCTCGCGGGCCAGGATGTGGATCAACGTCAGCAGGGCCGCACGGGCATTGCCGTCGGTGAAAGGGTGGAAGAACGCCACGTCGAGGTACGCGCGGGCCGCGCGGGCCGCGAGCGGGACCCCCGGCTCGGTCGCCTCGCGCAGGCACGCGGCGAAGTCGGCCTGGGTGCGCGGGGTCAGGCCGTAGCGCTCCCTGCCGGCCTTCGCATAGGCGTCCCCCGTACGGAACGGTGCCGTTGCCTCTCCGAGGACCTCTCGCTGCCAACCGGCCAGCAGGGCGAAGTCCAGCGGAGCGCGGCGGGCGGCATCGGCGACGGCCAGAGCGTGGGCGGACAGCAGGCGCTCGGCGCGGACGGCGTCCCGCCGGCGGACCGGTCCTTCGCACCAAGCCCGGAACCCGTCGCGCGCCGCAGGCAGACTCCGCCGCAAGGCGGGCGCTCGGTGCCAGTCGGTCTCGCGGCGCACGCGCAGCCAGGTCGTGAGGCTGTCAGTAGCGGTCATGGAACTCCTCCAGGGCGGCCCGCTCGCGGTGGTCCTGGTACGGGACATGGCCGGTGAGGGCGACGGCGAGGTCCTCACCGACCGATTCGATCAGTGTCCGTCCCGGGGTGACCCAGCTCTCGAACCGGCCGCCGATCGCGGTCTCCACCGCCTGGCCGGCGTCGTCCTGGTTCATACCGGTGGTGGTGAGGAACCAGCGCAGGACCAGTCCCGCCTGCCCGTGCCAGCCGCCCTCCGCGCCCGAGTCCAGTGCGAGTGTCACCAACCGGACGGTGGCCCGCTCCAGATGCCAGCTGCGATCCTCGGGCGAGGCTTCTGGCGGCGGCGCCAGTTCCACAAATCGCTGAGCCAGCCTCTCCAACCACTCCCGCCACTCCAGCAGCGCGGCTACGGCGCGGGCTGCGGTCTCATCGGGGGTCGTCACCGAGGAGGGCCCGGTGACCCAGCTGCCGATGACGCCGCCGTACCGGTAACACCAGTTCCATCCCTGAGCCCAGTTCCCATAGCGCTCCCGGATGATCGCGTCCACCTGGCGCGCGCACCAGTATTCGCCTTCCCACGAGCCCGCCATGCCGGAGAGCACCGGTGGCACCCATTCGCGGACCAGCGCGCACAGGCGGGCTTCTTCGTCCTCGTCCCATGTGAAGGGGTGGCGGGCCGGGTCGAGATTGTCCCAGTGCAGCATGGACCTCAAGGAGAGGGGAGGTACGCGGTTCTCGGGGAACGGCAAGGTGTCTCGGTTGTACGTCAGTGCCGCACCCGCTTTTCTGTCTGCAGCGATGGGGCCATCAGTTTCGGTCCGCGGAGCCCGGATTAGCGAATGTTTTTCAGGACCGGAACCCGACAGGCACCGGAGAGCGGCACTGCCGCTTCGGCCCGCCGAAGGCATCGGCGTACGTAAACGGCGTACGTATACGACGCGGATGACTTGCCTTGCCTTTGGCATATGGCTCCAGCATCTCGCGGGTGCCGCTCCGCCCCCGCGGCGTCCGTCGTCAGAGCCGGAGAGGGAGAAGCCGTACGGATCGACGCACGGGCCGGTCATCGCCACGGAACGTGCACTCCGGCCACCCGCGCGAAGATCGAGGTGCCCGTTAAGATGCCCAGCAAGAGAATATATGTCCCCAAATGGCTACCTATCGGGCTGCGGGGCATCGGTGTCCGGGACGGTGCGTCGGCACAGGATGCGGTCCGCTCGCCGGCTGGGTGTCCCGGTACGCCGGATGCGCTCGTAGCGCATGGCCGGTTGGCGGGACGGACGGGAAGCGGCCGACCTTCCGGACCCGGTCCGCGGAGCGGCGGGCGAGCAGGGTATCCGGAGAGAGAGGGCGCTGCGTGAGCGTGCAACGGGTAGGCATCGTCGTCCACGGGGGGCGCCCCGCCGCCACGGCGGCCGCCGACGTCGTCCGACGGTGGTGCGAACGCCAGGACGTCGGCTGCGTCGCCATCGATGTGTGGAGTCAGGACGAAGCACGGCGGGACGCTCTGGAAGAGGTCGAGGCTTCCGGCAGCCCCGACCTGATCGTCACGCTCGGAGGAGACGGCACCTTCCTCCGCGGAGCACGCCTGGCCGCGCAGAACGACGCGCTTGTCCTCGGTGTCGACCTGGGAACCCTCGGCTTCCTGACCGAGGTCCCGGCCGACGACGTCGAGTGCGCGCTGGACGCCATCCATCGCGGCCAAGTGGACGTCGAGACCCGCCTGATGCTGACGATGCGGGCGTCCTGTCCGCTGACCCTCCCCGAGGGAATGGAATCCCTCCTGCGCTACGGCCGGGGGCCCGCGCTGCCGCCTCCGCCGGTGCGCCCCGACTGCGCCGTCGCCGCCGACTGGGGTGTGGCCCTGAACGTCACGGCCCTCAATGACATCGTCCTGGAGAAACTGGCACGCGACCGGCAGGTCTCCCTCGGCGTGTACCTGGCAGGCCGACTGCTCGCCTCCTACTCCGCCGACGCCGTTCTGGTCGCCACACCCACCGGATCCACCGCCTACAGTTTCGCCGCCGGCGGCCCCGTCATCTCCCCCGGAGCCGACGCCATCGTCTTCACCCCGGTCGCTCCGCACATGACCTTCAACCGGTCGGTGGTCGCCGCACCCGACGAGGCCGTCGCCCTACGCGTCCTGGGCCATTCCGGCCGCGCGGCGGTGAGCGTCGACGGCCAGTTGCGCGGCGTCCTGGATCCGGGCGACTGGATCGGCGTCTACGCGGCTCCACAGCGCCTGCGCGTCGTACGGCTCGGACCGGCCGACTTCTACGGCAGGCTGCGTGAACGCATGCGCCTGACCGACGCGCCCGCCGCAGACGACGCCGCCACCACCCCCTTGTGGCCCCACACCACACCGGCCCCCGAGGACCTCGCGCACCTGCGCCTTCCGCCCCCGCCCGCGGACGTCGGCTGATCCGAGCTGCGCGCATCGACGCCCCGTGGGCACGGACGATGCCGCGGCGGGTGCGGCCGGACGACGATGTGCCGTGCCTGCCCTTGAGTGTCGACTGCCGACCGGCAGCCCGCGTCGGCTCGGGTGGGCGGCCGAGGAGCGTGCCCGGAGGTGTCGCCTGGCGGCGGCTGTTGGGGTCGGTGGTGCGGTCGCCGTTCCGGTCTGTGGTACGGGCGGTCGCCCCTGCAGGAGGTAGCGAAGCGCCTCACCGGAGGGGGAGTCGGGCGCCGAGGCAGAGGCGACCGGGAGCAGGTCGGGTGGGTGCCGACGGAGAACTGCTGGTCGTCGAGGGTGCGGGTGCCGACGACTGGATGCCGGTAAGGCCTTGTGAGTTGCCATGGTCAGCGGATCCGGCGGCTGACCTGCAAAGGTCACCGATGGGCACCGACCGTACACATAGCGAGCTCGGCGTTGTTCACCAGCATGGCGATGGCACGGGCCGCGACCACACCGGGCCGTGGCCTTCGGTGCCGTGAAACACTCCACGGCGGCAACGCCAGGACAGAGAACGCGCTCAAGGTCCAGCTGCACCCGGCCTCCAGGCCCGCTCGCTTCGACTCTCAGCGGCTTTGCCGTCCCGTGCATGGTGGCGTCCCGTGCATGGTGACCCGTGCATTCCGACCTGCCGCCCCACGGAGCCGAACAAGCAGCCACACGCCCTTACATCGACTGCCGGATATCGCTTCTCGGTCCCCCGGCCGGATCGACGGCCGGGGGACATCACTACGCAACCAGTAGGCCGCGTAATGCAACCAGACAGAAATGGCGTGCAGTACGGCGCCGGGCGCACAGCAGGTATTGCCATGCGAGCGGTCGAAGAGAATAATTAATAGTCCGGCTGGCATGGAAGGCCCGGAAGCGCGCTGCGTGTGGACGTAAAGCTCCTCACGCAGCGTTGGTGTTTCGCAACACCTCGGAAAGGCCTTCGGCAAGACGGCCGCGCGGACGTTGACGCAACGACCGCATGGGTGAAACTCGATTCCACGGAGCGAGTGCGCCCGTGGTGTCACCGCCGGCAGCGAACCGCGCAACGTGACGAAAAATTCCCGGCGATGAGATCGTCGATCGTCACCCCCGACGGCAGTGACTCAAAATGCAGAATGCCGCATCGGGTCACACACCGATACGGCCAATACACGTCGGGCATCGGGGCATTCGAGCAGGCTCTCAGCGGCAACCCAGCAACTCACAAGGCCAGCCCTCGTGCACGGGGACCGGCCTTGAATATCATGCTATGGGGCCGCTGGCCTCAGAAACGACCTCCTCGGCCGAATCCGCCACCACGACCGAAGCCGCCGCGACCAAAGCCGCGTCCGTAGCCGAAGCCGCGTCCGTAGCCGAATCCGCGTCCGCGCCCGTAGCCGTAGCCGTAGCCGCGTCCGCCCCAGTAACCCCAATCGCCGCAGTCGTTCCTAAACCTGAGAGGGAGAAGCCTTCGGAAGCTCATCGCTTGCCTCCTTGAATCCCTTGGACGATGTTTCATCCTCTCCGTTGGGCCACTCTCCACGCTACGCCGCAGCACGAACCAAAATCAAACGGAAAAATGTGAAAGATCCAGTAATTTTTCCCTCGATGTATACACAAAGTGGCAAGTGGTTACGCTCTGGAATTTTCAGCTTTTCGGGCCAAACGAATTCAGGCAGTCTGCCGCCATATCCCGCCCCGCGCCGCCTTACTCTCGAAGCCCGATCACGCCGACACCAGAAGACGCCGGGCACCGTTCATTCGAGGTAACACACCGTCCGAATTCGCCGGGTGTCACGGATTCGCAGCCTCTCGTACGCGGGTCCACTCATAGGTGGGCCGGTAGTTACCTCCTGGGGGACACTCATAAACATGTTGCAGAACAGTCAGAGCGTGCACCGCCCGCTTCCTTTCCAAGCTCGCCGACAACTACAAGGAGCAAGCGAAACAGACGTGTTGACGTCATCGCCGGTGCCAATCGTGGCTGGAGCCACGCGCCGGAGTCGTTGTGCAACGCGCCCTTCGGCGTGGGCAACCGAGAAGTGGGCGATGGTGGAATCAACGCCAGGTGATTTCGCGAGGCAATCACGCGATGGAGAAGCCCACTTGGGCTCCAGGGACGCGAGCGCGTGCAACAGCAAAACCGGGACCGCCAGATGCTCGAACGGTGTCGTCACCCGAACTGCCAAGCGGCCCTGCCCTCTCGGACCCCTCTGAGAGGGGCTCCCCCACGGCATGTTGTCGACTCATCCGGAGATCCTCAATCCCGACACCCTGGCGTTCTTGAAGGCATAGAGCTCACAGCAGGGTCATGGTCGGTGTCTAACCTTCCCCACAGGTGCGCCGGCCGATCCCGCAACCAGGCACCGTAGTTGCGCCGGTGGCCAAGCCGTGCCCCTCCCCGCCGTGCGGGCAGCACACTCCGACCGCCTCACCGCACACAGCGTCCCGCGACACCGCGACACCGCGTCAAAACAGCGTATGGACGACGGGCCCCCCGTGCCCCTCGCAGAGAGGTCAACGGCGGGTCCCTAGTGATCACGCACTCGGCGCCGCATGCCAACTCAGCTCTGGCCATGGCGGGTTCCGGCAACTCGTACACGGCTCGAGGTACGGGCCGCACGTCGTACGCGTACCCACCCAACGTGCCGGATGGGCAGCGTAAGAGACGGATCAAGATCGGCACTGCACTTCCCGTCTTCGAAGGGGCGACGTCATACCGTCCTGTCCGTCGCCCGCGCCCTTCGAGACCGTGCGGGCGGCTACGGAGAAGAGACGACCGGGGGGAGCGGCACATGCCGACAGAGCTTTTCCAGGCGCATCCGGACGGATTGCGGGCCCTGGCCGGCGATTTTCGGTCCGCCGCCGACGAACTTTCGGGGCGCATCGCGAGCTTCGCGGGAAGCGTCTTCGAGGTCGGTGAGGCGTTCGGGCTGCTGGGCGCCTGCACTGGCGTGACCTCGCAGTATCTGGAGATGGTCCACCACACCGGCGAAGGGCTGACCGAACTTGCCCTGCTGCTCTCCAGCAACAGCTCCGGTCTGCACCAGACCGCCGGCAACTACGAGGGCGTCGACCGGCACACCAGCGCGACGATGGGGGCCTGACCGATGAGCCTGAACAGCTACCTCGTCGACAAGGTCGTGCCCGTCCTCGAGATGATCGACATCCCCTGGCCGGGAGGCGACCCGACCACCCTGCGTGCCATCGCCGGCCGCTGGCAGAGCCTGGGCCAGGACCTCCACCAGACTGCGGAGCACCTGAACCAGCGGGTCGACGCCGTCGTGGGCGTCACCTGGCACGGCGATGCCGCCGACGCCTTCAAGAAGCACTGGAAGCAGCAGTACGACGCCTTCCAGGACACCGCGAAGAACTTCACGGCCGTACAGAAGCAGCTCGACGCCTATGCGGACGAGGCCGAGGAGATCGTCAAGGAGATCGTCGAGATCGCCCTGGAGATCGCCGAGACGGAGCTCGCCGGTGCCCTGTTGACGGTGGTCACGGCGGGCATCTCGGACGTGGTGGCAGCGGCTGCGTCCGGGGCCCGGGCCATGAAGATCCTCGGCCTGATACAGAAGTTCACGTCCCTTGCGGAGCGCGCCGAGAACGCGGTCCTTGAGCTCGTCAAGGGTTCCAAGACCCTGATGCGGATCGTCAAGGCGCTGTCCAAGCTGATTCAGGACGGCCTCAGGAACTCCGCGATGAACCTCGTGGGGACCGCGGGCACAAAGTGGGCCACCGGAAGCGGCGGACTCACCGGGCAGGACGTGCGGAACGCAGTCATCGCAGGTGGCGTGGCGGCAGGCCCCGGAGCGCTGGGCAGGGGCCTGGGCTCCATGGGCAGGCACGGTGCCCCCAACGCCTTCGACAAGGTGCTGACCGGCGAAGGGCTGACGGGTGGCGCCAGAACTGCCCAGACGGTCATCTCCGGCTCGGCCACCAGCGCGGCCGGTACGTGGGCGGCGGAGCACGACGACCCGAACGCCACCGTGGGCGCCGACACCTTGACCAGCGCCTTCACCGGCGGCGCGGGCGCCCATCACGCGGGCCGGTTCCCCCACGGACGCGCACCCGAGCAAGCGGAAGCGGCCTCCCGCAACGGCTATCAGATCGGCGCGAACGGGATCGTCTACGCCGGTGGTGGTGTTGTCGAGGACACGGTCAAACACCACCAGGCCCCCGAGGCGGGCGCCGCGGTCACGGACGAGGATGGCGCGGTACAGCTTCCTCGTGCTCAGCCACAGTGACCGGGAACGAGTTCTGGGAAGGGACGGTAGTCGTGTGGCCTTTCGGCGGTGGGAAGCGCCAGGGAACGGGCCGCAGGAGGCGACCGGCCGGCGAGTCCACGTCGGCCTCGGGCGTGCGCAGGGACCCGGCGGCGCAATGGGATGAGGTGCGTGCGGACTGGCGAGCCGTCCCGGACTTCAAGGGCCGGATGTCCGCGAAGAACCGGCTTCACGGCCAGCCGGTCAACGGTGGCGGACACGCCTTCGACCACGTCACCGTCGGCCTGCTGACCGGTCCGGACGGCGGCGGTGAGCGCGTGGAGGTGATGCTCTGGCAACTCACCCACGCGTACTGGAGCGGCCGCTCCTCCTACGACCTCCGGCTCTCCGGAGTGGCCCTGTGGTTCCCCCGGCCGCTCCCGCCAATCGGCTTCTATCCCATGAGCGAATACTGGAAGGCAACCCCAAGAGACTTCCCCGCAATCCCCAAGCACCTCCTACAGGAGTACGACGCGCTCTCGGCCCTCGGCCCTCAGCATGGGGAGACACGCGTCCTGGTCGCCGATGACCTGGTGTTCTCCGCCCTCATCAGACCGGAGGCACTGGGACGTCCCCAACTGTCCGGCAGACACCTGCGCCTCGACGGCAACACCGCGATCGCCTGGTCGAAGGGACACGCCGCCCCCAAGCTTCTGGAGGAACTCGCCATGGAGTTGTACGAGCTGGTCGGCCTGCTCCCCCGGAGCTCAGGTCCGGGGAGCTAGGAACTGTTCTCCTGTGCTCGCCTCGGCACACGGGCCGGGCCCCGCCATCGCCGCGGATCCTCACCCGGCGGGCTGCACGGCGGGGCGGTGAAGACCAGCCGCGGTCGCAGACCGCGGGCCCGCAGGTCGTGGTCGATCGCAGCAAAGAGGCATCGCAGCCTGCCCGTTGACGAGACGGCCGGCTCTCCCTGCTCACTCACACTCACACTCACCAAGCCCTGTACGCCGCCCGCTCGTCCCGGACAGATTGCAGGGCACCGGAAGGCACGGGCCCTACGGGACGATGCGCGCAACCATCATCGGCTCGGGGCCGCGGAAACGAGACGGATTGGTTGCCTCGATCGAGCATGACGTCGTCGCCTCCTGGTTGCCGCGGTGACGGTGCAGGAGCACTCGGGCGCCTGCACCGTCATGAGTCACCTCCAGTCCACGGACTGCCCGGCCCGTTCAGCACGGCGCGGCAGGCGGCTCAGAGCAAGACCCACGGCCGTCACCGTGTACGCGCACAGCACGGCGTATCCGGCCCACCAGGGCAGCGGGAAGTATCCGGTGGAGGGTGCGTAGTGGGCGACCACCTGCGGATATGCGATGACGGTCTGCTGGACGGCGAAGCCGGCGGACGGCGTTACCCGCAGCAGCCACTGGGCCATGCCGTCGGGCAGCAGCGGGACGGCGGTCACGGCATACGGGAGCACGATCACCGAGACGGCGACGAGGATCGCGAGCCAGGTGCGCCGCAGCAGGGCACCGAGCGCGAGGGCGAGCACGGCCGCGAGGGCGAGGACCGCGGATGAGCGGTGCGGCCTCGGCGATCGCCGCCCCTCCGGCGGCGGCCCCGGACGGTCCTCGGCCGTGTCGTCGTCGTCCCGGTGGTGTGGCGCCGGCGGCCGCCTCTCGCCGTTACTTCTGGGGGTAGACGACGCTCTTGATCGCGGTGCGGTCGCGGGCGCCGGCGGTCAGGGCCTGTTCGGTGTCGGCGAGGCCGTAGCCGTGGGTGACCAGGGGGTCGAGCCGGACGCTGCCGGATGCGGCCAGGGCGATGGCGATGGGCCAGGTATTGGCGTAGCGGAAGGTGCCGGTGACCTCCAGTTCGTAGTTCTGGACCTTGGCGAGCGGCAGCGGTACCTCGTCGCCGCCCATGCCGACCAGGACGACGCGGCCGGCTCTGGCCATGGTCCGGATCGCCTCGTTGATGACGGCCGGGACGCCGCTGCACTCCAGGAGGACGTTCGGGGCGTGGCCGAGGTCCGCCAGCGGGGTACGGGAGACGTCGACGGCGGTGGCGCCGAGCTCCCGTGCGAGTTCCAGGCGGTGCGGGACGATGTCGGTGACCAGCACCTCGGAGGCGCCGAAGGCCAGGGCCGTCTGGGCGGCGACCAGGCCGATGGGGCCCGCACCGGTGACCAGGACCCGGTCACCCGGGACGACGCGGGCCTTGCGGCAGGACCACACGCCCACGGAGAGGGGTTCGAGCAGTGCGGCCGCCTCGTCGCTGAGCGTGTCGGGGACCGCGTGCGCGAACTCCTCGTGCACCGCCGCGTATTCGCAGAAGACCCCGTCCACCGGCGGTGTGGCGTAGAAGACCATGTCGGGGCAGAGGTTGTAGCGGCCCAGGCGGCATTCGGTGCACGTACCGCAGGGGGTGCCGGGCTCGATGGAGACCCGCTGGCCGACCTGGTGGCGGGTGGCGCCGGGGCCGCAGGCGACCACGGTGCCCGACGGCTCGTGCCCGAGGATCATCGGTTCCCTGACGACGAAGTCCCCGATGCGGCCGTGCCGGTAGTAGTGCACATCGGAGCCGCAGGTGCCGACCGCGTCGATGCGGACCAGGACCTGGCGGCCGCCGGGGGCCGGCACGGGACGCTCCTCGATCGCAAGCCGCTCGGGGCCGTGCAGGACGGCGGCACGCATGGTGGCGGGAATCCGGGTCATGAGGGGCTTTGGCCTTTCGGACGGTGACGGCGGAGGGGCGGGGGCGGCGGGACAGGTTCAGGTGGACGGTTGCACGGCGGGCTGCTCGGCGGTGCTCCGCCGCGCCCCGGCCGCCGCGTTTTCCTTCGGCATCCCGTCCCCGGGGGAGGTGACGAACATGCAGAGCACCGCGTTGAGCAGGAGCAGCCCGGCGTAGATCCACATCAGGCCCTGGAAGCCCCAGGTGCTGTAGGAGAGGGTGCCGATCAGCGGGCCGACGGCGACGCTCAGGCCGGCGCCCAGGGTGTAGACACCCATCACCTGCCCCCGGCGTTCGGGGGCCTGAGCGACCATCATCGCCGGGAGTGGCACATAGCCCGCCAGGCCGGCTCCGTAGACCGCGACCGCGAGGGCGGCGACCAGGAAGTTGTAGCCGGCTGCCGCGGGCAGGTAGTAGCAGACCAGGCATCCGACGGCGCCGAGCACGCCGCCGAAGACCGCGCAGGTCTTGCGGCCGCTCCAGTTGTCGCCGAGCACGCCGAAGACGAGGAGGGCGCCCAGGTTCGTGACCATCATGATCACGAGCAGGGTGTTCCATTCGCCGTCGCTGAAGCCGAGGTCCCGTACGAAGAACGGCATGAAGACCCACATGCCGAACGAGGGCGTGGTGTTGATCAGCCGGATGACCAGGCTGATGCCGAGCTTCGGCTTCTCGAAGAGGATCTTGAAGGTGCCCGCGAGTTCCGAGCGGGGGTCGCGGCCGGGCGCCAGGCCCGTGAAGCCCGTTCGCTCGCGCACCAGGAGCAGGACGATGAGGGAGCCCGCCGTGATCACGGCCAGCGAAAGCCACAGCGTGGCGTAGAAACCGATCACCGGCATGGCCGCGGCGAACAGGAACGAGCCCATGATCGGGTAGCCCGAGCTGTAGAAGAACCAGAACCAGCCAACGGCCTTGCTCTGATGGTCCTTTGGCGCCACGGCCATGATCCAGGACAGGAATCCGTACGCGAACATCGGATAGCCGAAGCCGCGGATCCCGTACGTGGTCATGACGAGTGCGTAGCTGTGCGCCGGGATGGCCACCGCGAGCATCAGGATGTGGAAGACCACCCATATCCCCGCGCCCATCGCCATCACCCGGCGCGGGCCCCAGCGGTCCGACAGCACACCGGCGCCCAGGAACGAGGCGATCGCGGCGGTGACTCCGTAGACGGTGATGATCGTGCCCGCGCCGGTCTCGGAGAAGCCCAGACCGCTCGCGAAGTACTTCGAGAGATAGCTGGTCTCGATGCCGTCGCCGATCATGAAGAACAGCAGGCCGACATACCCCCAGAAGAGCGGCTTGGGGATGCCTATCCTGTCCAGGGGGTGGTGCCGGGGCTGCGGAGTCGGTCCCTGCGAAGCCCGCGGTGCCTGTGAAGCCTGTGCCGTCTGCGAAGCCTGTGTCGTCTGCGTGAACCGGCTCATGCCCGTGCTCCCTCGTTCAGCTCGTTCGGCTCGTTCGGCTCGTTCGGCTCGTTCGGCTCGTTCGGCCCTTTCGGCGCGACATGGATCTTGCGACCGGTGCCGGCCTTGAAGGCGGCGACGGCCCTGTCGAAGCCGTCGAGCGGGAAGACATCGCTGACCAGCGGGTCGAGGTCGACTCCCGAGGCGAGCAGGTCGATGGCGGGCTGGAAGCTGTTGTGCACGGCCATCGAGCCGATGATGTCGATCTCGCTGTTGTACACGGCGAACGGCGAGAAGGAAGCCTTGCGGGCGGGGTCACTCACGCCGAACTGCAGGAACGTCCCGCCCTTGCGGGTCCGGCCGAGCCCGTCCTCGATCGCGGCGATCACACCGGTCGCGTCGATGACGACCTCGAAGCCGTGCGGACGGTCGAACGCCTCGGCGTCCGCCGCCACCGCATCCACTCCGAAGGACTTCGCGAACGTGAGCCGGTCCTCGTTGAGGTCGACGACGGACACCGAGGCCGCGCCCGCGGTCCGTACGAGGGCGGCCATCATCAGGCCCATCGTGCCCGCGCCGTAGATCAGGTAGTGCTCGCCGGGCCGGCGCGGCAGCCGGTTCAGGCCGTGCACCGCGCAGGAGAGCGGCTCCACCAGGCCCGCGGCCGCGTCGGACAGCGCCTCGGGCAGTACGTAGGCGCAGCGGGCGGGCACCGCGACCAGTTCGGCGAAGCCGCCTGAATGGGTGACGCCGACCGCGCGGTAGTCGTCGCAGAGGTTGCCGCGCCCGATACGGCAGTAATGGCAGGCGCCGCACGGCATGTTGGGGTCGACCGCGACGCGGGCGCCGACCCGCGGTCCGGTCACTCCCGGGCCCAGCGCGACGACCCGGCCGGTCAGCTCGTGCCCGGGGACCAACGGGTAGTTCGCCGAGGGAAGTTCGCCGCCGAGGATGTGCATATCGGTGCCGCACAGGCCGCATGAGGACACTTCGACGATCACCTCACCCGGACCCGGCGCGGGATCGGGCATATCGGTCACCGTGACCTCGCCGGGACCGCTCACTACGACTGCACGCATCGGCTCACTCCCTCGTGGACTGCCGGGACACTAACCAGGACGTAAACGATTGCGCAAGCGTTTACGGCGCATGAACACTGCGATAGATTGAGCCACGGCACGTACGCGGCAGCAGCCGGCAGACACGTCGGAGCAGGCACGGGAGGCGCGGCAACGATGGCGACAATGACTGATGTGGCCCGGCGCGCCGGGGTCTCCGTGGCCACCGTCTCGCACGTCCTCAACGACACCCGCCCGGTGCGCCCCGCCACGCGCGACGCCGTCCGCGCCGCCATCGAAGAGCTGGACTACACGCACAACACCCTGGCCCGCTCCCTGGTGACCTCGCGCACGAAGTCGATAGGGCTGGCGGTCTCCGCGATCAGCAATCCGTACTTCACGGAGATCTTCCAGGGCGTCGAGGCCGGCACGCTCGACAACGGCTACAGCCTGCTGATCGCCGATCCGCACGACACGCCCGAGCATGAGCTCCGGGCGGTCAAGCTGCTGCGCGAGCGGCGCGTCGACGGCATGATCATCGCTCCGTCCGCCGAGCCGGGCGCGATGCTCGACTACCTCCGGCGCACCGAGGCACCCGCCGTCTTCCTGGACCGTCTCGTGGACGACCGGTACGACCACCCGCACGACCAGGTCAGCGCCGAGAACGAGACGTCCATGGCGCAACTTGTCACCCACCTCGCGGAGTTGGGCCACACCCGCATCGCCCTGATCGCCGGCCTGTCCGGGCTCAGCACCACCACCGAGCGGATCTCCGGCTACCGCAAGGGGCTTGAGGACGCGGGGCTCCCCTACGTTCCCGAACTCGTCGTCGGCGGCAGCTCCCAGGCCGAGGGCGCCGAGCAAGCCACCCGGCGCCTGCTGGCCCTCGACGGGCGGCCCACCGCCCTGGTCACCGCGAACAACGCGATGACCATCGGCGCCCTCCAGGCGCTGCGCGCCGCTCGTCTCGCCGTTCCGGACCACATGGCACTCGCCTGTTTCGACGACTTTTCCTGGGCGGACCTCTTCGAGCCGAGGCTCACCGCGATCGCCCAGCCGAGCCGCGACATCGGCGCGGCCGCCGTCCGGTTGCTGCTCGACCGGCTCGCGGACCCGGACCGCTCCCCCCGCACCCTCCGCCTGCCCTGCTCCTTCGTGCACCGCGGCTCCTGTGGCTGCACCAGCACCACCTGACCCGTCCGCATCAGAACAAGGCACAAGCACCCGTGCCGTCATGGCCACGTCCCGTCCCGAAAGGCCCGGATTCATGATCGTCGTCGCCGGTGAAGCCCTGATCGACCTCGTTCCCGCAGGGCCCGCCGCCGGCGACGAGCTGCCGGCGCTGCTGCCCAAGCGGGGTGGCGGCCCCTACAACACAGCCATCGCGCTGGGCCGCCTCGGCTCCCCCACCGCCTTCTGCTCCCGCCTGTCCACGGACCACTTCGGCGCGGGACTGCTGCGCGGCCTGACTGCGGACGGCGTGGACACCTCCCTGGTGCAGCGGGGCGCCGAGCCGACCACGTTGGCGGTCGCCCACGTCGGCGCCGACGGCTCGGCGGCGTACAGCTTCCACGTCGAGGGTGCCGCGGACCGCCTCTTTCAACTCCCGGACGCGCTCCCCGAGCCGACCCGGGCGGTCTCCTTCGGCACCTGCTCGCTCGTACTGGAACCGGGAGCCAGCGCCTACGAAACGCTGATGCGCCGCGAGTCCGCACGCGGCGTCTTCACCGCCCTCGACCCGAACATCAGGGCAGGCCTGATCACCGCCCCCAACGTCTACCGGGCCCGCTTCCGCTCCTGGCTCCCGCACGTTTCCCTGCTCAAACTGTCCGAGGAGGACGCGGCCTGGCTCGCGCAGTCGGACGACCTCGTAGCCGCCGCCAGGGAGTGGCTCGCGGCCGGCCCCTACGCCGTGGTCCTCACCCGGGGCGGCGCGGGACTGACCGTACTGACCCGGGACGGGCTCGAACTCTCCGTCCCCGGCCGACGGGTGGAGGTCGCGGACACCATCGGCGCGGGCGACACGGTGAACGCCGCACTATTGCACCGGATCGACGCCCACGGTGCGCTCACCTCGGCACCCGGCCTCGACGCGGAGCAGTGGCACGACATCCTCACCTACGCGACGCATGCGGCCGCGATCACCTGCACGCGGCCAGGGGCACAGCCGCCGTACGCATCGGAACTCACCCTCGCGGCGACTCCTGCCTGACGGAGCCGGCCCGATCGCCCCTCACCGACCGCCGATCCGGCGAGGTCCTCGCCGGGCCCGCCTCAACAGGCGGCGGACTCGGCGGCGAGCCAGGCGGCCACAGCATGAGCGATGGGCTGGTCGGTGTCGAGCTGGACGAAGCCGAACTGGCCGCCCTGGTTGCACTCCAGGAACCACCACGTACGGTCGGCGTCCTCGGCGAAGTCGAAGGCTCCGTAGGCAATTTGGGCATGCCGCATGTAGGCCTCCACCGCCGCTCGGACACGGTTCGGTACCTCGACCGGCTCCCACGGACCACCCTCGCTGAAGCGGCCGTCCACCTCGTCGGGGTCGGTCTTCTTACGGGCGGCGAAGAGCTGCCCTCCGACGCAGATGAGCCGGACATCGGCCCGCTTGGGGATGAACAGTTGGAGCAGGGTCGGGCCGGCCGCCACCCCGGAGAAGTCCACGTCCGGGCTGATGCGGGTGGTCGGCAGCACCATCGGCGGATCGGTGGGGTGCCCGCCGGACACCGATTTCACCACGACGTCCTGATGCGTCCTGGCGAACTGCCGGGCGACCGCCGGGAACGAGGTGACCACCGTGGGGGGCACGGGAAAGCCGCTGTGGTGGGCGGCGCGCAATTGCCACGGCTTACGACGTGCCCGTGCGGCCGCGACGGGATGGTTCATCCAGCGTGCCCGGGTGCAGTCGAGCACGCCGTCCAGGGCGTGCTCGGACTCGGCCGTGAGCCATGCGGACGGCTCCGGGGCACGCGCTCCGGGTGTGCCGGGGCGGCGGACCCATACGGACCGCAGACTGCTCAGACTCACCACGCGTTCGCCCGCCTTGAGGTAGCCCTCGAAGTCGCCCTTGACGTACTCGGCCGACAGCGCGACGTCCCCGGGAAGGTCGGCGGGGTCGAGGCGGAGGAGCGGGACGCCGAGTTCGTACAGCCTCGCCACCACCATGTCCGCCGTCACGTCCTCCTCGCAGGTGAGAATCAGGACGGTCATCGCGGATCAGTCGTCGAAGTGGGTCTTGGAGCCGGCGGTGGAGGCCGTGGTTCCGGTGGCCAACAGCACCGCCCTGCTGTGCACCGCCGGGCGGCCGTCAGGGAGGACGTTCAGCTGCCGTGCGGCGTCGTAGGTGTACGGCACTGCGGACGACGACTGAGCCAACGGACGGGCAAAGCTCAGAGCGAACGGTCGCATACCTCTCCTTCAGGGCTCGGGGCGCTGCCACATCCGGTGGTCTGGGCCGGGGACACGTAGCGCCTTCTGACTTATCCCTACGAGTAACACTGCAAAATTGATCGAGTGATAGCTCATTTTTGATCGCTTCTGCCCATGTTCTTGACGAACTGGCGAGGGTGCACTCGGCGAGAAGAGAGACGACGCAGCGCCGATAGGGGTTCCATCCGGCCGTCCCGCGACACCGGCCCCGGCGCCTGACGCCCTCCCCTGAGGGCAGCAGGGAGCGCTTTCGTCGCGCCGACAGCGCAGGGTGCACTCGGACACGTCGACAGTCAGGTTGCTTTCAGGCCGGGCATCTACCCTGACCTGGATGACGATCGAGAGACTCCGCGAGAACGCCGTGGCCCCCTCCCTCATGAAGGTCGCCGCCACCGCCTTGAGCGACGCGGGCGAAGAGCTGCTCCCCAGACCGTGACGGCCGGACTGTACGGCAGCTCACCGATCCTCATCGGGTTCGTCCTGAAGAGCCCGATGTCGTAGCTGCGAGCCCGGCCAGGCCCACCCTGCGTTGCGCGGGACGGCGACCGTCTCCACCAGCACGGCGGGCACCCCGGACCGCACGAACCACACCGTCGCCCACGGCCATGCAAACGGCGTGCGCCGCACTTAGGACCCCACATGCCTCTGACCTCTGCCGAGCGCCCGGCCGATCAGCGAACGCCGGACCCCCGCCCCCGCCCTTCCGCCGAGGCCGGCGAGCGAGCCCGGAACACACCGGGCAACCAGCGCGACGCGTTCTTCGACAACGCCAAGTACCTGGCAATCGTCCTGGTCGCCATGGGCCATGCCTGGGAACCGCTGTACAGCGGCAGCCGGACCGTGGCGGCCCTCTACATCACGGCATACGCCTTCCACATGCCGGCATTCATCGTCATCTCCGGACACTTCTCCCGTAATTTCGATATACGCAAGGACCGGCTGCAACGGCTCATCACCGGGGTGCTGGTCCCCTATCTCCTGTTCCAGACGGCGTACGCCCTGTTCAAACGCTGGGCCGGCAACGACCCGACGTTCCCGATAAACCTGCTGGACCCCTGGTTCCTGACCTGGTTCCTGGCCGCACTCTTCATCTGGCGGCTCACCGCCCCGCTATGGCGCATCGTGCGCTGGCCGGTACCGCTGGCGCTGGCGATCGCCGCCTTCGCCTCGGCATCCCCCACCATTGGCAACACCCTCAACCTGCAACGGGTTCTGCAGTTCCTGCCGTTCTTCGTCGTGGGCATGTGCCTGAAGCGGGAGCACTTCAGCCGGGTCCGCCGCTGGCCCGTCCGCATCGCCGCCCTGCCGGTGTCGGTCGCAGCGCTGGCCTTCGCGTACTGGGCCGTGCCGCGGATGAACGACGCGTGGTTCTACCACACCGACAGCGCACAGACGCTGGGTGTGCCGTGGTGGGTGGGCGTGCTGATGCAACTGGCGATGTTCGGCGTCTCTCTGGTGCTCACCGCCTGTTTCCTCTCATGGGTACCGGGCCGCCGGATGTGGTGCACCGCCCTCGGCGCCGGCACGCTGTACGGCTATCTGCTGCACGGCTTCCTCGCCAAGGGCTCCCGGTTCGGGAACTGGTACGACGCCGGCTGGGTCCACACACCGTGGGGCGCCATCGCCGTGACCCTGATCGCCACCGTGGTCGTGACGCTCCTGTGCACGCCACCTGTTCAGCGCGCGTTCCGCTTCGCCATGGAGCCGAAGATGAACTGGGCATTCCGGAAGGACTCCGCGCAACGGTCCGAGGCCTGCGAACCGGCCCCAGGCCGTGTCCCCCGCACTTCGCGCCGAACTCGCGCGACGCGGTCAGACCGGCCGGGACGTGCCGCCGATTCGACCCTGTAGCCCTTCGGCGAAGGTGCGCGCCGCCTCCAGATCGGCGGCATCGGGCCGCCCCTTCCTGATCCCCCCGACGGGCTTGAACGGGAGCCAGGTGTCCCACGCACGGCACGAGAAGGTGTCGACCACGTCGAAGCCCTTCCGGCCGAGAACCCGCGCAACGGGCCGGGTGTAGGGCCGGAACCGCGCTTCGGGAAAGCCGCTGGTGGCGAACACGAACGCCTTCCCTCTTTCTTCCTTCGGGAGGGACTCGACGAACTGGCGCAGCCGTGGATGGAAGGCCATCGAGAAGATCCCCGAGCCGAATCCCACGAGGTCGCAGGCGGAGAGCTCCTTCATATCGACCTGTTCAGGGGCGACCACCGGGGCCCGCAGGACCTGGCCCATGACGTCGGCGATCCTCTTCGTGTTGCCGTGCGACACGGAAACACACACGATCATGGCCTTCATGACGATGCTCCTCTCACTTCGGTCGCCTATAGGACACTGCCTGATCCGCAACCGTGACAGCGATCAACTATGGCCTCCGTCACATGTCGGGCGCGGCGTCGGTGGCAGCGTCCTGCGGCCTGCTGCCGCACCCTTCGGCACGTAACTGCGGGTAAGTGATCAGTTTCACTCGGTACGGGAACCCGCCGGCAGTCCACGTCGGTCTCCCGGCTGCCATCATCCCTACCGATGGGTAACGCAGTTGATTGCGTACGGCCGAAATGACGGCGAAGGCAGGGGTGTTGGCGTGAGATCAGCGTGGTCGCGGTGGGTTGTGCCGAGGCGGGCGGGAGCCGGCGCGGGCTCCGTTCCGAACGGGCCGGGGGTGGTCCGTCGCTCGTTGGCGGCGAGGCGATTCGCGGTGGCCGGCGCGGCCGTCGCGCTCCTCGGTCAGCTCCTGGGCGGGCTCCCCGCCGAGGCGGCGGGGACCATCGCCTTGCCGGGAACGGCGTTTCCCCTCGTCCTCGACGTGGACATGACGCCCAATCCGGTGTGCAGCGGGCCCGTGCGCGGCCGGGTGGAGATCTACGATCCCGCCGCGGCGAGGGCCGGAGCCACCGTGGAGTGGCGCGTACGTGCCGGTGAGAAGCAGCTGGCCGGCGGGCGCCTCGAGATGTCCGCCCGTGTCGGCACGGCGGACTTCCGCATCCCCTTCGACCGGGTGCCCGCAGCCGAGACCGCTTTGCAGGTCGACGCCCGCATCGCCGCCGCGTCCAGCGGCCATGCGCCCGGCCACTACGGCAAGGTCTGGCGGGACACGCTCCGCCGGGGGTGCCACCCGGTGCGGGTGGCGTCCGTCGGCGACTCCGTGGTCTGGGGGCAGGGCCTGGACCACGACCAGAAGTTCCCTTATCTGACAGGTCAGTTGCTCGGTCGTGAGACCGGCCGGGGCTTTCAGCACATGGACTACTCGATCTCCGGCGCGGTGCTCGACGCGCCCGAGCTGCCCGCCGGCAATGATGACGCGGCCTGCCTGCGCACAACGGAGAAGCAGGACCCGGACGGCGACGGCGAGATGGAGTTCGGCGAGGTCACCCAGCAAATGCCGGACGTGTTCTGCCAATTGGAAAAGGCGGGCGCGCAGGCACGGGCGGGCGGCTACGGTCTCGATCTGGTCGTGATCAACGGGTGCATCAACGACCTCGATCCCTTCTTCGGCATCGGCGTCGGCATCACCCCCGGCTCGGAAGACCTGCCCGAGGCGGTGAAGCGCGAGTGCTCCGGCATCGGCGCGGCAGCGGAGAACCCGGCCAAGGACGTGCCGTACTTCAGCGGCGCGAAGGTCGGATACGGCGGACGCGGGATGCAGGCGGCGATCGAAAAAGCCCATTCCCTGCCGGGTCGGCCGAAGGTGATCGTGGCCGACTTCTACTACGCGCTGAGCCGCAGCAGTTCTCCGATTCCGGTGAAGACCTGTTCCACCCCAGGAGTCGCCGGGGCACGGCTGACCTCCTGCAGGAGTGCCCTCGGCGGCGTGGCCGACCGGTACGAGCAGTACACACAACTGGCCAATGCCGCCTACCATCAGGCGGCGACCGCCGCCAACAAGGCGTCCGCGGGCGGTCCGTACGCGGTTGCCGCCGACGGCCTGTTCACCGTGGACAACGCCCTTCTCACCCGGGACTCCAAGGTCTGGAACACCCCGGTGACCGACCCGGCGTTCCCGCTGCGTACCCGGGCCTGCCCCGAACTCAGCGCGACTCCGGCGCAGTGTCTGTCCGCGGCCGTCGGCCACCCCGACATCGAGGGCGCCCGGCAGTACGCCGATGCCTTTCTCCGCAACCCGAGTGTGCGCGAGTGGTTCCACCTCCCCGCGCAGGGACCTCAGGCGCAGCTGAACGTCCCGGAGCACGCGCCCGTCGGCAGTGACGTGCGTATGTCGGCGACGGTGGACGGAAAGCCGCCCGCCGCCGGGTACCGCTACCACTGGTACTTCGGCGACGGTACGCAGCGGGAGACCGGCGAGGCGGCCGTCACCCACGCCTACGACCGTAAGGGGCCCTGGCTGTCACGTCTCGTGATGACCGGTCCGGACGGACGGAAGGTCCTGGTCGAGGCCGCCCGGCCCCTCACCACGGGCTGAAGACTCCGGCCACGGGGCGGCCCGCTGTACGGGGCCGCGCCACCGGCATAGCGGCGTCCGCACCACAGGATCAACCGCACTCGCCACGACACTTCGGCGGTCGGTCTTGGACCCGCGGTCGCATCCGGTGCCGGCTCGGGCCGCGGGCCCGGCCCCTGTCGAGGCATTCGTCCCGGCAGGGGCCTGGTGGCGTGGCGCTGGCGTTCGGGCCGCTACTCGATCGCGGAATCGGCCCGCTGCCGGGTGGCGGCGAGGGTGCCGAGCAGGGTGAGGGCCTGGGCGCTGGGGCTCCCGGGTTCTGCGTGGTAGATCACCAGTTGCTGGCCGCCGGCGCCGCGTACGTCGAAGGTGTGGAACGTCAGTGACAGGGGCCCCACCTCAGGGTGGACGAGTTCCTTGTCGCTGTGGGTCTTTGCATACACGGTGTGCGAGCGCCAGAGCACGTGGAACTCCTCACTCGTCGCGAGCAGTTCCCGAACCAGCAGGCGCAGCCGCGGGTAGTCGGGGGCGAGGCCGGCGGCTTGGCGGAGGCAGGCGACGGTCGCTTCGGCGGCGCGGCCCCACCGGGGGAAGAAGGTGCGTGCGGCCGGGTCGAGGAAGGTCATGCGGGCGAGGTTGTCGGGCTGCCGGAACGGCGAGAACAGGGCGAGGGCGAGGGGGTTGGCGGTCAGCAGGTCCAGTGCCGGGTTGAGTACGAACGCGGGGGTGTTGGTGTAGCCGTTCAGCAGGTGTCGTAGGGCCGGGCTGACGGTTTCCCGGGGGTGTGGGCAGTCGCCGTCGGGCGCGGTACCCGCGAGCCGGTACAGGTGATCGCGCGCCGCGTCGTCGAGTTGGAGGGCCCGGCTGACCGCTTCGAGGATGTGCGGGGAGGGACGGCGTTCGCGGCCTTGCTCCAGGCGGGCGTAGTAGTCGCTGTTCATACCGGCCAGGACGGCGACCTCCTCGCGGCGCAGGCCGGGCACCCGGCGGCGGCCGTAGGAGGCGAGGCCTACGTCGTCGGGGCGCAGGCGCCCGCGCTGGGCCCGCAGGAAGTCGCCGAGGCTTCCCAGGTCACTGCTCGTCATGCCTCCAGGCTACGGATGGGGCCGGTGCGCTGCCTGGGTGCGGCGTACCCAGGCTGAAGCCGTCCTGGCAGCGCCGCCCGCGGCAGCCGAGAGTTCGCGTCGAAGCCCATTCCCCACAACGGATGTGCAGGAGACGGAACAATCATGACGCAGACCGCGAAGGCCGTGCTGATCACCGGTGCGAGCAGTGGCCTCGGAGCGGCAACGGCGCGCCGGCTGGCGGCGGACGGGCACCGGGTCTTCCTCGGCGCCCGCCGCACCGAGCGCCTGGAACAGCTCGTCCAAGAGATCGCCGAGGAGGGTGGCAGTGCCGGGTTCCGGCGCCTGGACGTGACGGACGCGGCGGACATGCGGGCCTTTGCCGAGGCGGCGCGGGCCGAGTTCGGCCGGGTCGACGTCCTGGTCAACAACGCCGGGGTGATGCCGCTGTCGCGATTGGCGGCGGCGCGGACCGAGGAGTGGGACCGCATGATCGACGTGAATCTGCGGGGCGTGCTGCACGGCATCGCGGCCGCCTTGCCCGTGATGCGGGAGCAGGGAAGCGGGCAGTTCGTGAACATCGCCTCGGTCGGTGCGTACGAGGTCTCGCCCACGGCCGTGGTCTACTGCGCCACCAAGTTCGCGGTGCGCGCGGTCTCCGAGGGGCTGCGGCAGGAGTCGGACGGGAGCATCCGGGTCAGCGTCATCTCCCCGGGGGTGACCGAGTCCGAACTCGTCGACCACCTCGCCGACGCCGAAGCCCGCCAGATCATGAAGACCTACCGCTCCGTCGCCATGCCCGCCTCCGCGATCGCGGACGCCATCGCGTACGCCATCGCCCAGCCTCCGGAGGTCGACGTGAACGAAATCGTCGTCCGCCCGACTGCCGGCGCTCAGTGAGCGGAGCGACCGTCATTCTTCGCCTACCCAGGGGGAGCCGTCCCGCCTTCAGCGATCCGTCATCACGACGACTTGGCGCAGGGGGCGGGCGAGTTGCCGGACAAGGAGGCCTCGGCCGTGGAGCGCGATCCGGCGCAAGGAGCCGTATGCCTTACCGGGCCTGCTCGTGTCGGGTGAACGCGGCGATCAGGCCCTGGGCTGTGTTGTTGTCGGAGTCGATCCTGTGGGCCTCGGCACCTTCAAAGATGGCGGCCTCGGCGCTTCGGGGGAACATGGCCTGCTCGTACTCGGTGAGCGCGGCCTCGATGTCGTCGGGGTGCGCGGAGAGGGCCTTGCCGAGTTCGGCGCCGTCGAGCATGGCCAGGTTGGCGCCTTCGCCGTTCGGGGCCGCGAGGTGGGCGGCGTCACCGACCAGAGTCACCCCCGGGACCCGGTCCCACCGATGCCCGGTCGGCAGAGCGTAGAGGGAGCGCAGGACCGGCGGGATGTCGGCTTCTGTGATCAGCGCGGTGAGCTCCGGCGCCCAGCCATCGAATTCCTGGGCGATCCGCGCGGTGGCCACGGCGGCATCGGTGAAATCGATGGCGGCGAACCAGTCCTGCTGCTCCGACAGCCCCACGTAGGCGTGCAGGGTGTCGCCCCTTTCCCGGTGAGCGAAGATCTCCCTGCCCGGCGTGGGCGCGATCATCGACCCGCCGCCGACCGCTTTCGCGGCGGCGGGGTGCCGGGTGTCGGCGTCGAACAGGTAGGTCTCGACGACCGAGTGGCCGATGTACTCGGGTGTGTCGGTGGAGAGCAGGGGCCGGACCCGTGACCAGGCGCCGTCCGCGCCGACCAGGAGGCCCGTGACGACGGTGCCGCCGCCCGCGAACGTCACCTCGTGGCGGCCCTCGCCGAGGGCGCGGACGCCGCTGACCTTGTGGCCCCACCGGACGGTGTCGGCCGGCAGCGAGTCGAGCAGGACCTGTCGCAGCTCGCCGCGCTGCACCTCGGGACGTCCACCCGTGCCGTCATCGGCTTGGTCGAACAGCACGGTCCCGTCCGGTTCGAGGACCCGCATCGCCTGCCGGCCCTCCAGAATGAGGCCACGGAACTCGTCCATCAAGTCGGCCTCCTCAAGGGCGAGTTGACCGTTGTAGTCGTGGATGTCGAGCATCCCGCCCTGCGAACGCGCAGCCATGGAGGGCTCCGCCTCGTAGACCGTGGCCGGTATTCCGTGGACGTGCAGGACGCGGGCGAGCGTGAGGCCGCCGAGCCCGGCGCCGATGATCGTGACGTGAGTGGTCATGGGGCTTCCTTACTGATCGTGGACCGCTGGGCGGACACCCGACAGGTCACGCCTGGAGCACCGCTCCAGTAGGTCGGGACGATGCGGTGCTGGTGGCCGGTGCCGTTGAGGGCCGGCGCCAACCTGCTCCAATGTCCCGGCAGCCATCGACAACTCACCGACAGCGCACCGACGGGTCACCGACAGGTCACCGTCCACCGCGACAACCAGCCGACACCTGCCCCGGCCCCGGCCCCGGCCGTAGGCGACGGTCCCCTGTCAGTACACCCCGCTAGTGTGCTGAGCATGTCTCACGGGATCGACTGGATAGGCACACACAGCACCACGGAAAGATCCGCGGCCCTGCACGGAATGCTCGGCGGGATATCGCTGACCTGCGCCCGCGGCGTCGACGCGGACGAGTTCCTCATCAACCTGGGCGCCGATCTCGACGAGCTCGCCGCCCGCACCCCGTACCGGGACCGCACCGCGCCGGTGGGCGGGACACCGGCCGGCGTCAACCCCGTCATGTACGGGACGTGCGGGGACTGGCTGTACGTACTGGAGAACTGGGGCATGGCGACGTGGTCCACCGGCTACCTCGAGGTGGAGTCGATGTGGCCCTACCCCGGCGAAGAGATCGTCTGCGTGACGCTGAACTGGTGGAGCCCGCCGTCGCAGGTCATTCATGTCCCCGGTGACGAGCGCGCCCGGCGGGCCGAGTTCGGGGAGGACACCGGCGAGGGTTCCGCCCTGGACTCGGCACTCCACGCAGCGGGCGCGGTATTCCCGTCCATACCCGACTACCCCGCATCCGAAGTGACCGCCTACCGCGAGGAGCACGGGCCCAGGCTGCCCGCAGCGGTGTTCACCGCCGTCGGCAACTACTGCGGCCTGTCCATCGACCGGGAAGCCGTGCAGGCCGGCGACCTTCCCTCACTCCTGATTCCCATGGTCTGACGCACAGGAGCGGCAACCGGCCGCACACCTCCTTGAACGTCGGGTCGCTCCCGTATTCCTCTAGGCCCCGGTCGTCGGTGCGACAAGCCCGGCCAGGTGGCGCAGCGAATTGGTGAGATGCTCAGGCGCGAACGGCGGGAACTGGATGTACTCCCGGATGGACTGCGGCACCGCCGACCAGTCGTAGGTGAGCGTGACCTCGGTCTCGGACGCACCGAGCGGCGCAAGGTCGTAGCGCCAGATCCAGCCGCCGAGCTCCAGGTGACCGTCGTCCTTCTCCGTTCCCGTTCGCCAGCCGATGGCGCGTGGCGGGTCGAGCACCGCGACCTGGTTGGCCACCTGGTAGTCGCCGTTGGGATGGTTGGCGTGATACATGTCCATCCGGAATACCTGCCCCACCTCGTTCAGCGGCGCCCGGTCGACAGCTTCCTGAACCCATCCGGTGCCATCGATCGCAGAGTGGGTCGTCGGATCCGCCAGCACCGCGAACACCCTCGCGGCGGGCGCGGCGAAAGTCAGGGTGGCGCTCACGTTCTCCTGGTCCACGGTGTGCACGCTCCTTGTCATCTCATGTCGGGCCTCCCGCAGGCGCGGAAGGGGGACGTTCCACATGTAGACGATGCAGTGAGGCGGAACTCATCGGTCGTGTGTGGGCGGGCCCCGCACCGTGCCACCCATGGTGGGCTTGCAAGGGCCAGGTTTCGAGGTCGGGACCCCCTGGTTACGAGGCGCGCTTACCCACTCACCGCAGGTCATGGAGTGCGGTCAGCAGCGGTGATGGTGCCCAGGGTCTCGTGGAGCGAGATGAAGCCGATGCCGCGCTCGCGGTTTCTTGAAGCCTGGCAGCTCAGCGCACGGATAATCGGTTGCCTGTTGGCGATGGTGGTGGATGCAATGACGGCATGGTCATGATTACGCCACCATCGCCACCTGCAGCGGAACGGGCTGACGGATCATCGTCCGTCCGGATCGGCGCGCTCGTTCCGCTCACCCGGCCTGGCTGGATTGAGGCAGGCCAACACTTGCTCGCGGGACTCGAGCTGGGCGTTCGCGAAGTCAATGACGCCGGCGGGATCGTCGGTAGACCACTCGAGCTGGTGGTCCGAGACACCGCGGCTGATCCGCAGAGAGCCGCGGCGGCCGTGGATGAATTGGCTCACCTCGGCGTGGCTGCCTTGGCGGGCGAATATCACAGCGTCGTCGCTCGCGCCGCTGCCGCCAGGGCCGACGCCCTCGGCCTGCCGTTCCTCTGCTCGTCCGCGGTTCTCGACGCGCTCACGGAGCAGCCAACGGAATGGGTCGCGCGCCTCGCCCCGCCGCAGTCCCGCGGCTGGCAGGTCTACGCGGACTTCCTCCTCAACGCGGGCCACCGTCGAATCGCCGTCGCGGCCCAGTCGAGTGTCTACTGGGCTGCTGGGACCCGCATTCTCCGGGATTACCTCGCTCCACGCGGCGGCACCGTCATCGAACTCGACACGAGCGCGCTCACCCCCGCGGCCCTGTGCGACGAACTCGTCGACCGTCGCGCGACAGCCGTGCTTCTCCTGGTCGGCCACCCGGAGCCGGCGGTGTCGATCGTCCAGTCCGTCCGCGGCGACCAGCGCCTCGCCGAGATCCTGATCGGTGCTCCGGCCGGGCAACCGGAGTTCGCCGAGTGGGCGACATTGCTGGGCGACGACGGCGCCGCGATCCCGTTCTTGCGTTACCTGCCCGAGCGCCTCGGCCCCCTCGGTGCACGAGTCGAGACGGCCCTCCGCGAGCGGCTGGCCGAGGCGCCCTCCTTTGTCGCCTTCGAGGGCTACGACACGGTTGCCGTCCTCGCCGATGTGCTGCGTTCGCACGGTGTGGACCGGGCGCGCACTGCCGAATCCTGGCCGCGCGTGGCAGTCGAAGGCACCCGCGGGCAGATCCGGTTCTCCCGCACGCCGGGCATCAGCGTTTGGCAATGGGCTCGGACGCCGATCCACGTCGTTGATCGAGATCCGGCGGGGCCTGATCGCTTTCGGATCCTTCACGCCGGCTGAGCGGGCCCGGAGGTCGTACGCGGGGCCAATGTGCGGCGCGGCGCCCGTCATTGGTGTGGGAGGGGAACGCCTGCGGAGCGGAGTTTGGTCTCGGTGAGCGCGGTCAGCCGGGCCGAGACCGGCGCCTGGTCCTTGCGGTGGTTGTTGATCAGCCTGTATTGGGACGAAGCGTTGGTCCAGGCTTGCAGGCTGGTGGGATTGGCCAGCAGTGCGGGGTTGGCGAGGTAGTGGTCGGCCATGGCGGTCGCGAGTTCTTCGATCCTCGGGTCGTCCGGTTCCCAGGTCTCGGCCTCCCAGCCGCGCTTGATCAGGTCGATGTACCCGGGGTCGTCGAGCCAGCGTTCGAGCTGGGTCTGGAAGCCGTCGAAGCCCTCCGGCACCAGCGCCCGGGTCAGCACCAGGGCCTCGCGTTGCCCGGCCACGTAGTCGGGGCTGAAGCCGAGGCCGGACATCCGGTCCAGGATCGCGCAGGCGCGGTCGGGCAGCAGGGCCCGGTCGCCGTCGGCGAGCCGGTGCAGCGTGTCACGCCGCGCGGTCAACTCCGCGATCCGCTCGGTCAGCCGCCGCTCAACGTCGGCAAGGGCGACGCCGAACTGCTCGGTGTCGGCGTCGAGCAGGGGCCCGATCTCGGCCAGCGGGACGCCGGCGGTGGCCAGTGTCCGGACCTGGACCAGCCGCAGCAGCTCGGCCGATCCGTACCGTCGGTAGCCGGAGCTGTCGCGTCGTGGTTCGTCGACCAGTCCGTGCCGGTGGTAGTGCCGCACCGTCTTCACCGTGACGCCGACGAATGCCGCCGCCTGCCCGATCGTGACTCCGTTCATCATGCGCACAGCCTGCCTTGTGTTCGAGCTCGGCGAGCACGCGCACCGCGGCCGAGCATGTGGACGGGCCAACGCCGAGCTCGTCGAGCTCGGCGCGACCCCGGTTCGCGTTCTACCGTCGCAGGCGTTCAGCCCGTCGGCTGAGCCGGATCGGCCTGCCCGCCGAGGAACACCTCGCTGACGAGCCTTTGTTGGGCGTTCTGAAAAGCTGCTGCTATGGACAGGTCGGCGTCGTCCACACAGGTCAGCCCGGCGGTCAGGGTCTTCTTGCCGTCGGGCGTGCTGTACATCAGCGCCCCGTAGCCCGCCATGCCGCCGTTGTGGTGGAAGATGGTGCCGCCATTCGGGCCCGCGTCCTGTACGAACAGCCCCAGGCCGTAGCCGACCTTCGACTCCGGCGTACGCATCTCGGCCAGCAGCTCGGCAGGCAGGAGCTTTCCGCCCATCAGCGCGGAGAAGAACGTGGCCAGATCCTGGGTGGTCGAGATCATGTCACCGCCCGCGCCGACCCAGGACGGGTTATGCCGGGTGACATCGATCGTCTCCTCCTGGCCGGCGTCCTCGTAACGGTAGTAGGCGTGGGTGCACGGCTCGGGGATCTCCGTCGAGGTGCCCGGCGCCACGGTGCCCGACATCCCCAGTGGCCCCAGGGTCCGATCCTGTATCTCCTCGGCGAACGAGCGGCCGGTGACCTTCTCTGTCAGCAGCCTGGCCAGCAGGTAGTTGGTGTTGGAATAGCTCCAGTCCGTCCCCGGCTCGAACCGCGCCGGCTTGGACAACGAGAACCGCACCAGTTCTTCGGGCCGGTAGGTGCGGAACCGGTTGTCCACCCACTCCTTGCCCGCGATGGTGGACGGGATCCCCGTCACCACCGTCCCGTCCTCGAAGAGCTCACCGGTGTGGTTGAACAGTCCGCTGGTGTGCTGCAGCAGCATCCGCACCGTGATCCGCCGGTCCAGGCCGAACTCGGGCAGGTAGTCGTCCGCCGGGGCATCCAGCCCGATCGCGCCCTCGGCCACCAGCTGCAACACCAGGGTCGCGACGAAGGTCTTGGTGGAGCTGCCGATCCGGAAGTGCCCGTTCGCCGGCGCCTTCGCGGCCCCGCCCAGCTCGGCCACCCCGGCACTGCCGGCCCACTCGCCCTGCTCATCGTTCACCCTCAGCTGCACCCCGACGAAACCGGACTCGACGATCTCCTCGATCGCCTTCTGCAACTCCCGGCGGTCCTGCTCGGAAGGGGTGATGGACATGGTGGTGGACGTGGCGGTGGACATGGTGGTTGCTCCTTCGAAGCTGTTATGCCCTGGTCGGCGTCGTGCCGCTGCGACGAGCTTCCGCCCTGCCCCAAGGTCAAGGTCAACCCGCGCCGCTTCGACGCGCCGCGCGCCTGCACATGCGCGGCCGGCCTCAGCGCGCCACAGTGAGAGATGCGGCCATCGTCAGGAAGGCGGGCGGGTGACGTGAGTGGCGAGCGCGGGCTGGCGGCCTACCGCGGCGAACGGCACTTCGACCGGACCGGTGAGCCGGAGGGCGCGCAGTCCTCCTCCGATGCCGCGCCGTGCTTCGTCGTGCAGATCCATGACGCCGGCACCTTGCACTTCGACTTCCGGCTGGAGGTCGACGGCGTGCTGAAATCCTGGTCCGTGCCCAAGGGGCCGTCCACCGATCCGCACGACAAGCGGCTGGCGATGCCCACCGAGGATCACCCGCTGGAGTACCGGGAGTTCGAAGGCATCATCCCGGAGGGCGAGTACGGCGCCGGCACCGTGATCGTCTGGGATGAGGGCAGTTACCGCCCGCTGACCCACAAGAAGAAGGGCCGCACCCGATCCTTCGGCGAGTCCCTGGAGGACGGCCATGCCTCCTTCTGGCTCGACGGCAGCAAGCTGCACGGCGGCTATGCGCTCACCCGGTTCCGTACCGGCGAGGAATCCGGCGAACGGGAGTCCTGGCTGCTGGTGAAGGAGAACGATGACCGGGCCGGTCAGGGAGGGACACCCGACCCCCGGCGGGCCCGTTCCGTACGCAGCGGGCGGACCCTGAAGAAGGTGGCTGCCGAAGCGGCCACCGGGCGGGAGGACCGCAGATGAACACCGAGGAGGGTGCTCCGGAGCGCCCGGCGTCCGGCTGACACGTAGGCGACGCGGCAGGAGCGCCCCTCGGGGGCATACCGGGGGGGCATGCATGCCGAGCCGAGGATCAGCGCCCAGCCGTGCTGTGCGGGGTACGCAGGGCGAGGACGGCCATGTCGTCGTGGCCGTCGCTGGGGTGCCGGTCCGCCAGGGTCTGAACGAATGGCTCCAGGTCCATGTCGGCGTGGGCGGTGGCGATCTCGGCGAGCGCGGTCAGCCCGGCCTCGATGGAGCGGTCGGGGTGTTCGACGAGGCCGTCGGTGAAGAAGACCACGGTGGTGTCCGCGGGCAGCGGACGGGTGTGGTCGGGCCGGGGATGCCCGGCATCGACCCCCAGCGGCAGACCGGGTTCGGCAGAGAGGTACTCCGTACGCCCGTCAGGGGTGATCAGCAGCGGAGGGATGTGGCCCGCGGAACTCCAGTGCAGTCTCCATCGGTCTTCGTACGGTTCGATGCGTGCCAGGCAGGCGGTGGTGACCGGGAGGTCGGTGATGTCATGCAGGGTGCGGTCCAGCTGGCTGAGGACGTCACTGGGCGGGGTGCGACGGTCGTAGAGCAGCGCCCGGAGCATATTGCGTGTCTGGGCCATGGCCGCGGCGGCGTCCATGTCGTGGCCCAGAACGTCACCGATGACCGCGGCGCAGGTGTTGTCGGGCAGCAGGATGGCGTCGTACCAGTCCCCGCCCAAGCGGCCCGGATCGGCTGCGGGCCGGTAGACGGCCGCGCCGGTGAAGGGCCGCAAATCCGGCAGGGTGGGCAGCAGCAGGCGCTGGAAGTGCTCGGCGGTGTCGCGGACGTTCCCGAACAGTCGCGCATTCTCGATCGCGATTCCCGCGGCGCCGGCGAGGGCGAGGACGATGTCCTCGTCGTCACGGTCGAACGGCCGGCCATCACGGCGCTCGGACAGATACAGGTCGCCGTAGATCCTGCCGCGGACACTGATGGCCACCCCCAGCAGCGTTCTCATGTTGGGGTGACCGGGCGGAAAGCCGACCGAGGACGGATGGGAAGCGATGTCGGTCACCCGCAGCGGTTCCGGATGATGGATCAGATGCCCCAGCACGCCCCGGCCATGGGGAAATTCAATTCCGGCCAGGGCGGCGCGCTCCCGCTCGGAGAGGCCCGCGGTGATGAACTGCTCCAGATAGTTCCCGGACGTGTGCAGCACCCCGAGCGCGCCGTACCGGGCGTCGGCCAAGTTCATGGCGGTGGTGACGATACGGTGCAGAACCTCCGGCAGCTCCAACTCTCGGCTGATCGACAGTACGGCGTCCAGCAGCCCCTGCAACCGCTCCTGGGCGCGTGTCAGTTCCCGGAACTGCTCCGCGATTCCGTCCAGCTGGGCGTCGAGGCGCCGGTGCAGGTGCCGGTGCGGCTTCAAGGGATCGTCCTCGGAAACCATCACGCGCCCTCGGTTCCTACCGCGGTGCGGCGGCCCACCCATGCGCGCCGGACCGCCGACGGCCGTGGAATCCCAGAGGCCTGCCGATGCCTCCGGCGGCTTTCCCCACCGGCCCGCCTGTGTGCTGTGTCCACCGACCGCCCCTCACACGACCGTCGTCACCAGCCCCCAGCGTGACCCTCCGTAGGGACCGGCACTGACATTTGCGCCGAATGCGGCATGTTGGGGCGGCTTCCACCTGCGCTGTCGCCCGAACTCTGGCGCCTGGCGCCCCTGGCGCGCTCAGAAGATCTTCTCCGTGCTGTCCGCGATGCGCGCCCGCATATTACGTTCCATCATCTGCAGCGCCGCCGTGGCGAGATCACTGTGGATATGCGCGCAGGCGTCCTCGACGACAACGACCTGCAGATGTCTGATGTGGGCATCGAGCGCCGAATAGAGAACGCATTGTTCGGTGACCTGGCCGCACAGGACGATCGTGTCGATGCCGTGCTGGCGCAGCAGGTATTCCAGAGGCGTCTCGAAAAAGATCGAGTGCCGGGCTTTCACGACGAACAGTGACTTGTCGTCCGGGCGGATCGGCTCGACCAGATCCGCGTGGGGACCGCGCAGGACGACGTCCAGGAGTTCGTCGTGGTGCGAGCGCCACAGGCCGAAATTGTCATTGACGTAAATGACCTCGGCATCGTTTTCCCGTGCCTGCTCGATCATCCGGGTGATGTTCGGCAGCGCATTCCGCACCGAGGGCAGCAGCATTGCGGCGTCCTGATGCTCATACGAATTGAGCATGTCAATCACAATGAGAGCCTTTGCGGACATGTGATGAGTCCACCACACGCGGCGCCCGGCGGCACGAGCGTACGAAGGCCCCGGCCCGACCGGGACGGACGACCCGACCGGGACGGACAACTCTTGCCGGCGTGGCCACCGCCGCACCACCACACGCCGGTCCTGACCGGGACGAACGGGTGGTGACCCATCGGACAGCCTCTAGCGTGGAGGGATGGACGAGACCGCAGCGCCAGGCCCACCGCCGCGCAGTAGCGATGCCGGATTCCCGGCCTATCACTCGGTGCGCTGCGGTGGACTGGCCGAGCTCGACGCGCAGGTGACCCGGTGCCGGGCCTGCCCGCGGCTGGTGGACTGGCGGGAGGAGGTCGCCGCGACCCGGCGCGCGGCCTTCCGCGACTGGGACTACTGGGCGAAGCCGGTGCCCGGCTTCGGGCCGCCGGACGCAGCGTTGGCCATCGTCGGCCTCGCGCCCGCCGCGCACGGCGCCAACCGCACCGGCCGCATGTTCACCGGGGACGCCTCCGGTGACTTTCTGTTCGCGGCGCTGCACGAGATCGGGCTCGCCTCCCAGCCCACCGCCACGCACCGGAGCGACGGCCTGGAGCTGTACGGCGTGCGGATCACCGCCCCGGTGCACTGCGCGCCGCCGGCGAACAAACCGACCCCCTCCGAGCGGAACACCTGCCGCCCTTGGCTGGCCGCGGAATTCGCGCTGCTGCGCCCGCATCTGCGGGTGATCGTCGCCCTCGGCGCCTTCGGCTGGCAGGCATTGCTGCCGGTCCTCGCCGAGGCGGGCTGGCCGATACCCCGGCCCCGTCCCGCGTTCGGCCATGGTGCGGAGCTGGTACTGCCCGCCGCCGACGGGCGCGAGCTGCGGGTCCTGGGGAGCTACCACCCCAGCCAGCGCAACACCTTCACCCGGCGGCTCACCTACCCCATGCTCGTCGAGCTGCTCACCCGCGCCGCCGATCTGGCAGGCCGGACGCCGGGCCCATGAGGCGGCCCCTCCTCCGGTAGCCCCGGTAGCCACTGGCCTGGTCCGCGGCGTGGCATGGCGCGGGGCGCCCCCCACGTCTACGCCCGGCCCAGCCCTGGCCGTACGGGCGGACCTCCTCGCGGGGACTCCCTGAGGACGGTCGACGTCCCCGTACGACGTCCCGTACCACGTCCCCGCACGACGTCCCGTACCACGTCCCCGTAACGCTATGGCCCGGCGGTGAACACCCGCGGTGACCACGACCACTCCGGCGAACCCGCCCTGCCCCCTGACGGCACCGATCGGGCGGGCAGCGGGCCCGCGGGGCCCCGGTACCCGCGGTGGCGCCGAGCACTCCGTTCGACGCAGTGGCCTGCGAAGACACGGCTCTCGGGCGGCTCCGGGGACCACGCCTTGGACAGCCGAAAGCCGAGAGCCCTTCCCGATACGCACCCTCGTGGTGCAGACTCCGGGTGACACCACAAAGGAGGTGACCGCGGCATGATCATTCGCGCCCTCGGCCGTCGGCTGCACACCTGGTTCATCCGCACCTCGACCGCGCTCCCGGTAGGGCGTAAACCGCACCACCTCGCTTAACTCGGTCCCTCCCCGAGCGAGCGGCTAACGGAGACGGGCCGCAGACGGCACCGCCACGACGGTGCCGGTACCCCCTCCCCGTCCCGGCTGGTGGGCCGCAATCGCGCCGCCACGCTCCGCCGCCGCCACGGCATCGGTAACACGCTGTGTTCACCTGGTTCCGCAGGCCGTTTCCGACCGCCGTGCGCGGGACGCTCACGCTCACCGCGACGGCCCCTCGGGGCGCCGTCTCGATGGCTGCGTTCGGCGAGGCCACCGGGGAGCTGCCGCGGGCAGGCGGCGTCGCGTCCCCGGCCGGGGACGAGTCCGGCCTGGGCTCCGTCGCGCCGCGACGGGGCGAGCCCCGACCAGAGCTGACGACGTGTGGCCGAGCGGCAGGTTCTGCGGCTCCCCGGCCTCCTCCCCCGCGCCCCTGGCCGCGCTGCCCTCCTGGCCGCCGTGCGGACCTGTCCGCGCCCTCGCTGAGCCGGCGCTTCATGCCGCTCGGGGGCCGGGAGCGGACGCTTCGCGGTGGCGCAGATGGCCCAACCAGCGCTACAGCGGGCGTTTCTCCCTACGACCGCGGGGAACCCGTGTCCCGTGGCCGTGGGTGGCCATCGGCAGACCGGCGGGAGGTGGCACATGCGGCGCGGCGCGAAGCCCGCGGGGGACGGCAGGTCCCGGCAGGTGCCGATCGGGGTGCCGACCCCTCCGAGCGTCGAGGCCGGGGCGGAAGCGGTCGCGGTGTGCGCGGAGTTCGGGGCCCCGGTGCTCTCCCGCGGCGGCGGTAACCACCTGGTTGGTCAGTGCACCAACGCCGCCGTCGTCATCGACTGGACCGAGTACTGCAACCACCTGGTGGCGGTGGACGCGGAGCGGCGCACCTGCATGGTTGAGCCGGGCATCGTACTGGGCGAGCCGAATCGCCAACTTGCCGCCGATCGGCTGGAGTTAGGGCCGAAGCCGACGACGCACACCCGTTGTTCGCCGGGCGGGACGATCGGCAACAGCTCGCCCGGCGCCTCGGCGTACGCGTACGCCGGCGTACGGGAAGACCGTCGACAGTGTGCGGCGACTGGAGATCGTCACGTATGCGCTGACCCCCTGGCTGGACGCAGGCGCGCCGGTCATCGAGCCGGCGCCGACGTGCGCCCCGGTCTTCCGTCTCGACGGCCCCGCCCCCGCCCAACCACCCTGAACGGCTCGCCGACCGCCCGCGGCCCGATGCCCGCGAAGTCCGTCTCGTCACCGCGGCGGCGATCGCCGCGATAGGCGCGGCGCTCCGGCGACGACGTACCTGACCCAGAAAGGGAGCTTCAGTGTCGACCAAGGTCTCCGACCACATCCTCCAGCGTCTGCGCGAATGGGACGTCGAGCATGTCTTCGCCTACGCCGGTGACGGCATCAACGGGCTGCTCGCCGCCTGGGAACGCGCGGACAACAAGCCGAAGTTCGTCCAGGCGCGGCACGAGGAGATGGCCGCCTTCCAGGCCGTCGGATACGCCAAGTTCTCCGGCAAGGTCGGCGTCTGCGCGGCCACGTCCGGGCCCGGCGCGATCCATCTGCTCAACGGCCTCTACGACGCCAAACTCGACCACGTACCGGTCGTGGCGATCGTCGGGCAGACCAACCGCAGCGCGATGGGCGGCTCCTATCAGCAGGAAGTCGATCTGCAGAGCCTGTACAAGGACGTCGCCTCCGACTTCTGCGAGATGGTGACCGTCCCCGAGCAGCTGCCGAACGCCCTCGACCGGGCGATGCGCACCGCCTACGGCCGGCGGACGGTGACCGCGGTGATCATCCCGGCGGACGTCCAGGAGCTGGACTACTCGCCGCCCACCCACGCCTTCAAGATGGTCCCCTCCAGCCTCGGCATCGCCTCGTACGCGCCGGTCCCGAGCGACGACGAGCTGACCCGCGCGGCCGAGGTGCTCAACTCCGGGGAGAAGGTGGCCATACTGATCGGGCAGGGCGCCCGGGGTGCGCGCGCGGAGGTGGAGCAGGTCGCCGATGCGCTCGGCGCGGGGGTGGCCAAGGCGCTGCTCGGCAAGGACGCGCTCCCCGACGACCTGCCGTACGTCACGGGCTCGATCGGCCTGCTGGGCACCCGTCCGTCGTACGAGCTGATGCAGGGCTGCGACACGCTGCTCGTCATCGGATCCAGCTTCCCGTACACGCAGTTCATGCCGGAGCTCGACCAGGCGCGGGCGGTGCAGATCGAGATCGACCCGCACATGGTCGGGATGCGCTACCCCTTCGAGGTCAATCTCGTCGGTGACGCGCAGGCGACGCTGCACCGGCTGATCCCCCGGCTCAAGCGCAAGAAGCACGGCCACTGGCGCAAGAAGATCGAGAAGGACACCGCGCGCTGGTGGGAGGTGATGGAGCGGCGGGCCGCCGTGGAGGCCGATCCGATCAACCCGGAGTATGTCGTGCACGCGCTGGATCCGCTGCTGCCGGACGATGTCATCCTGGCCGCGGACTCCGGCTCGGCCGCCAACTGGTACGCGCGGCATCTGCGGATGCGCGGCACGATGCGCGGTTCGCTGTCCGGGACGCTCGCCACCATGGGCCCGGGCGTGCCGTATGTCATCGGTGCGAAGTTCGCCCATCCGGGGCGCCCGGCGCTGGCCATCGTCGGGGACGGCGCGATGCAGATGAACGGCATGGCGGAGCTCATCACCGCGGCCAAGTACTGGCAGGAGTGGCGCGACCCGCGGCTGATCGTCGCCGTCCTGAACAACCAGGACCTCAACCAGGTGACCTGGGAGATGCGCGCGATGTCCGGCGCCCCCCAGTTCCTCGCCTCGCAGGCGCTCCCGGACGTGCCCTACGCCGACTTCGCGCGGTCCATCGGGCTCGACGGCGTCCGGGTGGAGAAGCCCGGCGAGGTCGAGGACGCCTGGCGCCGGGCACTCGCCGCCGACCGGCCGTTCGTCATCGATTTCCGTACCGACCCCGCCGTGCCGCCGATCCCGCCGCATGCCAGTCTCGACCAGATCGAGGCCGCGGCCACCGCCGTCCTCAAGGGCGACAGCGACCGTGCGGCGGTGGTCAAGCAGGGCTTGAAGTCCAAGGTCCAGGAGTTTCTCCCGGGCCGGAAGCACCAGCAGGACTGACGTGTCCCACCGCGTCCGGGACGCGGATCCCCGTCGTCGACTCGGTCGGTACGTCGGTCTGCCGGTCTGCCGGTCTGCCGGTCTCTGGTCTGCCGGGTGCCACCGATGACCCTCGCCGACGCGCCGACGAGGGTCTGCGATCCAGCGCTCCGGCAGATCCATCGGCACGCGGACGGTGACCATCGAGCCCGGTCAGGGCGGCGTGCGAAGCTGGTAGGGAGGCCCGGCGCAGTGCCTTGAAGCCGTTACTGCTGCCGGGCCTCACCCGGCAGCACCGAGGACTGTGGTGGTGCGCTCAGATCCTTGGCTGCGGCCGGTGCGGGTGCCGGTGTGCCGCCGTGGCCGCCGTGAACGCCTCAATGAAGGCGTCGCCTGACGCGGAGCCGGTCACCACGCCCTGGTCGGTGTCCGGGTCGCCGTTGCCCGAGGCGACGCGCAGGCCGTCGGGCAGCAGCTTCTTCAGTACTTCGCGCCCGGTTCCGAGGGCACCGATGGACTTGCCGTGCCGGTAGGCGTCCAGCACAAACCGCCTGGCGGCGCGGTCGGCCGCGGTGTCGCCGGCGCCGAGGCCTCCGTCGGGCAGCAGGACGGCATCGTAGAGAACCGAGGCCACGGTGGGCAGTGCCCGGTCGACGGCCACGGAGCCGGCGGCGCCGGAGACCTCTCCGTCCTTGGGGGCCAGCGCCTCGACCTTGGCACCCTTGCTCCCCAGAGCTTCCTTGAGCTCGTCGACCTGCTGTGCGTTGACGCCGTCCGTGACGAGAACGGCGATCTGGCGGGTGCGAATGGAACCGTCGCCCTTATTGTTCTCCAGGCTCAGCGCGGGAGAGGAATTCGGACGCGGGGCCTCGCCCGAATTCGGCGGTTCGGCGACGCCGATCCCATCGGCGACCGCCTTGGCCAGGTCGTGGTCGACCTTCGCCAGCTGCTCGACGGTGCGCTCACGGACCTGCATCGCATTGACCTTGCCCAGTTCGAAGCGGAACGCATCGATGATGTGCTGCTTTTCCCAGTCGGCCATGCTGTGCCAGAACAGCGCCGCCTGGCTGTAGTGATTGACGAAGCTGGGGCTCCGTCGGCGGATCTTGTGCCCGTCCACCCGCTCCGTCAGATGCCGGAAAGCCGGGGCGTCCGGGTCGGCGAGGGCCGGGCAGCCGCCGCCCAGCGAATTCGGGAAGTAATTCGTGCCCTGATGGATCCGGCTCTGGTGGTACCCGTCGCGCTGGTTGGTGCGCACCGGTGCCACGGGCCGGTTCACGGGGATCTGCGCGAAGTTGGGGCCGCCCAGGCGGATGAGCTGGGTGTCCAGGTAGGAGAAGTTACGGGCCTGGAGGAGCGGGTCGTTGGTGAAGTCGATGCCCGGCACCACATTCGCCGTGTGGAACGCCACCTGCTCGGTTTCCGCGAAGAAATTGTCGGGATTGCGATTGAGCACCATACGGCCGATGGGCTGCACCGGGACGATTTCTTCCGGAATGATTTTCGTGGCGTCGAGCAGGTCGAAGTCGAAGGAGTGCTCGTCCTCCTCCGGAACCAGCTGCACGCCGAGTTCGTACTCCGGGAACTCGCCGGCCTCGATCGAGTCCCATAGATCGCGGCGGTTGAAGTCCGGGTCGCGGCCCATGGTCTCCTGGGCCTCGTCCCACACCAGCGAGTGCACACCCAGCTTGGGCTTCCAGTGGAACTTCACGAACGTGCCCTTGCCCTGCGCATTCACAAAGCGGAAGGTGTGCACGCCGAATCCCTGCATCATGCGGAAGCTGCGCGGAATCGCCCGGTCGGACATCAGCCACATGATGGTGTGCAGCGTCTCGGGCTGCAGCGATACGAAGTCCCACAGGGTGTCGTGGGCGGATGCGCCGGTCGGGATCTCGTTGTGCGGTTCCATTTTCACCGCATGGACGAAATCGGGGAATTTGATGCCATCCTGGATGAAGAACACCGGGAAATTATTGCCGACCAGGTCGTAATTGCCTTCCGGCGTGTAGAACTTCGTAGCGAATCCGCGTACGTCGCGCACGGTGTCGGCCGAGCCACGGGGCCCCTGGACGGTGGAGAACCGAACGAAGACGGGAGTCTTGACGGAGGGGTCCTGGAGGAATGCCGCGCGGGTGAATTCGGCGCAGGACTTATATGGCTCAAAGTAGCCGTAGGCGCCGGCCCCGCGAGCGTGCACGACACGCTCCGGGATGCGTTCGTGGTCGAAGCGGGTGATTTTCTCCCGGAAATGGAAGTCCTCCATCAGCGTCGGCCCGCGTTCACCGGCTTGCAGCGAGTCATCGGTGTGGTCGACGACCACACCCTGGTCCGTGGTCAGCGGGCCGGCTGCCGGGTCATCCGCAAAGTGGGCCTTACGCTGTTCCTGCTTCTTGTCCGTCACGTTCAAGCTCCTTTTCCCTGCGCGAACTCGGCTACGAAGGTGCTGCAGAATGCCTTGAGATCGTTCGGTTTCCGGCTGGTAATCAGGGTGTTGGGGCCCGCCGTGCAGACCTTGACCTGTTCGTCGACCCAGGTCGCGCCGGCGTTGCGAAGGTCGGTTCGCAGACTGGGCCAGGAGGTCAGCGTGCGGCCCCGTACGACATCGGCCTCGATGAGCGTCCATGGGGCGTGGCAGATCGCCGCCACCGGCTTTCCTTCATCAAAGAACCCCTTCACAAACGCGACTGCATCCTTGTCCGTACGAAGCGCGTCGGGGTTGGCCACACCACCGGGCAATACCAGGCCGCCGTAGTCTCGCGCCTGCGCCGCGTCCACCGTGCCGTCCACGGAGAAGGTGTCGGCCTTGCCCAGGTGATGGAATGCCTGAATATGGCCGGACCGGGTCGATACCAGATGCGGGAGGTCTCCCGAATTCAGGACCGCCTGCCACGGGTCGGTCAGCTCGACCTGCTCCACGCCCTCGGGTGCGACCAGAAAAGCGATCTGCATAAGCCGTCCTTCCTCTCCATGTGTGCTTGGACGTGTCCAGGCGTGTCCAGGCGTGCTTGGGCGATTCCAAGTGTGCTTGGGCGTGGGATTGCGATGCGTGCGCCGATCGCGACACGTATGCCGAAGCCGCCATTGCGGTGAAGTAGCTGGTTTCGGCATACCGCAAGACGGTTTCCCGATGCCGACAGACGCTAACGCCGCAGCCACCGCGGTTAGACCGGATGCGTCGCCGTGGCAACCGCACAGGCCGGCCCGCGATAACCGTCGGGCTCCGCCTCGGTCACGGATTCTGCGGTCGGCGCCGATATGCGCTACGGAGTGGAGATCATCGGCCTTCCCCCAGTGGGGCGGACCCGCGGGCGCGGACGCCGCCGGCGGTGAACAGCGGCGGCAGCGCCGGCTGTGGTGCCGACCCTCAGGTCAGGAATGCGGAGCGCCGTAGTAGCCGGTGAGCTGCCGGTGGAACTCCTCGTCGCCGAGGTGCTTGTCCTTGTCGAACGCCGGGGCGTGCTCGATGTCGTCCTTGGTCCGGGAGAGATAGATGGTGCTCTCGCCGAGGTCGATGGAGGAGATCGTCCCGGCCGGCAGCAGGACGTGCCTGCCGAAGATCCATACTCCGGTGTCGACGACCAGGTAGGCGGCGCCGACCTCCTCGGAGTGTTTGTCGACCTTGCCGATCCTGCCGTCGATCGCCTCGACATCAAAGCCGGTCAGGTCGGCCCCTGCCCGGTAGCCCATGTCTTCCTTGAAGCCCCACATGTTTTCCGTCATGCAGACACCTCCACGTTGTGGTGGACCGGCCGGTGGCCCGGAATCCTGCGCCATGCCGGCCGTCGTGTGTGTGAAGTCTCCTGCGTCGCTGTTGGTCTGCTCTCCCGTTTCCGTTTTGGATCCGGGAGACACGGGAGGCCCGTCGGATTCTCCGGCGGAGCCCCCGTACATGGCGGTGACCTGTCTCTACCAGCGGTACCAGCGTCCGCGCCGGCCGCCGGCGCCGGTCGAGCGCACGAGGAACCCGAGCAGCCAGAACACCAGCACGACAACAGCGACGATCCAAAGGGCCTTCAAAGCGAATCCGGCGCCGAAGAGGAGCAGGGCGAGGAGCAGGACGAGAAGCAGGGGGACCATGACAATTCAGCCTCCGAATCGGTGCTTTCCCCTCCGCGCGGTGAGAGTGCGCCGCACCGGCGGGAAAATGCCGAGTGGTGTTCGCGGAACTCTTCAGGATCTTTCGACGGGGAGCGAAGGACCAGCTCAGATACGGCCGTGGGTAAGGCGCGTCAGCGGGCCGCTCTGCGCCTTTGTGGTGGCGCGGCCCGCGGCGAACGCGGCTCCCGCGACACCGATCAGCCCGGCTCCGGCTCCCACGGCAATCGCCTTGCGATTCTTGACAGCTGTCCACGTGGCGCCGGCCGTGCCGGCAATCCTGTCGGCCGTGGCCGCCACGGCCTTTCGGCCGCCTTCTATGCTCGCCTTGGCGCGATCACTTGCCGTTTCAGGCTCCTTCGTGGCGACACTGCTCGCGTGCACGGCGGCCTTCCGCCCCTTGGGCGCAGCCTCCTTGTGTTCGCGCTCCCGCCGGTTGGACGGGGCATCAGAATTTTCTCGTTCGTTGCTCATACCATTCGCCTTGCCGGTCAATGCCCTTTGAAACGCCAGGCTTTGCCTGCATGATCGGGCCGGCTACGCGGACGGCGTCAACGGAAGTCGTCAACGGAAAACGGAAGTCATGATCGGAAGTCGTCATCGGACCTCCTTCAATGACGCGTGGAAGCGTTCCGGGCAATGCGCTGGCAGGGCACGCCTGAATCGAGGTTGCCGCACCGTCCATTCCGGCTGGCGCGGCCCCAGGACCGGTCCGACGGTGCCGGAGATACGGGGTGCCTAGGCGCCGCCGCCCCGCCGGCCCGCAGGCCGACGGGGCTTACGTTTCCACCTCATGCCTCGGAGGCCTATCTCTCTCCTCGGAGGCGGCTGACGATGTACCGGCCGGCTGTCTGAACGGAGCCGCGCCGACTTGGTCAGCCGGGCATGATACGGCCGCGCCAGGCCCCGGTTTCGGTGGCGCGGTGCTCGATGTATTCCTTGAAGCGCCGCATATCGCCCTTCACCCGCCGGGCGACGGTCCCCGTCATATCAGCGGTCTTCTCTGCCACACCATTGGGCTCGAAATCCATCACCAGCTCTACCCGCGTGTGCGACTCGTCGAGCGGGCGAAAGCTGACCAGGCCCTTCTGCTGTGTATCGCCGCCAGTGGTACGCCAGGCGATCCGGCCGTCCGGAAGCTGATCGATGATCTCGGTGTCGAACTCCCTGCGGACGCCGCCGATCCTGGTGGTCCAGCGGTTGTGCCGGTCATCGAGTTGGGTGATCCGCTCGACGCCCTCCATGAACTTCGGGAACTCCTCGAACTGCGTCCACTGGTTGTAGGCGGTGTGGACCGGGACCTCGACGTCCACCGTCTCCTTCACCGTGCTCATAACTTCGCCTCCTCGGTAGTGGACTTCGCGGGCATCACACCCGCGGCGTGCATCTCGCTGTCCACCGCGTGCCCGATAACCCGCCACTCACTCACCACTCCCCCACACGTTTTCCCGGTGCGCCGACCGTCCCTGATGCCCGGTATTGGAGCCACTGAGCACCAGGAACCGCACCCCGTGAACCGAGCCCACTCGGTCAACTGGCGTGCCCGCACGCCGAGTTCGGCAGCCACCCGCCGGCCGCCTGACTGCGCAAGGACGGCAGTCGAAGCCGGCAAGCCCGTTCCGGCGAGGGGCTATGGTCAAGAGTTGTGGCCGGGGCTCGATGCGCCGTCAGTCATGGGCAAGGCCGGCCGATCGGGTGGGCCCACTCGTTGCCGGGGATATGGGGGGCTTCGTTGACAGGTGAGGGCTCGCTGAGGCAGCTGTTGGAAGGGCCTGGCATCGTGCCGGCGCCGGGAGCGGCCGATTCGATCACCGCTCGTATCGTGGCAGCGGCGGGCTTTCCTGCCGTGTATATGACGGGGTTCGGGGCCACGGCCAGCCGGCTGGGCATGCCGGACATCGGGCTGCTCAGCCAGACGGAGATGACCGAGCACGCACGGAACATGGCGCGTGCGGTGTCGATCCCGATCATCGCGGACGCGGATACCGGGTACGGCGGACCAGGCAACATCGACCGCACCGTCCATGAATACCGGCAGGCCGGTGTAGCGGCGATCCATCTGGAGGACCAGGTCACGCCGAAGCGGTGCGGTCAGCTGAGCGGGGTGCGACTCATGGACGCGGACAGCAGCGTCAAACGCCTCCGGTGCGCCATTCAGGCACGTGGCTCGGCCGACCTGCTGATCATCGGGCGTACGGATGCCCTGCCCGCGGCCGGAACGGCGGAAGCGATCCGCCGGGCCCGGCTGTACCAGGACGCCGGCGCCGACCTCGTCTTCGTCGACGGCATCAAGCGGATCGAGGACCTGGAGACGGTGGCTCGTGCGGTCGACGGCCCCAAGGTGGTGTCCATCGTGGACGGGAACGAGACGACCACGCTGACCGCTGCCGACCTTCAAGACCTGGGGTTCCGAGTCGTCTTGTACGCCGTGACGGCGCTGTTCACCGCCACCCACGCGATTGCCGGCGCACTGACCCACCTGAAGACGGCCGGAACCCCGGCGGGTGGACCGGCGCAGCACACCTACGAGGAATTCTCTCAACTGGTCGCAGCCGATTTCCACAAGGACCTCGACGACCGCTTCGGCAGCTGACGGGCAACGAACAGGGCCACCTGATCAGGGCGCCGACTGTCGGGGCGCGCCGATCAGTCGGCTCATGCCGGGAATTCGACAAGAAGGCGTCCTTCCCGGCGCAGTCCCCCATAGGTGTCAGGCGTTCAAGCAGCCGCGCAGCGCCTCGATCAGGCGGTTGGCGCGGGCGTCGCCATGGCCGATCATGCGGTTGGCGACATACGCGAAGCCGACGCCGAACTCGTCGTCGCCGAAGCCGAATTGACCGCCCGCTCCGTCATTGCCGAAGCTGCGCTCGCCCAGCATCGGCCGGAAGGCCGCCGAGTTCAGCAGAAAGCCCGAGCCCCAGCGCGCGCCGGCGTCGAAACCCAGCCAGCCCTTGCCGGACGACACCTCGTGGACCGCGTTCGTCACCGCTTCCGGGGCAAGCAGCCGCTCGTGGCCCTCGATGCCGCTCACGGCCGCCGCGTACATCCCGGCGAGGCCGCTCGCCGATGCGGTGGCGCCCGCGCCGGGCAGCTCCATACCGAGCAGCGCCGGGTCGTTCCAGCCGCGCGGCTCGTCGAGGCCGGGGAAGACCAGCGCGCCGTTCATCGTCACGATGCGGGTCAGGAGGTGCTCGGGCCCGGGCATCGCGGGCCGTCCCTCGGCCTCGGTGAGGCGGGCGCGGCCGTCCATCTCCTTGGCGGGCAGGCCGATCCAGGCCCGCAGACCCAGTGGGTCGCCCACGGTCTTTCGGAAGTACGCGCCCGGGGTGAGCCCGGTGATCCGCCGGATGACCTCACCGATGAGGAAGCCGAAGACATGGCCGTGGTACTCGTACGCCGTGTCCGGCTCCCACAGAGGCCGCTGCTCCTCGATGGCGCGGATCACCGGTGTCCAGGCGGCGATCTCCTCGAAGCCGAGTACCGCATCGAGGGCGGGTATGCCCGCCCGGTGGCCCAGGGCCATGCGGCAGGTGACGGTGTCCTTGCCGTGCTGTGCGAACTCGGGCCAGTAGCGGCTCACCGGGGCGTCCAGGTCGAGGCGTCCCTCCTGGACGAGGAGATGGGCGCACAGGCTCACGATGCCCTTGGCGCAGGAGAAGACCGGTGCGGCCGTGTCCTGCTCCCACGCCCGGCCCGTTCGCTCGTCGGCGACCCCGCCCCACAGTTCGACGACCTTACGTCCCCCCACGAACACCGTGACGGCCGAGCCGAGTTCGGGAAACTCTGCGAAATTGCGGGAGAACGCGTCGGCAACGGCTCCGAATCCCTCATCGACCCATCCGCTGTACAGCTCCACCGTTCCAGTCCTCCGAGCGATCGTGCCTGGTTGCAGGCCGCCAGAAGCGGCTGCCCGGCGTCCCGTGACGTCAACGGGTCACAGTACGGCGGTGTGGGGAAGTCGCACGAACGAATTTGCCACTCCACGCTCATTGCTCACACAAGGGCCCGTCCAATAGGCCAGAACCGGCCGCGAACGCACCCCTCGAACGGGCGCAGAAGGTACGCCCGAACCGAATACCGCGGGCTTTGTGACCCCTGGCCCAGGGGACAGGCCCCAACGAGCTCGTTAGGATCCGCCACGTGGCAGAAATGATCAACAACGAACCGACCCGCAATGACGGTCGCCGCGGCCGACCCACCCGGGACCAGGTCATCGGCCGCATCGCGGACCACTTTGCCGCCCGGCGACCAGGGCATCCGCTGCGGGTTGCGGTGGACGGCATCACCGCCGCCGGAAAGACCACCCTTGCCCGCGCCCTTGCCGCGGCGGTGGCCGACCGGGGCCGGCCGGCAGTCCACTTGTCGATGGACGGCTTCCATCACCCGCGCGCCCATCGTCACCGGCAAGGCCGTGACTCCGCGACCGGCTACTACCAGGACGCCTACGACTTCCCCGCGTTCGCACGATCCGTCCTCGTCCCGCTCGGCCCCGGCGGCGATCACCGCTACCGCAGCCGCATCATTGATCTGGCCAGCGACCAAGCCATCGACGAACCGCCGGTCACCGCCCCCGCCGACGCGGTCCTCGTGGTGGACGGCAGCTTTCTGCAGCGCCACGAACTGGCCGGCCTGTGGGATGAGGTCGTCTTCGCCGACACCAGCTTTCCCGTTGCCCGCCAACGCGGCACCCGCCGCGACACCAAGCTGTTCGGCAGCAGCGCACAGGCGGAGCACGCCTTCGACAATCGCTACCACGCCGCCTGCCGGCGCTACCTGGCCGAGGTCGACCCGGCCACGCACGCGACCATCGTTGTCGGCAACGACGACGTCGAGCACCCTGTGCTGCGGCGGATCGGCGGCGAGCACACCGGCACGGGCGGGACGTCCTGACTTGAGCAACGGACCGACCAGGTGCGGGGGTTCCTCGGGTCGGTGACCGGTATCCGGGGGCCGGCGCCCGGCGCCCAAGAGCGGGCGATGCGGGCGGTCGTGACGAAGGTGGTCACCGGGTGCGATCGGCCACCGGATAAGGGACGAAGGTGCTGCTGTTCTCGTCGATCGCGAGCGGGCGGCCCAGCGGCGGCACGGCGCGCTGGGGGCAGTCGAGGCGTTCGCAGATGCGGCAGCCCATGCCGATCGGGATGGCGGCGGAGGCGTTGTCGAGGTCGAGGCCGTCGGAGTAGACCAGGCGGGAGGCGTGCCGGATCTCGCAGCCGAGGCCGATGGCGAAGGTCTTGCCGGGTTCGCCCCAGCCGCCCCGGTGGCGGGTGACGGCGCGGGCGGTCCACAGGTAGCGCTGCCCGTCGGGCATCGCCGCGATCTGGACGTGGATGCGTCCGGGGGCGGCGAAGGCCTCGTAGACGTTCCACAGGGGGCAGGTGCCGCCGGCCCGGGAGAAGTGGAAGCCCGTGGCGGACTGACGTTTGGACATGTTGCCGGCGCGGTCGACGCGGACGAAGGAGAACGGGACGCCGCGCAGACGGGGGCGCTGGAGGGTGCTGAGGCGGTGGCAGACGGTTTCGTAGCCGAGCCCGAAGTGGTCGGTGAGGCGCTCGATGTCGTACCGCACGTTCTCGGCGGCCGTGTGGAAGGCGCGGTACGGCAGGATCAGCGCGGCCGCGTAGTAGTTGGCGATGCCGATGCGGGTGAGTGCGTGCGTGGCCGACCCGGTGGGGAAGTCCTCCGCGGCCAGCAGGTCCAGTTCGTCGCCGTACTCGAGCAGGGCGAGCTGCGTGGCCATGCGGAACGCCTGCTGGCCCGGCCGGAGACGGCTCGAGAGCTGAAGGGTGCGTGACGCTTCGTCGAAGTGGTGGAGGCGTTCGGTGGCCTCGGTCGTCACCCGGACATCGTGTGTCTCGCCGAGCCGGTCCGAAAGCACCCTCAGGACGTCTCCCGGCCGGATGCCGATGCGGCGGGCCAGGTCCTCGGCGGCGAGATCGGTGTCGTGCAGGTAATTCTGGCGGCGGTAGAAGAACTCCCGGATCTCCTCGTGCGGCGAGCGGGGAGCGACGGGCTCGCCGTCCCGGTCGTCGGCCGCCCCGGCGATCCGTTCGGCGAGGACTTGGCCGCGTCGGCCCAGGTCCAGCAGCACCTTCGCGACGGCCGGCATGCGGGAGGCGAGTTCCGAGAGATCCGACGGTGAGACCCTCGCCTCGGCGACCTCACCCGCCAGCGCCTCGCGCAGGTCGGCCACGAGTCTGCTGGTGTCGCGTGCCGAGAAGAAGCCGGGGTCGACACCGAAGGCTTCGGTGAGCCTGAGCAGCACGGGCACGGTGAGCGGGCGGGAGTCGTGCTCCATCTGATTGAGGTAGCTGGGCGAGATGCCCAGCATCCGGGCCAACTCGGCCTGGCTCATCCGTCGTTCCTCGCGCAGACGCCGCAGCCGGGCTCCCGCGTACGTTTTGCTCACCGCGCTCCTCCCCCATCGGATCACCTGTCGGTCCGGCCGTGGGCGCGGCCGTCGACGCGGGGCCCAGCGTACGTGGCATTTCCTCTCCGCGACCCTTCGCAACCTTGGCAAATTGGCCGGAGAAGATTCGCAGAACTTGGCACTCGTCCACGATTGATGGCACTCGGTGTCAGTGTCAGAGTTCCAGTGCGGCCCGCCGGTTCCTGGCGGCCGAGGCGGCTCACCGGGCGCGATTCACGGCCCTGACGTCGGAGATCCCGGCATTTTCCGCCCGGCAACCAGGCAGCATTGCTCAGCATCGCCCTCGACGGGACGGCGGGCCGCACCCCAGTGACGACACACGGTGCCAGTCATCTTCAGGGCCGGAGCGCCGGCCGAGGAGACATTGGCAGATCACACGATTCTTGGAGACGGTGAAGGTCATGGCAGAGGCGAAGGCGACAGCGGCCGAGCAGCTCGCGCAGCGGTGGGCCACCGATCCCCGCTGGAAGGGGATCGAGCGCACCTACAGCGCCGAGGACGTGGTCCGGCTGTCGGGCAGCGTCCGGGAGGAGCACACCCTGGCCCGGCGCGGCGCCGAGCGGCTGTGGCGGCAGCTGCACGAGCAGGATTACCTCCATGCTCTCGGTGCGCTGACGGGTGGTCAGGCGGTCCAGCAGGTCAAGGCCGGTCTCCAGGCCATCTACCTGTCCGGATGGCAGGTCGCCGCCGACGCCAACCAGGCCGGCCACACCTACCCCGACCAGAGCCTGTACCCCGCCAACTCCGTGCCGCAGGTGGTGCGTCGGATCAACAACGCGCTGCTGCGCGCCGACCAGATCGCCACCGCGGAGGGCGGCACGGACACGACGGACTGGCTGGCGCCGATCGTCGCCGACGCCGAGGCCGGGTTCGGCGGTCCGCTCAACGCCTTCGAGCTGACCAAGGCGATGATCGCGGCCGGTGCGGCCGGCATCCACTACGAGGACCAGCTCGCGTCTGAGAAGAAGTGCGGCCACCTCGGCGGCAAGGTCCTCGTCCCCACGGGGCAGCACATCCGCACCCTCAACGCCGCCCGCCTCGCCGCGGATATCGCCGATGTGCCGACGCTGATCGTGGCCCGTACGGACGCGCTGGCCGCGAACCTTCTGACCAGCGACATCGACGAGCGCGACGCCGAGTTCGTCACGGGCGAGCGGACCGCCGAGGGCTTCTACCGGGTGCGGAACGGCATGGCGCCGGTGATCGCCCGCGGTCTGGCCTACGCCCCGTACGCCGACCTCATCTGGGTGGAGACGGGTACGCCGGACCTGGCGCAGGCCCGCGAGTTCGCCGAGGCGATCCACGCGGAGCACCCGGACCAGATGCTGGCCTACAACTGCTCGCCGTCCTTCAACTGGAAGGCCGCTCTGGACGACGACCAGATCGCCAAGTTCCAGCGTGAACTGGCCGCGATGGGCTACCGCTTCCAGTTCATCACGCTGGCCGGATTCCACTCCCTCAACCACGGCATGTTCGACCTGGCCCGCGGCTACGCCGAGCACGGCATGACCGCCTATGTCGACCTCCAGGAGAAGGAGTTCGCCGCACAGGCGCAGGGCTTCACCGCCGTCCGGCATCAGCGCGAGGTCGGCACCGGCTACTTCGACCAGGTCTCCACCGCCCTCAACCCGCACTCCTCGACGACTGCGCTGAGCGGCTCCACCGAGGAAGAGCAGTTCCACTAGGACGCCCACCGGCGCCCGCGTACCCCGTCGGCCCGTGATCCAGCGGGGCCGGACGACCGTCTCCGTCCGGCCCCGCTCCTTCCTTCCTTCATCAGGAGACCCGCATGTCCACCAGCGCACTGACGCACCGCGTCCAGGTCCTCGCGGCAACGGGGCACCGCCATGAGGAGATCCTCACTCCGCAGGCACTGGACTTCGTCGGCCACCTCGCCGGCGCCTTCGCACAGCGCCGCCAGGAGCTCTTGAAGGAGCGCACGCGGCGGGCGTCGCGGCTCGCCTCCGGATCCCCGCTCGCTTTCCCCCTCGCCACGACATCCGTCCGCGCGGACCCGTCCTGGCGCGTCGCGCCGCCCGCGCCCGGGCTGACCGACCGCCGGGTGGAGATCACCGGCCCTCCGGAACGCCGCATGGCCGTCAATGCCCTCAACTCGGGGGCGAAGGTCTGGATGGCCGACTTCGAGGACGCCACCGCCCCCACCTGGGACAACATCGTCGACGGCCAGCTCACGCTGCTCGACGCCATCGAGCGCCGCATCGACTTCACCGCCCCTGAGGGCAAGGCCTACCGCCTGGGCGACCGGGTCGCCACCATCGTCGTGCGCCCCCGCGGCTGGCATCTCCTCGAAGAGCACCTGGAGTTCGACGGCCGGCCCGTGCCCGCCTCGCTCGTCGATTTCGGCCTGTACTTCTTCCACTGCGCGCAGCGCCAGATCGACGCCGGAAGCGGTCCGTACTTCTACCTGCCCAAGCTGGAGAACCGGTACGAGGCACGGCTGTGGAACGACGTCTTCGTCCTCGCCCAGGATCTCCTCGGTATCCCCCGCGGCACCGTCCGTGCCACCGTCCTCATCGAGACGATCACCGCGGCCGTGGAGATGGAGGAGATCCTCCACGAGCTGCGCGAGCACAGTTCCGGGCTCAACGCGGGCCGGTGGGACTACCTGTTCAGCCTGATCAAGACGTTCGGACACCGTACCGACTTCCTGCTGCCGGACCGCGCGAAGGTCACGATGACGGCTCCCTTCCTGCGGGCGTACACCGAACTGCTGGTGCGTACGTGCCACAAGCGGGGCGCCCACGCGATCGGGGGCATGGCCGCGCAGGTGCCCAGTAGGGACGCGGACGCCAACGAGGCCGCTCTGGCCAAGGTCCGGCTGGACAAGGAGCGCGAGGCGGAGGACGGCTTCGACGGCTGCTGGGTCGCCCACCCCGGCCTCGTCCCCGTCTGCCGCACGGCCTTCGACGACGTTCTGGGCGACCGGCCGCACCAGATCGAGCGCACCCGTGACGATGTCGAGGTGACCGCGGCGGACCTGCTGTCGGTGCGCCGCATCAGCGGACCGCCCACCCGGGAGGGCGTGCGCACCAACATCACTGTCGCCCTGCGCTACTTCGACGCCTGGCTGCGCGGCAGCGGGGCGGTCGCCCTGCACGGCCTGATGGAGGACGCGGCAACCGCCGAGATCGCCCGGGTGCAGATCTGGCAGTGGCTGCGGCACCGCGTCATCGACCGGCAAACGGTGCTGCGTCTCCTCGACGACGAGTGCGCCGCCCTGGGAGCGGAATACCCCTGGGCCCGGGTCGAAGAGGTCCGCGCGCTCTTCGAACGGACCGCCATGGCAACGGAGTTGCCGCCGTTCTTCACCCCGGATGCCTACTCCCGTCACCTCGTCCGGCACACGGAGGCACGGTCATGAACCAGAACATCCGCCGCGTCGGCGTGGTGGGCGGCGGCCAGATGGGGGCCGGTATCGCCGAGGTGTGCGCCCGCGCCGGGCTCGACACCGTCGTCTGCGAGGCGGACGAGGTCGCCGCCCGTGCCGCCCGTGAACGGGTGGCCGTCTCCCTGGAACGCGCCGTCCAGCGGGGGAAGCTGGACCGGATCTCGGTGGAGGACGCGCTCACCCGGATGGTCTTCACGGGCAGCCTCGACGACCTCGCCGACCGGCAGCTCGTCGTCGAGGCCGTGGTCGAGAACACCGAGGCGAAGACGGCGGTCTTCACCGCGCTGGACAAGATCGTCGAGGACCCGGAAGCGATCCTGGCCACCAATACCTCCGCCATCCCCGTCATGCGCCTGGGCATGGCGACCCGGCGCGCCGACCAGGTCCTCGGCCTGCACTTCTTCAATCCCGTGCCGGTACTGCCCCTCGTGGAGGTCGTCACTTCCCTCCACACCGCGCCACGCGTCACCGCGGCGGCCGAGGAGTTCGTGACCACGGCGCTGGGCAAGACCGTGGTCCGCTCCCAGGATCGCGCCGGCTTCGTCGTCAACGCCCTGCTCATCCCCTACCTGCTGTCGGCCATCCGGATGGCCGAGTCCGGCTTCGCCTCCGCGGCCGACGTGGACGCCGGGATGGAACTGGGCTGCGCGCACCCGATGGGCCCGCTGAAGCTGGCCGACCTGATCGGCCTCGACACGGTCGCCTCCATCGCCGCATCGCTGTACGACGAGTTCAAGGAACCCCTCTACGCGCCGCCTCCGCTGCTTCTGCGGATGGTCGAGGCGGGGCTGCTCGGCCGCAAGGCGGGCCGTGGGTTCCACACGTACGACCGGGGCTGAGGGACCCGGGTCAGGTCGGGGCTGAGGGGCCCCGGCTGCCGTGGAGGGAGGTGCGGGGCGGCGTGAACCACCGCCCCGCACCTCTTCCGGCTGTCATGCATCCTCCGCGCGTGTCTCATGTCACCGTCCGCAATGCGGTCATTGCTTGTGCGGCCCGCGGATTGTCCCTCTAGGGTGACGAATGCAGCTGGTTCGCCCTGTCCGCCAGGCAGGAGCGTCGTAAGAGGGAACCCGGTGGGAATCCGGGACTGCCCCGCAGCGGTGAGTGGGAACGACCGCCGTCATACGCACTGGGCCCGGACGGGTCTGGGAAGCGACGGCCAGTAGGTGTCTCGTACGCGTACGAGACGGGCCCGCGAGTCCGAAGACCTGCCCGTTGCCCGCACGCGACCGATCGTGTGCGGCCATCCCGGTGACCTCGTGGGCGGGTCGGCGTACGTATCGAGCGGGCACACGCGAAGACACCGCGTCGTGGTCCGCCCGGTCGGTCGTTCCTTCGCGCTCTCGTCCCGTCTCCGGGACCACAAGGAGACATCTCGCGAAGGAGAGTTCCGTGACAGCGAAGTCCGCAGCCGCGGCGGCACGGGCCACCGTGTACGGCTACCCCCGCCAGGGACAGAACCGTGAACTGAAGAAGGCCGTCGAGGGGTACTGGAAGGGCCGCATCAGCGCCGACGCCCTCCGGCAGACCGCGGCGGACCTTCGCCGGTCGAACTGGCAGCAGCTGGCAGACGCCGGCATCCACGAAGTGCCGTCCGGTGATTTCTCGTACTACGACCACGTCCTGGACACCAGCGTCATGGTCGGCGCCGTCCCCGAGCGGCACCGCGCCGCGGTCCACGCCGACGCCCTGGACGGCTACTTCGCGATGGCGCGGGGCAACCAGGAAGTGGCCCCGCTGGAGATGACGAAGTGGTTCGACACCAACTACCACTACCTGGTTCCCGAGCTCGGCCCGGACACCGCCTTCACCGCTGACTCCACCAAGCAGGTCGCGGAAGTGACGGAGGCCCTCGCGCTCGGGCACGCGGCGCGCCCCGTGCTCCTCGGACCGGTCACCTACCTGCTGCTGGCCAAGTCCGCTCCGGGCGTGGCCGCGGACTTCGAGCCGCTGACCCTGCTGGACCGGCTCCTTCCGGTGTACGCCGAGGTGCTCGCCGACCTGCGGGCGGCGGGTGCCGAGTGGGTGCAGCTCGACGAGCCCGCGCTGGTCCAGGACCGCACGCCGGCCGAACTGAGCTCCGCCGCCCGCGCCTACCGTGAACTCGGCTGCGCCACCGACCGGCCCAAGCTCCTGGTGGCCTCCTACTTCGGCCGGCTCGGCGACGCGCTGTCCGTCCTGGCCAAGGCGCCGGTGGAGGGTCTGGCCATCGACTTCACCGAGTCGGGCGCCGCCAACCTCGAGGACCTCGCCGCGGCCGGCGGGATGCCCGGCAAGCGGCTGGTCGCGGGCGTCGTCAACGGCCGCAACATCTGGATCAACGACTACGGGAAGTCGCTGGCCACCCTGGGCACCCTCCTCGGCCTCGCCGACCGGGTCGATGTCTCGGCCTCCTGCTCCCTGCTGCACGTCCCGCTGGACGCCACCGTCGAAGGCGATATCGATCCGGGGATCGCCCGCTGGCTCGCCTTCGCCCGCCAGAAGACGCGGGAGATCGCCGTCCTGGCGCGCGGCCTGGCACGGGGCACCGAAGCCATCTCCGGCGAACTCGCCGCGAACCGCGCCGACCTCGCCTCCCGGGCCGGGTCCGCGCTGACCCACGACCCCGCGGTGCGGGCCCGCACCGCGGCCGTCACCGACGCCGACGGGCGCCGCTCGCAGTCGTATGCCGAACGGACCGCCGCCCAGCGCGCGCACCTCGGGCTGCCGCCGCTGCCCACGACGACGATCGGTTCCTTCCCGCAGACCACCGAGTTGCGCACGGCGCGGGCCGATCTGCGGGCCGGGCGGATCGACACGGCCGGCTACGAGGACCGGATCAAGGACGAGATCCGCGAGGTCCTCGCCTTCCAGGAGAAGGCCGGGATCGATGTCCTGGTGCACGGTGAGCCCGAACGCAACGACATGGTCCAGTACTTCGCCGAGCAGCTCACCGGCTACCTCGCCACCCAGCACGGCTGGGTCCAGTCGTACGGCACCCGCTACGTCCGGCCACCGGTCCTCGCCGGGGACATCTCGCGCTCCGACCCGATGACGGTCCGCTGGACCGCGTACGCACAGTCGCTCACCGAGCGGCCCGTCAAGGGCATGCTTACCGGCCCGGTGACCATGCTCGCCTGGTCCTTCGTCCGCGACGACCAGCCGCTGGCCGACACCGCCCGCCAGGTGGCGCTCGCCCTGCGCGACGAGGTCAACGACCTCGAAGCGGCCGGGACTTCGGTGATCCAGGTGGACGAGCCCGCGCTGCGCGAGACGCTGCCGCTGCGCGCCGCCGACCACGCCGCCTACCTGGACTGGGCGACCGAGGCGTTCCGCCTCACCAGCAGCGGCGTTCGGCCGGACACCCAGATCCACACCCACATGTGCTACGCGGAATTCGGTGACATCGTCCAGGCGATCGACGACCTCGACGCCGACGTCATCAGCCTGGAGGCCGCCCGCTCCCATATGCAGGTCGCCCGCGAACTGGCCCAGCACGGCTATCCCCGTGAGGCCGGCCCCGGCGTCTACGACATCCACTCCCCGCGCGTCCCCAGTGCCGCAGAGGCGGCAGCCCTTCTGCGCAAGGGACTTCAGGCCATCCCGGCCGAGCGACTGTGGGTCAATCCCGACTGCGGCCTGAAGACCCGTGGCTGGCCGGAGACCCGGGCCTCCCTGGAGAACCTCGTCACCGCCGCCCGCGAGATCCGCACCGAACTGGCCGCCGAAGGCTCCTGACCGCTCCCTGGCATCCGGGCCGGGCAGGCCGGGCCGGACTGCGAGCGGTCCGGCCCGGGTGCCCGGATGCCGTACGGGCAGGTCGGCGTCCGGTGCTACGGCAGAACGGACCGCACCGACTCCGGTGACCGGCCCAGCACTGTCGTGCCGTCGTCGGCGGTGATGATCGGCCGTTGGATCAGCGTGGGGTGGGCGGTCAGCGTCTCGAGCCACCGGGTGCGGTCCCCCGCTTCGCGCGGCCAGTCCGCCAGGCCCAGCTCGGCGGCGACCGGCTCGCCGAGGCGCGTGATGTCCCACGGCTCCAGGGCCAGGCGCCGCAGTACCGCGTCGAGCTCGTCCACGGTCGGCGGCTCTTCCAGGTAGTACCGCACCGTGTACTGCGCCTCTTCCGCGTCGAGCAGCGACAGCGCGGACTGGCACTTGGAGCAGGCGGGATTGATCCAGATTTCCATGACGTCGATGTCTTTCGGTTCTGTCCGGCGGGGCAGCGCCCCGCGGGGTGTGGTCAGGTGAGGCCGGCGAGGGCCAGGAATTCGCTGCGTGAGCGGGCGTCGTTGCGCAGGGTGCCCAGGAGGGTGGAGGTGAGGGTGCTGGAGCCGGTTGCCTGTACGCCGCGCAGCGTCATGCAGGAGTGCTCGGCCTCGATGACGACGCCCACGCCCTTGGGCTCGAGTTGGGTCTCCAGCCAGTCGGCGACCTGTTTGGTGAGGCGTTCCTGGACTTGCGGACGGCAGGCGAAGTGCTCGACGACGCGGGCGAGTTTCGACAGGCCGAGGATGCGTCGGCCGGGCAGGTAGCCGACGTGGGCGGTGCCGACGAACGGCAGCAGATGGTGTTCGCACACCGAGCGCACGGGGATGCTGCGGGCCAGTACGAGCTCGTCGTAGCCCTCGTCGTTGGGGAAGGTGGTCAGGTCGAACGGGCGGGGGCTGAACAGCTCGGCGTAGGCGCGGGCCATGCGCCCCGGCGTTCCGCGCAGGCTCTCGGTCTCGGTGCTGATGCCGAGTGCCTGGAGGAACTGTCCGGCGGCGCGTTCGGCGGCGGCCAGGTCGATGCCGTCGGTTTCGTGGACGACGCGCAGTGCGGGATGCGCGGGGACCGGTATCTCAGGCTCACCGGGCGCCAGGTGCAGCGCGGTGTGGGGATGCTGGGTCATGTCAGCTGCCACCGATCCCGAGCGCGGTGAGCAGGACCAGGACCACGGTGACGACGGCGAAGAGGCCGTGCCCGGCGACCACCGGTACGGGGAAGTGCCGCTCGGCGGGTCCGGACTCCGCTCCCGGGGCGGCCGCGGCGGAACGGGCCCGGTGGACCGGGAGCCAACGCGCCAGCATCGCGAAGCCGAGCAGGGCGACGGGCACCAGCAGGCCGAAGGCGGTCCAGGCCAGGACGTCCTTGTCGGCGATCAGGTAGCTGATCCAGACGACCAGGCCGACCGCGGCGAGTGCGAAGTGCCCGAAGATGACGGGGACGGGCAGGCGGCTGTTGCCGGCCTTGGCTCCTCCGCGGGAGAGCCAGGTGCCGAGCATGTAGAAGCCGCCGAGAGCGGTGATCACCCAGGTGATCAGTGCGGCGATGTCCATGAGGACTCCTCGTTGTGAAGGCAGAACCCGCCGCGGCCACCTCTGTATGTGGCCGCGCCGGTGGAGGTGATCAGCCGGTGGAGCGCGGCGTGCGGTGGGCGGGGACGAAGCCCTCGGCCTGGGTGCTCTCGTCGGCGACCCGTACGCCGTAGCGGTAGGCGAGCTTTCCGCCCAGGTATCCCGAGACGCCCAGGGCCGCGAGGCTCACGGCGTTCAGCGCGAGCATTCCGCCTCCCACGCCGGTATCGGTCCGGTGGCCGGCGTGCCGCCACAGGAAATTGGCGGCGTAGGCGGCGGTCACCAGCAGGTTCAGCGTCATGTGGACGAGGCCGATGCGGAACGCCCGGGTCCCCGGCGGGATGGCGAACAGGTCCAGGAAGCCGACCAGGGCCGCGGCCAGAGCGCCGATCACCCCGAGGGCGATCAGCCACATCGCCCCGCGGACCAGGAATTCCGGATCACGTACGAGATGCGAGGCGATGTCGAAGACCAGGCTGCCCACCCAGGCCCCGATGGGAACGGTGACCAGGATCGGGTGGAAGGGGTGCCCGTACGGTCCGGCCAGCGCAGCGCTCACCGGCCGCTTGGCCCGCTCGTGCGACGGATCCACCATGCCAACCACCTCCAGTTTCACCAACAAATCTTGGTCTTATTTGTGGGAGGCGTCAAGATACCCAGCTCCGCACCGCCTCGCACGCAGATTCGCTGGTTGCACCTATCGGTGTACGCGTTACTGTGAGGACGTGACCTCTGACGCAACGCCGCAGCCTCCCGCAGGTGACGCCGCGATCGAGTCCGTCAGCGTCCTCGGTGAGGACTCCCGGCGGCAGATGTTCGCGTTCATCCGGCGCCAGCGACGCCCCGTGACCCGCGACGAGGCAGCCGCCAGCGTGGGCATCTCACGCAAGCTCGCGGCCTTCCACCTCGACAAGCTCGTGGACGCCGGCCTGCTGCGCGCCCGGTACGAATCACCCGGCGGGATCCGGAAGGTCGGCCGTCAGCCCAAGGTCTACGAACCCACCGACAGCCATATCCACGTCAGCATCCCCGACCGCCGTCACGAACTGCTGGCCGACCTCCTGCTGGAGGCCGTCCTGACCGAGGACGACGGCGAATCCGCGACCCACGCCGCCCTGCGCACAGCCTGCCGACGTGGCCGGGAACTGGGCGAGAGCGAGCGGGAACAGACGCGTCCCGGCCGACTCGGCGCAGAACGTGGACTGAGCGTCTGCGAGCGGATGCTCGACCAGCACGGCTTCGAGCCGGTCCGCGAAACCCCCACCCAACTCCGGCTGCGCAACTGCCCGTTCCATCCCCTGGCAGCCAAGGCCCCCGAGCTGGTGTGCGGCATGAATCACGCCTTCATCGCCGGCTATCTGGAGGGCCTGGAGGTCAGCGGCGTAGCGGCGACGCTCGCCCCGCGCCCCGGTGAATGCTGCGTCCAGCTGGGGCCCACCAAGGGGTGATGCGCGGCCGGCGCCGACGCGGCGTCCATTGACCGGAGCATTCCCATGATGACCAAACGCATGACGTACCGCAGCCCTTCGACTACGGGGAATTCGACAGCACGAGACGCCGGCACCGTCACGACGCAATGGTCCGCCTCCGACTGGGGACTTCTGCTGATCCGGCTGACATTCGGACTGCTGATGGCCGGGCACGGCGCTCAGAAACTGTTCGGGATTTTCGGGGGCAACGGCCTGACGGAGACCGGGAAGGGGTTCGCGGCCCTCGGCTACCAGCCCGGAAAACTCTTCGCCCTGATCGGCGGGCTGTCCGAACTCCTCGGCGGCCTCGGCCTGGCCCTCGGGCTGCTCACTCCGCTCGCGGCCGCCGCCCTCATCGGCGTCATGATCAACGCCATGGCCACCGTCACCGGCGCCCACGGCCTCTGGGCGACGGACGGCGGGGTCGAGTACAGCGTCTGCATCGCCGTGGTCGCGCTGGCCGTCGCCGCCATCGGCCCCGGGCGGCTGGCCGTGGACCGGTTCTTCCGTTGGGGTACGGGCGGCTGGCCCGAGGCCGCCTTCGCCCTCGGCCTGGGCGGCATCGCCGCCGCCATCACCCTGAGTCTCTGAACCTTTTCCTCTTACTCACCTCGCGGAGTACCACCTGGTGCGGGCCGAGGAATTCTTCGATTACGCCCCGATCAGGAACCGGCCGTCCCGCAGACCGGCGGAGATCACGTTCTGGACGACCTCGTTCTGGAGCGTTACTTCCGGAAGATAAGGCGGAATGAATCCGGAGCGGATCCATACATAAAAGCTGTCGCTGTGCATGTGGAACGGTCGGCTTCTCAGCCGTCGAGGCCAGCCTCTCCGCAATGGTGGACTTTCCGGATCCGGGCGGCCCACCGAGCAGCACGAGACCGCCGAATTGCGAAGTGCCGTCCGCGTGCGGATATCTGGGTGCGGCCGGTAACGGGTCCCGGCAGGATGAGGCCATGAACCGGTCCCTCGAGGTGCCTGAACTCGCCGCTCCGGGCGGCATCACGCTGCGGCCGTGGCGGCTCTCGGACCTCGGGCTTGTCCGTGAAGCGTCGGAGGACGCGTACATCCCCCTGATCACGACGGTGCCCTGCCCCTTCACCGAGCCCGCAGGTGTCGCGTTCGTCGAGCGCCAGTGGCGCCGGGCGACCTCGGGAACCGGGTATCCGTTCGTCATCGTGGAGTGCGGCGGGCGACCGGTCGGCAACGTGGGGCTGTGGGTGAAGGACCTGAGCCAGGGGCGTGCGTCGCTGGGATACTGGGTCGTCGAGTCGGCGCGGGGACAGGGCGCCGCCGCGGCCGCGCTGGCCTCGGTCGCCAAGTGGGCCCTGCTGGAGCTGCGTATTCCCCGGCTCGAACTGTACGTGGAGCCATGGAACTCGGCTTCTGTGCGCACTGCGGAGCGTTCCGGGTTCCAGCGCGAAGGACTACTGCGGCGGTGGCAACAAGTGGGGGCCGAGCGGCGGGACATGTTCATGTATGCGCGGCGGAACGGCGAGCCGTAACCGCCCGCCACAACAAGAGGGACGCCGCAGAGCCGGAGTCTGCGGCGTCCCGTGGGCGGCCGGTGAGGTGACGTCGGGCCTCACCGGCCGGCGGATCTCTTAGTGGTGGTGGCCCCAGTGGCCGTGGCGACCCCAGGACTGGGAGTCAACGATGCGGCGGTGGTCGTTGCGCAGGGTGGCGGTGTCGGAGTCGTTGTCCCAGATGTAGACGCGGCGGTCCTGGTAGAGGTCCCTCCGGCCGTCGCGGCCGACGCCGGTGTGGACGCGGATCTGCGAGTGGCCCGCCAGCCGGACATTGCCGAAGCGGTAGCTGTGGCCAGTCTTGTCGGACAGGGTCCACCCCTTGAGGGTCGCCGGCCAGCGGCCGGTGTTCTTCACCACGACCCACTCGGCGTTCAGGCTCCGGTTGGAGCGGTCATCGCGCCCGGGGCTGTCGTACTGGATCGGCCCGAGGACGACCGCGGAGCGCACGTGGTGGTGGGCCGGGGTGTGGTGGCCGGCCGCGGTGGCGGGCAGGGCGGCGGTGCAGGCAAGCGCCGCGGCCCCCGCTACAGCGACAGCGATACGCGAAGTGTGACGGAACACGAAATCCCCTCCTGGGCAGCGCACAAGAGCGCCGAAAAACCGGAAGCCCGGCCGGTTTGACCGGGCCCCCACACAGTGACGCCACTGCACCCTTTGCCGGAAGAAATCCGGCTTCGTGTTACAAAACACAGATATTTACGCAACCACCTCACGCCAGGCGCACACTCCCCGGCGCCCACCAGCACAAACGCAACACCTCCTACACGCATCCAGACGCCCCAAGGGGTTACCGGCGGTGTACGTCCGTGCGCCCCCGGCCAACTCAGTCCCTGCGCCTGCGCCAGGGACCCGTGTCGAGGGCTCACCTCATGCTGCGCACCGTGTCGCGCAGGCGACGGGCCTCGTCGATCCGCTTCTCGTAGGTGGCCCCGAGCAGCAGCAGGAGCAGCCCGGCCGCGGCCAACGGCGCCCAGCGAGGGAGGAGGCCGAGCACCTGGACCACGGCCGGGGCGAGTTCGTGCAGCCCGACCATCACGAGGACGCCGCTGCCGACGACCAGCGGTGCCTGCAGGCGGGTGCGTACCCCGACAACGGTGGCGAGCAGGGCCGCCGCACCCAGGAGTAGCGGGCGCACCCAGTTCTCGTCGCTCCATGTGGCGGCGAGGCTGGGGAGCATGGTCGCGCTCAGCCCCGCCCCGTAGGCGGGCCAGGAGCCCGTCCCCGGGGTGCTCGTACGGCGGCGGTGGCCGACGACCAGGGCGACCGCCGTGACCGGGAGCGTGTACGCCTCGGGGGCGGTGAAGCCCGCCAGGCCGAGGCGCACCCAGGAGGAGGCGATGAGCAGGGCGGTGCCGGCGAGTGCGGCGCGGCGGCGGTCCGGCCGCAGCGCGATGGCCAGGCCCGCGACCCCGGTGACGGCGAGGGCGAGGCTCAGCGCGCCGGGGTGAGGGGCCGTCAGGGCGAGGGCGGCTACGGCAAGGGCGTACCCCGTGCCTTCGACCGTCGTGGAAACCTGATCGCGCCCCGGGATCCGGTGCCAGGCCGCTGCGGCACAGGCGGCGGCGACGGCGACGGCGAGCACCGCGAACGCGGTGACGTGCCCGGGCAGGCCGGCCGTGATCCCGGCCGCGACCGCCTCGACACCCAGGGCGAGGACGGCGAAGGCCGCCGCGACACGCGCCGTCGCACGCGCGACGGGCCGGGCGGTCGGCGCCGACAGGACGTGGGCGAGTACGGCGGCCGCCGCGGCGAGGGTCCCCCACACCGCGAGCACGGCGGCCCGGTCGGCCGACGACCACAGCAGGGCGAGAGCACCGCCGGCGGCCAGCACCAGGAGCCGCGGTACGAGTGCGGCCCCCGGCCGGCGCACGACGTCCGCCGCTACGGCGAGGGTTGCCACGGCGGCGGCCGTCAGCACCCATCCGTACGGCAGCCCCAGTGCAACCGGCAGCAGGAGCAGCGCGGGGAAGGCGGCCAATGCCCGTGCGTTGTGCAGCGCGTTCGCCAGTCGGTCCGTGTGCCGGTCGTCGACGGCACGGGCCCGCAGCGCGGCCATGGCGGCCAGGGCAGCGGCGAACAACCAGAGCACGAGCAGCGGCGCGGGCGCGAGCTGCCAGTTCCAGTGCGACGGGGAACCATCGTGCCAGAGCGCCGCACCGTGGGCGACGGGCCGGATGAGGGCGTATGCGAGTTTCGGCAGCACCACAACACCGGCCAGCAACACGGCAGTTGAGGAGGCCACCAGCTCTCCCAGCGCGGCCGCGGCTTCGGGCGGCGGTGCCAGCGGCCCACCCGTCGCGGGCTTCGTCCACCGGCCGCTCCATGCACAGGCCGCCGCGGCCCCCACCGCGATGAGCGCCGCCGGTGCCGCGTATCCGGCCGCGGCCCACCCCGAGGGCATGACGTACCGCAAACCGGCACCGACGGCCACGATCAACGCCACGACGGCCGCGCCCTCGCCACCGGAGCGCAGCGCGAACGGCAGAGTGCGGAAGCCGCGGCACAGCGCCATGCCCAGCAGCACCAGCAGACCCAGCGGCATCCATGCCCGCATCACCTCGGCCGGCGACGGGGCGACCACCGCGTGCCCCACCGCGAGCGCCCCGCCCAGCAGGGCCCATCCGCCGCCGACCGCTCGCGCCCCGTTGACCAGGACGGTGGTGGCCCGGTCGCCGCCCAGCCGGTCGCGGAAACCGGTATGCCCGGCGGCGGCGCGTGTCGTGAGCACGTACAGCGCCGCGAAGTCCACCGCGGCCGTGGCAATCATCGCGGCCGCGTAGTCCACGGCCGTTCCGCCCAGGGCGGCGGTGCCCAGCAGGCCGGGCAGCCGCGCCATCAGGAACCCCACGGGCAGCGGGAGCCGGAGCCGCAGCCACCAGCCGTAAGCCGCCGCCCCCAGGGCCGTCAGCGCGGTGAGCACCGCCCAGTAGCCCGCCGTTCCGACGCCGTCCAGGCCGCCGAGTCCGGCCTCCCGGGCGGCGAAACCGTCCAGCAGCACCAGGGCGAGTCCCACCGCGGCCGACGCCTCGGCGGTGGCCGTGAGCTTCCGCCGCCGCAACGGGCGGGGCAGTGCGAGCGCGCACGCGGTCACCGCGAGCAGTACGGCGGCCCGCCCGCCGATACCCAGCCGTCCCCAGCTCACCACGGTGAACACCAGCGCGGCCACCACTACCAGCACTCCGCCGACGATCAGCAGCGCGGTCCGGGCGGACAGCGCGGAGACCTCCCGCCCCGAGCCGCCCGCCGCACCGCTGCCTCCGCCGACGGGAGCGAACACCGGCACGCCCTCGGAGGCGGCCGCCGGCATCCCCGTGGGGGCGTCCCGGCGTGCCCGCAGCCCGGCCAGCAACTCGGCGTGCCGCTGCGCGAGCCACTGCCGGCGTGCCTCCAGCCCGCTCAACTCCACCGTGACCTGCCACAACTCGAGGGCATCCGGCCCGGTGAGGGGCAGTCGGCAATGAGTGCACCGAGCGGGCGGAGGCGTCCCCGGGGGCGTTCCGCAGTCCGGGCACCTTGGCGATTCCATGTGCATGGCGCGAGTATGCGCAGCCCTGCCGGCCACCGGCTTGAGTACCCGTACTCAATGTGGTCGTGGTGCCCGAGGCCGATCCCTCCTCGCCACTCGGGAAGGCGTCGGCCTCGGGACCCCGTACGCGGCCGCACCGACAGATTCGGCAGGCGCGGGGCAGACACGGGGCAGACACCTGAAGGCCGACCGGGCTCAGGGGACCTCAGCGGTCCAGGCGGGCTCGGCCGGCCCCTCGACTCCGGCTAGTTCCTGGGGTGGGTCAGTTCTTTCCTGAGGTGGGTCAGTTCTTGACGGGGACGACGGACATCAGTCCGCTGAAGTACGTGACCGGTACGGTGTCGGTCTTGTTGGTGGTCGTTCCGCTGCTGGTCGAGGACGTCTCGGATGAGGTGAGGCCCGCGCCGAAGGAAATGACCTTGTCGAAGCTGGCGTTGATCTGCCCCGACACCGCCTTCTCCAGGCCCTGCTGCCGGATCTGCTGTTCGCTCAGCGTCACCGAAGTGAACTTGGTCTCCCGCTGGATCGAGAAGACGTAACTGCGCTGCGTGGGATCCAGACCGGCGAGCGTCAGCTTGCCGACCAGATGCGTGGTGATCAGGATGCCGGGGGGCGTGCCGGTGGTGGCCGGATTGCCCGCCATGGCGGAGGAGTAGATCGAGGGGTAGGTCACCCAGTGGGTGGACGAGCCGTCGACCACGATGTCCACGGGTTTGTTCGGGGCGACCTTGCCGTTGAGGATGACGCTGGGCGCCGCGGGCACCACATTGTCCTGGCTGAGCACGGGCTTGCCGTCCTGGAAGATCGCGATGGCGAACCGGCCGCGCTCCCAGTCCGCCTCGCTGGGGCCGAAACTGACCGGCGCGAAGCTGAACACGAACGACCTGTTGTCCGAGCCGATCGGTACGGGCGGCCGGGGAGTGGGGCGGGGCGCCGGAGCGGGCGGTTTCGGCGTGCCGGAGCCGCCGTCGCCGGAGCCGGTTTGCGTGCCCGGCCCGGTGGTACCCGGGGTGCCGCCCGGGTGGGGGTCCGTTCCTCCTGTCCCGCCGGTTCCACCTGTTCCCGGCGGCGTGGTGCCTCCGGTTCCGGTGCCGCCGCCCGGTGTGCCGCCGCCGGACGGCGCGCCCGGGCCGGTTCCCGTGCCGGGAGTGCCCGTTCCCGTACCACCGCCCGTGCCGGTGCCCGGTGTCGAGCCGGTGCCGGGGGTACCGGGCGTGCCGGGGTTCTTGCCCGCGAGGCCGGCCGCGTTGCTCGCGAGCGAGGTCAGCAGCGCGGCGATCTCCTTCTGCATCGACATATCGCGGAAGATGTCGCCCTTGCCGAGGAGTTGCAGGGCCGCCGCCAAGCCCACGGGGTCGGGGGCCTGCGGTGGCTGGACGATGGTCACCGCCGAGGCGGGCAGTCCCGAGGGCGTCGTGGAGACGACCACCTCCCGGCTGGCCGTGGAGACCGGAGCGATGCCCGGGGCGCTGTCCGGATCGGGCGACTTCTGCCAGTCCCAGAACCGGGTGTTGTCGATGACCTCCGCGGAATTGCAGTGGCCGAGTTTGGCCTCGGCGAAGACCCCGCGGGTCGGCAGGCTGATCAGCTGCTCGCTGCGGGCGGGATCCACCTCGGGAAGGCGCACCTGTCCCTCGCCCGAGTCGTCGAACAGCGCCGGGTCGAGCGGGAAGGCCGTGGAATCCCCGAGCACTTCCAGGGCACGGTTCTCGACGGCCTGGAACAGCGGGCGCGTCGTGCCACCGACGGTGAGGCTGCTGCCCGCCAGCTCCGTCCACCGGGCGTTGGGGTCCTCACCGAGCCGGATCAGCCGGTAGTAGTGCTCGCGGTTTTGCACCAGGTGTCGGCGCAACCGGATGCGCAGCAGGTTCTCCTCGTCGCTGAGCCGCTGGAACGGGGTCGGCGCGGGCGCGGGCTCCGGCGCCTGACGGACCGCCAGCGACCAGGTCGTGGACGGCTTCTGGAACAGCTTGCCGCTGGGCTCGTCGACCAGGAGGTGCGTGTTGCCCGCGGAGTCCACGGCCGTGACGACCAGATGCTCCACGGCGACGTCGTCGTTCCGTCCGTCGGTGTGGGGCGGGGTCAAGGTCACCGAAATCGTGCGCAGATCCCGCCAGTTGACGCGCTCGTCGGGCCTGGGCACACCGGCTAGGTCGACCATGGCGTGGGTGTGCTGGAAGTCACCGGGATTCTGCAGATGGGTCGGGTCGGGGTCCCAGTCGCTGTGCTGCGGACGGACCAGATTCGTGACTTTCTGTCCGCCGTCCGGAGCTCGCTGGCTCAGGGTGACCGTCGTCGGCACCCGGTCCTGGAAGCTGGACAGGTCACCGATGGTGAAGCGGAACTGGAAGAGGATGAACTCGACGCTGCCCGGGTCCGGCGGCACCGGTACCTCGGGCTGGAGTTCCTGCCAGGCCGCGTACTTCTCCACCGCGTCGAACCCACCGGCCAGCTGGGGATCGAGCAGCCCGGCCTGCAGAAGGCGGCGGTAGCGGACGATGACCAGCTCGTCGTCGAGGTTGGGGGACGTGGCGGGCAGCAGGACCGCGGGACGCACCGTGCCGCGCTCGACGAGCACCCGGAAGTGCCGCAGCACCTCGTAGTAGAGCAGGGTCATCGCATGCGCGTGATTGTGGTTGCGTACGGTCCGGGTCTGCGCGGTGGAGTTCTCCGATTGCCGGGACTGCACGACGACCGTGCTGCGCATATCGCGTACGGAGGTGGAGTGCTGGCGGATCTGGTCGTGCAGGTTCTGCACGGTGTCCGCCGAGACGCTGCGGTCGCCGGTCGTCGTGGCGTAGCCGCCGCCGATCGCGGCGGATCCGCCGAACATGCCCATCGACGCCGCCCCCGCCGCGCCGGTCATCACCGAGCCGCCGCGCTGCCACTCGTTGACGGCGCCCTTGACCACCTCGTCGACCGTCCGGTCGCGGGTGAGGGCGTGCTCCAGGTCGTCCGTGAGCGCGATGTCCTCCAGCCGGCTGTCCGTCGAGGTGCGCGACCAGTCCACGACCGCGAGCTGCACCTGCTCGCCCGGTGCCAGTGGGAGGCTGTAGGTGACCTGGCCGAGCCCGTGTCCCACGGGGATCCAGGTGACGTCGTAGCTGATGACGAGGGCGATCGGCACCGGAAAGCCGTAGGAGCCGTCGGAGGTGCCGCCGTCCCCGGCCGGTGCCGCGTACTGCGCGCCGTAGTCCAGGCTCGCCAGCAGATCCGGCACGGGCACGATCTGGTGCACCTGGTACTGCTGGGTCGCCACATTGGAGGGCAGCAGCGTCTCGCAGCCGTCCTGCCCGATGAGTTCGGCCGGTACGTACGCGAAGGAGGCCGGCGAGAGATACCAGTCGAGGAGCGAGGGCGACTGCATCGCGGGGAAGCCGGTGGCGGAGCCGGTGAAGACGCCGCCGCGGTCCACGCCGAGCCGCAGGACCAGTACCTGCGCCCGTTCGTCGGCCTCGGCCAGGACGTCCACGGCGCTCTGCAGCGGACCGCCGAGGTACAGCCACATATGGGCGAGCCGGACCTCGGCGGTGGAGCCGTCGGGCCGCTCGGCCAATTGCAGGGCCTGCCGCCACAGCGGCGCCAGGTCCCACGAGAGGTACCCGGCGTGGTCACTGCCGAGCAGCCCCAGCGGGATACGGACCGTGCTCCCGGCGGGGGCAGCGATTCCCACCTCACCGCCGGAGCCCTCCTCGGTGACGGTCAGCTGGGCTTCGAGGAAGGCCGGCGCCCCGGAGACGGGGCCGCCGGTCCTGTTGTCGGAGAGAAAAACGCAGCAGCGGGCTGGGCTGCTGGTGTCGTCGGTCGGCAGTGCGGTGTTCCCGTCCATGGTTCCCCCCATCGACTTTCGCCTGCGCAAAGGAGCCGTAACGGCGGGCGGTCAGGCGACGAGAGGAAAGTAGCGCAGGCAGGCTCGATCAATTGTCGAACTTCTTGTGGAACATTTGGAGAGAGCATGCAGGTCATGACCGGCCCGCGACCATGCCGTTCGGTGTGAGGTGCTGGAGATACCCGGTCTGACGGAGCCGAGCGGCTCAGCCCCTGGGAAGACACCTGCGGCTACGGTGAGTTGACGGAAGATTGACCACTTCGCGGGAGTGTGCTGACGCGGGCGAACCATATGGTCGGGCGCATGCCCCCACATACCCCCAGGGCTCCGGCGCTCCCTGTTCTCCCCTACCGCAAACCCACACCCGGCCGGGACTACTGGGTTCTGGACGATGTACTGCCCGACGCCGATGCCGTACGGGCCCGCTGTCTCGCCAAGGACGACTGGGTCGAAGGCTATCCGCACAAGCCCGAGAGCTGGCCCGGCCTGCGCACGATGCCCGGACTCGAACCGGCCGAACTGGCCCGGGTCGAAAGGCTGGTCATGACAGCCACCGGCGCGCGCCGACTGTGGCAGGAAACCGCCCCTAGCGGCGGCACCCTCAACCACAACTGCATCCAGGTCGTGGGCGAGGACGAGTGCGAGCCGCGACCACACACCGACTCACGGTCGCTGTGCCGCTACGCCGCCGTCCTCTATCTCAACCCCAACGTGCCCAAGGACTGTGGAACCGGCTTCTACCGCCAGAGCCTGCCGGGCGGCCGTCTCGGCGGAAACATGGTGACCGCGCCGCACAACAACCTGGTCGACGCGCTCGGCACGCGCTTCGTCCCGCCCGGCTCGTTCACCGAGGACATACGGGTATCCCACCGCTACAACCGGCTGCTGCTCTACACCGCCAACATGATCCACAGCGCCACCGGCTACTGGGGCAGGTCCCTGGAGGACAAGCGGATGACAGCCGTCTTCTTCTGGATGGCATAACGCCATGCGGTTCAGCCGGTGGGGACGGCTTCGTGGCCGTGCTCGTGCTCGCAGGCCTCGTCGATGCCATACGTCTCCCAGGACGGAAAGGGGTCGTCCAGCCCGACGGCGGTCTCGCCGTCCTGTAGGAGGCAGGCGGTGAGCCGTTCGGCCAGGGCCTCGCCGCGCAGGGCGGTGCCGATGAAGACCAGCTCCTGCGCCTGCTGTTCGCCGCTGCGGACGCCGGCCGGCTCGAAGCGTGCGACGGCGCCGGCCTGGGACCACAGCCCGGTGACGGCGGGCCGGGTCGCGAGCCGGAAGAAGCCCTTGGAGCGCAAGACGCCGCCGTACGTCCCGCTGTCCAGATCCTCGGCGACGAAGCGCCACAACCGCCCCGGGTGGAAAGGTCGTTGGGCGCGAAAGACGACACTGGAGATCCCGTACTCCTCGGTCTCCGGGACGTGGTCTCCGTTGAGTTCGGCGACCCAGCCCGGGGCCTGCTGGGCCTTCTCCACATCGAACCGGCCGGTGCCGAGGATCTCCACCGGGTCCACCTGCCCATGGCGGATGGGCACGATACGGGCCGCGGGGTTGAGGCGGGCCAGGGTGGCCCGCAGCCGGCCGGCCGCGTCCTCGCCGACGAGGTCGAGCTTGTTGAGCACGATCACGTCGGCGAATTCGACCTGGTCCATCAGCAGGTCGCTGACCGTGCGTTCGTCGTCCTCGTACGCGTCGAGGCCGCGCTCCGTCAGCTCGTCGCCGCGCGCCAGCTCGGGGAGGAAGTTGGCGGCGTCGACGACGGTCACCATGGTGTCCAGGTCCGCGACGTCCGCGAGCATCGCCCCGTCATCGCGCGCGAAGGAGAACGTGGCGGCCACCGGCATGGGCTCGGAGATCCCGCTGGACTCGATGAGCAGGTAGTCGAACCGGCCCGCGCGGGCGAGCCGGTCCACCTCCTCCAGCAGGTCGTCCCGCAGCGTGCAGCAGATGCACCCGTTGGTCATCTCCACCAGCCGCTCCTCGGTGCGCGACAGCGCCGCTCCGCCGTCGCGCACCAGCGCCGCATCGATATTGACCTCGCTCATGTCGTTCACGATCACCGCCACGCGAAGCCCCGCGCGGTTGTGGAGGACGTAATTGAGCAATGTGGTCTTGCCCGCACCGAGGAATCCGGAGAGCACCGTGACGGGCAGACGGCGGTCGGGGGCAGCGGGCGCGGCGGGGGCGGGCACGGGCGGTTCCTGTTCGTACGGGATCGACTCGACTGAGGGACTGAGGGACTGCGGCGTGGGACTGCGGTGGGCACCTGTCAGTTCGCGGGAAGCGGCAGCAGCCCACGCTCATAGGCGCGCATCAGGCGACGCGGCACCTGGTACTCGACGCCGTCGACGTGGATCGGGACGAGGTCGGGGGTGCTCGCCTTCCACTGGGCGCGGCGGTGGCGGGTGTTGCTGCGGGACATCTTGCGCTTGGGCACGGCCATGGAAGGAGCCTCCTGAGGAATGAGTACAGACCCGGAAGCTACACGAAAACGAAAGTCATATGCAAAAACCCTGAGCCGTCGGGCGGGCCGGGGCGCGGCGGTCCGTGCACGCACCCCAGCCCTCACAGCGGCTACAGATAGTCCTCTACCGATGGTTCCCGGCTGGGAGGCAGCGGTCGGGCGGTCCTCTGCCGGTGGGTGTAGACCCAGAAGATCACTGCGGCGGCGGCCAGCAGACCGGCGCCCACAGCCCAGATGAGGAAGCCACTCCCGGCGCCCTGGGACGCGGATTGCCTGGATTCCGGCACGATGCCGTCGGCGTAGTCCTCGGGCTCATTGCCGCCCGAGTAGTTGATGGCGTGCGCCTTGGGCCGGCCGGACAAACCGAGTACGACCCTGCCGTCCCGGTCCCGGGTGACGTTCTGGAAGGAATCCTGCACCGCCGTCGGCAGGTCGGCGTGATGCCGACGGAATACCGACGAATCCATCTTGTCGAGTGTGACCTTGCCGAAGTCCACCCCGCCGTGGGTGTAAGTCACCTCGTAGGTCTTGCCGTTGATCGTCTTCAGCCGCTTGACGTTGAACTCCTTCTTGTTGTACGACTCGACGTAATCGTTGAAGACCTTTCGCGGAGACCACTGCTTCAGAGCCGGCCATCGACTGACGTCGCCACTGTCGACCATCGAGGCCAGCGCGCCGGACGACCGTTGGCGGTACCACTCGGCCGCGACCCGGCTCAGATACACCCGGCGCAGTTCGGCGAATTCCGGCGCCTCGTTGACGGCATTTTCCACCCTGGGCAGAATCACCGTACGGAATGCCGACTCCAGGCGCTTGTCGGGAACGGCGCACGAGCCCCCGCCGCCACCGTGTTGCTTCAGGTACTCGGTCTCCATTTTGACTTCGAGCGGCGCGTCGACGATATACAGCCCGCCGTTCTCCTCGTATACGGACGCGGGCTTCGGCACGATCCACTGCCGCATGTTGATGCAGCGTCTGGCCGCCACATCGCTCGAATCCCAGAATTTCTTGCCCGTGCCCGTGTCGGGGTGAAGCAGCCGGCCGACGACCTTCTTCATTCGGAAGTCCGCCTCGAGAAGGATCCGGCCCACGTCTGTCGCACCCAGCTTGGCGTCCACTATGCGGTTGGGCTCGGTGGGGTTGAGATTGACCCAGAACGTCGACGGGGACAGGCTCAGCCATACGAAGAACGCATCGGACATCTGGGCTGCGGCGATCTTCCCGTCGGTCACCCTGCGGTCATCGCCCGCGTCATTGCCCTTTGCCGGAGCTGCGTCGAGGGCGTAGCGCAGTTGGCCGCTCCCGTCCTCGGACAGATAGCGCAGCTCCAGCGTGGAAAAGTCGATCCCGCCAGGGTCGGCGCCCTGATTCAGTGCCGTGGCACCGGCACCCTTGGGGGCGGGGCTGCCGGGAGGCTGGAAGAGCCGGCCGCCCATCACGGCCGCCGCATCGGGACCGGCGGGCATGCCGAGGCTCTTCCATTTCTCGAACCCCTTCTGAAGGAAGCTGTCCGAGTCCTCTCCACTGTTCAGCTTGTCCTTCGCCTCCGGAGTGCCTTCCCTCTTGAGCTTTGCCCGGCTCTCCAGATCGGTCATGAACTTCATGGTCTTCATCTCGGGGAACCAGCTGCTTTTCATGTTCTGCTGGCACCTGCTCGGGGAGACGTCGCAGGGTATCTTCTCGGACAGCCCGGTGGGCACCTTGTCGTGCGCGCCGGACATATGCTTCTGCAGAAACCACTTGGCGACCCGCTCGGAGTGCATCCGTCCGCTCCTGAGGTCGGCCCGCAGGTCCGGGTCGGTACGCATATCCCACCGATAGCTCGGCGTGGACGACGTCCGCCAATCGACCGGGGTCTTTCCGTCGGCCTCGAGGAGGGGATTACCCGCCGGATCCACGAGGCGTAATTGTCCGCTCGGGTCCCGTTGATAGAGGTCGATGAGCGCAACTTTGCTGTTCTGCGCGAACCCGCTGACATTGGCCGTGACGATGACCCAGTTCACCTGGGTGTCTCCGCGTTGCTCGGCCCACTCGAACTCCGCTACGTTACGGGCCCAGCTCACGAATTCGTCTGGATTACCGCCGTTCTGGGTCAGGGACGTATGCCGTTGCCGATAGATGAGGATCGGCAGATGCTGGGGATCGCCCTCGTCGGCCGGCCAGAGGATGTAGCCGTAACTGTGGGGCCCCGCATGGGACGCAGACGGCGCGACGAGCGCTCCGAACAGGAGCGTGACCAGCGCCAGCAGCAGGACCAACCCGCGGCGCAGGGCCCGGGTCGGTGAGGGGAACAGACGTAAGTGAACCACCGAGCGCATCATGGGCACTCCGATCTTGAATTATATGGTGCGCGGCTGCGGAGCAGTGAATTGTGCAGACGTTCCTAGCACTCAGCGGCGATCTGGTCCAGCATTGCGCTCCACCAATTGCGATCGTCCGTGGTCATCGCGTGGTCACGGGCACACAACTGCCGCCAGACGTCCGCCACGGCATTTTCGAGTGTTTCCTGGGTTACCACGTCCAGGTCCAGCACCCTGGTCCGGAAGATGCCCAGGAACAACACGAAGAGCCCGATATCGGAATTGATCAGTCGGCTGTACTGGGGAATGTCGTCCAAGTAGAACACCCGATCGGTGGCTACCTCGACGGCGAAGCGATATCCGGGCTCGTCGCCTTCGGCCACGGCGACGTACTCGTTGCCCTGCTGATAGGTGGAGGCGAGAAGGCGCTCGTCGTGCAGGGGGACGATGTCCCGCACCGGGACCGTGGGCAGCCCCACGGTCGTGAGGAACTCGCGGGTCTGCGTAGACAGGCGCGGGCTGACCAGATCCGGCGGAACGGGCTGGAGCCGATCCCCCCAGATGCGCCGGATCTCGTCCACGGTGACACCACCGATCCGGCTCTGGCTCTGGCTCTGGCTCTGGCTCTGGCTCTGGCTCTGGCTCTGGCCGGAATCCTCTGCCATCTTCTGCCGTTTCCTCTCTCCCTCGGCTGGTTGGTCGACCGTATGCCCTCCGTCGATGGTGCCGGTCTCTTGGAACAGCACACCATTGTGCGCCGCACTCTCGCACGGGAAATCGGGGCGGCCACCGAACACACCGAAGCCCCAGAGCAGTTCGCGCGGCTCCCGTCCGTCTCGTGTGGACGGCTTCACCTGACCGTCTCGGCCGCGGGGCGATGACGGCGCTGACGGTTGCTCATGCCGCAGTGCTGCCCGCGATGTCGGTATCTACCATGTGTCGTATTCGGCCGCCATCCCATCGAAGGGCCCGTGATGCCGCGCAAGGTCAAGCCCACCCCGTCCCCCACCGGCTGGCGCCGCCTGATCGCGCGCGCTCCGATCCATCTGTACCGCTGGCGGCTGGGAGCCCTCATGGGCGCCCGTGTCCTGCTGCTCACCCACACCGGTCGCACGAGCGGGCAGCCCCGCCAGGTCGTCCTGGAAATCACCGGACGCAATCCGCAGACCGGTGCCTACCACCTGGCCTCCGGCTTCGGTCCCACCTCGCAGTGGTACCGCAACATCCAACACACCCCGCAGGTCACCATCCAGGTCGGACGGCACCGCACCGCGGCCCTGGCCCGCCCCATGAGACCCGAGGAATCGGGCCGCGCCATGGCCGACTACGCACCCCGCCACCCCCGAACGGCCCGCCGCCTCATGGGCATCTGCGGCATCGAGACCGACGGCAGCACCGACGACTACTACCTCGTCGGCCGCGATCACATCCCCTTCGTCGAGATCACCCCGACGCCCGACACACAGCCCACCCACGACATGTGACGGCCGGACGCGCACGACGCTCGGCATCGAAGGCCACAACGAAAACAGCAACGGCGACGGCGACGATCTGACGCCCTATGGGCTGAACGAGGGCCGCATACCCTCAGCGCCGTGCCGCCCGCCCGACGTCGCACGCCGTGCGCCCATCCGACCTGTGCAGGGCGGATGGGCGCACGGGCTCCACTGGTGTGAGCGGCTGCTACTGGAAGCCGCGGCCGCTCGCCGGCACGGCGCCCAGCGACAGAGCGCCGTCGGCGAGTTCCACACCGGGTTCGGCGACCATCCCCGCCAGGGCGGCATCCGGCTCGGCCAGAACGCCCGCTCCCTCGGCCGCGATGTCCGCGATCAGTGCGTCGATCTTCTCCTCGGTGGCCGAGGTCATGAGGAAGGCGTGCACGTACCGGCGCCAGCTCGCCGGCTTGCCCGGGTCATCGGGATTGATGCACACGTCCTGCGAGGACAGCGACCACTTGGCGACGAGTTCGTCGCTCGGCCGGCGGAACCGCACCGTGATCGCACCGGGTGTCCGTGCCGGCCACAGGTCCAGGCCGTGGGACTGCTTGAGGGCGCGCAGCTTCCGCTCGAAGTGGCCGGCCAGCCGCTGGGCCTCCTTGATCTTGTCGACCTGGTCCTGGTACGAGTTGCGGGCCAGGTGGTCCCACAGCACCAGCGGGGAGAAACCGTTGCGCGACCCCGCGAAGGTGGTGTCCTGGGCGCCGATGTACTGCGGGGTCGTCGGCGGCGCGAGCTGGTACTTGACCTTGGTCATGTAGATGCCGCACGGCCAGGGCGCGCCCGGCCACTTGTGCCCGCTCATCGCGATCGACGAGATCATGTCGATGATCCCGTGCCGCTCCGTCGGCAGCGCCAGGCCGAAGTCGAACTCGGGAAGTTCGACGTCCGGGGTCCAGCCGAAGCCGCTGTCCGCGGTCGCCATCCGCATGAACGGCCCGTAGCCGCCGCCGAGCGCCCCGTCCACGTGGATCCAGAAGCCACGGCGGTAGTCGAACAGCTCCTCCCCGGTCTTCGGGTTCTTGCCGTAGACCACGCGACGGCGCAGCAGGTTGTTCTCCTCGAAGATCGGCAGCAGACGCTCGCAGACCCGCCGGACGTCGTCGTGCGCCCCCTTGAAGGTGCTGCCGTAGTTGAGGTTGATGAGGATGGGGTGCCCGTTGCCGGCGAAGAACTTGACCAGCGTCTCCAGGGCGTCGATGTCGATCTCACCAGGGCCGTCCCACGAAAGCTTGGACGGGCCCGCCTTCGACGGCACCTCGGCCGGCCAGTGCTGGAGGGGATTGCCGTGCCGGTCCTTCAGCGGACAGCGGCCCTTGTACATCTCCTCGCCGACGGCATGGAAGGTCTGTACGCCGAGGACCCGTACCGCCTTGGTGAAGGAGTAGTGGGTGTCCTCGGAGAAGAAGGCCACTGGGCGATAGGCATTGGCGTTGCCGGGGACGGGCGCCGCCTGGACGTACTGGAACTGGCCGCCGAACGGCCCGTCCTTCTCGGGTTTGATCAGGGCCTTTCCGCCCAGGTAGTCGCGGGCGTTCCACATCCCGTACATGTTGCCCTCGGTCGAGCCCATGGACAGCATGTAGCCCCAGTACGACTCGGAGTCGTCCGGGTTGTGCGGCCACTTCGCGTTCCACAGCGCCGCGTAGTAGTCGAGCACCGCCCGCTCGACGATCTTGGTGTTGGGCTTGTAGCCACCGCTCTGGAACGGGTCGCCGATGTTGTTGAGGTGGTCCTCCAGGAACCGGGCCAGGTCCGCCGGATAGCCGTTCATGTCCTGGGTGACCTGGTAGCCGAGCATGTGGTCGCGCCGGTCGGCCAGGGCCAGCTCGATCGAGCTGAGCGCCTTGCGCCGTTGACTTCCGGTCAGTCTCTTGGCCTTGAGCTGGAAGTCCCGGGTGTCGAGGCCGGGCTCGATCGGGTACCGGGTACGTGGGTTGTCCGACGGCGGGCTGACGAGCGCGGCGTGGCCGTTGGCGAGGCCCTGCGACTGGAGGATGTGCTGCCAGGTCTCGTCATCGGGGCCGAAGGGGATCTGCAGACTTTGCTGCATGGGGGACGTGACGTCCGTCATGGGTGGGACTCCCTGTTGAGCTGTTGAGTGCGAGCGAGGGCGAACACAAGGGCTTCCGTTACGCAAAGACTTTCTCCGCTGCGGTCGGTGTTGCCGCAGGGGGGCGCCGGGCTTCACTGGTTCGGCTGAGCGCGGCGGGCCGATCGCCTGAAGCGCACGGGATGGGGGCGCCCTCGCGGGCACGGGCCGGCCGCTGGGCGAGCTTGCCCTTGCCGCCCGGGAGGCAGTGGCGGGGACGCGCACCTCGTCGAGGGAGTCACCGGCGGGTGCGGGGCCCGCAGCCCCTTCGCCGTCGAAGCTCTTCGGTACCCGCTCCGGCGCAGTTCAAGACGCGGTGCCGCGGCTACCGGTCACCGCCGTCCAGCCCCCAGAACGTGGCGGTGTAGTAGCTGGAACAGATGGTGCCGAGGTAGTAGGTGCCGGTGGTGCCGCACTGCTCGGCGCCGCTGCCGGGGTCGACGGCCAGGCCGTGGCCCATGCCGGAGACGGTGTAGACCTCGACCGCCGGCCGGCCGGAGGCGTCGTCGTGGACGCTCAGCGTCGTACCGCCGGGGAGGTTCTGGGTGTGGGAGGGGGTCTGGCCGATGCCCCACACGTCGGTCCACTGGTCGCGCAGTTCGCCGGCGTTGGCGGGTTTGACGGTGGTGTCGGCGGTGCCCTGCCAGATTGCCACGCGCGGCCAGGAGCTGGTGCCGGACGGAGCGGCCGCGCGGACGAGGTCGCCCCACTGCGCCGGGGTCCGGTCCGGCGGGCCGCCCATGCAGGTGAAGGCCGCGGGGAGGCTGTCGGCGCAGTGGGCGGGCAGTCCGGAGTCGATCGCGCCGCCCGCGAAGACGTCGGGGTAGGCGGCGAGCATGTTCGCGGTCATGCCGCCGCCGGCCGACAGACCGGTGAGGTAGACGCGCCTGGTGTCGCTGCCGTACTGGGAGACGGCCTTGTCGACCATCTGCCTGACCGACAGCGCCTCGCCGCGCCCGCGGGCGGTGTCGCCCGGCTGGAACCAGTTGAAGCAGGAGTTGGCGTTGTTCGCGCTGCTGGTCTGCGGGAAGACCACCGCGAAGCCGTAGCGGTCGGCGAGCTTCGGCCAGCCCGAGTGGCTGTAGTAGTCGCTCGCGCTCTGCGTGCATCCGTGCAGGGCGACCACGAGCGGTGCGCCGTCGGGCAGTCCTTCGGGCACATACGCGTACATGGCCAGGTTGCCGGGGTTCGTACCGAACCCGGGGACTTCGGTCAGCCCCGCGGCGGACGCCCGCGGCGCCGTGACCACCAGGCCGGCGGTGAGGGCGAGGGCTCCCGCCGCGGCGGTGATCCAGCGGCCGACGCCACGGACGGCGCGGCGGATCTTTGCGGGGCGGTACGGAGGGTGCGGCTGTCCCATGTCGATGCCTCCTGCTCTGATGGCGACACGCCCCTGGCCCGATGCCGGGCCGGGCCCGGCGAGCGGCGTGGCGTGCATCATCCGGCCGCGCACGCCTTCGTTGATATGGGCGGGCCGGCCAGGGTTGACGGAACCGCTGTGTGGCGGCCATCCATGACGGCGCCCCGTGGTGCGGCGACACGCGGCTGTTGAACGGCAGTCCCCTCGGCGGCCGGAACACCGGTCACCCCGCTTCCCGGTCCTGACACGCCCGTTGCACCTCCCCCACAGCCGATTCCGTGGCGCGAGAGACCATCATCGGACTGTGCTTTGTAGTGGTCGCTCACATGGGATGAGCCGGGGAAACTCTCTACCGTTCTCGGCCATGACGAACGCACTTCCCACCCCCGCTCCCCTGCCGCCGCCCGCCGCCGCGGTCGATCTGAGCGGCCGTACGGCCCTGGTGACCGGCGGCGGCAGCGGGATCGGCCGGGCCTGTGTACTCGCCCTCGCGCAGGCGGGGGCCACCGTGTACGCGGTCGACCGGGACGCCGAAACCGCCAAGGCCGTCGCGGAGATCACCGGCGGCGAGGCGCACGTGGCCGATCTCGCGGACCCGGAGGCCATCGACCTGCTGCCGGCCGAGGTCGACATCCTGGTCAACAACGCCGGTCTGCAGCACGTGGCGCCGATCGCGGAATTCCCCGCGGAGCGGTTCGAGCTGATCCAGAAGGTGATGGTCACCGCGCCGTTCCTGCTGCTACGGCGCGTCCTGCCGCACATGTACGCGCGCGGTTGGGGCCGGGTGGTCAACGTTTCCAGCGTCCACGGGCTGCGGGCCAGCGCCTACAAATCGGCCTATGTCGCCGCCAAGCACGCCCTGGAAGGGCTAAGCAAGGTCACCGCGATCGAGGGCGCCCCGCACGGGGTGACCAGCAACTGCGTCAACCCCGGGTATGTCCGTACCCCGCTGGTGGAGGGCCAGATCCGCGACCAGGCGGCCGCCCACGGCATCAGCGAGGCCGACGTGCTCTCCGACGTGTTGCTGGCCCGCTCCCCCGTCAAGCGGCTCCTGGAGGCCGAGGAGGTGGCCGCAGCCGTCCTGTGGCTGTGCGGCCCGCACTCCGGCTTCCTCACCGGGGCGTCCCTGCCGCTCGACGGCGGCTGGACCGCCAACTGAACGGCGGCCGTGTCGTCAGGGGCCACCCGTACGACCGTCCCCACCGTTCCCCGCCCGTCCCCCACCCGTCCCCCACCCGTGGTCAACGCCCGTGGCCCCGCGCCTACTTCGCCTCCCGCACCATCTGCGCCGCTCCCGGCCCCCTCCCGACCGCCACCGTCATCAGCGCCCCCACCGCGAGCGCACCCCCCAGCCACATCACGCCCACCGCGCCCCAGCCGTCAGCTGCCCGGCCGCCGAGGAGTGCCCCCAACGCGATGGCCCCGTTGAACACCGCCACGAACAGCGCGGACGCCGCCTCCCGGGCACCCGGCGCGGCCGCCATCAGCCAGGTCTGGGTGCTCACGGACACGCCCCCGTAGGCGAGGCCCCATACGGCCACCAGGACGGCTGCCACTGGCACCCCGCCGCCGTGGCCCAGCAGCGGCACCAGCAGTACCGCGCCCGCGAGCACCCCGCAGATCACCAGCAACGCCGCCCGCGGTGCCCGCGCCGCCCCGGCGCCGGCGGTGAAGTTGCCCGCCAGACCGGCGAGGCCGAAGGCCAGCAGCAGCGTGCTGATCTGGTCCGGCTGCGCGCCGGCCACCTCCTCGAGGACCGGCCGCACATAGGTGTACGCCGCGAAATGGCCCGTCACCAGGAGCGCCAGCAGCAGCAGTCCGGTTCGTACGGTGGTACCGCGCAGCAGTCCCAGCACCCCGTTCAGCCGGACCGCCCGGTCCTCCGGCAGCGGCGGAAGCAGGGCGGCCAGGGCTGCGCCCACCGCCCCGCAGACCACCGCCATCGCCACGAAGGCGGTGCGCCAGCCGCCCAGTTCGCCCAGGAACGTGCCGGCCGGGACGCCCAGCACCGAGGCCGCCGCGACCCCGCTGAAAATCAGGGACGTGGCCGCCGCCACCCGCCTCCCGGGCACCAGCCGCACCGCCAGCCCCGCCGCAATCGCCCACACCCCTCCCATTCCCAACCCCACCAGTACCCGCGCGGCCAGCAGCACCACGACATTCGGCGCGTACGCGGCGAGCAGATTCGCCACCGCCAGCGTGCCCATCAGGGCGACCAGCACCGTCCGCCGGTCCCGCCGCCCCACCAGCAACGTCAGAACCGGCGCGGCCACCGCCGCGACCAGCCCCGTCACGGTCAGCGTCAGCCCCGCCGTACCGTCCGAGATGCGCAGCTCGCGGCCCATCGGCGTCAACAGCCCCACCGGCAGCATCTCCGACGTCACGACGGTGAACGTCGCGGCCGCCAGCGCCCCCACCGCCGGCCAGCCACCGCCCCTACCTTCCGCCAACTCCCTTGCCTGCAGCCCTGGTTCAGCTCCGCGGACCACCGTTACGCCCTCACCGTTCGTCATGCCCCCAGCCAACGCCCGCACCCGCCGGGGAACAACGGCCAACTCCTCACCCTTCTATGAGCAGGACTTATCGATCCGCCGAGTCATGCCACCGACCCACGACCACACCTCGGAAAGGACCCCATGAGCGGCCCACCGGTCACGCCCACCACCGCCCACGCCCCCGCCCCCTCCCCCGGCCTCGAAATCCGCGAGCTGGAGTGCTTCCTCGTCCTGTCCGAGGAGCTGCACTTCGGCCGCGCCGCCGAGCGGCTGTATGTGTCGCAGAGCCGCGTCAGCCAGCTCCTGCGGGCCCTGGAGTCCCGGATCGGCGCCCGGCTCGTGGACCGCACCAGCCGCCGGGTCCGTCTGACCCCGCTCGGCGAGGAGTTCCGTACGTCCCTGCGCCCGGCCTACGACGCGCTGCGCGCCACCGTCGAGCGCGCCCGCAGCGCCGCCCGTGGCATCGAGGGCCGGCTGACGATCGGCTTCCAGGGCACCGCGGACGACCGCATCATGCGGGCCATCGACGCCTTCCACCGCCGACACCCGGCCTGCGCCACCGAGATCGTCGAGATCCCGCTCTGCGACCCGTTCGGCGCGCTGCGCAGCGGCACGGTCGATGTCGCCGTCACGCTGCTGCCCATGGCCGAGCCCGATCTCACCCTCGGCCCGGTCTTCGCCGACCAGCAGCAGACCCTCGCGGTCTCCGTACGCCACCCGCTGGCATCCCGCGCCGCGATCACCGCCGAGGATCTCACCGACGTCGCCCTCATTTCCCCGGACGGCCCGGCGCCCGCCTACTGGCGCGCGGCCCATGCCCCGGCCGCCACACCGCAAGGCCGCCCGATACCCGCCGGCCCCAAGGTCAGCACCCTGCAAGAGGGGCTCACGCTCACCGCTGCGGGCCGCGGGGGAATGCTGCTGTGCCGCCCCACGGCCGACTACCACGGCCGCCGTGACATCGCGTTCGTCCCCGTGACCGGCCTGCCGAACTCCGTCCTGGGCCTCGTTCACCACACCGCCCGGGAGACGGCCCGTGTGCGCGCCTTCCGCTCGGCCGTGCTGGCGGCCGCGGAGCCGTCGGGCGACGTGACAGAGACGGCACGGACGACGGAGACGGCAGAGACAGCAAGCGCGACCCAGGGTCTGTCCGATGGGCCAAGGTCTGCAGAGGGGTCCGGCGCCGGGCCGCCCACACCCGAGACGCCGACCGATTTCCGTGCCATACGGAGCGGCATGGCCAAGAGGACGAACTCGGTTGGCGTGACGCGGTGGTCCGGGTGACCCGCCGCCTGGAGGTTGCGGCGGGCGAGGTCACGGAACGCTGACGGAGCCTTGACCGGCACCGCTCCACCAGGCGACGTATTCGGGCGTGCCCACCGTCAGTCGTCGCGAGGTGAGAATCGGCCCGCCCGTACGCTGTCGGCCGATGCACGTGGGCGGCGGTCGGGAGCGGGCATGAGCGGTGCGGCGAGCGGCCCCGGTGGTCAGGGCGGTCCGAGGGGGCCGGGCGGCATGGCTCTGCGGCTGCGGCGCGAGCAGGACGTGCTCGCGCGGATGCGCGGGACCGAGGACCGGATCGCGGACGCGATCACCACCTTCGCCGCACCATGCTGTTCGTCCACATCCATGCGGCGTGCGACCTCCCGGCCTCGCAGACCCGTCTCTCCTTTGCACGGCTGCGAGTTGTTGCCTTCCTGGGGCGACCGAGCCAGGGCATTGGGTCGAACATCACGCCGTTCGCTCCTGGGCGACAAGTGGACATACGCAATAGGAGAGCCGCGTTAGTCACCCGACGGGTGGTTTACGGTTCTCGTCCGTGTGAATGCGCTTCCGCCGTGTCACTCGTATGCCAAGAGTGATGCGCGATGAACACACAAAACATGAGCACTTCAGAGGTCAGCGTCCCTGTCACGAAGAACGGGAACGTATCGAGCGGGGAGCAGCCGGCTTCGGAGACCTCACACACTCCGTACCCCGCACCGCCGTCGCACGGCGCGCCGCCCTCGCGGCGTTCCGTGGTCACGGCGACCGGTGCCTCGGTACTCGCTGTCGGGCTCACCGCCGCCTCCGCCGCGCCCGCGACCGCGCTGAGCCCTGCCACCGCACCCTCGACGGCGCCGGCCGCGGTGCCGCCCGGCGTCGACCGCAAGGCGTTCACCACGGTCGCCCGCGCCATCGTCGTCTATGACGAGCACGACAAACCCCTCGTCCCGGCCTACGTGAAGGCCATCGAGAACGGCCTGCCGGCCAGCCGGGCCAAGGCAACGAAGCGGGTCCTGATCGTCGGGGCCGGACCGGCCGGGCTGCTCGCCGCCGGCCTGCTCAACCGGGCGGGCCACGACGTGGTCGTGATCGAGGCCAACGGCAACCGCGTCGGCGGCCGTATCAAGACGTTCCGCAAGGGAGGCCACGAGAAAGGAGAGCAGCCCTTCGCCGACCCCAATCAGTACGCCGAAGCCGGGGCCATGCGACTGCCGGGCAGCCACCCGCTCCTCATGGCACTGATCAAGAAGCTCGGCCTCACGCTCCAGGAGTTCTACCTGGTGGATGTGGAGGTCGACAACCCATCGAAGCGGGCCAACCGCACCTGGATCCACGTCAATGGCATCCGCATCCGCAGGGCCGAGTACGAGAAAAATCCCGAAAAGATCAACGACACCTTCGGTGTCACGGGCCCCAACCGCACGAAGACCGCCTCCGCCATCCTCGCGCAGGCCCTCGAACCCGCACACCGGCTCATCCGGGGCAAGGAAGGGACGGCCCTCGTCAACGGGTGGGTCAAGGTCCTCAAGAAGTACGGCCACTGGTCCATGTACCGGTACCTCACCGAAGTCGCCAGGCTCGACACCAGGACCATCGACCTCATCGGCACCATCCAGAACCTGACCTCACGGCTGCATCTCTCCTTCCTGCACAGCTTCCTGTCCAGCGCGCTGATCGATCCCAAGACGAAATTCTGGGAAATCAGGGGTGGTACCGCGCTGCTTGCCGACGCGCTGTACAAGCCTGTGAAGGGCAAGGTGAGCCTCGACAGGCGCGCCGTACGCATCGAGCACCACGGCGGCAAGGTCAGGGTTCACACCGTTTCCGAGGCCTGCCAGACCGGCGAGGGGGGTGTCACGGAGGTCTTCGAGGGTGACGAGGCGATCATCACCGTTCCCTTCTCCGGACTGCGCCATGTGCCCTTCGACCCTCCGCTGACCTACGGCAAGCGCCGGGCCATCACGGAACTGCACTACGACGCCGCGACCAAGGTGCTGCTGGAGTTCTCCCGCCGCTGGTGGGAGTTCACCGAGGAGGAATGGAGGGCGGCGCTGAACTCCATCGAGCCCAAGCTTTACGAGAAGTACCAGGCGGGCCAGGTCAAGGACGCCAAATACCTCGGCGCGCACAAGTCCGTGAAGGACCTGGGGGTGACGATCCCCGACGCACTCAAGGAGTGTTTCGCCGGCTTCCGGCCCGTCATGAGCGGCGAACCCGAAGCGGCCCATACCCGTGGCGGCGGCTCCGTGAGCGACAACGCCAACCGCTTCGTGTACTTCGAGCACTCAGGGGGTTCGGAAGTCAGCGAGGGAGGCATCACGCTCGCCTCCTACAGCTGGTCCGACGACGCCCTCAAATGGGACGCGTTCGCTGACGACGAGCGCTATCTGCGCGCGCTCGCCGGCCTGCAGGACATCTACGGCCGCCGCTGCGAGGTCTTCTTCACCAACAAGTGCAAGACCCAGTCGTGGATGCGCGACCACTACGCCTATGGTGAGGCTTCCGTGCTCTTCCCGGGCCAGCACGCGGAGCTGTTCCCCGACATCCCCAGCTCCGAAGGACCGCTTCATTTCGCGGGGGACCACACCTCCATCAAGCCCGCCTGGATCGAAGGCGCCCTCGAATCCGCCGTCCGGACCGCGTTGAAGGTCCACGCGGGCTGACGGGTGCGGTGCGGCGCCCGGGCCAGCTGAGGTCGCTTTCCATTAGCTCGGTGAGGCGCTCGGCTGGGGTGTCCCAACCGAGCGTCTTCCGGGGCCTGGGGTTCAGTAGCCCGGTGGGGCTTCGCCGTGCTCGCCCCTGTCCTCTTCTGGCTCCCCCACTGAATGGTGGCCTCCGCTGTCACGCGGAAGCCACCACCTCCCCGGTCGCGACCTGGGGAGGGTTGGGGAGCAGCGCCGCGAGGTGGTCCCGCACGAAATCCACGGCCCTCAAGATCGATTCTTCGGCACCGGCCTGGTCCTGGAAGACGCTGGTCGAGATCATCACTCCCTCCCCGGCATCGATCCAGTAGTAGGCCACGAATCCGGGGACCTGGCGCATGAGCGGTACGAATCCCTCGTTGACGAGGCGCCCCGTCTCGACTGGATCGGTCACCCCTTCATATCGCCGGACTGCTGCGTACATGGCCGATCTCCTCATGGGGTTCCGGGTCGTGTCTTTCTGAGACGCCGTACCCCTGAGTCGACTTCCTGGTTTGCGAAGAGGCCGTCAATCACCTGAAGGGCTGCCTCAGATGATCCAAACGGGCCGGTCGCCGTACTGCCGGCGAGGCAACGCCCGGCCCGGCCCCCGCGCGGGGAAGCGGCGACCGCCTTAAGCGGAATGGCGTGGAATGGGGTGCTCGCGCTGTGCCCAAACGCCTCTCGGGCCGGCCTGAACCGCTCGCCGCCCGCCCCGCACTATCAGCCCACTCGCTCCCCTACCAGCTGCTCCTCGATCAGATCCACGGCCCGGCGGGTGCCGCCCTCGGCGCGCACCTCGGCCCACAGCCATGCCGAGCGCGCGGCGACCTGTGGATCGCCGATGAGTTCCATCAGAGCCGTACGCAGCGCCGCGGCCGAGACGTCCGGGGTGTCGATCCGGCGGGCGACACCCAGTTCGACGAGCCGGTCGGCGTAGAGGCACTGCTCGGCCCCGTGCGGTACCGCGATCATCGGCACACCGGCGTACAGGCCCTCACCGCAGCTGCCCATACCGGTGTGTGTCACCCATGTGTCCACCTGCTCGAGGATCGTCAATGGCGGCACCCACGGCCGCACTTCGAAGTTGGGAGGGATCCGGTCCCCCACCTCGGCCGAATCGCCGCCACTGCCGGTCTGCAGCACCACATGCCACCCCGGAAGATCCGCGAAGGCCGCCACACACTGCCCGTAGATCTCCCGCTGCCTGGGATACGCCGAGCCGCCCAGCGACACCAGCAGCACCTTCTCCGCACCGGCCGGCCGCATCCAACCGTCGTGCTCCTCACCGGCGCCGAAACACGGGCCGACGAACGTCACCGCCTCGGTGTCGACCCGGTCCGCATGTGGCTGCATGGCGCGCGGGATCATGGCGAGCGCTCGCCGTGGCCGGCCGGTGAACTCTTCCACGTTCGTGGTCACCGCACCGCACCGGGCCAGCCAATCGGCGAACCGCGCTCGGTGGGCGGAACCTCCGGGCAGCCGGGCGAACGCCGCACCGATCTCGTCCTGCGCGCCTTCCCAGGCCACATGCATGGGTGACAGCTGGACGAGGTCGCGGCCCTGCGCCTCGGCCAGCGCGCGGCCTGCGTACGCGCCGATGTCGTAGAGGTAGAGGTCGGCGGGGGCGTCGTCGTACGCGGCGTGCAGCTGTGGCAGTACGGCCATCGCCTCGTCGAGGAAGAGGGAGGCGGAGGCGATGAGGTCCTGCGGCCAGTCGCTGTCGGCGACCGGCAGAGTGGAGGTCACGCGGACCAGCTCGGCACCGGTGGGGGTGATCAGCCCGGCGACGTGGTCGGCGTTGGCGTACGTCACGCGATGGCCGCGGGCCACCAGCTCACGGATGATCTCCAGGCTGGGCAGCACATGGCTGACCATGGGCGTGCCGATCATGGCGATATGGGCAGGTCGGGGCATATCGGGACTTCCTTGACTAGAGGTCTACGCCAGGGAAACGCTGCGGGGCACAACTCGGCAACGGGGCAGTGCGCAACAGAGCAACGCGGCGCGATCCTCTTCGGCGTCCCGCGCAACGAAGGCGTACGGCGCGCGAGGCGGTCAGCCGGCCGGCCTGTCGACGTGCTCAATGTCCGACGACCGCAGATCGGCCTTCGAGGTTCCGGCCGCGGAGGTGCTCACGGGCCGCCGGAAGCACCTGAGGAGCGCGCGGCAAACCGACAAGACCAAGGTCGTGAAGCCGAATTGGGCGATTGCGGAAGCGGAGAAGGCGGAGGGCACCGACGGGTGGGGGCGGTGGTGTCGCCGTACGCCGGAGTCGGCGGCCGTCCAGATGCGGCACGTGAGCGAATACATGCGGCGTGACTGTGCCTCAAGGCATGTGCGCCCGCGGCCAACTGCGCCCCGGTCCACGCCCACGCCGGATCACGTCACGCTCGCCATGGCCCCGAGGCGGTACGACCAGCGGGCGAGGCCGAGGGGACGGTGGTACGCGAGGAGCCCGACGCCCTAGCGGAAAGCCTGCTCTACGCGTTCCGCCACCATGCTCGCGCCGCCGGCCCCGGCGCGCGGTCAGGCACTACCCGTTGCGCTGCTCGAGCGCCGCGCGGCGCTTGGTGCGGACGACCACCCAGATCAACAGAACCACGAAGAGGAGACCGAAAAACAGCAGAAGGATCAGAAAACCCACCAACCCCTTGATGCCGCTGTTGCTGCTCCTCTTCTTCGACTTCTTGCCGCCAAGGACGGACTTGGACGACGTCGAACGGGAGGAGCCGTGGCGGTAGGCGGACTGCTGCGTGGCAGCGACGGCCGCTGTGGTGGTCACCCGGCCGGCCTCGGCCGTACCGCGACCCGCCGCCGTGGCCGGCGCGACGCCGACGGTCAGCAGGGCGATCAGCAGCGCCAGCACGACGGCCGGCCGGCGCCGGGGCACGGTCGGTACGGGGCGCACGGTGGCGTTCCGCGGATCGGACTCGGGGCGTGCGGAGTTGATGGGCATCCTTGGGTCTCCCTGGGATCGAGCGGTCAGCCATTATGGGCGCAGCGGGCATCACGGCCCAACGCCCAGCGTCGTCCGCTTCCCGGCCCCGTGCGCGTGCACGTGGGCAGAACGTGCCGTATGCCGCTTCGGTGAGGCGGGCGCGCCATGACGCAGAGATTCCCAGTGGGCGGCGCAGAACCTTCAGGGACGCACCACATAGCGGACGGGGCTTGTGGCCTTGGAGGCGAGCCGGCCGAGGGGCTCCCTGACGTCGCCGAGGTCGAAAACTTCGGTGACGGAGGCGGACAGGTCCAAGCGGCCGAACTCCAGCAGCCCCGCCACCCGCCGCAGGTCGGTGATGCCGTATCCGAGGAAGGCCGTGGCGGACTGCTCAAGGTTGTGGAACCGGCCGAAGTCGTCGATCGAGACGGCCCCGGAGCACACGCCCGCGAGGACGAGACGGCCGGCCATGCCCAGCAGCCCCTGCGCCTGGTTGCGTACCGTGCCGTGGCCGACGAAGTCCACGGCGAGGTCGAGCCCCCGCCCGTCGGTCAGGTCGGCGATCCGGGCCGGGGCCGCCGGATCGGCAGGGTCCAGGGCCGCGTCCGCGCCCAGTTCACGGGCGCGGGCGCGGGCATCGGGGAGCGGGTCGAAGCCGACGATCGGTGCCGCGCCTGCGGAACGGGCGATCTGCACCGCGTGCGTTCCGAGCCCGCCCAGTCCCCACAGGCCGACGCTCTCGCCGGCTCGCAGTCGGCCGTGCCGGACCAGCGCGCTGAACGGGACGGTCACGGCGTCCGGAACGATTGCGGCGGCTACGTCGGGCAGGGAGTCGGGGACGGCGACCAGCGCGTGGTGGGCGGACAGTACGTACTGCGCCCAGCCACCGTCGATGTCCATACCGAGCGTGCGCAGGTCGGTGCAGGGCCCGCTCATGGACCGGCAGCCGGCGCAGCGCTCGCAGCGCTGGCGGGACATCGGCATGACGCGGTCACCGGGCTTCCAGGTGTCGGGGACCGCGGGGCCGATCGCGGCCACGGTGCCGGCGATCTCGTGGCCGAGGGTGATCCGGTGTCCGGGTCCTCGGTCCGGGGTGAAGTCGCGCAGGGAGCCGTCGAGTACGTGGACATCGGTCAGGCATACCCCGGCCGCGTCCACCTTGAGCAGGACCTGCCCGGGTCCGGGCTGTGGCACGGGGATCTCGTGCAGGCCGAAGGTGCCCGTGGACGTCTCGAGGCGGGCGGCTGTCATGGTGGCGGGCAGGGCCTGGGAGGGAGATCCTCCGGTGGGCCGGACGCCTTGTGAGGGGCGGGTGGTGGAGGTGGTCATGGGGCACTCCGGCAAGAGGTGGCTGGTCGTGCGGACGGTGGGAGGGAGGGACATGCGAGGGAGGCAGGGATGTGCGAGGGAGGCAGGGATGTGCAAGGGCGTCAGGAATGTGCAAGGGCGTCAGGGATGTGCGAGCGCGTCGAGCTCGGTCATGTCGGCGTCGGTGAGTCGCGCCGCCACCTCTGCGGCGGCCAGGTTCTGTTCCAGGTGGGTGCGGTGGGAGGTGCCCGGGATCGGGAGGATCGAGGGGTGGTGGGCGAGCAGCCAGGCGAGCGCGACCTGGGCGGTGGCCGCCTGGATGCGCTGGGCGATCGCGGTGAGCCGTGGGTCTTGCCGCTGCTCGGCGGTGCCGAGCGGGAAGTAGGGGACGAACGGCACAGGTTCGGCGCCGTGGGCTCGGCATGCGGCCAGGGCGGGGGCGCCGCTGCGGTCGAACAGGTTGAAGCGGTTCTGTACCGCGGCGACCGGAGCGATGGCTGCTGCGCGTGGGAGGTGCTCGGGGGTGATGCCGCTCAGGCCGAGGTGGCCGATGTCGCCCTTGTCGATCAGTTCGGCCAGGGTTCCCCAGGATTCCTCGAAGGGCGTGGAGTCGGGCTGGAGCAGTCCGTCGCCGCCCACGCGCAGGTAGACCAGGTCCAGGCGGTCGAGGCCGAGGCGGCGCAGGTTGTCGTGCACCTGATTGACGAGCTGGGAGGGGGAGGCGGCGGGCAGCCAGGAGCGGTCGGGGCCGCGGACGACGCCGACCTTGGTGGCGATCAGCAGGTTCTCGGGGTAGGGATGCAGGGCTTCGCGCAGCACTTCGTTGGCGACCGCGGGGCCGTAGAAGTCGGCGGTGTCGATGTGGGTGACGCCGTGGTCGAGCGCGGCGCGCATGACACCGATCGCGGCATCGCGGTCGGCGGGCGGGCCCCACACGCCGGGGCCGGGCAGTTGCATGGTGCCGTAGCCGAGGCGGCTGACGGAGTGACCAGCGAGGCGGATGGTCGGGGTGGTCATGGCGACCTCCAACAGGTCGGGTCGACTGGGGTGTTCAGGGGCGGTGCAGGACCGCACAGCTCCAGGTGAATCCGCCGCCTCCGTTGAAGATGAGGACATGGTCTCCAGAGCTCAGCGGGCTGTCGGGCGCGGTGAGGACCGCGATGTTGGCGAGCAGGTCGCCCGCCCCGAGGTGTCCGGTGTGGGCGCCGTGGTCGGTCCGCGGGACGCCGGGGAGCAGGGTGTTCAGCAGCGGGGCGTAGAGGGCCTCCAGGGTGTGTTTGCCGACGCGGGGCAGCACGATCTGGCGCAGGGACGGATCGTTGGGCCGCAGACCGGCATGCGCGAGGGCGCCGGCGATCGCACGCGAGGCGCCCTCGCGTGCGGCCGCCGCGAAGGCGTCGGCGCCGTGCTCGGCGATGAAGGCCCGGCGGGTGTCGCGAGGGGTGGGTGCTGCCGGGCTGCCGGGCCGTCGCCCGGCGCGGTGCGCCGCCTCCAGGGCCGGTGCCGCCGCCGAGACGAGGGAGACCAGGTGCAGTGCGGGGTCGTCGCACCGGAGGGTGTCCAGGACGGCGGCACACCCGGCGTCGCCGTAGAGCAACACGTCACCCCGCCAGCGGTCGAAGCCCGGCGCCGGGAAGGTGTCGGCAGCGGTGACCAGGGCGGGGCCCGCGGTCGGGTCGGCGGACAGCCAGGCGGCGGCGGTGTGCAGAGCCGCCGCGGCGCCGTTGCTCATCTGGTGTACGCCCAGGGGCAGAGCGGTCTCGGCGCGGACCCGGGCGGCGATGTGGTGGGCCGGTGACCAGAACGGGTGGGCGGGCCGGTGCAGCCAGGTGTGGACGAGCAGGCCGAGGCGGGCGGGATCGGTGCTGGCGGTGCGCAGGGCCAGCTCGGCGGCGTGCGCGGCCAGGGATTCGGGGGTCTCGTCCGGGCCGGCCACCGGCAGCGTGAGGTAGCCGCTGCGCGCGGCGTCGGTGGTGGTGAGGAAGCCGGCCGCCACCGCGTCGGCCACGGTGTGCCGGCCGCCGGGCAGGTGGACGGTGGCGGCGCGGACGGCGAGGGGAGCGGGCAGCTTCACCGGGAATGACCGGCGGAGGCGGGAGGGCGGGCGGCCAGCGGGCCGAGGCATTCGGTCGGATCGATCAGCCGGGGGTCGGCGCTCTCGTCAGTGACCCAGCGGAGCATGCGGCGCAGCGGTTCCATGGCGTCTTGGGGCAGCTCGGGACGGTAGTGGGCGGCGTAGCCGAGTGCGACGATGCGCTGCACGCCGTACAGCGGGGCGATGTCGCGTACGGCGAGGCGGAGGCTGTCGGGATACACACCGAGGGTCTGGGTGGCGGAGGTGAGGTGGCTCACGGCGGTGCCTGCGTCGTCGGTGGGCACGACGTTCACGACGCGGCCGGAGAGCCGGTCGGCGAAGTCCACGGGCTCTCCGGTGAGGGAGACGATGACCGCGCCCTCGTCCTGGCGGCCGCCGTGGATCCGGTACCACTCCGGGAGGGTGCGCAGCGCTTGCAGGTGGGCGCGGAGTTCCGGGTCGAAGCGGCGGGCGGGGGTGCTGATGCCTTCGGGGAGCCGCTGGATCTCGCGGTGCAGCAGTTCCGCCCAGGCGGTGGCGCGGGCGATGCCGTCCCGGTCCGTGCCGGTAGCGGCGTGCACGATGCGGGAGTTCATGCAGCCGAGTTGGTTGAGGGCGGCGATGTCGGCGGCGGCGTGCCGGGCGGTCAGCGCCATCGCCTCGTCGGTGGCGAAACCTTCGGGGCCGATGAGCGAGACGCTGAGCTTGGGGTCGAGAGTGATCAGCTCCAGGCCGGGGCGCAGGTAGCGGGTGACGTGCCGGACGGAGGCGAAGCCGCCCCAGGCCACGATCTTCTCCAGGTGTGCGGGGTGGTAGAGGCGGTCTTCGAACGCGGTGTCGCCGCCCTTCCAGTGCAGCACGGTCAGGTGGGCGGTGAGGGGGTGGTCGGGGGCCATGGCCGCGGCGGTCCGGGCGATGGCGGGTGCGGTGAGCGGGTCGTTGGAAGGGGTCTTGATGATGGCGTCGCCGCGGGTGAGGGCGTTGCGAATCACCGTGAGGGCCGCGATGAGGGGGCTGTTGCCGGCGATGATGTGGACGGTGCGCGCGCCCAGGGCGCGGACCGAGGCGCTGCGGCCGTCGGGCTGCGCGACGGGCCGCCAGCCTTCGAGTGCGGCGGTGCCGACGGTGTGCTCGGCCACAGCGCGGACCGCATCGCGGGCGAACAGCTCGGGCAGGTGGGCGTAGGTGGTGCGCAGCAGCGGGGCGGTGAGGTCCGACCAGGCCGCGGACCGCTCGATCGCTTCGGCGATCAGCGGGTTGTGGTGGGGGTCCAGCAGTGGACCGAGTTCTGCGAGGTAGTCCTCGATCTCCTGGTACGTAAGGGAGTTGAGGGCGGCCATGGTGCCCGGATCGCGCAGCGGCAGGCGGGGCAGGAGCCGGTGCGGGTCGGGGGCGAGGAAGCCGCCGACGCCGTCGCGGGCGGCGAAGCGGAGGGGCGCGTCGGTGACGGTCTCGCCGCGCAGGACGGCGGCGGCGAGCGGCGGCTCGGGCGTGTCAGGCACGGGTCGCCTCCAGGTATGCCAGGGCCTCGCGATGGGCGTCCGGCGCGGCGGCGCAGGTGATCTTGTCGTCGCCGCCGTGGTCGGTGTCGTAGCGGTCGATGCGCTGAGCGAGGTGCGGGGTGGTCCGGCCGCATGGGCAGGGGAGGAAACTGGCGTTGACGCGGTCGCCGGAGGCGAAGCCGCCCCAGTGGACTTCTGCCATCAGATCGAAGAAGGCGGCGCGGCCGGTCCGGGTACCGGTACGCGGCAGCGGCCGTCCGGTGTCGGGGTCGAGGATGTAGAGCACGACCCAGGGGTCGATGTGGTAACGCCCTGCCGGGCACAGGTCGTTGAGCGCCATGACCTCCGACAGGGCGTAGATGTGGTGCAGCCGGGGGACGCCGAAGAACCGACGGACGGTGTCCTGCCAGTCGTCCGGCACGGCCTGGTTCTTGGCACCGCCGCCGGGCATGACGACGGAGTCGCCGGCGAAGACGTTCTCCAGCCCCTGTTCCAGCCCGGCCCGGGCGAGGGAGTACAGCAGGTTCCAGGTGTTCATGGCGACGATACGGCGGCCCGCGAGGCGCTCGGCGAGGTCGTGGGCGAACGCGGCCATGGCCTTGCCGGGACGCTGGGCCTCCAGCAGTTCGCGGTGGCGCCCGGACAGCTGCGGTGAGACCTCGACGGCCGGCTCCCCGCGCAGCTCGGCGTTGCGCAGCCGTCCCGCCAGGTACATCACGTCCGCGCTCATCAGGCCCGGGTGCAGCGGGTGGAAGCGGTCCTCGGTCCGGGCGAACCGCTCGGCCATCGCGCGCCCGCAGCGGGCGATACCGCTGCGCCCATAGCGGTAGGAGGGCCAGATGACGTCCACCGGGCCGTCGTCCGGGGGCAGCACGTCCAGGCCGACGATGCGGAACAGCTCGTCGAACTGCCGGTGGGTGTGGGGCAGGAAGGAGAGCGTGCCGGAGGTACCGGAGGAGTGCGCCAGGCGTAGCTCCGTGGCGGTGTCGATCAGGTCGAGCCAGGCGTCGACGCTGTCACAGCCGGAGGCGTCGATGCCGGACAGGTCGACGGTGGTCAGGCGCTGGAGCCACTGGGTCAGCCGGTCGAAGCGGTTCGATGCCAGCAGCGAAGCCGGGTAGGACTTGTAGACGGTGTGCGGCAGCAGGAGGGGGGCGATGTCCTCCAGCGCCGTGACGGTGTGCAGCCCGGCCTCCTCGGCCAGTACGTCCAGCGCCGGCAGGCGGCCGCGCAGCTGGACGAACCGGTCGCGCAGTGCCTGGAGTTGCAGGTGCTCCAGTTCGGCGGCCGGCGATCGGTGCATGGCCTCGCGGGAGGCGCCGAAGAAGGCGATCGGATCCCGGGGGAAGGCGAGGGCGGTCACTGGGTGCCTCCGATAGGTGCGGTCTGCGGCTCGGCCGCGGTGCTGAGCAGGTCGACGAGGTGGTCGGTGATGGCCGTGGTGGTGGGCCGGTTCCACAGCAGGGTGGCCGGCAGGGACACACCCATCCGGGTCTCCAGGGCGCGCCGGAGGCGGACCGTCAGCAGGGAGTCCAGGCCGAGTTCGGGCAGCGCTCGCCGGTCGGGCACGTCCTCGGGGCGGACGCCGAGGGTTTCGGCGGCCGCCTCGGTGACCTCGGCGAGGAGCGCGGTGTTCAGTTCGTTGCCGGAAAGGCCGGCCAGCCGGGCGGCTGCGGCGGGCGGGCCGGGCCGCTCGTCGCCTCCGCGGGGTGCGGGTGCGGCCAGGTCGCGCAGCAGCGGAGGCCGGGTGACGGTGGGGTCTTCCGGGAGCATCCGGAAGACCGCCAGGTCCGGGGCGCCGCCGGCCGCGGCCCGGTCCCAGGCCCGCAGGGCCTGCTCGGCGGTGATGTCGCCGGTGCCGCGGGCGGCGAGTTCGGCGTCGATGACCTCCGACGATGTGGACATACCGAGGCCGCGCCAGCTGGTCCAGGCCAGCGAGAGGGTGTGGTCGCCGGGCTCGGCCGCGCGTCGATGGCGCGCCAGGGCGTCGAGGTAGGCGTTGGCGGCGGCGTAGGCACCCTGCCCGGGGAGGCGGAACAGCTGGCCGGCTGAAGAGAACAGCACCAGGAAGTCCAGGCCGCCTGGCGGGTAGAGCTGGTGCAGGGCCGAGGCGCCCGCCGTCTTGGGGTGCAGCACGGTGCGCATGTCGTCGTCGGTGAGCGCGTCGAGCCTGCGGTTGACGACGGTGCCGGCCGCATGCACGACACCGCGCACCGGCGGCAGGCCGAGGCGGTCGGGGTCGAGCAGGCGGGCCAGCCGGGTGGGGTCGGCGACATCGGCGACCAGGGTGCGGACCGTGACTCCGGTTGCTTCCAGGGCGCGCACGGCGTCGATCCGGGCCCGGGTCGACGGGGCGACGGGGGCGTCCCACTTTGCACGCGGCGGAAGTCCGGTGCGGCCCAGCAGAATCAGGCGGCGGGCGCCCCGGGCGGCCAGGTGGGATGCGACCTCCAAGCCGAGCGCACCCAGGCCCCCGGTGACCAGGTAGGTGCCATCCGCCCGGCATACCAGGGCGCCGCCGGGCGCGGACACGGTGTACGGAGCCAGCCGCGCGGTCTCGATCAGGCCCTGGCGGATCGACAGGGTGTCCTCGGTGTGTTCCCGTCCCAGCAGCGCGGCCAGTGCGGCGATGTCCTGCCCGCTCGGCTCGGAGGGCAGGTCCACCAGCCCGCCCCACGCCTCGGGCCGCTCCTCCGCGGCGATCCGTGCCAGACCCCACAGGGCCGCCTGGGGTGGCGCGGCGGAGTTGCGGGCCTCGCGGACGCCGGTGGTCAGGGCCCACATCCGCCCGGCGGGAGTCGCGGCGCGGCGCAGGGCGCGCAGCATCAACAGCGCGCCCTGCTCGGCGCGCCGGCCCTGTGCGGTTCCGGTCGGCGCTGCGGGAGCCGCAAGCAGCACGGTGGCGTGCGGGTCCGCCGACAGTTGTTCCGGATCCCGCAAAGTGTGCAGCCGCTGGCCGAATCCGGCCGCCAGCGCACGGCGAAGCCGTGCATCGCCACCCACGAGGACCACCGGTCCGGCGTCCGCCTGCGGGGCGGCGGTGCCGACGGCGAACGGCTGCCAGACCGTCTCATGCAGCATCATCGTCGGTGCCGTGTCGGCGGCGTCCGGCTCCAGCTGCCCGAACCGCAGCCCGAGCAGCGACGCGCGGGCCGCCCCGTCCTCGGATTCGATGCAGACATCGACGGTGTTCTCGCCGGTAACGCGCGCCAGGAGGTGGGCTTGGGCAGGTGGCGCGCCCCGCACGGTGGCCTCGTCAATGGCGGTGGGCATCCGCAGCGTCGCCGGGCCGTCGAAGGCGACGGACGCCATGGAGGTCGCGGCGTCCAGCAGGCCGGCCCAGCTCCCACCCGTACCCTGGCCTTCGGGTGCGGCGGCTGCCAGCCCGTACAGCAGCCCGCGGCCCTGGCAGAGCCGGCGGAAGTGCCACGGGAAGCCCATCGCCGAGACGCCGAGGTCGGCGAGGCGGTGTTGGACGTGCTCGGGGTCGAGGACGTTCGGGCACTCCGCTGCGCCACGGCGGGCCGTTGCAGGGTCCGGTGCGGCAGGCGAGGTGGGGGTCACGGTGCGCGCCGTGGTGTGGATCAGCCAGTCGTCGCCGTCCGTCCTGGTGGCCAGGCGCACGCCGCCGTCCTGCTGGACGACTTGGACATCGCGGGCGACGTCCACGCTCACCGGAATGCGCAGCCGGACATCCCGCAGAGTGGCGCCCATGGTGAACGGCCGGTCGGTGTGTGGCTGCGCCACGTGCAGGAACGTGTGCAGCAGCACCGCAGCGGGCACGATTTCGGTTCCCCGAACGGGGTGCGTGAGCGGGTACGGGCGGTTCGCATGGTCCAGCCGGGTGAGCCACAGCCGCGAGGGCGGGCCGGTGCGGACGTCCACCGGGGTGCCGAGCAGGGTGTGCTGCCGTGGGTCGTGTCCGCCGGCGCGGGTGGTGGTCTCGGACGGTCCTTCGACCCAGTGGCGGGTGTGTCGCCAGGGGTTGAACGGCAGATCGACGAGCCTCCCGTCGGGGTGCAGCGCGCGCCAGTCCACCTGCGCGCCGTGCACGTGCAGTTGTCCCAGGTTGTCCAGGAGTGTGGCGCGCTCCGGCTTGTCACGGCGCAGGCTGTGCGCGACCCAGGTCCCTTCGGCGGCGGTCTCCGCCAGCGTCTCGGTGAGGGAGTGTGCCACCACGGGGTGGGCGGAAATCTCCAGGAACAGCCGGTGCCCGTCCTCGGCTGCGGCAGCCACGGCGGCGGCTAGTCGGACGGGGGCGCGCAGGTTGGTTGCCCAGTAGGTGCCGTCGCGCAAGGCGTCGGCGCGGGGGTCGTCCAGGGCCGTGCCGTACAGCGGGACATGCGGCCTGCCCGGGCGCAGGAATGCGGCGGCGGTGACGAGGTCGGGGCACAGCGGGTCCATGTCCGGCCCGTGGAAGGCCACGTCGGAGTCGATCCGCTGGATCGGCAGCCCCTCCTTCTTCCAGGCTTCGGAGAGGTGGTCGATGGCGCGCGCGGTGCCGGAGACCACACACGAGTGCGGGGAGGAGGCGATGGCGGCGACCGCGGTCGAGTGCCCCGGTGGTGTGCCGAGCCGCCGCTCCACTTCTTCGAACGGCAGCGACACCATCACCATCGCGCCGCGACCGACCACGCGCGACAGCAGCCGGGAACGACGGCACACCAGACGGGCCCCCTCACGGGCCGTGAGCGCACCGGCCGCCGCGGCGGCGGCGATCTCGCCGACGGAGTGGCCGATGACCGCCCCCGGCCGCAGGCCCTTGGCCCGCCACACGGCGGTGAGGCCAGTCTGCACGGCATAGAGCAGGGCCTGGATGCGGTCCGTTTCGCCGAGCGCACCCGTTCTCAGTGCTTCGATCGCCGAGAAGCCCATCTCCTTCCGGTAGACGTCATCGATCTCGGCCAACGCTCGCGCGAATTCCGGCTCCGCGGCCATCAGTTCACGGCCCATGCCCGGCCACTGGGAGCCATGGCCGGAGTAGACCCACACTGCGTCGCGGGAGTCCGGGAGAGCGGCGTGCGGTGCGCGGGCCTTCCCCTGGGAGGCGTTCCGCAGCGCGGCGACGAGGTCCGTGTGGCGGGCGGCCACCACCGCGGCGCGGCAGGGCAGATGCTGGCGGCGCAGGGCCAGGGTGTGGCCGATGTCGGCGAGCGACGGGACCGCCCCACCGCGGTGTACGGAAGATTCCAGGTGGTCGGCCAGGCGCCCGGCGGCGGCGCGCAGCGCCTCGGGCGATGCGGCGGACAGGGGGAAGACACGCTGCTCGCCTCCGTCGTCCGCGGGCAGGGGCGCGGTTTCGTCGTCCACGGGTGCCTCTTCCACCACGACATGCGCGATGGTCCCGCCGTAGCCATAACTCGCCACACCGGCCCGCCGCACTCCGCCGACGGCTCGCGGCCACGGTGTCGTGGAGGTGACGAGCCGGAGACCGCCGGTCTCCCAGTCCACGGCTGGAGTCGGGCCGTCGACGCTCCGAACCCCTGGCAGCGTCCCGCGGCGCAGCGATTCCACGGTCCTGACCAGCCCGGCGACCCCGGCCGCCGCCTCCAAGTGGCCGATGTTGGCCTTGACCGAGCCGATCAGACAGGGGCGCCGGCCGCTGCGGCCGGCTCCGACGACCTCTGCGAGCGCGCTCGCCTCCACCGGATCGCCGGCCCGGGTGCCGGTGCCGTGTGCCTCCACGTAGTCGACGTCGGCGGGGTCGACGGAGGCGGCGGCGTAGGCGCGGCGCATGACGTCGGCCTGGGCGCGGGCGTTGGGCGCCATGATGCCGTCGGTACGGCCGTCCTGGCACACCGCGCTGCCCCGGATCACGGCCAGGATCCGGTCGCCGTCGCGGCGCGCGTCGGCCAGGCGCTTGAGCACCACCAGCCCGCACCCCTCACCCCGGCCGTAGCCGTCGGCCGCGGCGTCGAACGGCTTCGAGCGCCCGTCCGGGGAGATCGCCCCGGCCGCGTCCAGCACCACCGTCAGGCCGGGCCCGGACATGACCAGTACGCCGCCGGCGAGCGCGAGCGGCACTTCTCCCAGGCGGAGCGCCTGGCAGGCCTGATGGACCGCCACCAATGAGGAGGAGCAGGCGGTGTCGACGCTGAGGCTGGCGCCGCGCAGGTCCAGGGCATAGGAGATGCGGTTGGCGACGGCGCAGGGCGAGGCGCCGATACCGGTCCACGCCTCGATGCGCGGCAGATCCTCCAGCAGCCGACGCCCGTAGTCGTCGGAGCCGACGCCGACGTAGACGCCGGTGTGGGTGCCTTCCAGGGTGCGGGGCGGAATGCCGGCGTGCTCCAGAGCCTCCCAGGCGACCTCCAGGGCGATGCGCTGCTGCGGGTCCAACTGCCGTGCCTCGTGCGCCGAGATCCCGAAGAACGCCGCGTCGAACCCGGCGATGTCCGCCATGAAGGAACCGCGCGAGGTGACGCCCCGCAGCACCGCCGCCTGCTCGGTCCCCTTCCGGGAATAAGACTCCCAACGCTCCGGCGGGACTTCTCGCGAAGCGTCGCCGCCGCATTCGCTGAACTCCCATAATTCGGCTGGCGAAGAGATCCCATCGGCCGCGCGGAATCCTATTCCGATGACGGCGACCGCATCATTTCGATATCCCGAAGATTCACTGTGACGACGCACGCGATTCCTTGCGAAGGGAAATACCAGGAACAGTGAGCGAAATGACCGTAGCGCCCCAGGGAGGGCCTATATAACCCCCCGCCACCCAGGAGAGTTAACTCTTGCGAGAATTCTATATATGACTACTTCCGGCGAGGGTTGAACAATTTCCTGGGTGGCTAGCATGCCGCCATGACGACGGAACTCGACGAGCGCCCCGTCGCGGCGTCCGGCGTGGTGGTGCAAGGACACGGCCCCGCCGTCGTGCTGGCGCACGGTGCCGCGGGCAGCGCCGCGGCGAACTTCGGCCCGATGGTCGACGGACTTGCCCGGCACTACACGGTCATCGCCCCGGACTACCCCGGGTCGGGCGCGGTCCCCCTGGGGCCCGCACCCCTTGAACTGGACGCGCTGGCGGACCGGTTGGCGGCTGCGGCCACCGCGGCGGGCCACGACCGGTTCGCCATCGTCGGCTACTCCCTCGGCGTCCCGGTCGCCGTGCGGACCGCCGCACGGCACCGCAACCGGGTCCGCTCGCTCGTTCTGACCGCCGGTTTCGCCGCGCCCGACCCCCCTCTGCGGCTCAGTCTCGATCTGTGGCGCCACCTCGCCGCGACGGGCGATTTCGATGCCCTGGCCAGACTCTTCCTGCTGCTGGGCTGCGATCCCCGGGAGCTGGCCGCCTTCACTCCTGCGGCAATCGAGGAAGCGGCCGCGGCGACGGCCGCCGCCGTCAACCCCGGTATCCTCGCCCAGGCCGACCTGGTCGCCCGCGCCGACGTCCGCGCGGATCTGCCTCGTCTCGACGTGCCGACCCTGGTGGTAGCCACCGACCACGACCGGCTCGTCCTCCCGGAGAACTCCGAGCAACTGGCCGCGGCCATCCCCGGCGCGGAGCTGACGTCACTGCCCTGCGGCCACCTCATCGGCGAACCTCACTTCGCCGCCTGGGAGTCCCTCATCCATGAATTCCTGGAACGCCCCGGCCCGGTCGATGTGGCGCGCCAGCTACGCCACTTCGACCACCACGCCCCCGAGTTCACCCCCGAACTCGCGCACTCCGTCCACGACGCACTGCGCGAGACCGGCCCCGTAGTTCCCTCATCCGCTCATGGCGGCCTGCGACTGCTGACCCGGTACGCCGATGTACAAGCGGCGATGAAGGACCACGCCCTGTTCAGCTCCGGATCCGGCGTGTTCTGCCCCCGGGCGCCCGGCACCCCGTACTTCGCGCCGCTGGAGTACGACCCGCCCCTGCACACCACGTACCGCGACCTGATGAAGCGTCCCTTCGCGCGCACCGCCGTGGACTCGCTGCGGTCCCGGCTCGACGCCCTGGTGGACTCGCTCATCGCCCCTCTCGTCCGGGCCGGCGGCGGTGACCTGGTCGAACAGGTCGCCGTGCCACTGCCCCTGGCCGCCCTGGGACTGGCGGTCGGGTTCTCCGACGACGCCCAGGGGCGCATCCGCGAGCTGACCCGCACCACCTGGGAGCGCATGCCCAAGGACGCCGACCCGGACGGCTTCTGGCCCGCGTTCTCGGAACTGTTCGACCAGGAGATCCGCCGCGCCCGCGAAGAACCCGGCGACGACTACCTCAGCGCACTGGTCCACGCCGAGTTCGACGGGCGGCCGGTCACGGACCCCGAGCTGCACGCCATGCTGGTGTCCTTCGCCGTCGCCGGACACGAAACCACCATGAACGCCCTCGCCCACCTGATGTGGCACCTCGCCCGCGACCCGGACCTGGACCGACGGCTGCGCGCCGCACCCGAGTTGATCCCCGCCGCGGTGGAGGAGACCCTGCGGCTGTGGCCGCCGGTCGACCACGGCTCTCGCCTGACCACTCGCGAAACCACTGTCGGGGGAACGACGATCCCGGCAGGCACTCGGGTTCTGCTCCTGACCGGCGCCGCCAACCACGACCCGGCGGTCTTCGACGACCCCTGCACCTTTCGGCTGGACCGGGCGCGCCCTCAACGACACCTCTCCTTCGGCCACGGCATCCACTTCTGCCTCGGCGCCCATCTAGCACGCGCCGAACTCACCTCCGTGCTCACCGCGTTGCTGCGCCATCCTCCGATCCGCCAGTCCGGACCGGCCGTCCGCAGGTACGCAAACGGGAGGCACGTGGGGTTCGACCGGCTGCCGGTCACGATGGCCCCGGCTGTGCCCTGAGGAGCCGCCGAGAGCGATGACTGGCCCGCACCGCCCCGATGCGCCCCGATGGCCGGCGCGCCGCCCGGTCCTCGCTCGGTACGCCACCCCTCATTGCGCCGGAGCAGCTCCGTGAAGGGACACCGGCATCGAGGTGACAACGGCAGCCGATGTGTTCGCGCTCGGCGCGGTCGTCGCCTTCGCCGACATGGGACACAGCGCGTTCGAGGGCGGGCCCGGCGAGGGAGGGGTGTCCACGAACGAGCGCCCGCGGCTGCGGTGATCCGGAACGCTCCTTGCACCGGTCGGCAGGCGTTGTCAGACCCCTGAGGCAGGCTGGTGACCATGCGGACACTCTTCAACGGCGAACTCAGCGTGGCCTACGGCCAGATGTACATCGATGGCCGCACCGACCCCGACGAAGGACCGGAGGCCGGTCTCCACGCGTGCTTCGTGGGACAGCGGGCGGGGCTCTGCGGAGCGGCCGTCCCCGGGCATCTGTTCCTGCTGACCGGCATGCACACCGGCTCCGTCCCCTTGACCGTCGAACTGCACGAAACGGAGCCGTCCTTGGACCTCGACGGCTGGGAGGACATCGTGGAGACCTCGTTCCGTGCTGCCTCGGATGACACCCAGCTGGTCGAATGGGGCGGCGGAGGGTCGAGCCTCGGCCTGCCCCCGGGCACATATCGCGTCCGCTACCACTGCCGCGGCATGAACGAGGCCCACGACGCCGTGCGGAGCGACGACGAGCCCGTGCTGGACGAGTATCTGCTCAGGTTCTGGCCGGCGCCTCCGGAGCGCGACCGTATCGTGAAGGAGACCAGCAGCTCCGCCGCCTATTGGCACCGGTTCGCGAGCGAGCTGCCCCCGCCGCCCACCCCCGAGGAGCTGGCCGAGGCCAGGCGCCTCACCCGCGAGAAGGAGGAGCAAGAAGCGCGGGAGCTGAGGGAGCGCGTCGAGAGGAAGGAATGGGGCGGACGTCTGCCCAGCGACCGGTTGCGGAACATCGCGGGCAATGTGGCCGGGATGGTGGAGCTGGACGCCGCACTCGTGCACGCGATCGACGAGGCCGGGCCGGGCGTCCAGCGTGCGATGGCCAGATGGGCCGCACACCGCTCCTGCGACGTCGCCGAGCTCAGCGGCGTGGACTGGATAGCCCGTGGCCTGGCGGAGCTGGACCGGGGCCTGCCCTTCTCCCCTCCGCTGGACGACACGGAGCGGACATGGGATCTCCTCTTCTCCGACCCGCAGGTCCCGGACACCGCCGTCACGCTGCCCGACGGCACCCCCAACGCTTCCCAGCAGGCCATGGCACTCCCCGCCTTGACCGACGCGGCGGCCTCCGACCCGCTTCAGGCCGCGCTCGACGCCCTCTACGCCGCCGCCGCTGCCCATGGGACGGGCTGGCGTGACCTCTTCGTCGAGGCCCGTAGCGCATTTCCGGAGACCGCCCACGCCCCGCTACCGCCCGAGGGCCGCCCGCGGCGCCACGCAGCGGCAACGGTCGTGGCCCACCTGGAATGGCGGCCGGACGAGGAGCCGCGGCAAGAGAGCTGAAGCGGACGCCCGGGGCGTCAGGGAGCTGACCAGCGGCCGGTTCCTCGGGATCACCGACGCCGGCGCGCCGTTGGGTCGTATGGGGGGTGGGGGGCGGATGGAGGATCTGGCCGCCCCTCCCCCGGACGGTTCAGTCGTCATCGACGGGGCGGAGGATGCCGGGGAGTTCGTCCATCCAAGCGAGCACCGCTCTCTCGTAGTGGAGGCCGAACCGCAGCGTACTGCGCTGATACTTGTCGAACATGGGGTCGGCGTCGAACTCCTGGTACCGGCGCAGCCGCTCCGCATGAGCCGACCGGTGTTCGGCGACGTACTCCAGCAGCCGGTCGTCGTCCAGGAACCGGCCGAAGGACAGCGCCAGCAGCAGCGGAAAGCGGATGTTCTCCGGGCCCGGGGGCACAGCGAGCCACTCGGCGAAGGCCGCGCGTCCGGAATCGGTGAGACGGTACGGGCGGGCCGATCTCGCCCGGGTGGGCTGGGCCTCCACCATGCCGTGCGCCGCGAGTTTGGCCAGCTCCCGGTATGCCTGACTTCGCGTCACGGTCCAGAAGTCGCCGATGAACATCCGTGCCGCGTCCCAGAGCTGGTAGCCGGTCGCCTCGCCGCCGTGAAGGAGGCCCAGCAGCGCGGCGGCCGTCGGATTCACGTCAACCATTAACACCTCTCGACCTTCCACAGTGGACGTTCCACTATGGACGATTGTAGGCCTAAGGCCCTACCGTGCGTTCTTCGCGGGCAGCCGGCTTTACATCCAACGGACTACGTGGAATTCCTCGGTGGCGGCGGACGGGTGTGGCTCTTCCGAGAGACCTCCTACTTGGATGGTTTCCGAGCCCCCGGCGCCTCGGCCGCTCGGTGCGCGCCTACACCGCGACCGTTTTTACCATGCATTCCAGCCAACGAGGGCTGGGGAGATGGTGCAGTGGCTCAGCCTTGGGCCCCGGCGCGGACGAGCCCCGTATCGCAGGCGAGGACGACGGCATCGGCTCCTGGACGGTTGCATCCGGACCGCCGGGGCGTCCAGGTGATGGTTGATGAGCTGACCGAGGACGAGAGGCGATCCACTGCTCGGCGGCAACTTCCAGTGGGCCGATCCCCCTGAGCCCGGGCCTACCCGGACGTGATCGTGATCGTTGCATACGCCCCCTTGGGCCCCGGCGGTCTGATCCACGGCCGCGTCGGCACCGTAGGCAATCTCCCGTGGTTCAGGGCGAATTGGGGCAGCGAGACATCGAAGGTCGCCGCTATCGCATCCAGGGCGCGGCTCTCGCCCGGGAGGTCGGTGGTGGGCCCGGCAGGGTCCGGGAACAGGCAGTCGAGGGAGAGCGTGGTGGGGAGTGCGCCGGTCTGGTGGCGCTCCGTTTCGTGGACCGTGAAGGCGTACCGCTGCTCGCCGTCCTCGGCGCAGGCAAAGTGGAACAGGCCCGGCCCCCGCCAGACCGTGAGGGCGCGGGTGCCGCGCGACAGCTCGGTGCCGGGGTGGGTCAGGCGGGCCGGGTCGAAGCCCAGCTGGCGGGCCGACTCGAAGGCGAAGCTCCAGCCGTCCTGACTGCCGATCCGGGCCACGGGGCCACGGCGCCCCTGCTGCCGGGAGAACTGGAGGTCCCAGAGGTCGGTCTCACTCGCCACCGGCTCCAGCGGGCCCGTGCCGAACCGCTCCGCCAGCTCTTCGGGGCCTACGCCCTCCACCAGGACGAACCGGTAAGCGTCCCGGCGCAGTTCGCTTCTCGGGTGCCAGTGGGCCAGCCACCCGAGCCCGTCACAGACCGCCTCCCGTTCGGCGGCCGAAGCGGGCATCGCCGCCACCTGACCGGCCCGGGGCGTGGTCAGCAGCTGGCGGCCCCGCTCCGCTGTCACGATCGGGCCGAGCAGCGGGTCCCCGAGCAGGCCGAACGGGGCCACGTGGTCCTCCCGGTACGGCTCCCACTGCGGGACCGCCGCCGCGAGTACCCGCCAGGCGCCGTCCGTGTCGCCCCAGCGCGCCAGCTCCCTGGCCTCCTTGACCGCGCGCCCGAAGGGGCCCGGCGAGGTGTACTCGTAGGTGCGCAGTCTGATCTGCTCCAGGACGGCCCTGGCCCGCTCCCTGTCCGTCGCGTAGTCCTCCGTCACAGGGCCGAGCACGAAGGCGTCGTCGCTCCGGCGTTGGCTCAGGTGGTCGCGTACCTTCAGGGGCAGCACCTCGCCCGCGTACAGCGGATCATCCATGCGTGGGTCGACCGGCACCCGGCCGCGCCCGCCGTCGAGCAGCACCCGAAGCTGTGACGCCAGCAGGCCCGCGCGCGGTCTGCCGAGCTCCCCCGCCGCACCGAAGACGGCGAGCGCCTGGTCCAACTCGCCGCTCAGGCAGGCCAGTCGCGCCTCCTCCACCTTGGCGTCGAGCTCATGCGTCACCGCGTTCTCAAAGCCGGAGCGACCGCCGCCCAGGCGGTAGAACTCCTTGTACATGTCCTCCATGAACGCGCGGAACGAGGCGTACCGGTCCGGCCGTTCACCGCCCCACCCGTGATACACATACACCGCCCACTCGCCGTCGGCGCCCACATCGCCCGGGTCGAGCAGCACGTCCGTCATGTCCGAGTCGAGCGACAGCTGCAGCGCGCGACCCCACATGCCGGCCAGGAGCACCTCCTGCTCGGTCGCGGCACCGGCCAGATGCTCCTCGTACATCGGCTGCAGATCGTACGGATCTCCGTACGGCCCGATGTCCTCCGCCCCCGCCAGCAGATAGACGAAGCCACCTGCATGTCGCCAACCGTCCGTCGTCTCAAGGAAGGAGCGCAAGGACGGCGGCAGCGGCACCCCTGTCCCAAGCGCCCGAAGCCGCTCCTCCAGAGCCGCGATCCGTGCCGGATCGGCCGGAGCGAATCCCAGCCAGCGGTCCCGCACCATGTCCTCGTCCAGCTCCTGGAACTCCCCCGGCTCCGCCGCGGCAAGCGCCTCCAGCCATTCCTCGCTCCACCGCTTGAGCAGCGGCCCCCACCCGAAGATCTCCATACGTGCCATCGTGGCACCCGCCACTGACAAAGGGTCGCGGTCGCCCTGGTGAGCTCGTGGCCTCCGAAGCTCCTTCGCAGCTGGTGCCACCAACACGCTCGGCTTCGGCCTGTCGCGCAGAGTCTCACCTGCTGGGGCTGGGATTCGCGCTCGATCCGCCCCTCGCGCGGGGCTGATGGTCCGGCCGTCCGGTGTCGTGAGCGGCAGTAGTGGGTGGTGCCACAGGTGATGAGAGCGTCGGGCGTGACGAGTGGGGCGGTCGAATATTCCGTGACGTGCCGTCGGTGGAGGTGCAGACTCGCTCCATGGCGGACATGCGGGCATTCCGGGACGCGGTCAGTGGCTGGGCGAACGGCGGTTCCGGCGGGGCGGCGAGTGATCTGGCGGTGCGACTGGGGGTGCGGACGGCGGTGCTGTTGGAAGGCCCGAGTGACCTCGCGGCCGTTGAGGCGCTGGCCGCACGGCGTGGCCGGGACCTTGCCGCCGAGGGGGTGTGCGTCGTGTCGATGGGCGGGGCGATGAGCGTCGGCCGCTACGCCGGCCTCCTCGGGCCGCCCGGCCTGGGCCTGCGCCTGGCAGGACTGTGCGACGAGCGCGAGCAGCGCTTCTACGACCGTGGCCTGAAGCGGGCACGGGCGCCGCACCAGGGCTTCTTCGTATGCGTGACGGACCTGGAGGACGAACTCATCCGCGCGCTGGGCACAGCAAGGGTCGAGGAGATCGTCCGGGCCGAAGGCGACCTCCGCGCCTTGCAGACCTTCCTGCGCCAGCCCGCACACCACGGTCGGCCCCGGCAGCAGCAGTTGCGGCGCTTCCTCGGCACAAAGAAGGGCCGCAAGATCCGCTACGGCAGCCTCCTCGTCGAGGCCCTGACCCCCGAACAGGTACCGGCCCCGCTCGACGCACTCCTCACGAGCCTGTGAGCGGGACGCGAAAGCGGTCACAAGCGCTCCGGGCGCCCTCGCCATGCAGCCGCAGGCGAAGGGGACGGCTCCCGCCTTGGCGGCGCCACCGAATTCGCATTTACTGCGTTCCCGGCGTGAGCCGCTTTTCGAACCAGTGGTGGGCGTAGGGCTCATCGTTGAAGGCGGGGACCTCGGTGTACCCGCTGTTGCGGTAGAGACGAGTGGCCGCTTCCAAGGCCTTGTTGGTGTCGAGCCGCATCAGGTCGCTGCCGTGCCGGACGGCGCGTTCCTCGAGTTCGGACAGGAGGCGCCGGGCCAGGCCGAGCCCTCGGGTGCGGGGGCAGACCCACAGCCGCTTGATCTCGGCGGGTGCTCCGGCCGGCAGCTTGAGCCCAGCGCAGCCCACCGGCTCGCCGTGCAGCCGGGCGATGAGGAACAGACCGCGTGGCGCGCGCAACTCGCCCGGGTCGGGCAGCAGGCTGTTCGCGGGGTCGAAGCCGCCGTCGAAGAGCTCCTGCAGTTCGGCGGCGTAGGACCGCAGGCAGTGCGCGGCGTCCGGGTGGTCGGGGTCGAGCACTTCCAAGGAGACCACCGAGGCGGTCAGCAGTCGCTCGACCTCTGCCATGGCCGAGGTCAGCCGGTCCCGCTGCCGGGCATCGAGCGGCTCGAGGAGCGACGCGGCGAGTGCGTCGCTGCGGTCGTCGAGAAGAGCGCGCTCCGCCCGCCCGGCCTCGGTCAGCCGCACGGTACGTACCCGCCGGTCGCGGGGGTGGGGCTCGACGGCGACGAGGCCGTCGCGCTCAAGCGCCCGCAGCAGCCGGCTCACGTAGCCGGAGTCGAGGCCGAGCCGGGCTCGTACGCTGCGGACGTCGTGCGTGCCCCCGTCGCCGATCTCCCAGAGCAGCCGGGCCTGTCCGTAGGGGCGTGCACCGCCCAGATAGTGGTCGTGGAGCACTCCCACACACTCGGTGACCGTCCGGTTGAAGCGCCGCACCTGCTCTACCTGCCCCGTCGCCATTCTCTGACCTTAGTCAGGTAATGGCGACGAAGCCAAGCGGTCGGCACGAGGTTGGCCCGCCCCGCAGACCGTCTCGTCCATGGCACCTCAGCCGGCACCGCCTCGAACCATTGAAGGAGCGCACGCGCCGCGACGGCATTGCGGGGCGCTATCGCGGCTGGTGGCACGTCGCCGGTCAGGGTCCGGTGTCCCCGGGGTGGGAGCAGAGTCCGCCGCGGTAGTTGCTGTCGTACCAGGCTCCCGTGGCGTCGTAGTCGAGGTTGGTACGGCCCGGCCCGACGCAGCGGTGGCAGTTACCCCGTGCCCAGCGCGTGACCTGGATCCAGGAGCGCCGTACGACACCCGGCCGACACCGCTCGGAGCCTGACGCGGGGGCCCTGTGCGGCGCGAGTGCGCGGGAAAGAATGGTGCGGCCTCTGCTCCTGATGGTCCATCACGAACCCCCCGATTGGCGGATGATGGGCTTCTGACCTTTCTCCATCACCGGGGGGCATCATGGAGGCGGCAGAGCTTTCGGCCAGAGCGGTGGAGGTCCTCACCGCGGTGGCGACGGGTGCGGCAACTCGCTTCGGGGAAGGTGCCGGGACCGCTGTCGGCGACCTGGTGCGGACCCGGCTCGGCGGGACGGAGCGGGGCCGCGCGGCGCTCGACCAGGTCGACGCGGACGGCGACAGCGCTTCCGCGCGGTCGGAGGCCGAGGCCGCACTGCGCGAGGAGATCGCGGCGGACCCGGAGCTGCGGCGGCAGCTGGCCGTCCATCTGTCCGCTCCCTCGACACGCGTCGCCGGCAGCATGGTGATCAGCGGCAGCCGGATGTCGCGCAACACCATCTCGCTGGGTCCGCTGACGGTCAACAACAGCCCCGGAAACCGGGTCCCCCTGGTCCTGGCGGCCGTTCTGCTGCTGGCCGTGCTCGCGTTGGGCCTGTACGGGGGCGTACAGATCATCACGTCGGGTGACGACCCGCAGGACGCCGCACCGCAGCGCAGCAGCACCAGGGCACTCACCGCGGCGGAAACCCTGAAGACCGTGCCCACCGTGGACAGCATGCCGCCCGGCTGGAGATCCTCCAACGGCCCCGGGGTGTCCAAGGCCGAACGCGCCGGCGGGTGCCACAGCGGACGCGCCGATTACCAGAACCCGGCCACACACATCCGTGCCGAGTTCGTCGTCTACGCGTGCCCGGTACCCGGCCAGGCCTCGGCCGGGTACCGGGAACTCGTCCGCGAGCAGTACGCCTACACCAAGACGACCAGGGTCCCTCTGCCCCGCATGGGCGATGAGAGCACGGCGCTCACGTACTACAAGTCCGAGGAGGACACCACGATGGCGAATGCGATCGTCCGCGTGGGAAGCGTCGTCTTTTGGCTCCGGTACGGCGAGGTGGACGATCAGCCGCAGTACGAAGCGCAGCTTCAGCAGCTCACGCGAGGAGCGGTCGGCCAGATCCAGCGCGTACTGGCCACGGGAGATGCGGGCGACAGCTGAGCCGGAGACATGAGGTGCTTCACCAGTCCTCGTCTTCTTCGTCGAGCCAGTGCTGACGGCGCGGGGCGGGACGGGGCGGGCCGGGGAACGATGCCGCCCTCCCCGGAACGGTCACGTCGTTCCGGGGAGGGCGGTCGATCGGTGTGCGAGGCCGTTGCGTCGGCTAGCGGACGACGTGGACGGTCACGGGCGCGGAGGTGCGGTCCTTCTTCGCGTGCTGGTGGTGCGCGTCGGTCGAGTACAGCACGGAACGGAACTGCAGGTCACCCGTGTGCATGGCCTTGACGTTCGCGCGCGCATCGCCGTCGAAGCTCCGCTTGACGGCGTGCCAGTGGCCCCAGTGGCCGGGTTTGCCGGACCGCTCCTGTACGACGAGCGTGGTGTACCGCGCGGCGTCGTCGTCACCCTGGCCGTGCACCTTCACCACCTTGCCGACATGCACGGTGTGAGGGGTGGCCTGTATCGAGATGTCGCTCTTCGCGAACGCCGGGGATGCCGCCAGTGCCGCAGAGGCCACACCCAGCACGCCGACCACCGCGAGCCGCTTCAGACCAAGCTTCATGCTCGGGTCTCCTTGGATCTCTTCGATTCCCTGCACCAACCAGGATTCACAGCTGCCCAATTGGCGCGCTTTCATCGAAGAAGAGCGGTTTGCGTGCCAAGAAGTTCGCTCCCGATTGTCACTACCGCGTAACTGCCGCCGGATGGCTACTCGATCGCTTCGTCGAACATCGCCGCCAGGGGGCCCCCGTTTCCGCCCACCGGCAACTCGGCCCAGATGATTTTGCCGTCCGGTGTGTAGCGGGTTCCCCAGCGTTCGGCGAGGTGCGCGACGAGGTAGAGGCCCCGGCCGCCCTCATCGGTGGTGGCGGCGTAGCGCAGGTGTGGGGAGGTGCTGCTGGTGTCGAACACCTCGCAGGTCAGCACGCGGTCGCGCAGCAGGCGGACGGTGACCGGCGGGGTGCCGTAGCGGATGGCGTTGGTGAGCAGCTCGCTGAGGATGAGCTCGGTGGTGAAGGCGGCCTCTTCGAGATCCCACCGGGTCAGCTGTGCGACGACGGCTTCGCGGACGGGAGCCACGGCTGCCGGTTCCTGGGGCACGTCCCATTCGGCGACGTGGGCGGCCGGGAGCCGGTTGGCGCGGGTGACGAGCAGGACGATGTCGTCCTCGGGTTCGGGGAACAGCAGCGCTTCGCACACGTCGGTACAGGTCCGCTCCGGGTCGGGGGCGGAGCGGGCGAGGGACGCCTGCAGGAGGTCGAGGCCGTCGTCGATGCTGCGGGCGCGGCCGTGGATGAGGCCGTCGGTGTAGAGGACGAGCCGGCTGCCTTCGGGCACGAGGTGCTCGCTGCTCTCGAACGGCAGTTGGGCCAGGCCCAGCGGCGGGCCGGCGGGGACCGGCGGGAAGGTGACGGTGCCGTCGGCGGACACGATCGCGGGTGGCGGGTGCCCGGCCCGTGCCATGACGCACCGGCCGGAGACGGAGTCGTAGATCGCGTACAGCACCGTGGCACCGGAGACCTTGATCCCCTGGCTGTCGGCGGACTCGTCCTGGTCGATCCGGGCAACGAGTTCATCGAGGTGGCTGAGGAGTTCATCGGGCGGCAGGTCGAGGCCGGCGAAGTTGTGGACGGCGGTGCGCAGCCGGCCCATGGTGGCCGCGGCGTGCAGCCCGTGGCCCACCACGTCGCCGACCACCAGGGCGACGCGGGCGCCGGGCAGGGGGATGACGTCGAACCAGTCTCCGCCCACGCCGGCCTGGGCCGGCAGATAGCGGAATGCGACGTCGAGGGCGTCCTGCTGGGGCAGTTCGCGCGGCAGCAGGCTGCGCTGGAGCGTCACGGCCATGGCGTGCTCGCGCGCGTAGCGGCGGGCATTGTCGATGCAGACCGCGGCCCGGGCGACCAGCTCCTCCGCCGCGGACAGGTCGTCCACGTCGAACGGCGCGCGGCCCTCGGCGCGCCAGAACTGGGCCGTCCCCAGCCCCGCGCCGCCCCCGCGGATGGGGACGGCGATCAGGGAACGGATTCCGTTGTCCAGAAGGGCCTGTGCGAGCTGCGGCTGAGCGGACCGCCATGCGCTGTCGGCGGCCAGATCGGGCACGAGCAGGGCCCGCCCGCCGCCCGGTGGCCGGCCCTCCCCCTCGCCGGGCGGTACGGCGGGCGCCTCACCGGGCGGTACGGCGGTCGAGTCATCCGACTGGACCGCGATCGGCCCCTCGGGCGGGCGAGGAGTCCCGGGCGCCCAGGTGGCGGCCGCCCGGCACAAGGCGGTACCGGTCGGCCGGCCGGGCTCGTCGCCGCGCAGGACCGACTCCAGGAGGTCGACCGTCGCGGCGTCGGCGAGCCGCGGAACCGCCACCCGCGTCAACTCCTCCGCGGTGCGCCGGACATCCAGCGTGGTGCCGATCAGCAACCCGGCGTCGTAGAGCAGCTGCAGCCGCTCCCGGGCCACCTCCGCCCGGCCGGTGAGCGCGCGCAGCTCCGTGGTGTCGCGCAGGGTGGCCACGCTCCCGCCGTGGCGGCCGGCCGGGCGGCAGCTGACGGCCAGGAGACGGTCGTGCGCACGGTGCACCTCGTCGGTGACGGGGCGACAGGACGTCAGCATCTCCGCGAAGTCCGCGTCCAGACCCAGGTCGCTCAGATCGCGCTGTTCGGCGTCCGCGGGCAGCTCCAGCAGCCGCCGCGCCTCGTCATTGGCCAGCATCAGCCGCTGGTCGGGCCCGCTGATGAGCACTCCTTCACGGACGGCGTGCAGCACCGCGTCGTGGTGCTCGTACATGCGCGTCATCTCGGCCGGTCCCATACCGTGCGTCTGGAGCCGCAGCCGCCGGCTCACCAGTGCCGCACCGCCCACGGCCAGGGCGAGCGCCGCGGCACCCGCCGCGGCGAGGAGCGGCAGGCCCCGGTTGACCGCTTCGGAGACGGTGGTGATCTCGACGCCCGCCGTGACCACGCCGACCACTTTCCCGCGGGCGTCGGTGACCGGCACCACCGCCCGGATCGCCTCGGTGGGCGCGCCGACGAACTTCTCCGAGAACGACTCGCCGGTCAGCGCGCGCGCCCAGTCGCCGGAGGCGCGCCGGCCGATCAGCCAGGGGAGGGGATCGGTGTAGCGAATGCCGGAACGGCTCAGTACGGCGATGAAATCAACCCCCGAGGCGCGCCGGGTCTCCTCGGCCCGCGGCTGCAGCACGGCCGTGGGGTCGGGGGACCGCAGCGCCGCCGCGACACCCGGCTGATGGGCGAACGCCTCGGCCACTCCCAGCGACAGGGCGCCGGCCTCGGCTTCGCTGGCGTGCCGTGCCTGCACCACCTGTGCCACGCCCGCGGTACCGATCAGCAGGACGACGATCGCCGACTGCAGCCAGAACACCTGGCCGGCGACGCTGCTCAGCGCGCGCCGGCCGGCGCGCCGCGGGGCGCCCTCAGAGGGTGAGTTCGCGCCCTGGGAAGACGCCGTACGGTCCACCTCGCGACGGGTGCCGGCCTCCCGGAGGGCACGCATGGGTCGGACCACGGCCCGGACCAGGGCAGCCCGCATGTCTCGCAGCGGTGCCGAGATCTGACGCCTTTTCCGCCACATATCACCACTTTTAACACGCCTCGCCTTCCGAGGGGGCCCACGGCGCTGCGGGACGCGCACACCGGCGGCGGCGCGGACGACCCGAGGGGCCGCGCGCTCACGCGGCAACGTCCTCAATCGTTATGCGGAACTAATGGGACGAGCGATGTTTTCTGCGGCATAAGCATTTCCGCGTGCCTTGACGGACTCGTGAGGCCACAGGAAGCTGAGCCGCCCCCCACGGCAACCTTCCTCTTTCACCGATGGACTGCCCATGCGCCCGCTTGTTTCCGCAGGCACGCTCACGGCCGCCGTGGCCGTGTCCCTGCTGCTCACTCCTTCCGCTTATGCCGCCGCCCCCGGCGACAACGGCACCGTGAAGATCCACGACGCCACAACCGGGGAGGAACTCCGCAAGAACGAGCCTCACGTCTGCACCTTCTATCTCGACGCCTTCGGGTTCGACGACGGCCAGCAGGTCGACTGGCACATCGAAGCCTGGGCCCCGACCGCCCACGTCAAGGGCGAGACCGTGAAATCCGGGGCGCTGAACCTCGACGGCGAGGGCCACGGCCGTTCGCAGGACCTGTCGCTTCCCGACGGCCACTACAAGCTGTTCTGGAACTTCGACGGCGAGCACGGCCGGGCCAAGCACAAGGTCTTCTGGACCGACTGCAAGGACGCCGCCCAGCCCGGCGGCGGCAAGCCGTCGGCATCCGCCGCACCGTCGGCATCCGCCACCCCCTCGGCTCCGGCATCCGCCACCCCTGCACCCGCCGGGGCCACGCCGTCCGCCTCCGCCGCGGCGGCCTCCTCGCCGTCCCCGTCCGCCCCCGGCGGCGACCTCGCCGAAACCGGCAACGGCGCACCCGTGGGCCTGCTCTCCACAGGGGCGGCCGCGCTCGTCGCGGCCGGCGCCTACCTGGTCGTCCGCCGCCGTAAGGCACAGCAGCAGAGCTGACCCGGCCTGGCCGGTGCCGTGTGCCACGGCCTCCATGGCCCGTGCCCCCGTGCCCCCGTGCGACCTGGACCGTCCCAGGCGCACGGGGGCACGCACGGGCCGCCCATCTGCCACGTAGTCAGCAACCGACCAGCACCCATGCCTCCTGCCGCCGTATCGAGTGTCCTGTGTGCACGGGCGACGAGACCGCGATCGATCTCAAGGTCGGGCAGTGAAGCCGCTCGCCGTCAGCTCTCCGGCGGCCCCGGGCAAGCGGGGTCAGAAGAGACACTTTCCCGGCTGCCGCGCTTCGATCGCCGCGTCACATTCAGCGGCATGATCAATGCCCCGAACACAACCTGCACAGCCACCATGACCAGCAGCATGCTGGGCGGGGTGAAGAGGAGGTATGACCACAGCGGGATGAGGAGAAGGAACGTCGCGCGGAGCCTGAAGGACCCCGGTGCCTCCTTATGCCTGTGATGGGCGATCAACACCAGGACGAGCAGGGACTGGCCCGCCTGCCTGAGCAACGGCTGCCACCCGTAGGCCGCATACTCCACGAACGATTCCCAGAAGGGAACGCGTGTGGGGTTGTCCGACGTGGTGGACACGAGAGGGCGGTCGGCCAGCGCGGAGATGAGCAGCCACCCCGCCACGAAGGTGATCGTGTACCGGACCCCGCAGCGAACGAGCCAACGAGCCGTGGAGTCCGCAACCATTCCCTGGGCATTTTCCGTCACTTTCAGCAACTCCGTACGCATTGGCCGTCGATCCAGTCACGTAGAAAGTGCCTCTGAGCTGCAACGATAAGACGTGCTGGGGGTCTTGTACGTGGCAGTGGAAGAGGCACTTCCAGGTGAAGAACAGTTACGGGCCGCGTCCGCGTGTCCGCGTCGCGGGCGGCGGTCGTGGGGTGGTCATCAACTGCTCGGCGTTGTTTGGCCGGAAGCTACGGATGGGGCTTCTCGGTGTGGTCGGTCAAGGCAGGATCTCGATGTAGCCGTCGGTTCCGTGCACGCGGATCCGCTGCCCGTCCCGGATCAGCCGGGTGGCCTGCTCCACGCCCACGACGGCCGGCAAGCCGTACTCCCGGGCGATCACTGCGCCATGGGTCATCAGTCCGCCCACCTCCGTCACCAGGCCCGCGATTGCGACGAACAGCGGCGACCAGCTGGGGTCGGTGAAGGGTGTGACCAGGATGTCGCCCGCTTCGAGATCGGCATCCGCCATGTCGAGGATGACGCGGGCCCTGCCCTCGATGGTCCCGGCGGAAACCGGCAGGCCGATCAGGGCGCCGGCCGGCGCGTCGTCGCGCCGGTACGCCCCGGTGAGGGCCTCACCGTCCGAGGTGAGCACCCGGGGCGGTGTGAGCGCGTGGTGCGCCCGGAACTCGTCCTTGCGCTGCTGGATGAGCCCGGCATCCACCTGGTGCGAGCGCACGACGTCGTGGAGTTCCTGGAAGGTGAGGTAGAAGGCGTCCTCCCGCTCCGGAAGCACATCGGCCTGCACGAGGCGCTCGGCCTCCGCCAGCAGGGCCTGCTTGTAGACGAAGTAGCGGCTGATGATGCCGTACTTCGGGTACTCCCGGTAGCCGATGAAGGTTCTGACCCGGTCGATCATCCGCTTGGCCTCGTCGGCCTTCCCTTCTCCGTCCGGCAGGGCCCGCAGGCGGGACAGCACGTCCTGTTCCTTCTTCAGCGCCTTCTGCCGGCCTTCCTCGAAGCGCCGCTCGGCGGCACCCGGCTCGAAGTTGCTGACGTTGTCGAGGATCACGGGCACGAGCGTGGTGGGGCGCTCGCGCCAACGTGGCCGCGTGATGTCGATCTCGCCGACGCAGCGCATGCCGTACCGGTCGAGGTAGGCCTCTATGGCGTCGCGCGCTTCGGTCCCGCCCGCGAGCTTCGCCAGCTCGTCCAGGAAGGCCTCGTCCTCGACGTAATCGACGCCCTGCAGGAACGCCACCACCTCCGCCTGCGGGCGGATGACGTCCGCGACGTCGAGCAGCGCCAGTCCCATCTCTGAGGTGATGTTGTCGGGGGCGGACAGGGTGAGCGTGTCAGCCGCGTTCTTCTCGCCCAGCCACTCCTGCAGCTTGTCGTTGAGCCACCACGTGGCCTCCATCCCCGCCATGATCGCCTGAATGCTCAGCGGATCACTGAGGACTCGCTTGTGCTCCTCGAAGGCCTCCAGCAGGAAGTCGAACAGCGCCGGTCCGCTCTTCGTCCGGATGTCGCGCTCCAGGGCGGCGATGGACACCTGACTGCGCTCGATCAGCTCGGTGACGATGGCCGGATCGGTCTCGATCGGGGCGGGGGCGCCGCCGGCCGGTGGCCCGCCGGGAACCAGGTCCGGGAGCAACGGGACGAAATCGTCACGGTCGAGGACGGTTTCCAGCGCGTCCCTGACCAGCGGATCGCCCTTCCCCATGAGCTCCAGGAGGCCGGCGCGGCTCGCGGGCGAGGCCAGGCGCCGGGTGACGTCGACGAACAGTCTCCCGCCGGCCTCGTGCATCGCCACCATGGCCGTCAGCTGCCACATGGAGAATCCCAAGGGCTTCATGGGGTCGGTCATCATCTGCTGATGGCCAACGGAGACATAGACGTGATTCTCCTGGTCGCCTGTCTCGAGGACGGGCACAGGGACGGGGACGGGGAACAGTGTCGTGATCGGCCGGCTCTGGACGATCTGGAAGCCATCGTCGACCAGGCACCATTCGATGTCCTGCGGGCGGCCGAAGTGCGCTTCGATCCGCCGCCCGAGCCGTACGAGCCGCACGACCTGGTCGTCCGTCAGCGCCGGCTGCTCCTGCCGCTGCGCGTCGATCGCCACTTCCTGCGTACCGCCGGCCGGCAGGGCGTGAACGGCACGCTGTTTGGCGGCGATGGACTTGGCGACGATCTCGCCGTCTCGCACCTTGAAGACGTCCGGGTTCACCAGGCCGGATACCAGAGCCTCGCCGAGGCCGAAGCCGGCGTCCACGGTGGCGACCTTCCGGTTGCCCGTGACGGGGTCGGCCGTGAACAGGATGCCGGCCGCATGCGGGAAGACCATCTGCTGCACGACCACGGCCATGTGGACCGTACGGTGGTCGATGCCGTTCCGCTGACGGTAGGTCACGGCCCGCTCGGTGAACAGCGAGGCCCAGCACCGGCTGACGTGCTGAAGGATCGCCGTCGGCCCCACGACGTTCAGGTACGTGTCCTGCTGGCCGGCGAAGGAGGCGGTCGGCAGGTCCTCTGCCGTCGCGCTGGACCGGACGGCGTAGGCGCCTTGCTCGCCGAGCCGGGCGAGCGCGCGGGTGATCGCCGCCGCGAGATCGCCCGGGATGGCAATCCCTTCGATGGTCCGACGAATCCGCGCGCTGAGCGTGCGGATCGCCTCCCGGTCGTCCGGGTTCAAGCGCGACAACTCATCGAGCCGATCGTCGATCGACGGCGCTTCCGCCATGATCCGCCGGAAGGCGTCCGTCGTCACGCAAAAGCCACCCGGCACGCGGATGCCTTCGATCCGCGACAGCCCGCCCAGGTGCGCAGCCTTGCCGCCAACGACCGCGACCTGTGTCTCGTCAACCTCTTGAAGACCCAACACGTACTGCTCCATCACTGCGATACCTCCGAGGCAGCCGTGCTGCGTTGCACTGCGGTGGCCGATCGAATCACCGGCGCCTTCCACTCTGCCGAACCTCTTGTCGAGCACGTCCTCATCCCTGGTTGCCGTCCCTTCGACGAGTCGGCCGGCCGCTCCGCCCTCGACACCATCACACGCACCGTCGTGCCCTCATTTCCGCAGGTTGTGGCCTCGGCCGATGATTCTGCGCCGTGACCCGGGTCTTGCCGCAAGCCCCCCGGCGCGCTATAAATTGAGAGTGGCAAGGAGAGTGTTCTCCTTGCCTTTGCCTTTTCCCGTCTGCTGGGACTGACAAGATCTCGCGAAGCGGTGGCGCGCCGCGTACGGGCACACGTCGTTGGCCCAGGCGGATGGCCCCCACGCCCCCCGCCCAGATCGTGGCCCGGCTGTCCCGTCGCCGACCAGGCCCGCCTCCTGTGCGCCACTTAGCCTCACGCTTTCGCCGGGCTTGGTGTCCGGCAAATGAGCGGGCAGCCAAAACTGGCCAGCGCGATATCGGCGGCGCTTGCGCCATGGCGCTAGCCGCGCGCAGTGCACGATCCGGGGACGATCCCGCTGGATGTCACGCTCGCGACCGCTCTCGCATCGGTCGCCCAGGAGCCGGCCGCCGGCCGCCTGACCTCCCCGAAGGCCGGGATCTGGGGGCGGGTGGAGTTGCACCGTCCGGGCGCGTGCATGCACTGCACGCCCCCTGTGTGCATCGCGCCCCGGTAGGCATGTCGTTGCCGCGTCGCGTTCGTCGTACTTACAGTTTGTGGCGCGGATTCAGCCACTTAGGGCAACCTCACTGGGGCCCCTGCGTACGAATCCGTGCAGGCGCCTGTCAACTCAGGACACCTCACAGGGAACAGGAGTATGAGCATGACGTACGAGCGTCCCACCCTCACCAAGGTCGGCGGCTTCCGCAAGGTGACGGGGCTCAAGAACACCGGCCCGAAGGACCTCCTCGGCGGAAAGCAGCTTCTCTGACGCGACCGCCGCTGAACTGCTGAGCAGTTCGCGCGGCATGCCGGCAGGCCATCGGGTGGCGGCGTCCAGCCGCCACCCGATTCTTTGCTCCTGGAGCCACCCCGACGACCGAAGGCCATAGCCGTGGATGAATTCCTGTCCCTCAAGGCCCTGCGCACCTGGTTCGTTGTCCTGCCCGATACGGACGCGGCGGCCGTCCTCGCCGCGAAGGCCCGTTCCCACGCGGCTCAGAGCTTGTGCCACGCGTCCGGAAGGCCCTGGCTGGTGGGCCGTTGGGCATCCGAGACGATCGTGCTGGGCGAGCGCGGCGGAACCCGCGTCGCGGTGCTCGGGGAGCACGCCGTCACCGCCCGGGATGCCGAGCGTGCCGCGGCAGAGGCGGTCTCGGCGGGCTCCCTCGCGGCGCTGGACCGGAGCAGCGCCACCTGGACCGGTAGTTTCCACCTCGTGGCCAGCGGGGGCGGGCTGGTCCGGGCGCAGGGCGGCGTCGTCGACCTGCGACGCGTGTTCCACGCCGACGCGATGCTCCCGGGCTCCGGCCGCGTGAGCGTGGCGTCCGACCGGGCCGATGTCCTCGCCGAACTGACCGGCGCCGAACTGGATGAACGCCGCGTTGCTCTTGAGCTGCTCACCTCGGGCGTGCCTTACCCGCTGGCCGGCTCCCCACTGTGGCGCGGTGTCCATGCCCTGCCCGGGGGCCACTACGTGAGCCTCGATTCGGGGGGACGGGCCCGGACGACACGTTGGTGGACACCGCCCGACCCCGATGTCCCCCTGGCAGTGGGCGCCGTGCGCCTGCGCGAGGCGCTGACCGCCGCCGTCGACGCCCGGACCCGGGGCCGCGACCTGGTGACGGCCGACCTGGGCGGGCTGGACTCCACCGCCGTGTGCTGCGCCGCGGCGCGCGGGACCGCGAAGGTCATCGCGTACACCGCCGCCGTCCACGACGAACTCGGTGACGATGTGTACTGGGCACGGCGGACCGTCCAGGCGCTGGAATCGGTCGAGCACCACGTCGTACCGGCCTGGGACACGCCCATGACCTTCGACGGCATCGACAAGCTCCACGACATCCTGGACACGCCCAGCATGCTCACCGTCGACCGCAACCGCCGGATGCACATCGTGGCACTGGCGGCAGGCCAGACATCCGGCCTGCATCTGACCGGTCTGGGAGGCGACGAGCTCCTCGCCGGAACGCCGGCCCGCCTGCACACACTGATGCGCACCCATCCCCTCACCGCGCTGCGCGATGTACGAGGGTATGGCGCCAAGTACCGATGGCCCCGGCGGAAGGTGCTGCGCCAGCTCCTGGACCGCCGTTCCTACCAGGACTGGCTCGGCCGTGTCGCCCGGGACCTGACCGAGCCGGCGCCGGGCGCGGACGAGCCGCTGCTGGACTGGTCCGTGCCACCCCGTATGCCGCCCTGGGCCACCCCCGAGGCCGTTGCTGCGGCGCGCGAACTCCTCCGCGCCCGCCTCCCCGACGCGGAGCCGCGGGGCAGGGGGCACGGCGAGCACCGCGAGCTGGCCGCGATGGAAGGCATCTCCCAGTGGACCCGGCACATCGGGCAGATGGCGGCGCCGCTGGGGATCACCGTGGCTGCTCCCTATTACGACGACCGCGTCATCGAGGCGTGCCTGGCCGTCCGAACATCGGAGCGGATCAGTCCCTGGCGGTACAAACCGCTGATCGTCGAGGCCATGCGCGGCATTGTGCCGGAGGCCGGCCGCACCCGCGCCACCAAGGCCAACGCCACCTTCGAGGAGGAGACGGGACTGCGCAAACACCGTGCCGGGCTGCTGGCGCTGTGCGAGGAATCGCGGCTGGCCCGGCTCGGTCTGGTCGACGAAGGGATCCTGCGCGAGTGGTGCCGCCGGTCCCTGTCGGCGGAGGCGGAGAGCTATCAGCTGCATGCGACCGTAGCGGCCGAAGTGTGGCTGCGCTCCCGGGAGATGACCCCGGCACGGCCCCTGACCAGCAAGGAGAGGTGAATCGATGGTCACGTTGAAACCCGGTGTTCTGCTCACCGAGACCGAGTACGGAATGGCGCTGCTCGACCAGAAGAGCGCCGAGTACTGGACCCTCAACCCGACAGCTGCCGTCGTCCTGCGCACGCTGCTCGACGGCCGCGGCACCGAACAGGCCGTGGAGGCTCTCGCCAGGCAGTACGAGGGCGCCGACGCGGATCAGATCGCGCAGGACGTCACCGGCATCGTCGACGACCTGCGCTCCGCGGGCATCATCACGCCGTAGCCGCCCGGGCGGCCACGCTCCACCCTCCCCATTCGCCTGCCCCCTCCGTCCGCCGGGAAGAGGTACGGAATGTCGATGCCGGAAGCGGTTGCCTACCACCCCCGCTCCGTCCCCATGGCCCGCCGCTGGGCGGCCCGGGCGGTGGTGGGCTGCGCACATGTGCTGGCCACTCTGCCACCGGGCCGCATCCGCTCAGTCCTGGGGAGGCTGCGCCGAGGGGCGAAACCCGCCACGCTCGCCGAGGCCGAACTGGCCCGGCAGACGGTGCTCGCCGTGAGCCTGACGGCCGCGGGGAACAAGGGGTGCCTGCCACGGTCCCTTGCCACCGCGCTGCTCTGCCGCTGTTACGGCCAGTGGCCCACCTGGTGCGTGGGCGTGCGCACGCGCCCGCCGTTCGCCGCGCACGCGTGGGTGGAGGCCGAGGGGGAACCCGTCGGCGAGGGCACGCCGGCCGGCTACTTCCAGCGCTTCTTCGCCGTGGAGTGAGGCGGTGACGACGGCACCTCCCGCCGGCACCCGCCGCGCCGACGACGGGACCCGCGTATCACCCGACCTGGCGGCCGACTCCGATACGGTTCGAGGCCGTTGGTTCGGACACCTGGCTCTCGCCGGACATCTCCGTCCGCAGCGCGGGCGCATGCTCGCCGGAGTACTGCTGGGCCTGCTGGGCAGTCTGCTGGGACTGGCCCAGCCCATGGCTGCCAAGCGCGTGATGGACACCATGGGGCAGGGGCAGCCGGCGGCCGGCCCCATGGTGACGCTCAGCCTGCTGGTAGTGGCGGGCGGGCTCCTCGCGGGGCTCGGCCACTACGTACTGAACTGGTCGGCGGAGTCGGTCGTCCGCACCGCCCGATGCCGACTCGCCGACCGGCTGCTGCGGCTGCGGGTGCCGGTCGTGGAACGCACCGAACCGGGCGATTTGATCGCCCGGGTCACCTCCGACACGGCGCTGCTGCGGCAAAGCGCCCCCCAGGCGGTGTCAGCCGCGGTCACCGGCACCCTGGTCACCGTCGCGACGGTCGTGATGATGGGGCTCCTCGACCCCGTGCTGCTCTGCGTGACGCTTGCCGTGATCGCGTTGGTCGGCGTCCTCGTCGCCTTCGTGTCCCCGCGTATCGGCCGTGCCACCCGGCACACCCAGGAAGCGGTCGGCCTGATGGGAGCCGCGCTCGAACGGGTCCTGGGTGCCTTCCGCACGGTCAAGGCGTCGGGCGCCGAACAGCGGGAGGCCGAGGCGCTGCACCGGGCGGCCGAGCACGCCCGCCGCACCGGGGTGCGCGCCGCCGCCTGGGAGGCGGTGTCCTCGACCTTGTCAGCGGTGGTCATCCAGGTCTGCTTCCTGGCCGTCCTGGGAGTCGGCGGCGCACGCGTCACCTCCGGCGCCATCGGCGTCTCCACGCTCGTCGCCTTCCTCCTCTACCTCTTCGCCCTCGCACCCCGGATCGGCCAAGTCGTCGAAGGAATCGGCCAGCTCCAGATCGGATCGGCCGCCGCCGCCCGCATCCGGGAGGCGGAGGAGCTGGAGATCGAGGAGCTGGGCGAGGCGGAGAGGGAGGGGGGCCGGGCCGGGGGACGGGAAGCGTCGTTCGAGGCCGAGGAAGCGACGGTCATGAAGCCGGACCTGCCCCCCGCTCCACAAGAACGGGGGTCACTCCTCGCCACGCGTGAACGGCACCCGCTCCCCGCCACCGTGACGTTCGATCAAGTCCGCTTCGCCTACCGGCCGGGGCTCCCCCACGTCCACCACCAGGTCTCCTTCGCGGTCCCCGGCGGCGGCCTGACCGCGATCGTCGGCCCGTCCGGTGCGGGCAAGACCACCGTCTTCTCCCTCATCGAACGCTTCTACGAGCCGGAGGGCGGACGGGTGCTGCTGGACGGCAGGGACGTGCGGCAGTGGCCCCTGGCCGAACTCCGCGCGGCCATCGGCTATGCCGAACAGGACACCCCCGTCCTCGCGGGCAGCCTGCGCGACAACCTGACCCTGGGATCCGCCGACGCCGGCGATGCGCAACTCGCCCAAGTCCTGCATCAGGCCCGGCTCGACACGGTGGCGGACCAGCTGCCCCACGGCCTGGACACCCACGTCGGCCACCGGGGCAGCAGGCTCTCCGGCGGCGAGCGACAGCGCGTGGCGATCGCCCGCGCCCTGCTGCGCCGGCCAAGACTCCTGCTGCTGGACGAGGCCACCTCCCAGCTCGACGCGGCCAACGAAGCGGCGCTGCGCGAGACCATCACGGAAGCCGCACACCGCACGACCGTCCTCGTCGTCGCACACCGTCTGTCCACCGTGACCACCGCCGACCGGATCGTGGTCATGGAGGCCGGGCGGGTACGGGCAGTGGGGACCCACACGGAGCTGATGAGGAACGACGCCCTGTACGGCGAGCTGGCACGTACACAGCTCATGAACCACTAGGTCGTGTCCGATGGGTCAGAGTCGGAGGGGCGGCGGCGTCTGGTGCACTGCACTCGCTGCGCTCGTTCCGTCTCGGCTCTTCATCAGCCGAGCCGGGCGCGCCCTGGCGACAACGGTGATCGTTTGGCGCCCTGGCCTGCGATTTGCCCCAGGCCAGGGGCAGTGTGCGACAGTGGGTGAACCGGTCGGCCGGGCGCGCGGGTGCGCAGCCGCCGCCGGTACCCCCAACCCCAGACGGACGAGCCCGGCCGCGCCCTTTGCGCATCCGGCCCGCCCGCGCACGCCCCATGTACCGACGTCCTTCCTCAGAGAGCGATGCAGGCAACGCCCCTCCTCGTACCCCGGACCGCAGAGCTGTTCAACCAGGGCCTGGAGCACCGGACCGGTTCCGCCCTGCTGCGTTTCGGCGCCGCTCGGCAGCGCTCGGCCGACCGGATCGGCTGGTCCGGTGATGCCGCCGCCGCCTGGCTCGACGCCGCCCGTGGCCATGTGTGGAGCGTCGGCGAGCCCGATGCCGCCGCGGGCCTCGTCGTACGCGCCGCGCACGGGATGCCCGACCGGGTGCGGGAGTTCACCGGCCCCCGCGGCATCGACAGCCTGGTCGGCCGACACCTCCCGGTGACCGGCGCGGTCGAGTGGGTGTTCCGCTGGACGCTGGAGGAACCCGCCGTCCACCGGGCCGAGAACCGGGTCGTCCCGCTGGATGAGGGCCACCACGAGGAGCTCTTCGCCTTTCTCAAGGAGCACAGCCCGGCACACTCCACCGGCCCCGGATCCGTCGACGTCCGCCTGTGGGCCGGCATCCGCGCCCCGGACGGAGACGGGCGATTGGTGGCCTGCGGCGCGCTCAGCACCCTGCGGGACAGCGGCGCCCCCCTCATGGCATCCGTCGCGACGGACGCCCGCCTGCGCGGCCAGGGTCTGGGAGCGGCCCTGACCTCCTGGCTGACCCGGTACGCCGTACGCCGCCACGGCTTCTGCACCCTCTGGCAGCTGGCCGACAACACCCCCGCCGAGCGGCTCTACACCCGCCTCGGCTACCGCAACGAGGACCCTTGCGTGGCGGCGCGCCTCGCCACGCACTGACACCCCGGCTTCTTCATCAGAAAGCTGCCTCGCGCGCCAGCTTCTTCAGTGTCCGCGTGAGTGTTTCCACGTACGCAGGCATGACGTCCCGGGCCTGGGGTGTGTCGGTGTACAGCAAGTTCATGTACAGACCGGTGTCGGACCGGTGCATCCACGAGCCGTAGCCGTTGGTCCGCGAACCCCACACGTGTTTCCTCGCGTTCCGGGACACGTGGTGCTGCGCTCCGGGCGACCGCCGGTAGTCGAGGTAGGAGAAGACGTTCACGGGATACGGCCAGAGGCCCCTCTCGTACTCCTCCGGGGCCAGCAGCTCCCATGCCTTCACGAAGGGAACGTCTATGTGCTGTTTCATCTCTTCGGTCGCGGCGCGCACATGGGCCATGACGGCCGTGAAGTCCAGTCCGTCCGCCACGGGAAAGGCGAGGGGCACCGGATTGACGAACCAGCCCATGGTGTGCGCGTAGGGACCCCGGCCACGGTTGCTGACCGGCATGAGGCAACGGTAGATGTCTGGTCCGCCCTCTTTCCTGAGAGCGACGCCGACGGCGGCCAGAAGGCCCATGAAGAGCCTCCCCCCGGCGGCACGGCACGCGGCCTCCAGGCTTTCGAGCTGGTCGGCGTCGAGGAACTTCTCCGTTTCGTTGACCGTGGGGTACAAGCGGTCAGGCTCCACACCGAGATCCAGCGGGAACCGCGGGAAGAATTCGCCGTTATCCGCGATGAATGCCTTCCAATAATCCAGCCGCGCGTCGTCAGCGTCCATAGCGGCGTTCTGGCGGCGCTGCTCGCGGTTGAAGGCGAGGTGACTACCGGTTTCCGGGAGAGCGGGGGCGCGGCCGTTCGCGTACGCCTCGTAGGCCTCCGCGATGTCGTTCATGGCGATGGGCGTGGACAGCCCGTCGGTCACCAGATGGTCACAGGCAAACCAGATCGTGGCGGAGGTATCCCTGATCACCGCGCCCATGACGATCAGGGGCCAGGACAGCGGGTCGACCAGCTGGAACGTCTGGTGCAGGCGTTCGCGCACTCCGGCGGAGGAGTCGACGAACCCCAGGTCGTGCTCGTCGACCTGCACGTCGTCCGGTTCGAGGACATCGCAGGACACGTCGCCGCCAAGCTGCTGGAAACTGGAGCGCAGCACGTCGTGCCGTCGGGCGAAGTGCAGCAGGGCGGCGCCAAGAGCGTTACGGTCTACGGGACCGGGAAGGTCGAAGGTGCCGGCAATGTAGAAGCTGGCGGCTTTGTTCGCCCTACGGACATCCTGGGCGACGGTGAAATGTTTCGCCTGGTTGTAGGCCGTGGGTTCGCCCGATGGGGACGGTCCGGCGATGTCGACCCTCTTCGGAGAAGTCATCCTCCATTCGAAGAGGTGCCCTGGGAGGATTTCCACATTCTCGATGGATACCTGGATCATGCAACTCCTTGTCGTGTCGGTTCCCCTTGGCGCGAACTGCTGACGAGTTCGGCGAAGGCACGGCACCGTAACCACTCGTTCGGCAAGGAGACGCAAAGCGCCGCACACCATCCGAAGGTCAGCATTCCGGAATTCCGCTAACGCCAATCCGGGGCAGCCGCGACGTCACTCAGCTGGGCGTGGGCCCATGCGCGCAGGCACAGCTCGCCCGCGCGGATCGGGGTCCACCGACTCGCACTGAGGGGTGGTCACTCGCAGTAGCGCGCTCTGCCACGCTGCGGCCCGGCAGCTGCCGGTCTCGCAGCAACGACACGGCGATACATCTGCTCCGGACCGCTCGTTAGATGAGCAGGGAACGACCGCGGTGCGAGAGGCGCCGGGCGCTGCCATCGGTCGAGTCCACCACTCGGACGTCTGCCGTAGTTGCATGGGCGCATCGCGGCGCAATCCGGGTGGTGGAGCTGTCGGAGCTGTTCGGTGAAGGCTGGTGCGTGACTTACGGCTTGCCGGCCACGCCACCGGCGATGCACCGCTGGGCTGCGTTCAGCTGCTTGAGTCGCGGGCCGTCCGGCCACCAGTCGACGCACTGCACCAGGCCTGGGGCGACGATCTCCAGACCGTTGAACAGCTCCTCAAGCTCGGCCCGGGTGGAGAAGGTGCCACTGCCCATCATGCTGTGCAGGAACATGTCCTCCATCTTCCGGGCGGTCGCGCTGTACTCGTCCTCCGGGTCCAGGAAGTGACTGATCGCCACGTAGGAGCCGGACGGCAATGCCTCGATGTAGGCGCGCATGATGTCCTTGCGGGAACGCGCTTCCTCGCCGTTGTAGTGGTGCAGCGTGCCCATGTGCAGCAGCGCGATCGGCTCGTTCCAGTCCAGCTTGGACCGCACGACTTCGTTCTGCAGCAGCCTCTCCGGCTCGAAGATGTCCTCGCTGACAATGACGGTGCTCTCGTCCTCCTCCAGCAGCGCGCGGCTGTGGGCCAGCACCAGTGGGTCGTTGTCCACGTAGACGACCCGCGAGTCCGGGTTGATCCGCTGCACCACTTGGTGGGTGTTTTCTGCGGTGGGCAGGCCCGAACCGCAGTCCAGGTACTGGGTGATGCCGCTTTGGCCGGCCAGGAACCGGCACGCGCGGATCAGGAAGGCACGGTTCTCGACTGCCAGGTCCGCGGCCTCCGGAGCGGCCTTCTTCACACTCCGGACCACCTCGCGGTCCACCTCGTAGTTGTCGGTGCCGTTGAGGAAGGCGTCATACACCCTGGCGATACTGGGTTTTGTCGGATCGATATACGAGGGAACGCGCTTATCGGGCGTCGCACTGGACATGGTGCCTCACAGGCAATCTCGACGATCGGACGGGCATCGCGCAGCACGATGGTGTCACTGCGTGGCGAACGGGGTCGGTCAGTCAGTGGACTCTTATCCGGCGAAAGCCCTGAATATTGCAGCGATCGCCAGCATGGGGCAGGTCTCGCTCATTCGTGCGACCTGCAGCAACTCTCTCGCATGCCAGCGCGACCACCCCCGACCGGAAGGCCCCGGTTCCTCTCCACCGACGGAGCGGGGTGAGGCTGGGGCAAACCCTTCATCCAGTGCATATGCTCTGGCAGTCGCAGATGCACGGTAGTGAAGGTCGTCCGCGCCGTCGTGTCGGACGGGACTACGGACTACGGGCTATGGGGGGGCGCACGGGTGGAGTCAAGGCCAGCGCGGTGGGTGTGGAGCCGTCCCGAGGACGAGGCCACCTACCGAAACGCCGTCCGCCGGCTCACCGCCGAGGATGCCGTGCTCAAGGCCTATGTGGGCCAGAGCCGGACTACCGGCGTGGGCGAGGCGCAACTGACGGAGGAGTTCCACACTGCACGAGTGGTCGGACAGGTCCTGAATGCGGGATATCGGGAGTACGACGACTACCAGGACGCCGTGGAACAAAGAACCATCGCGGTGGAGAGGTACGAGCGGACGCCTTCTTTACCCGCAAGGCTGCCGCAGCTGGTCATGCTGCAGGCCTTGCGTTGGCAAGTCGCCTTCATGCGGCGCCAGTGGGCGAAGTCGCTGTCCGCCGCGCTGTCGTCCCAGGTACGGCCGACACTGCGGAGACTCATAGGCGAAAGTCACGAAACCCTGCTCGTCACTCCCGATCTCTTAGGGCTCATCGAGGTACACGACCTGCGCTATGTGGTTCCGCACCGAGAGTTGCAGAGCTTGGGCACGAAGATGGGGCTGATGGACGGCGGGACCATCGCGATATCCGGTCCGCGCGGGGTCGGGAAGAGCACACTCCTCAAGGCGTGCGAGCAGAGCTGGTCCGCTGCGGACCTGGTCGTTCCGGTACAGCTCCCGGCCGCCTACGTACCCCAAGAGTTTCTGCTCTCGCTGTTTCAACAGGTGTGTGAGCGGTTCCTGAAGCTCCACGGGTACAAGGTCGACTCTTCCTTCCTCTTCCTGGTCAAGCTTCGGAAGCACCTCACAACACGGCTGCGGAACGCACTGTCTTACTGGGTCCGGCTGCTGGTCGCCGTACTGCTGGTGGCCGTTGCATTTGCGCCCGTTGCGCATGCACTGCGGGTTTCACTCGGGGGCAGCGTGTATACGTGGCTGTCCGACGCATGGGGCGCGCTATCGGGAACCGCCTTGCGGCTGTGGAGGGAGCACGTCTGGCTTACGCGCATCCCGCTCGCTGCGCTGGGGCTCTCACTGGGTGCCACGCTGCTGAAGCGGCGCCGCAGGTCGCCCCTCCTCAAGGAGTGTGTCAACTACCTGTACCACCTGCGGACACTCCAGAGCACCAGTCTGGCCGCCAACGCGGGCCTCACCCCCTTCCCTGCCGGGAATGTGGGGGCCGGCAGGACGACCACCCTCTCGTCGCGTACGTTCACCCTTCCCGAACTGGTCACCCACTTCCGGGAGTTGCTGGAACGCATGGCACAAGAAAGACGTGCAGCAGCGGAAGCGCAGAACGCGGTCGGCAGGATATTCATCATCATCGACGAGGTGGACCGGATCGGCACGGCCGAGAAGGCGCGCGCCTTGCTGGCCGAGATCAAGGCCGTCTTCGGCATACCGAACGTGTACTTCCTGATCTCCGTGGCCGAGGACGTCGGTGCGGACTTCATCGGCCGGGGCCTCGCGTCCCGGGACATCCTCGACAGCTCGCTCGACGACATCGTCCACGTCGAGCCCCGGACGCTGGAGGAGTCACGCGGCATCCTCGAGAACCGGGTGCCCGGCCTGACCGCGCCCTTCATCGCGCTCGCGCACTGCCTCTCCGGAGGCATCACCCGCGACCTGATCCGGTACACCCGCAGGATGGTGCAGATTCCCGATCAGCCCGACGCCCGTGGCAGTCAACTGCCCGAAGTAGCAGGGAAATTACTCGAAGAGGAACTACGGGAGACCCTCATGGGGTTCCGCGTACGCCTCGCCAGAAATGGCGTCGAGGGCGGCTGGGAAGCACGGTTCGACCACATCCGCCGGACGGTCCTGCGGCTGCAGGAGCAGTCCGTCCACGGGCAGGCGTCCCGCACCTACGACGCAGTCGAGCGGCTGATGACCGCGAGCGCCACGCCGCCCGGAACCGCCCTGGGCAGCGAGCCCGGAGAGCAGCAGCCGTGGGCAGAAGTCGCGGCCTATTGCGACTTCATGCTGACCCTCCTGGGCTTCTTCACCAGCAGGCAGTTCCCCACCTCCGACGTGATCCAGTCAGTAGGTCCTGACGGGAATCTGCAAAGGCTCGCCGAAGCACGACTCGAACTGGCGGTGTCACCCGCCGGCGCACGACTCGTGCTTCAACGCTTCCGAGAGGCCTGGGATTCGCCGCCTGCCCGGGGATGGCCCGCCTGACGGGTCACCCTGCTTCGTTGGGGGATCTCGCCGGTGCCGGCGTCTTTCAGGCGACAGGGTGAGAAGTAAGAGCACCCGAGGTGGCGTGGAGTTCGATCGCGCGTGCGGAGCCGGCCCCGTTCGTGGCAGGATGCTGCCATGTTGATCAGAAAGGGCGATGCCGCGTAGGCGCCCGAAGGCCGTCCGCGCTGAGCGATGGCGGCCTCACAGACATGTTGTAGTTCGGCGGATCCGTGGCGTTTCCGCGAAGACACATGCCGCTGTTCGCCGTGTGGAACATGAGCGGATGTGGCCTGACGCGGTTGCTGACGCACTCGCCCGTTTCGAGTGGGCGTTCAAGCACCCCGGCCGTTATCTGAACGCGTCCCAGGTCTGGCAGCCCGGGCGGGAGGTGGAGGATGCCCGCGATGATCTGGAGGAGGCCATGCTTCACCTCCCGCGCGGTGCCCGGCGTGATCTGGGCCGGCTGATCGCTCGCATCGACGACGAGTTCGAGCGTCGCACTCTGCCGGACCCTGGGCCGGTGAGCGAACGGACGGTCGGCGGCTGGTGGTGGTCAAGGATCCGCGAGCACTGATGCCGGTCACGGAGCCCCATGCGTGGTGATCCAGCGGCCAGTTGTTGTTCCGCTCGGGCTCGGGTGATGGCGAGGCGGTAGGGGTCGGTGCCGGTCTCGATGATGTTGCCGCCGAAGGCCCCGTCCCGTGCCAGATGTTCCTGCGCCCGGCCAGGCGGCAGTCGACGAAGCCGAGCGGCATGAACCCGAGGGAGTTCAGGCCGAACGCGAACGAGTAGCCCTGCGGTGAGAGCTCGTAGACGCCCCAGCAGGTCGGGCCGTTCTTCGTCTTGACCCCCTGGGGACAGAACGAGGACACGTTCGCTGCCCCTCAGTCGATACAGAACTCGTTGCCCTCGATGTCCAGCATCGGGATACACGAATCATTGCCGTCGTACAGCGTTTGCAAGTGGACCGCGCCGAGCGGGACCAGGCGGGCACGTTCGGCCTCAAGTACGGCGAGACGCTCCTCACCCACGAGTCCGGTGCCGACCCGCACATCAAGATGCACCCGGTTCTTGGCGGCCTTCCCTTCGGGGACGCGCTGGAAGTACAGTCGCGGGCCCACACCTGAGGGGTCTATGCAGGCGAACCATGAATCCCGCTGCTCAGGTGGCTGCGAACCCTTGAAATCGTCCCAAGTGGCGAACCCCTCCGGGGGCGGCGGTACGACGTACCCCAACACCTCACACCAGAAACGAGCGAGACGCTCAGGTTCGGCGCAGTCAAAGGTGACTTGGAACTTCCTGATCGTGGCCATCGGAGCACCGTACCAAGGGGACTTGGGACTCCGCCGATCAATTCCCCAGGGGGCCCCGCACCCCCGTCGCCCCTTGGCCAGCTCGGACACCTCGGACGCCAAGTGATCAAACCGGACGGTCTGGCACGGCCGCTGATCCCGGTCACGTCAGCCGCTCCCGCATTCGCGGCGGGAGCGATCGCGCCGCCCGACCAGCTCAACATGCGCGCTGCGAAGAGCCCGCGAAAGGACGGCACCGCCAATGGGGCCGACGCCCCGCACATGCCTCCGGCGTCCCGCGAACTTCAGGCCGTCGAGGGGCTGTGGCCGTCTGACGCGATCACCCCGCGCTGCGCGGGTTCGTCGGCTGACCGCCACCCGTGGAGATCATGCGGGCACAAGGCATGGTCGACCCGCTCATGCGCCGCCTGCTGAGCCGCACCACGTCCTGATGGCATCCCCAGCCCCGGCGAACCGCCAGGCCGGACAGGCACGTCTGCCGAAGCATGAAGATCATTACTGAGCAGGTCAGTGAGCCGGGCCTACTGACCCGCTCGGCACACGCTACTTGGCCGGCTTGCCGGGCTGGTCGTGGGTCGAGCAGTGGATGCCGCCACCGCCCGAAGCGATGGTGTCGATCTTCACCTGCACGATGTCGCGCTTGGGGAACTGATCCTGCAGGATCCCCTTCGCCCGGTCGTCGGCCCGGGCGTCGCCGAAGCGGGGGAGGAACACCGCGCCGTTGGCGACATAGAAGTTCGCGTAGGTGGAGACGAAGGCGTCGCCCTGACCGGTGATCTTGTCGAGGTCGGGCTGGGGCAGGTCGATGACCTCCAGGTACTTGCCGCGAGCGTCTGTGGTGTCCTTGAGTACCGACCTGGCCTGGTCGGCCGCGCGTGACCAGACGTCGGGGGGACTGTCGGGGAAGGCACGGTCCACGAGGACGACACCTGGTGCGGTGAACCGGGCGATGCTGTCGACATGCGCGTCAGTGATGTCCTTGCCGCGCACGCCGGCCAGCCAGATCACCTTCTCGATGCCGAGGCTGCTCTTGATTTCGGCCTCGATCTGGTCGCGGCTCTTCCCTGGGTTGCGGTTCTTGTTGACCACCGAGCTCTCGGTGATCAGCAGGGTGCCCTCGCCGTCCGTCTCGAAGGAGCCGCCTTCGGCGACCAGCGGGGCCTTGGTGCGCGGAATGTCGTACTTCTTAAGGAGGGTGCGGCCGACCTGGGCGTCGTAGCGGTGCTCCTGCTTGTTCCCCCAGCCGCTGAAGTTGAGGTCGACGCCCAGGATCCCGCCGGAGTCCTCGACGAACAGGGGCACGGTGTCGCGCGCCCACAGGTCGTCCACCATGAGGGGGATCGCCTCGACCTGGGAGCCGCATGCCTGCTGTGCCGCGGCCTGCTGTTCGGGACGGGCCATCATGACCACGGCCTCGTACTCCGCGATCGCGCGGGCCACGCGCGCGATATCCGCCCGGACGGACGGCAGTTGATCACCCCAGACCGACTCCAGGGCCGGCCAGGACATGAAGGTGCGGGTGTGGCTGTCCCACTCGGCACCGAACCGTCGGCCCGTCGTCTTCTGTGAGGCGGAGGGGGAGGTGTTCGGGGTGTCGCGTGGACCGCAGGCCACCGCTCCTAGGGCGAGGGCGCCAATGCCGGCGAAAGAGCGCAGGACATTGCGGCGGGGCATGGGGGGATGGGGCACGGAGAACTCCGGAATTCAAATGATGAGCCCGTATCCAGGGAGAACTGATCCTGAATTAAGGGCCCTGAGGATGAAGGGTATGCGAGGGGTGAGGCGATTCCGGGCAGGTGCGGACGTGCGGCCGGCTACGGAATGGGCTGGTGCATGGTGGAGCAGTGAATTCCACCGCCGCCGCCCATGAGGCGGTCGACATCCAACTGGACGACCTCGCGACCGGGAAACGCCTCGGCCAGGGTCCGGCGGGCCGCGGCGTCCGCCCTTGCGTCGCCGAACTGGGCAGTGATGACACCGCCGTTGACGAGATGGAAGTTGAGGTACGAATCCACGAACGTCGAGCTGCGCGAGCGTACGGTGTCCGGCCCGTCCACGCGGATCACCTGGAGGCGCCGCCCCTTCGCGTCGGTCGCGGCGGACAGGATGGCGAACTGCTCGCGGGCGTCCTCGGCCCAGACGTCGCGCCGGTCGCCCGGCGGAACCTGCACCATGACGACGCCGGGGCTGACGAAACGGGAGGTGACGTCGATGTGGTTGTCGGTGATGTCCCGACCTCGCACACCGGGAACCCAGATCATCTTCTCGGCACCGTAAGCCGCCAGTACGGCCTCTTCGATATCGTCCCGGGTCATCCCGCGATTACGGTTCTTGTTTACCAGGCTGCTTTCGGTGGCCAGCACCGTGCCGTCGCCATCAGTTTCGATGGAGCCGCCTTCCCCGACAACATCCGCCTCGGTGAAGGCGATTCCGTTCAATTCGGCGATGGACCAGGCCACTTCGGCGTCGTCGTGATGCGCTTGCTTGCGTCCCCACCCGTTGAAGTTGAGGCCGACGGCATCGAGGTTCCCGCGGCCGTCGCACCGGAAGACGGCGCAGGTGTCACGCATCCAGAGATCGTCCGTGGGGATCGAGTCGATGACCGTGACGTCAGCGCCGCAAGCGGCCTCCGCGGCCTCGACGGTGGTTTCGTCCGGCGCGCACATGATCACGGGCTCGTATGCCGCGACCGTGCGGGCGATAAGGGCGATGTCCTGTTGGACACCCGTCAGGTGGCGGCCCCAGATGGACCTTCGCGAGGGCCATGACATCCAGGTCCTGGTATGCGGAACGTCGTCGGCCGGCACGCGCCAACCGAGGCTTCCCGCGCCATCGGGCGGAGCCCCGTGCGACGGACGTGGACCGCGGAAGGCATCGAGCGGCCACTTGCCTACGGGGAGTTCGCTCATGGGGGCTCCACATCGGATTCGTGAGTTCGGGCGGTCGTTGACCGTCGGGTCCCGTTCGGACCAGAGGGGAAAGCGGTCCCGTCACTGTCGTCCGGAGACGTTCGCGTCGATGACGCCTGCGGTGAGATCGGGTACGGCCACACCGCCTACACCCCTCAGTGCGGTCGAGGCGGGGCGTAGTGCGTGAGTCCGGGCGCGCCAGAAGAAGCCCGGTATCACTGTGCCCCCACTGTGGCACTGACTGGATTTTCAGTCAACTTCCGAGGCGTGTGTCCCCTGCCGCCCCCTTGCGAAGGTCAGCTCTGCGTGTTCCGGGCGAGCTCGCGCTCCAGCGCGGTGGCCACATGCGCCCTGGCCTCGGCAGTGGTGAGCAAGCCGGCCAGCCAGCGCCCGCTCAGCCCTTCCACCAGGGACGTCAGTCGGACCGCGGCGGCCCGCGAGTCGACGGACGCGCAGATGCTCCCGTCGTCCTGCCCGTCCGCGATCAGCTCGGCGACGTCGACGAGCCAGCGCTCGGTCAGTGACGCGAGGGTCCGCCGCAGCCCCTCCTCGAATGTCGCGGCGGCACGCACCTCGCCCCAGACCGCGGAGTTCTCCCGCACCGTGGTGTCGTCCTGGAACTCCGCCGCCAGTAGCGCGAGCAGCAGATCGCGGACTGGAGTGTCGTCGCCTTCCGCGATGCCCGCATAGCTTTCGGCCCGGTCGTTGACGTACTCAAGGGCGCTGGTGACCAGGCCCCCGCGATCGCGGAAGTGGTAGTAGATCAGCGTCTTGGAGACGCCCGCCTCGGCGGCGACGTCTTCCACACGCAGCCCCCGGACCCCTCGCCGGGCTATCACTCGGCAGGTTGCTTCCAAGAGTTTGGCTCGTCGAGTAGTCACATTCGTACCGTAACCACTGGGCTCCGATGGGGGCTGACGGACCGTTCGACGGGAGTGCCCGCCCCTAGTGGCGGCCCAACCGCTCCAACTCCGCGTCGATGGCGTCCAGCACCAGCTCACGAGCGTGCTCCAGAGGCAGGATGCCGCTGAGCCAGCGCATGCTGAGCCCTTCCACCAGAACCGTCAGTCGCTCGGCGGCGACGGTCAGGCCGGAGGCGGTGGCCATGGGACGTATCCGGCCGAGCAGTCCGGCGATCTCCTGGACCCAGACCAGCGTGGCCTTGGCCAGGTCCTCTCGCAGGTGGGGTTCGAAGATGGCGCTGGCGCGCAGCTCTCCCCACGCCGTGCTGTTCTCCCGGACGGCCTCGTCGTCCTGGAGTTCCAGGAGCAGGGTCTGCTCCAGCTCCTGCCGGGGGGCGAGGGGGGCGGCGGCCGGGTCCCGGTCGGTGGTGTAGCTCCCGGCCCGGTCGTTGATGAACTCCAAGGTCTGGCGCAGGATGCCGGCCCGGTCCTTGAAGTGGTAGTAGATGAGCGCGGTGGACACGCCGGCCTCGGCGGCCAGCTCGTCGACTCGCAGTCCGCGGACCCCCCGCCGGGCGATGACCCGCGAGGCCGCCTCCATGATTGCTGTTTTACGGTCACTCACGGTTACTCACCTTAGCTGGCCCTTCTTGCTCTGCTTCTCAGCATTATATTGACTGAAACTTCAGTAAGCATCGAGGGTGCCGGGCGTCCGAGCATCCCGGCCCGCTGCCCACCTTCGCGGCTCTGGCCGCCGACGGTCCGGAGGAGATCGGCAGGTACCGGCTGCCCGCCCGGCTCGGCTCGGGCGCCATGGGCACGTGGCGCCCTCTACCTCCCTCCCCCGAGAGACCAGGTACCCAGTCGCCCAGCCCAGACCTCTCTCGCGTATTGACTGAATTTTCAGTCAATGGCAATCTGCAGGCCAGACGACGCTGCTGACCTGCCACAGAAAGCGACGCAACCATGCACAAGGACGCTCCGGCCGACACGCCGGCCCCGAACTGCTGCCGGGAGCCACGGCCATGCGACTGACTCCGACGGAACGCGACCGGCTGTTGTTGTTCGGCGCCGCCGAACTGGCCCGGGCACGACATGCGCGCGGCTGCCGCCTGAACGTGCCAGAGGCGACGGCTCTGATAGCCGACACGGTCTGCGAGGCGGCCCGCGACGGTGCCCGGCTCGCCGAAGCCATCACGGCCGCCCGCAGGACGCTCGGGCCCAGCGATGTGCTTCCCGGCGTGCCCGACATCGTTACCGAGATCCACGTGGAGGCGGTATTCGACGACGGATCGAGGCTGGCCGTGGTCAGTGATCCGTTCCAAGGTGGCGGACTCGGCGCACACGCCCCGGGTGCAGTGCTGCCTGGGGCCGGGGCAACGGCCGGGCCCCAGCCGGTCCGGTTCGTGGCCGTGCGCAACACCGCGAGCGTGCCGATCAGCGTGACCTCGCACTTCCACTTCTTCGAGGCCAATCCCCGGCTGGACTTCGACCGCGGCGCGGCCTACGGCA
>NZ_JBIWOD010000021.1:0-157904 GCF_044767545.1 Streptomyces sp. NPDC101227 | reverse complement strand
ACGCATGCAGATGATCGTGGTGATGAAGTTGACCGAACCGAGGATCGTGCCGAAGCCGGAGAAGGCCAGACCCATGATCCACATATCGGCGCCGACGCCCGGCGAGCGGACCGCGTCCGACAGCGGGGAGTAGGCGAACCAGCCGAAGTCGGCCGCACCCTGCGGGGTGAGGAAGCCGGCCACCGCGATCAGCGAGCCGAAGAGGTACAGCCAGTACGCGAACATGTTCAGCCGCGGGAACGCCACGTCGGGCGCGCCGATCTGCAGCGGCATGATCCAGTTCGCGAACCCGGCGAACAGCGGCGTCGCGAACATCAGCAGCATGATCGTGCCGTGCATCGTGAACGCCTGGTTGAACTGCTCGTTCGTCATGATCTGCTCGCCGGGGCGGGCCAGCTCGGCGCGCATGAGCAGCGCCATCAGGCCGCCGACGCAGAAGAACGCGAACGACGTTGCCAGGTACATCGTGCCGATGGTCTTGTGGTCAGTGGTCGTGAGCCACTTGACCGCGGCGATACCCGGTTGCTTCTTGCGTACGGGCGGTGCTGCCGGAGCCGTATCGGCGGCGGCACCCTGAGGTTCGTTGAGGATGCTCACGTGTTCTTCGTCTCCGCATTCCTGGCGTGATCCGTCTGCTTGATGCCCGACGGCAGGTATCCGGTCTGGCCCTTCTTCGCCAGGTCCTTCAGGTGCTCCCGGTACTTAGCCGGAGAGACGACCTTGACGTTGAAGAGCATCCGGGAGTGGTCGACGCCGCAGAGCTCGGCGCACTTGCCCATGAAGGTGCCCTCCTTGTTGGGGGTCACCTCGAAGACATTGGTGTGGCCCGGGATGACGTCCTGCTTCATCAGGAACGGCACCACCCAGAAGGAGTGGATGACGTCACGCGACGTGAGGACGAACTGAACGGTCTCGCCCTTCGGCAGCCACAGGGTCGGGCCGGGGTTGCCGGTCTGCGGGTTCTTCGTACCCGGGGTGCCCGTGTCGTAGACGCCGTCGGCGCCGGCCGGCGCGGACTTCTTCCACTTGTCCGGGATGGCGGAGAGTTCAGGGGAGTTGATACCCGTGGTCGACTTGTCGCCGTCCACGTTCTCCAAGTAGTTGAACGCCCAGCTCCACTGGAAGCCCACCACGTTGATGACGTGGTCCGGCTTCTTGGAAGTCTTCAGAACTGCGCTCTCATCGCGCGCGGTGAAGTAGAAAAGCACCGCGATGATGATGAACGGGACGATCGTGTACAACGCCTCGATGGGCATGTTGTAACGCGTCTGTGTGGGGACCTCCACCTTGGTCCTGCTGCGGCGGTGGAAGATCACGCTCCAGATGATCAGGCCCCAGACCAGCACGCCCGTTGCGAGGGCGGCGGCCCAGGAGCCCTGCCAAAGAGAGAGGATCCGCGGCGCCTCGTCGGTGACGGGCGTTGGCATGCCGAGGCGGGGGAAGTCCTTATATGTGCAACCAGTAGCGGTCGCCAGGACCAGGCCCGCAGCAAGCACCTGCGGCAGCTTCCGCCGCATCGGGCGCCGCGACGAGCGGTCGGAGCCGTTGGGACTCACGTAGCGCCTTCCCGAGAGTCTCGCCCGCGCGGTCGGCTGCGGCCTTACTCGCTGGTCGGTCGCCGCCCTGCGTCGGGCAGGGGTTTGGATGTTTATGCGGACCAAACCCTACTGGACGCTATTTGGGGTCGCGCGGGGAGGGTGCCCAACGCGCCGCGAGCCACCCCGATGGGGTGGGCGTGTCCCTCCCGGGCCCCCCTCCGGACCCTCGAATGCCCCCTCCCACCAGGCATCTGACGGCGTGCCCGACTCCACGCCCGGCCCGTTCCCCCGCCGGGCCCGGGACCGGTGTTCTACCGTCTCGTACGTGCCCTACTTCGACGCCGCGTCCGCCGCCCCGCTGCATCCCGTCGCCCGGGAGGCCCTGCTCGCCTCTCTGGACGAGGGGTGGGCCGACCCCGCCCGCCTCTACCGGGAGGGCCGGCGGGCCCGGCTGCTGCTGGACGCGGCGCGGGAGGCCGCGGCGGAGGCGGTGGGCTGCCGCCCCGACGAGCTGGTTTTCACCCCTTCGGGGACGCAGGCGGTACATTCCGGGATTTTCGGGGCACTGGCCGCCCGTCGGCGTGTCGGCCGCCGTCTGCTGCACTCCGCCGTCGAGCACTCCTCCGTACTGCACGCCGCCGAGGTCCATGAGGCGGCCGGCGGCACGGCGGCGGCAGTGGGCGTGGACCGTACGGGCCGGATCGCGGCCGGGGACTTCGGTGCCGCGCTGCTGCCCGGCACCGCGCTCGCCTGCCTGCAGTCCGCCAACCACGAGGTGGGAACCGAACAGCCGGTCGAGGAGGTAGCGGAGCTCTGCCAGGAGGCGGGGGTGCCCCTCCTGGTGGACGCGGCACAGTCGCTGCCCTGGGGGCCGGTGCCCGGGGCCTGGTCGCTGATGGCGGCGAGCGCCCACAAATGGGGCGGCCCGCCCGGCGTCGGCCTGCTCGCCATCCGCAAGGGCACGCGCTTCGCGCCCCAGGGGCCCCTGGACGAGCGGGAGTCGGGCCGCGCGCCCGGGTTCGGCAATCTCCCGGCGATCGTGGCCGCGGCCGCCGCGCTGCGGGCCCTGCGCGTGGAGGCGGGGACCGAACGGGACGAAGCGGCCCGGCTGCGGGGGCTGGTGGAGCGGATTCGTGCCCGCGTACCGGAGCTGGTTCCCGATGTGGAGGTGGTCGGCGACCCGGAGCACCGCCTCCCGCACCTGGTCACCTTCTCCTGCCTCTATGTCGACGGAGAGATCCTGCTGCAGGAACTCGACCGCGCGGGCTTCTCGGTGTCGTCCGGATCCTCCTGCACGTCCAGCACCCTGACGCCGAGCCATGTGCTGCGCGCGATGGGCGTGCTGTCCGAGGGGAATGTCCGGGTATCGCTCCCCTACGGGACGCCCGAGGCGGATGTGGAGCGGTTTTTGGAGGTGCTGCCGGGGACGGTGCGGTCGGTGCGGGAGCGGCTGGGGGTGCCGACGGAGAGGCCGGCGCCAGCCGGCGCGGGGGAATCCGTGGCCGAGGAGTCCGCGCTGGTGGTCGACGCCCTCGGCGAGCGCTGCCCGGTTCCGGTCATCGAGCTGGGCAGGGCCATCGGCCGGGTACGGGTGGGCGGCACCGTCACCGTGCTGTCGGACGACGAGGTCTCGGCCGTGGACATTCCGGCGTGGTGCTGGACGCAGCAGCAGGAGTACGTGGGGCAGGAAGCGGCGGACCAAGGCGTCGCCTATGTGGTCCGCCGCTCCGTGTGACGTCCGCTCAGGTCCTCAGACGAGGTGCGTCTGGACCTCGGCCGCGGCGTCGTGGCCGTAGGCCTTGGTGAAGCGGTCCATGAAGTGGCTGCGGTGCAGCTCGTACTCCTGGGTGCCGACGGTCTCGATGACCAGCGTCGCCAGCATGCAGCCGATCTGCGCGGCGCGCTCCAGGCCGACGCCCCAGGCGAGGCCGGAGAGGAAGCCGGCGCGGAAGGCGTCGCCGACGCCGGTCGGGTCGGCCTTGACCTTCTCCTCGGGGACGCCGACCTCGATGGCGGGCTCGCCGACCCGCTCGATGCGGACGCCGTTGGAGCCGAGGGTGGTGACCCGGGTGCCGACCTTGGCGAGGATCTCCTCGGCGGTCCAGCCGGTCTTGGACTCGATCAGGCCCTTCTCGTACTCGTTGGAGAAGAGGTAGGCCGCGCCCTCCATCAGGGTGCGGATGCCCTCGCCGTCCATCCGGGCGATCTGCTGGGAGAAGTCGGCGGCGAAGGGGATACCGCGGCTGCGGCACTCCTCGGTGTGCCGGATCATCGCCTCGGGGTCGTCCGCGCCGATCAGGACGAGGTCCAGCCCGCCGACCCGCTCGGCCACGTGCTGGAGCTCGATCAGCCGGGCCTCGCTCATGGCGCCGGTGTAGAAGGAGCCGATCTGGTTGTGGTCGGCGTCGGTGGTGCACACGAAGCGGGCGGTGTGCAGCACCTCGGAGATGCGTACGGAGCGGGTGTCGACACCGTGCCGGTCGAGCCAGGCGCGGTACTCCTCGAAGTCGTTGCCCGCGGCACCGACCAGGATCGGCTGGATGCCGAGCTGGCCCATGCCGAAGCAGATGTTGGGGGCGACGCCGCCGCGGCGGACGTCGAGCTGGTCGACGAGGAAGGAGAGGGAGACCGTATGCAGCTGGTCGGCGACCAACTGGTCGGCGAAGCGGCCGGGGAAGGTCATCAGATGGTCGGTGGCGATGGAGCCGGAGACTGCGATACGCACGGCTGGTCTGCTCCTGCGGAAGGCGGAGGGACGGGCGGACGTAGGACAACGCTACCGGGCACAGCGCCGTACCACCCGGTCATCCCGGACGATTGGACATACTGAAACTACCCAATAGTAGGTCTTTCTTCGCGGAAGGCGGCTGCGTACGGTGCCCCTATGACCAAGCCTGTGAACGCCGTCACACCGTCCGCGGTACATTCCGCCTCCGCCACGGCCGACCCTGAGTCGCTCGACCAGCTGCGCGGCGACTGCGCGCGGATGGCGCCGCGCTTCCGGGCCCGGCGGTCCGGTGCCCCCGCGCCGGGCAAGGCATCGGATCTGCACGGGGTCTCCGTCCCGGCGAAGTCGGCCGCGCTCGTCGACGGGATGTCCGAGTACGGCGACTGAGTGACCGCGACCGGCGTACCGGCGACCGGGTAGCCCGGGGAGGGAACCACCCGCGCCCCGGCTCCGTCCCATCGACGTCCAGACCTCAGGGAAGCCGGCCTTCCGGCTTCCTGGAGGATGGCACGGCAGATGTTCAGCGGAGCTGAAGGAGCGATGCGGTGAACACCGAGGACAACGAGGACACCGGGGCGACCCCGAAGAGCCCGGAGCCCGAAGCGCGCAGGCGGCCGAGCCGGCTCGTGATCGCCTCGATGGCCGCAGCGGTGCTGATCGCCGGGGGCGGCGCGGCGTACTGGGCCTCGTCCGCGGCCGGCGACAAGGACGCCCCGACCGGGGCCGCGGCCAAGGGCAACCCGCCGCCGCTGGCCCTCGACGGCTACACCGGCGGCGGGATCGCGGCCGGCGAGCCCAATCCGCAGGGCGCGCACTACAAGGCGGTGAAGAAGCTGCCCGACGGGCCGGACTCGGCGCCGGTGTACCGGCCGAAGGGGCAGATCGGCAAGGCGGCCGTGGAACGGCTGGCGAAGGCGCTGGATGTGGCCGGAAAGGTCCGGTCGGAGGGCAATGCCTGGAAGGTCGGCGGGCTGACGCGGGATGCCCGTAGCCCCGTGCTCCAGGTCAACAAGACCGGCTCGGGGGCGTGGACGTACTCGCAGTACGGCACGCCGGGCGGGACGAACTGCGCGCTGCCCGACAAGGGCACCTCGTCGAACCGGCCCGGCTGCCCCTCGTACCGCGGTGGCGGGGAAGCGTCCACCGAGGACGACGGAAGCGGCAAGGGCGCGGTCTCGGCGGAGAAGGCCAAGCAGGCCGTGCGGCCGGCGCTCAAGGCGCTCGGCCAGCAGGACGCGAAGCTGGATGCGAGCGGGCTGTCCGGCGCGGTGCGGATCGTGACCGCGGACCCGGTGTTCGGCGGGCTGCCGACGTACGGCTGGCAGAGCGATCTCCAGGTCGGCTCGGACGGTCAAGTGGTCGGCGGCAGCGGCCAGTTGGCGCGTCCGGTCAAGGGCGCCGACTATCCCGTGATGAGCGCCGACCAGACCCTGGACCGGCTGAATTCCGGCGGCGGCCGCAACCCGGCCCCCTGCCCCTCGACGCCTCCGGAGGAGAAGAGCCACAAGCCGATCGCACCGTGCGAGCCCTCGCCGACGAAGGGCCAGCGGCCGACCGAGGTGACCGGCGCGGTCTTCGGGCTCGCGGTGGAGTACGTGGACGGCGGGCAGGCGCTGGTGCCGTCGTGGCTGTACCGGGTGCGGCAGCCGGGCGCCGATGACGGCCCCGACGCCACCTCGATCGTGGCGCCCCCCGCGGTGAACCCGAAGTATCTGGCGCACAAGGACCGGACGCCGGAGGTCCCGTCCGGGAAGCCCGGCGTGATGGCGCTGGAGTCGTACGACGTGAGCGGCGGCGGCCGGAAGCTGACCGTGCACTTCTGGGGCGGCGTGTGCAGCGTCTACTCGGTGAGCGCCGAGGAGTCGGGCACGACGGTGAAGACCAAGGTCGTCGGCCGGGACAAGAAGCCGCACCAGATCTGCGTGAAGATCGCCAAGCAGTTCACCAAGTCGGTGACGCTGAAGAAGCCGCTGGACGGCCGCAAGGTGATCGACGTCTCGACCGGCAGGTCGGTACCGAAGCAGTAGCGCCAGGTCAGGGCCTGAGGGAATGGCCTGAGGGAAATGCGATCAAGAACGGCGGCTGTGGGGCGCGGTGCCCCGCAGCCGCCGCTTTACGGCCGGTAGAGCGCCCGGGCGCGGGTGGCGTCGAAGGCGCCGTCCGTGCCGCCCGTGCCGCTGATCCCCAGGAAGTGCTCCAGCTGCCACCGCTGCGTGGTGCGGGCCTGGCGGTTCACCGTGGTGACCCACGGCGGGTAGACGCGGAAGGCCCGCTTACCGCCGGCGCCGTCCCTCGAGACGATGCCCCGTTCGCGGAGCGCGTCCCGCGAGAAGACGAACTGCCCGAAGTGGCCGCCGTCCCGGGTGCTGATGACGAAGAGATCGACGGGGTCGGCGGAGTCGAAGGGCCGGATCGGCCCGCTCGCCGACCGCTGCCACACCGTGACGAACTGGCCGATCTTCGTCGGGGTGATCTTGGCCGCCCGGAACCTCACCGAAAGGCCGTCCAGGGTGAAGGCGTACGCCCCGTATTCGGCGCTCTCCGCCTCGGGCTGCGGAGGGGAGCAGGCGAACCCGCTCGGGTCGTAGACCAGCGTCTTCGCGGCGAGCAGGTCGCCGTGGACCGGCCCCCCGCCGGGCCAGGGCCCGGCCGCGGGCGCACCGGCGGCCGGCGCGGAAATTTCATGATCCTTCGCCATTGCCCCATCGTGTCATCCCCGGCCGGCGGGCCGCGCCGAGGGCCGCCGCCCGGGAACGCCGAAGGCGGCGCTCCCCCACCAGGGGGCGCGCCGCCTTCGTACCCGCCGCTCCGCAGCTCAGCTGAAGGAGTCGCCGCAGGCGCAGGAGCCCGTGGCGTTCGGGTTGTCGATCGTGAAGCCCTGCTTCTCGATGGTGTCGACGAAGTCGATGGAGGCGCCGCCGAGGTAGGGGGCACTCATCCGGTCGGTGACGACCTTGACGCCGTCGAAGTCCTTGACCACATCGCCGTCGAGCGAGCGCTCGTCGAAGAAGAGCTGGTAGCGCAGTCCGGAGCAGCCGCCGGGCTGGACCGCCACCCGCAGCGCGAGGTCGTCCCGGCCTTCCTGCTCCAGCAGGCTCTTGACCTTCGACGCGGCCGCGTCGGACAGGATGATGCCGTCGCTGACGGTGGTCTTCTCGTCCTGAACGCTCATCTACATCTCTCCCGGGTTGTACGGACCGCTTGCCCTCGGCTGCAACCGAAGGACCCCCGGATCTATTCCGGCAGCGCCCAACTTGTCCTTGGCCTTCGTTCTTCATGCTCGCACATGACCGGGCGTACTCAGGTGGCTGCCTGGTCACACGGAGAGGCGGGAGGGGCGAAGCCCCAGCAAGGAGGGCGCGGAGCCGTCGCGGGAAGGGCGCGGAGCCCTCGCGGGAAGGGCGCGGAGCCCTCGCGGGAAAGGGGCGGAGCCGTAGCGGGAGGGGGGCGGAGCGGCAACGGGAAGGGGACGCCGCCGTAAAACGCAAGGGGAAGGCGGATGCGTCACATCGACACAATGGCCATCGTCAAAGTGACGTGAAGCGGTTATGATAGATAGCGTCAAATAGACGAAAAGGCAGTCCGTCCGAGAGGGCGGCTGCCTAAGAGCTGTCTGCGAAGAAGAGAGGGTGCGTGTCGTGACCACCGCCCAGCCCCTGGACGTCCAGCCGACCCCGCTGGCGCTGCTCCTCCTCGGCCGGGAGGCCGACCCGAAGAGCGAGCGCGGCGTGGAGTGTCCCGGCGACCTGCCGGCCCCGTCCGACCCCGACCTCGTCGAGCGCGCCCGCGCCGCCAAGGAGAAGCTCGGCGACAGGGTCTTCGTCCTGGGGCACCACTACCAGCGCGACGAGGTCATCGAGTTCGCCGATGTGACCGGCGACTCCTTCAAGCTCGCGCGGGACGCGGCCGCCCGTCCGGACGCGGAGTACATCGTCTTCTGCGGCGTCCACTTCATGGCCGAGTCGGCCGACATCCTCACCGGCGACGACCAGCAGGTCATCCTCCCCGACCTCGCCGCCGGCTGCTCCATGGCCGATATGGCGACGGCGGAGCAGGTCGCCGAGTGCTGGGACGTGCTGACCGAGGCGGGCGTCGCCGACCAGGTGGTCCCCGTCTCGTACATGAACTCCTCCGCCGACATCAAGGCCTTCACCGGCAAGCACGGCGGCACGATCTGCACCTCCTCCAACGCCAAGCGCGCCCTGGACTGGGCCTTCGAGCAGGGCGAGCCCGGCACAACAAAGGTCCTCTTCCTGCCCGACCAGCACCTGGGCCGTAACACCGCCGTCCGCGACATGGGCATGTCGCTGGACGACTGTGTGCTCTACAACCCCCACAAGCCGAACGGCGGTCTGACCGCCGAGCAGCTGCGGGCCGCGAAGATGATCCTGTGGCGCGGGCACTGCTCCGTCCACGGCCGCTTCTCGCTGGACTCCGTCAACGACGTCCGCGCCCGCATACCCGGCGTGAACGTCCTCGTCCACCCCGAGTGCAAGCACGAGGTCGTGGCCGCGGCGGACTACGTCGGCTCGACGGAATACATCATCAAGGCCCTCGAGGCGGCCCCGCGCGGCTCGAAGTGGGCCATCGGTACGGAACTGAACCTGGTCCGCCGCCTCGCCAACCGCTTCGCCGCGGAGGACAAGGAGATCGTCTTCCTCGACAAGACGGTCTGCTTCTGCTCGACCATGAACCGCATCGACCTCCCCCACCTGGTGTGGACCCTGGAGTCGCTGGCCGCCGGCAAGGTGGTCAACCGGATCGAGGTCGACAAGGAGACCGAGAGCTTCGCGAAACTGGCGCTGGAGCGGATGCTGGCGCTGCCGTAGTTGCCGCAGGCAAGCCGACGGACGCCGCGGGGCGCCCCTTCTTCGGGAGGGGCGCCCCACGGTCGTTACGGGTGGATCCGACCCTCGTCACGGGTGGATCCGACCCTCGTCACGGGTAGATCTGCTGACGGCAGGCGCGGCGGCAGGTCTTGCCGTCGAGTACGGTCTCCGCCTCGGCGAGCGACCTCTCCTCGTTGTCGTCCGCCGGCGCGGACCCGCAGCCGGGTGCCACCCTTCGCGGCACCAACTCGATGCTTCTCGCGGCACGTTGGCACCTGCTGGCCTGCGCTCGTCAGGTTGGCCACGGCCCGGCACGCACTAGCTTCGGTCCCGCGGCAGGAGCCAGGCGGCCAGTGCGGTCGTCACGCAGAGCGTGAGGCCCGCCGCGAGGAGGCTCTGGTGCATGCCGGGGAGGGAGAATTCCTCGCCCGTGCCGTCGCCCGCGAGCAGCACGCCGAAGAGCGCGACGGCCAGGGCGCCGCCCGTCTGGCGGAAGGCGTTGAGCAGACCGGAGGCCGTGCCGACGCGGTGGCCGGGGACGGCGTCCATGAGCAGGGCGGTGAGCGCGGGGACGGCCAGCGCGCCGCCCATGCCCGTGGGGATCAGGAGGATCACGACCAGCCAGAGCGGGGTGTGGGCCGTCAGCGGGAGCAGGACGAACATCGCCAGGGCCATCACCGCCTGACCCACCAGGATGACCGTGCGGCGGCCCAGACGTTCCGCCAGGCGCGGGGAGACGACGTTCATCGCCGTGGTGACGACGGCCAGGGGGACGAACATCAGGCCCGCCGCCGTGCCGGTCATGCCGCGCAGCTGCTGGTAGTAGAGGCCGAGCAGGAAGACCGCACCGTAGAAGCCGACGTTCGCGGCGAAGCCGGCCACGAGGGGCACGGCCACCTGGCGCTGCCGCAGCATGCCGAGCGGGACCATCGGCGCGCGGTGTCGCTTCTCGGTGGCGTAAAAGGCGAAGGCGGCGGCGATCGCGACGGAGAACGCGGCGAGGACGGGTACGGAGGTCCAGCCCAGGTGTCCGCCCTCGATCACCCCGTACGCGAGGCCGGCGAGGGCGAGGACGGCGGTGGCCTGTCCCGCCAGGTCGAGGGGGGCGGGGCGGCGCGGGGAGGCGGCGGTGCGCACGAGGAGCGCCAGGATCACGGCGCCTATCGGGAGGTTCAGCAGGAAGACGGTGCGCCAGCCCCACGCCTCCGTGAGGACGCCGCCGAGCACCGGTCCGGCCGCCAGGGCGACGGAGCCGCCCACCGTCCACAGCGCGATGGCGCGGGCGCGGCGGCGCGGGTCGTCGTAGGCCTGCCGTATCAGCGCGAGCGAGGCGGGCATGACGACCGCCGCCGCGCCGCCCTGTACGACGCGCGCCGCGATGAGCGAGCCGATGCCGGGGGCGAGGGCGCAGCCGAGGGAGGCGAGGGTGAACAGGGCAACTCCCCAGCCGTACGCGCGCCGCGCACCGGCCCGGTCGGCGAGGGCGCCGGCGGAGAGCATCAGCGCGGCGAACATCAGCGTGTAGGCGTCGACGACCCACTGCAGTCCGGCCATGCCGCCGTGGAGGGAGTTTCGGATGGCGGGCAGCGCGATGTTGACGGCGGAGACGTCGATGGTGATGACGGTGAAGCCGAGAAGGGAGGCGATCAGCGCGACGGAGGAGGCCGGGGACGAGGCCGACGGCGACGACGGCACGTGCGGGCGCGCCGCGGGTGGCGCGGGCCGTTGCGGTCGTACTGCGGTGGGGGACGACATGGACGAGGACCTCCTGCGGGGCGCGGGACGAGGCGCGGGCGGCGCCGTCCACCGCGTCCGCGGCCCGGCGACATGCGCCCCCTGGGACCGCGGTGGCCGGGCCGCCCGCAACGGTGACCAGTCTGTCCGGCCGGGCGGCGCGGTGGCAGGCCGTGGTTCACCGGGGTGCCGCGTTCCTGGCCCTGACACGGCCCCCCACCCACGGCGGCCACCAGGGACAATGAGGGAATGGCAGAGGCTACGGAACTGGGCAGATATCTTCGGGCGCGACGGGCCCGGATCACTCCCGAGGAAGCGGGGCTGCCCGCGGGCACCGGGATCCGTCGCACACCGGGTCTGCGCCGCGAGGAGTTGGCGACGCTGGCGGGCGTGAGCGTGGACTATTACACGCGACTTGAGCGCGGGCGCGAGACCAACCCGTCGCCGGCCGTGATCGACGCCCTCGGCCGCGCCCTGCGGCTGCGCGGAGACGCCCACGAGCGGCTGCACGACCTTGCCGAACTCTCCTCGGGGCGCTTCACGCAGCCGCTTCCGACCACGGAGCAGACGGTGCGCGAGTCCGTTCTGCACATGCTGGAGGCGCTGCGTCCGCTGCCCGCGTACGTCGTCAGCCCGCACAGTTACATGCTGGCCGCCAACCCGGCGGGACGGCGCCTGATGCCCGGTCTGTGGGACTGGCCGCCGGAGCAGCGCAATGTCACGCGGTATCTGTTCCTGCATCCCGTGGGGCGCACTCTCTACGTGCCCTGGGAGGAGACCGTCGCCCAGTCGGTGGCACATCTGCGGGCGGTCGGCGGCGCCGACCCGGACGTGCCCCAGCTGGCCGCTCTGGTGGGGGAACTCCTGCTGAAGTCACCGGACTTCGCGCGACTGTGGGAGCGCTACGACGTGCGGGAGCGCGGCGGCGGCACCAAGAATTTCGCGCACCCGAAGGTCGGCGCGATGACACTCTCGTACGAGGTCATGCAGCTGGCCCGGACGGGCGGACAGCGGCTCGTGGTCTATCAGGCTCCGCCCGGCAGCGCGGACGAGGCGGCGATGCTGCGGCTGGAGCCGGCGGCGGGTGCGGCCGGTGCGTCCCGGGGGCCCGAGTCGTAGGCCTGTGCCGGAGGGGGTGCTCGGGGGAAAAGGGTGACCCCACTCCTCACGAGGTCTGCTGAGCAAAAGAAAGGGTCCCGGCGCCAGGCCTGTGGCCAGGAAGCCGGGACCCCTTTCGCTTACTTCTCGCCGCCGCCGCCGACCATGTTGTTGCAGCCCATGCTCGAGCCCATCGCGGTCGACTGGGAGCCGGCGGCGCCCTCGCCGTTGAGCGCGTTGGCCAGCAGGCCGTTCGCGACCCCGACCTCGCCGAGGACGTCGACGTTCAGGTCGTGCGACCGGCACGAGCTGCCCGACTTGACGTCCCACGACGTGCCGCCCCTCCCGCCGCCGTACTTGCCGCCATCGGCGGAGGCGGTGCCGGCGCCGAGGAGGGCGACGCTGCCGAGGACGGCGGCCACGACGGCAGCCCTGTGAAGCTTGCTCATGGTCATCTCCGGTGATTGAACAGATGCGATCAGCGACTGATCGACTTCGTACAGTAATCAGAGGCTAATAGGGAAATATCCGGCAATCGCTGAGCGACGCGCCGAACCCTCATGGGCCGTCACACACGGGTGGGGGCCCGGGAGATGACCGCCGGCCTCCCGCCGCATGCGCCACCGGGGCCGCCGACGGCGAAAGCCCCCGCGGCCGTGGGATACGGCCGCGGGGGCTTTCGTCAGGGAGTCAGCGGATCGGGGTGGTCACACCCCCGCCGGCTCCGGAGTGCGCTCGGCCTCCTCGGTCGGCGCGCCGTCCTTCTCGGCGCGCTTGGCTGCCTTCTTCTTCGCCCGGCGCTCCTTGCGGAGTTCGATGATCGCGTAGAGCGTCGGGACGAGGAGGAGGGTCAGGAGGGTGGAGGTGATCAGGCCGCCGATCACGACCACCGCGAGCGGCTGGGATATGAAGCCGCCGTCGCCGGTGATCGACAGCGCCATCGGGAGCAGCGCCATGATCGTGGCCAGGGCCGTCATCAGGATGGGGCGCAGACGGTGCCGGCCGCCCTCGATGACGGCGTCGACGACGGAGTAGCCCTGCGAGCGGTACTGGTTGATCAGGTCGATCAGCACGATGGCGTTGGTGACCACGATGCCGATCAGCATCAGCATGCCGATCATCGCCGGGACGCCCAGCGGGGTGCCGGTGGCGACCAGCAGGCCGATCGCGCCCGTTGCCGCGAACGGGATGGAGATGAGGAGGATCAGCGGCTGGACGATGGACTTGAAGGTGCCCACCAGCAGCATGAAGACGATGGCGATGGCCGCGAGCATGGCCAGGCCCAGGGACGAGAAGGCGTCGGTCTGGTCCTGGGAGACGCCGCCGATGGTGGCCGTGGCGCCGTCCGGCAGCTTCAGGTCGTTGATCTTGGACTGGAGCTTGGTGCTGACCGCGCCGGTGTTGTCGCCGGTCGGCTTGGCGCTGATGGTCGCCGAGCGGGCGCCGTCGATGCGGGTCATCTGGACCGGGCCGGGGACCGTCTTGACGGTGGCGATGGTGCCGAGCTTGACCATGCCCGACGGGGTCGGGACGGCGAGGTTCTTCAGCTGGGCCTCGGTGGTGGCCGGGTGGGCCGACTTGATCACGACATCGCGCTCGGTGTCGTCCAGGATGGCCTTGCTCTGGCTGGTGGTGCCCCGGACGGCCTGGGCGACCACGCCGCCGAGGGTGGCCTGGTTGTAACCGGCCGCCGCCGCCTTGGCGTTGGGCGTCACGGAGATCCGCGGCACGCTCTGGGCGAGGTCGCTCTGGACGTCGGTGACGTTGTCGAGCGAGGCGACGGCCTTACGGACCTGCTCGCTCGCCTTCTTCAGGACATCGGCGTCGCCGGCCTTGACGACCACGCTCAGGTCCTGGTTGCCGAAGCCGCCGCCGCCCGCGGTGACGGTGGTCTCGCCGATGGACGCGCCGAGCTTGTCGAGGCCGGCCCGCAGATCGTCGGTGACCTTGGCGGAGTCCTCGGAGTTCTCGAGCTTGACCTGGTACGACGCCTCGTTGGCGCCGCTGCCGCCGCTGAAGGCCGCCATCATGCCGGCGGAGCCGACGCTGACCTGGTAGTCCGCGATGCCGTCCGTGTCGGCGAGGAGCTTTTCGACCTTCTTGGCCTGCGCGTTGGAGGCGCCCAGGCTCGTACCGGGCTTGAGCTCCTGCTTGATGCTCAGGGTGTCCTGGTCGCCCTGGTCGAAGAAGTTGGTCTTCAGCAGCGGGCCCATGCCGAAGGTGCCGATGAGGATGACGACGGCGATGAGCAGGCTCGTGAACCGGCGGCGGGTGGCGAAGCGCAGGACCGGGACGTAGAGGCGCTGGAGGGGACTGCGGCTCTCCTTCTCCTCGGCCTTGCGGCGGAGCTCGTCGGGGGTGGTGCCCTCGGCGATCTTCGGGGCGCGCAGGAACCAGTACGACAGCACCGGCACGACCGTGAGCGAGACGATCAGGGAGGAGAGGAGGGCGACCGTGACGGTGATGGAGAAGGAGCCGAAGAGGGCGCCCACCATGCCGCCGACCACACCGATCGGGAGGAAGACCGCGACGGTGGTGAGGGTGGAGGACGTGATCGCTCCGGAGACCTCCTTGACGGCGGTGAGGATGGCCTCGCGGCGCTCCTCGCCGTAGCCCAGGTGCCGCTTGATGTTCTCCAGGACGACGATCGAGTCGTCGACGACGCGGCCGATCGCGATGGTCAGCGCGCCGAGGGTGAGCATGTTGAGGGAGAGGTCACCCGTCCACAGGACTATCAGCGTGATGACGACGGACAGCGGTATGGAGACCGCGGTGACCAGCGTCGAGCGCAGGCTGAGCAGGAAGAGGAGGATGACGATCACGGCCATGACCAGGCCGAGCAGACCCTCGGTCGTGAGCGACTCGATGGACTTGGAGACCGCCGGGCCCTGGTCGAAGGAGACCGTGACGTCGGCGCCCTTGCCGAGATCCTGACGGATCTTGGGGAGCTTGTCCTTGACCGCGTCGGAGATGGCGACGGCGCTGCCGTCCTGGGCCATCGTCATGGTGACGGCGAGGCTGGGCTTGCCGTTGGTGCGGGTGATCGAGGTCGGGGTGGCCGACTGCTCCTTGACGGTGGCGACGTCACCGAGGCGGACGGGCTTGGCCGCGCCGGCGCCGGGAGCACCGGCCCCCGCACCGCCCGCGCCCGCCGTCGGCGCGATCGTCAGGTCCTGGATCTGCTTGACGGAGGTGTAGCCCGCGCCGACCTGGACGGTCTTGCTCTTGCCGTTCTCGGAGAAGGAGCCCGCCGGGACCGACGCCCCGCCCGCGTCCAGCGCCTGGCCGAGCGCGGCGGCGTTCAGTCCGGCTGCGGCGAGCTTCTTGTCGTCGGGGGTGACCGCCACGATCCGGTCCGTGACACCGCTGACGCTGACCTGGCCGACGCCGTCGATGTTCTTCAGGCCCGGGACGACGCTGCGGTTCAGCTGGTCGGCGAGGGTCTGCTGGTCCTTGGTGTCGGAGGAGACGGCGAGGACGACGGTGGGCAGGTCGTCCGTGCCGCCGGCCACGACCTGCGGGTCGACGTCCTTGGGCAGCTTCGCGCGGGCGCGGTTGACCGCCTGCTGGACGTCGGCGACCAGCGTCTTGGAGTCATTGCCGTAGTCGAACTGCGCCATGATGACGCCCGAGCCCTCGCTCGAGGTCGAGGTGACGCCCTTGATGCCGTCGACCGCCTGGATGCCGTCCTCGAGCGGCTCGATCACCTGCTTCTCGACGACATCGGGCGAGGCACCCTGATACGGCGCCACCACGGACACCATCGGAAGGTCGATGGAGGGCAGGAGCTGCTGCTTGAGCTGCGGGATCGCGATGGCGCCGAAGGCGATCGCGACGATCGACATCAGCGCTATCAGGCCCCGTTGTACGAGGCTGAGTCGGGACAGCCAGGACATGGGTGAGGGTCTCTCTTCTGTTCAGAAAAGTCCGGAAAGTCGGCGGGGCCTGCACAGGCCCACCTACACTTTCCGCCATGCCCAGGCCGGTTTTCCTCGCTCGCAGGTCGGTTTCCGGGCCCCGGCCGTACCGCGTTCGGAGTACGGCCGGCTCCACCTGCCCTGCACCCCTGGGCGTATGGGCCGCGGCGCACCCGTACGGGCTCACTGCATCCGCGGGCGGACCAGTCCCGATTCGTAGGCGATGACCACCAGCTGGGCCCGGTCGCGGGCGCGGAGCTTGGCCATCGCACGGTTGACGTGCGTCTTGACCGTCAGCGGGCTGACGGCCAGCCGCTCGGCGATCTCGTCGTTGGACAGACCGCCGGCCACCAGGATCAGCACCTCGCGCTCGCGGCCGGTGAGCGTCGCCAGCCGCTCGGCGCCGCGGCCGCCCGGCCCGCCCTCCTCGTCCGAACTGCCGCCCTGCGCAAGGAACTTGGCGATCAGACCCTTGGTCGCGACGGGCGAGAGCAGCGCCTCCCCGGCGGCCGCGATACGGATGGCGTTGAGCATGTCGTCCGGCTCGGCGCCCTTGCCGAGGAAGCCGCTGGCGCCGGCCCGCAGCGACTGCACCACGTAGTCGTCGACCTCGAACGTCGTGAGGATGACCACCTTGACGTCGGTGAGCTCCGGGTCCTGGCTGATCAGGCGGGTGGCGGCGAGGCCGTCCACGCCGGGCATGCGGATGTCCATCAGGACGACATCGGCGCCGCTGGTGCGGGTCAGCTCGTACGCCTGGGCGCCGTCGGAGGCCTCGGCGACCACCTGCATGTCGGGCTCGGAGTCGACGAGTATCCGGAACGCGCTGCGCAGCAGCATCTGGTCGTCGGCGAGCAGCACCTTGATGGTCATGACGTCTCCCCCGGGCGGGTGGTGTGCAGCGGAAGGGTGGCCCGTACCTGGAAGCCGCCGGTGGCGCGGGGGCCGGTGACGACCGTGCCGCGCAGCGCGAAGACCCGCTCGCGCATGCCGATCAGGCCGTGGCCGCCGCCGCTCTCCGCCGCTTCGTCCGACCGCTGCGGCGGGGGGCCGTCCGCCCGGCCGCCGTCGTCCTGGACGGTCACCGTCAGCGCGGCCTCGGAGCGGATGATGCGTACGGTGGCGCGGGCTCCGTCGCCGGCGTGCTTGTGGACGTTGGTCAGCGCCTCCTGGACCACGCGGTAGGCGGTGAGGTCGACGGAGGCGGGCAGGGACTGCGGCGCGGGCGGGATCTCGAGGTCGACGGGGAGGCCGGCGCGGACGAAGCCCTCGACGAGCTGGTCCAGGACGCCCAGGCCGGGGGCGGGTTCGGTGGGCGCCTTGGGGTCGTCGGACTGGCGCAGCAGGCCGACGGTGGCGCGCAGTTCGTCCAGGGCGGAGCGGGACGCCTCGCGGACATGGGCGAGGGCCTGCTTGGCCTGGTCGGGGCGGTTGTCCATGACATGCGAGGCGACCCCGGCCTGGACGTTGACCAGCGCGATGTGGTGGGCGACGACGTCGTGCAGCTCACGGGCGATGCGCATGCGTTCCTCGGCGACCCGGCGGCGGGCCTCCTCCTCGCGGGTGCGCTCGGCCCGTTCGGCGCGCTCGCGGATGGCGTCGACATACGCCCGGCGGCTGCGTACGGCGTCGCCGGCGGCCGCGGCCATGCCCGTCCAGGCGAAGATCGCGACGTTCTGCTGGGCGTACCAGGGGTGCTCGCCGAAGAGCATCGCGGCGGCGGTGAGCACGACGATGGTCAGCGCGCCGACCCGCCAGGTGGTGGGCCGGTCCGTGCGGGAGGCGACGGTGTAGAGCGCGAGGACGGCGGAGAAGGCGACGGGGGCGCGGGGATCGTCGGTGCGGGCGAGCAGCTCGACGACGGTCAGCGCGCCGGTGGCGGCCAGGACCGACCGCGGAAAGCGGCGGCGCGCGACCAGGGCGGTGCAGGCGAGCCCGGCCAGTACGACGGTGGTGACGGACAGCTCGCGGACGCCGAACCGGGGGCCGTGCGGGCCGTGCGGATCGATCACCGCGCCGCACAGCGTCGCCGCGAAGAACACCGTGGCCAGGGCGGCGTCGAACGCGAGCGGATGCGTCCGGTGCCACTGGAAGCGCCCGGCGCGGCGGGCGTCCGGCACGGCGTCGGGCGCGGCATCCGGTGCGGGCGCCGGCGTGGTGTCCGGAGCGGCGTCGAGGGAGGTCACAAGAGGAAACGGTAGCGCCCCGGTCCCACCTGGGGGCCGGGGCGCTGTGTGCCGTATGCGCTGGAGTGGAGCGGCAGGGAGACGGTCAGCCGGGGATGAGGCCGTCGTCGCTGAGCATCTCCCGTACCTCGTCGAGCGTCGAATCCTGGGACGGCAGGATCAGTTCGGACGGCTGCAGGGAGTCGTCGGGCATCGGCGATCCCAGGCGGCGGACCGCGTCCAGCAGGGCGCCGAGGGTGCGCCGGAAGCCCGTCTCGTCGCCGCTCTCCATCTCTTCGAGCAGCTCGTCGTCCAGTTTGTTGAGCTCGATGAAGTGGCTGTCGTCCAGCTTCACCTGACCCTCCCCCATGATCCGTACGATCACGACGGTCTCCCTTGGTCCGGTCCCGACGATCTCTGCGAGGCTAACCGCCGCCGACCGTCACTGCTTGTCGAAACGCGGCTGGTCCTGCTGCGGCGCGGGCCGGCCCTGACCGCCCTGGCCGCTCTCGATGGCCTGCTGGCCGGCCGACGAGCCGCCCGCCAGCTCGGCCTTCATCCGCTGCAGCTCCAGCTCGACGTCCGTGCCGCCGGAGAGGCGGTCCAGCTCGGCGGCGATGTCGTCCTTGGCCATGCCGGACGGGTCGTCCAGCGCGCCGGAGGCCATCAGCTCATCGATGGCACCGGCCCTGGCCTGCAGCTGCGCGGTCTTGTCCTCCGCCCGCTGGATGGCCATGCCCACATCGCCCATCTCCTCGGAGATGCCGGAGAAGGCCTCGCCGATCCGGGTCTGCGCCTGGGCCGCGGTGTAGGTGGCCTTGATCGTCTCCTTCTTCGTACGGAAGGCATCGACCTTGGCCTGCAGCCGCTGGGAGGCGAGGGTGAGCTTCTCCTCCTCGCTCTGCAGCGTCTGATGCTGCGTCTCCAGGTCGGTGACCTGCTGCTGCAGCGCGGCACGGCGGGAGAGCGCCTCGCGGGCGAGGTCCTCCCGGCCCAGCGCCAGCGCCTTGCGGCCCTGGTCCTCCAGCTTGGAGGACTGGCCCTGGAGCTGGTTGAGCTGCAGCTCCAGGCGCTTGCGGGAGGTCGCCACGTCGGCGACTCCACGGCGCACCTTCTGGAGCAGCTCCAGCTGCTTCTGGTACGAGTAGTCGAGGGTTTCGCGCGGGTCTTCGGCCCGGTCCAGGGCCTTGTTGGCCTTCGCGCGGAAGATCATTCCCATCCGCTTCATGACACCATCGCTCATGGGCCTCGCGCGCCCCCTTCTGACCGAGTTACATCGGGCATTGGCTCCAGCACATCTACAGACCCCACAGTACGGGCCTTGGTTCCATTACCGCACTGTTCGGGCCCGGATGCGCTCCTCCTCCAGGACGATCAGGAAGACCGTCTTCTCCCGCCCAGGGAGTAGGGCGGGCCCGGACGGGCCGTCCGGGCCGCTCGTCCGCACCGCGCCGGCTGTGCCGTGCCGGTCATGCCGTTGCGGGATCGTTCCCCGTCCGGCCCTGGCCCACACCCGGGCAGCACGTACCCTGGCAGTGTGTTCCGAAGCCGTTCGAACGATCAGCAGGCCGCGACCGCCAAGGCGAACGCGGACCAGCCCCAGCAGCCCCGCGACCCGCAGGCCCCCAAGGGTCGCCCGACGCCGAAGCGCAACGACGCCCAGTCGCAGCGCCGGTCCCGCGCGCAGACGCCCAGCAACCGCAAGGACGCGGCGAAGGCTCAGCGTGAGGCCCGGCGCGTGGACATGGCCCGCCAGCGCGAGGCCATGGCCAGCGGCGATGAGCGCTATCTGCCGGTGCGCGACAAGGGACCGGTGCGCCGGTTCGCCCGTGACTACATCGACTCGCGCTGGTGCGTCGCGGAGTTCTTCCTGCCGATGGCCGTGATCATCCTGGTGCTCACCATGATCCGGCAGCCGGGGATCCAGAACATCGCGCTGCTGCTCTGGCTCGTGATCATCGTGCTCATCGTGCTGGACTCGGTCGTCGTCTGGTTCCGCCTGGGCAAGGTGCTCAACGAGCGCTTCCCCAAGGAGAACCTCAAGGGCGTCAAGGCGTACGCGATCATGCGCACCCTGCAGATGCGGCGGCTGCGGCTGCCCAAGCCGCAGGTCAAGCGGGGCCAGCGGCCGTAGCGCGGCGGGCCGGCGGCCGGACGGGGCGCGGAGCGCCCGCCGGCCGCGAGGCGGGCGGGCGCCGCGGCGCCCCTCGCTCAGCCTTCGTCGGCGTGCAGGCTCATCGGGCCCGCGTAGATCTCCGTGCCGTCCTCGAAGAGCCGGACCTGGTCGACGCCGCCGTCGAGCAGCGCCTTCCACTCCTCGCCGACCCAGGACTCCGCGTCCCCCTGCGTGGTGAACTCCTCGGGTTCCACGGCAGGCGTCGCCTCGGTGCCGTCCGTCTTCTCAAACCGCCACGTCCACGCCATGTCCGCCTCCTGGGTCCCACCGAGTACGTGTCCCTGCCACGGCGGACGGCCCTAGGTCACGCCCCCGCCGTGTCGTGCTTCCGTGCTGATCCGCAGCCTAACGGCAGTGTCGAGAAGGCCTCCCGACCACGGGGAGAGACCACCAACGGCGCCTGCCCGGGCCCACCCGGTCGGACGGGAATGGCCGTGTCAGAGGTCCCCCGCGCGCTGAGCGCGGCCGGACGCGAGAAAATCGCCGAGTGGAACTGACTCTCCTCGGTACCGGCGCCCCCCAGGGCCTGCCGCGCCCCGACTGCCCGTGTGCCGCCTGTGCGGTCGCCATCGGCGACGAGGCGCGGGCGGCCACCGCGCTGCTCGTCGACGGCGTGCTGCTCATCGATCTGACGCCGGGCCCCGCCTTCGCGGCCGCCCGGGCGGGCAAATCGCTGGCCGGGGTGCGCCAGGTGCTGCTCTCACATCCGCACGACGGGCCCACGCTGGAGGTGCCGGCCGGGCTGCCGACGCCGGGCCGGGTCGCGGACGGGCGGGAGCTGGCGCTGCTGGACGGGCACCGGGTGAAGGCCCTCGCCGTGGACATCCCCGGCACGGGGTACGAGATCACCGGTACCGCGGGCGAGCGGCTGCTGTATCTGCCGCCGGGCGGGGCGCCGGCGGGGCTGGACAACGGGCACGGCCACGGGAACGGCGGGGGCGGCCCGTACGACATGGTGCTCCTGGACGTCCTGGAGCGGCCGGACGGGCTGGCGCGGCTGCGGGCGCGCGGGGCGGTGGACGCGGCGACGGATGTGGTGGCGGTGCACATCGACCACGGTGCGCCGCCGGGGCCCGAGCTGCACCGCCGGCTGGCGGCGGCGGGCGCGCGCACCGTGCCGGACGGCGGGACGCTGGTGGTCGGCGAGTATCACGCGGTGCCGGATCTGCCGCGCCGCACGCTGGTGCTGGGCGGGGCGCGCAGCGGGAAGTCGGCGGAGGCGGAGCGGCGGCTGACGTCGTTCCCGGACGTGCTGTACGTGGCGACCGGGGGGACGCGGGAGGGCGATACGGAGTGGGCGGAGCGGATCTGGCTGCACCGTGAGCGGCGCCCGGCGAGCTGGCGCACCGTGGAGACCTGCGATCTGGTGCCGCTGCTGGAGGGCGCGGCGGCGGGCGAGGAGGCGGCGGGCGACGGGACGGCCGGGCCGGGCGATCTCTCGCCGCTGCTCATCGACTGTCTGGCGCTGTGGCTGACGCACGTCATGGACGACGTCGGGGCGTGGGACGACGAGACGTGGGAGACGAGCGGCCGGCGGGCACTGCGGGAGCGGGTCGATGCGCTGGTCACGGCGGTGCGGGCGACGCGTCGTCCGGTGGTGGCGGTCAGCAACGAGGTGGGCTCCGGGGTCGTACCGGCCACCGCGGCGGGCCGTCGGTTCCGGGACGAACTGGGGCGGCTGAACGCCGCGTTCGGCGCGGAGTGTGAGCAGGTGCTGCTGGTCGTCGCGGGGCAGGCGCTTGCGCTGCGCGGATGACGCGGGGCCCGCGCGGCCCGTGTCCGCTTGCCTGGGGGCGCGGCGGCGGGTGCTCTTGGGGGCGTGAACGGATCCGAGCCGGGCGAGGCCGGTGTGCGGGGGGCTTTCGACGCGGTCGTACGGGCCTATGTGAGGGTGCGCCCGGAGGCGACGGTGGTCGCGCTCGGCGAGGGGCTGGGGACCGGCTTCTGGCGGCTGGACAACGGGCGGCTGAACTGGCTGACGGTGCAGCCCCCGGAGACCGCGGCGGTGCGGTGGATGCTGCTCCCGGACGGTCCCCGGCGCCGTACGCTCGCCCGCGCCGCCGGTGATCACAGCTGGCTGGACGCGGTGCGGGACCCGGATCTGGGGGTGATCGTCACGGCGCCCGGGGTGCTGACGCGGCTGTCGCCGGCGGCGGTGCGGGCGCTGCTGGCGGCGTGCGCGGAGCGGTTCCCGGACGGGGCGCTGGTCTTTGACGCTCCCCCACGCCTGAAGGGCGTGGGAGGTACCCCCGTCCGCCGGGTGGCCGCGCTCGCCCGGCGGGGCGCCGCGTGGTCCGGCGTGCGGTCGCCCGGTCCGCTGCGCTGGGGGCTGGACCGGGCGCAGTTGCCGCGGGTGGCGAGCGCGCATCCGGGGATCGTGGCGGTGCGGGAGGTGCCGGTGCGCCGGGGGCGTTTCGGGCGGCTGCCGGCGCCGCTGGTGTGCGAGGTGCGGTTCGCCGACGCCCGTTCCCGGCACCGTGCCGCGTCAGCACGGACTTGACGGTAATCTGCGCCGAATGAGTGCCCTGAACCTCGATGACTTCGCCCACCTGATCGAGCGGCCGGACGGCGGTGCGCGCCGTGATGCCGAGGAGCGGCGGGCGCGGCTGGCCGTGCGCCCGGGGGCCCTGGGCCGGCTCGACGAGCTGGGCGAATGGCTGGCCGCGGCGCAGCAGCAGGTGCCAGTGCGGCCCGTCGAGCGGCCGCGGGTGCTGCTGTTCGCGGGCGATCACGGGGTGGCGGAGCTGGGGGTGTCGGCCCGTCCGGCCGGTGGCACCAGGGATCTCGTACGGGCCGTGCTGGACGGTTCGAGCCCGGCCGCGGTGCTGGCGCGGGCCGCCGGGGCGCAGCTGCGGGTGGTCGACATGGCGGTGGACTGCGATCCGGAGGAGCTGCCGGAGGAGGTCTCCCGGCACCGGGTGCGGCGCGGTTCGGGGCGGATCGACATCGAGGACGCGCTGAGCGCCGAGGAGGCCGAGGCGGCGTTCCGGGCCGGGATGGCGATCGCGGACGAGGAGGCGGACGCCGGGACCGATGTGGTGGTGCTGGGCGATCTGAGCGTCGGTGGCACGACGGCCGCGAGCACGCTGATCGCCGCGCTGTGCGGTACGGACGCCTCGGTGGTCACCGGGCGGGGCGGCGCCGGTATCGACGATCTGGCGTGGATGCGCAAGTGCGCGGCGATCCGCGACGCGTTGCGGCGGGCCCGGCCGGTGCTCGGCGACCAGCTGGAGCTGCTGGCGGCGGTCGGCGGCGCGGATCTGACGGCGATGACCGGTTTTCTGCTGCAGAGCGCGGTGCGCCGGACGCCGGTGATCCTGGACGGGGTGGTCTCGGCGGCCTGTGCGCTGGTGGCGCAGCGGGTGGCGTTCCGGGGACCGGACTGGTGGATCGCCGGGCAGGCCAGCGGCGAGCCGGCGCAGGCCAAGGCCCTGGACCGGATCGCGCTCACCCCGCTGCTCGACCACGGCGTCACGGCGGGCGAGGGGACGGGGGCGCTGCTGGCGCTGCCGCTGGTGCAGGCGGCCGCGGCCCTGGCGGCGGAGCTTCCGGTTCGCGACTGAGTCGCGGTACGCGGCGGATCTCCGGCGTCCGCCGTACGCGGCCGGTATCGGCCACCCGCTGTACGCGACGGGGGGCGGGCCGGACTCGGCCGAAAGCGGTGAAGATCACTCGCCGCCCGCTCAACTTCGCGGTGTTCCGCTCCGTCTACGCAGATGGCACGCGGCTCGACGCGGGCCCGGCGCCGCGCCGGTAGCGCGCGCCGTTCGGCTTCTCCTCCCGGTGGTGGCAGATCAAATCGCTCCCTCGCTCAGGCGAAATACCGCCCTATAGGCGAACTGCGGTACATGCTCATCGACAAGAGGGCCGACACCCGGTACCTCCGGCTCGACCCCGGTCCGCCGCAACGGCCGCACCGCACGTACCTGGAGAACCACAGATGACCGAGCCGGCTCTGCGCCGCGCCGCGCGTGCCGAGTGGGGCCCGTTGCTGCGGACCGGCTGGTCCGCGCTGGCCGCGAAGAAGCTGCAGGCGATCCCGGTGACGCTCACCGCGGTGTGTGTGACGCTGGTCTTCCAGGTCGTACAGAACCAGCCCTGGGGCTACCGCCCGATCCAGAACATCGGGTCCGTGCAGGCCTATGAGCATCTGTGGCTGGCGCTGCTGCGCACTCCCCTGTCGCTGTTCGTACCGGCGCTGGATCTGCCGGTGTGGGGCGCGCTGGCGCAGATTCTGGTCGTCTTCGGGCTCGCGGAGATCTGTGTGGGCTGGCGGGTGATGTTCGCGGTCGCCTACCTGGCCACGCTCGCCGGGACGATGTACGCGCGGATCGGCCTGTGGATCGGGCCGGACTCGCCGATCGGGCTGCCGGACGCGGACAAGTACGTCATCGACACCGGCCCCTCGGCGGCGGTGGTGGGCCTGGCGATCTTCGTCAGCTGGCGCTACCGGGCCTGGTTCACCTGCGGCCTGGTGGTGGCCGCCATGGTCTTCGAGGTGCTCTTCATCAAGAGCAACCTGGCGGGCAAGGAGCACATCGCGGCGGTGCTGGCGGTGCTGGTGCTGTGCGCGGTGTGGGAGGTGTGGCAGCCGGGCATCCCGCGCGGCGCCTCGCGCGTCAGTGGCTGGGGGCGCCGCCGATGAGGTGCTCGGCCTTGCGGCGCAGGGCCGACCAGCGGCGGTCGTGGCGGTAGGCGCGGATCGTGGCGCGGGCCCGCGCCTTGGGGCGGTTGCGGTAAAGGCGTCTGGCCCAGGGCGAGTTGGGGCGGGCCAGCCGGACGGCACCGAACAGCGCGACGAAGGGCACGAAGACGCCGATGACGGCGAGCCGGCCCTTGCCCTTGACCAGGGCGATCACCGCGAAGAGGAAGTTGATGCCCACGGTCCTCACGACCTGGAAGCGGTCCTGGGCCTCGTCGGGGCTGAGCTCATTGACGCCGAACGGCAGGAAGCCGGCGAGGATCAGGGCGACCAGGGCGACGGTGAGGATGACGATCTCGACGCTCTTGGTGCCCTCCTCGGTCCAGTACACGTCGTCCAGGTGGAGGATCAGCGCGAACTCGTCCAGGACCAGCCCGACGCCCATGCCGAAGAGCACCGCGGCGACGCCGGAGCCGAAGCCGCGGTGGCCGCCCGCGAGGGCGATGAAGCCGCCGACGACCATCAGGACGACGCCGGGCACGACGTGATGGACGTGCACCCCGCCGGGCGCGATGTTGCGGAACGGGCCCTTGCCCGCGCGGATGAGCCGGGTGATGGCCCGGGTCACCAGGAAGGTCAGGACGAAGGAGGCGAGGGCGAGCAGCAGCGGGAACTTCCCCGGCTCGACGATGTTGCGGTACCACCAGTGACCCATCCCACGCTCCCCTTTGTCACGTAAGGGCAATTTACGGGGTTTGCGGGTGAATTCGACGCCTCCGGGGCGCGGAGCGGCCGGGATAGCCTGCCGCGATGAGCGACACCCCCGGCCGCCCCGCCCCCGCCGACACCCTGCGCTTCGCGTTCGGGACGCTGACCGCGCTCCCGGTGCGCCTCACCCGCTGGGACCGGGAGACCGCCCGCGGCGGGATGCTCTGCGCGCCGCTGGCCGGGCTGGTCGTCTCCCTCGCCGCGGCCGCGCTCGGCGGGGCGCTGCTCCTGCTCGGCGGCGGCCCGCTGCTCGCCGCGGTCGGCACCGCCGCGGTACCCGCCGCGCTCACCCGCGGCCTGCATCTGGACGGCCTCGCCGACACCGCCGACGGCCTGGGCAGCGGCCGGCCCGCCGAGGACGCGCTGCGCATCATGAAGCAGTCCGACATCGGCCCGTTCGGGGTCATCACGCTGCTGTTCACCCTGCTGGCCCAAGTGGCCGTGCTGGACGGGCTGTACGCGCGGGGCTGGGCGCAGGGCGCGGTGGCGGCGGCGGTCGCGGGCGTCACGGCCCGGTGCGCGCTGACCCTCGCCTCCCGTACGGGCGTGCCCGCAGCCCGGCCGGAGGGGCTGGGCGCGGCGGTCGCGGGCACCGTCCCGGTGCGCGCCGCGCTGCTGTGCGCCGCGCTGGTCACCGCCCTGTCCGCGGCGGCGGGTGGCCTGTTCGGCGCGTACGGCTTCGACGCGTACGGCGCGCTGCACGCCGGGCTGGCGGTGCCGGTCGGGCTCGGGGCCGGCGAACTGCTGCTGCGGCACTGCCGGCGGCGGTTCGGCGGAGTGACCGGGGATGTCTTCGGCGCGCTCGCGGAGAGCGCGGGGCTGACGGCGCTGGTGGTGCTCGCCCTCGGGTGACGACGGCCGGCGCGGGCGAGGCGGTACGGCGCGGGCGAGGAGCAGTCGGCGCGGCGGGATCGGGCGCTCGGCCGGCGCGGCCGATGCGGCGCGGGCGGCCCCACCCGGCCGGGGACCGGATCGCGCGACCGACGCGGGAATACCCTCCCCGCGCCCGACGTTGAGGCCCGCAAGGGGCACCCGTCACCCCTACGGGATCCGTTCGCCCACCCCCTAGGGATTCCCCGACCACTCCGAAGGGGCCCATCGAGCCCCTCGGACCCGTCCGGGCGGCGGGGCGCCCGCGCCCCCAACTCCCCAGCGGCGGATACGGGTTCACCGGCCGGGCGGTCCGCTTCCCCGACGCACCGTTACCGGCCGTTGCGGCGACAGGCCGGGCCTTGCGGCGTTGCCGAGCGTAGGCTCGGCCGCAGCAGCGCCCAGGGCGCACAACGGATTACCGGACGGAACAGGACTCTCATCACCGTGACTGCACTGACCCTCAGTACTTCTTCCGCCGCAACGGTGCGTGCGGATGCCGTCGTCGTCGGCGTGGCCAAGGGCCCCAAGGGCGTCGTTGTCGCCCTCGGCGCCGAGGCCGTGGACAAGGCCTTCGGCGGCAAGCTCGCCGCCGTGCTGGACACCCTCGGCGCGAGCGGTGCCGAGGGCGAGGTGACCAAGCTGCCCGCCGCCGACGGCCTCAAGGCTCCGGTCGTGCTGGCGGTCGGCCTGGGCGAGGCCCCGGCCAAGGGCGACGGCTACGGCAGCGAGACGCTGCGGCGCGCCGCGGGCAGCGCCGCCCGCGCGCTGACCGGCAGCAAGAAGGCCGGCTTCGCGCTGCCCGTCGAGGACGCCGAGGCGGCCGCCGCGGTCTCGGAGGGCGCGCTGCTCGGCGCGTACACCTTCACCGCGTACCGCAGCAACGGCAACGGCAAGGGCGCGAAGAAGAACGACGCCAAGTCGGCGCCGCTCGGCGAGGCGGCGATCCTCGGCACCAAGCCGCGCGACAAGGAGTTCAAGGCCGCCGCCGAGCGCGCCCAGGCGCTGGCCGCGGAGATCAACCGCGCCCGTGACCTGATCAACACCCCCTCCAACGGCCTCGACCCGAAGTCGTTCGCGGCCGAGGCGCAGGCCGCGGCCAAGGAGTTCGGCCTCAAGGTCGAGGTGCTGGACGAGAAGGCGCTGAAGAAGGGCGGCTACGGCGGTCTGATGGGCGTCGGCCAGGGCTCCGAGGCCCCGCCGCGGCTGGTGCGGATCGCGCACACGCACGCCAAGGCGACCAAGACCCTCGCGCTGGTCGGCAAGGGCATCACGTACGACTCGGGCGGCATCTCGCTCAAGCCGGCCGGCCACAACGAGACCATGAAGTGCGACATGAGCGGCGCCGCCGCCGTCTTCGCCGCGGTCGTGGCCGCCGCCAAGCTGGGCCTGGAGGTGAATGTCACCGGCTGGCTGGCGCTCGCCGAGAACATGCCCTCCGGCTCCGCCACCCGCCCCGGCGACGTGCTGACCATGTACAGCGGCAAGACCGTCGAGGTCCTCAACACCGACGCCGAGGGCCGCCTGGTCCTGGCCGATGCGCTCACCCGCGCCTCGGAGGAGTCGCCGGACGCGATCGTGGACGTGGCGACGCTGACCGGCGCGATGGTGCTGGCGCTGGGCCACCGCCACTTCGGGATCATGGCGAACGACGACGCTTTCCGTACTTCGATCCACGAGATCGCGGAGGAGGTCGGCGAGCAGTCCTGGCCGATGCCGATGCCCGCCCACCTGCGCAAGGGCATGGACTCGCCGGTCGCCGACATCGCCAACATGGGCGAGCGGATGGGCGGCGGCCTGGTCGCCGGGCTCTTCCTGAAGGAGTTCGTCGGCGAGGGCATCCCGTGGGCCCACCTGGACATCGCGGGCCCGGCCTTCCACGAGGGCGCACCCTGGGGGTACACCCCCAAGGGCGGCACGGGTTCCGCGGTGCGCACCCTGGTGCGGCTGGCGGAGCGGACCGCCGCGGGCGACCTCGGCTGAGCGGCTCGCCCGCCGTCTCGCTTTGCCTGTTTATGTCCGTACGGCCCCGGGCTCACCGCCCGGGGCCGTAGGTGTGCGTTTCCTCTCTCCCGTACGGGCCCCGCTCGGATCCGTTCGCCCTCAACGAAATCCGTACGTCCGTACGCCCCGGTAACCCCCTTGGGGTGGCCCATCGGCCGCCCCCGAGCCCGGCCCGCCGTCCCGTCCGTGTTCAACAAGTGCGAAGATGGGTTCTCGGCAGGACAGGGCCCCCCTTACCCAGGGCCGAAATTCAAGCGGCCGAACCACAGCCGCCGTCCGGTCATTGGAGACCGGCTCCGGCGTACCCATGCATGGAGGACGTGACGTGGCGAACGACGCCAGCACCGTTTTCGACCTAGTGATCCTCGGAGGCGGTAGCGGTGGTTACGCCGCTGCCCTGCGCGGGGCGCAGCTGGGCCTGGACGTCGCCCTGATCGAGAAGGGCAAGGTCGGCGGTACCTGCCTGCACAACGGCTGCATCCCCACCAAGGCTCTGCTGCACGCCGGTGAGATCGCCGACCAGGCTCGCGAGAGCGAGCAGTTCGGTGTCAAGGCCACTTTCGAGGGCATCGACATCGAGGCGGTCCACAAGTACAAGGACGAGGTCATCTCGGGCCTGTACAAGGGCCTGCAGGGCCTGATCGCCTCCCGCAAGGTGACCTACATCGAGGGTGAGGGCCGGCTGTCCTCCCCGACCTCCGTCGATGTGAACGGCCAGCGCATCCAGGGCCGCCACGTCCTGCTGGCGACCGGCTCCGTGCCGAAGTCGCTGCCGGGCCTGGAGATCGACGGCAACCGCATCATCTCCTCGGACCACGCGCTCAAGCTGGACCGCGTGCCGAAGTCCGCGATCGTCCTGGGCGGCGGCGTGATCGGCGTCGAGTTCGCCTCGGCGTGGAAGTCCTTCGGTACCGACGTGACCATCGTCGAGGGCCTCAAGCACCTCGTCCCGGTCGAGGACGAGAACAGCTCCAAGCTGCTGGAGCGGGCCTTCCGCAAGCGCGGCATCAAGTTCAACCTCGGCACCTTCTTCGACAAGGCCGAGTACACCGCCGACGGCGTCAAGGTGACCCTCGCCGACGGCAAGACCTTCGAGGCCGAGGTGCTCCTGGTCGCGATCGGCCGCGGGCCGGTCTCGGCGGGCCTGGGCTACGAGGAGCAGGGCGTCGCGATGGACCGCGGCTACGTCCTGGTCGACGAGTACATGCAGACCAACGTGCCGACCATCTCGGCCGTCGGTGACCTCGTCCCCACCCTCCAGCTCGCGCACGTCGGCTTCGCCGAGGGCATGCTGGTGGCGGAGCGGCTGGCCGGTCTCAAGACCGTGCCGATCGACTACGACGGCGTGCCGCGCGTGACGTACTGCCACCCCGAGGTCGCTTCGGTGGGTATCACCGAGGCCAAGGCCAAGGAGCTGTACGGCGCCGACAAGGTCGTCGCTCTCAAGTACAACCTGGCGGGCAACGGCAAGAGCAAGATCCTCAAGACCACGGGCGAGATCAAGCTCGTCCAGGTCAAGGATGGTGCCGTGGTCGGCGTCCACATGGTCGGTGACCGTATGGGCGAGCAGGTCGGCGAGGCCCAGCTGGTCTACAACTGGGAGGCCCTGCCGGCCGAGGTTGCGCAGCTCGTACACGCGCACCCGACGCAGAATGAAGCTCTCGGCGAGGCCCACCTGGCGCTGGCCGGGAAGCCTCTCCACTCCCACGACTGACCCCAGTCCCGGGCGCGACCACATCCGCACATTCGATAGGAGCAACAGAAACCATGGCGGTTTCCGTAACCCTGCCGGCGCTCGGCGAGAGCGTCACCGAGGGCACCGTCACCCGCTGGCTGAAGGCCGAGGGTGAGCGCGTAGAGGCCGACGAGCCGCTGCTCGAGGTGTCGACCGACAAGGTTGACACCGAGATCCCGGCGCCGGCCGCAGGCGTCCTGGCCTCCATCAAGGTCGCCGAGGACGAGACGGTGGAGGTCGGCGCCGAGCTGGCCCTCATCGACGACGGCACGGGCGCGCCTGCTGCTGCCCCCGCCCCGGCCGCTGCTGAGGCCCCCGCGGCCCAGCCGCAGCCCGAGCCCACCCCGGCCCCCGCGGCCGAGGCTCCCGCCCCCGCCGCCGCCCCCGCGGGTGGCGCCGAGGGCACCGATGTCGTCCTCCCCGCGCTCGGTGAGAGCGTCACCGAGGGCACCGTCACCCGCTGGCTGAAGGAGGTCGGCGAGGAGGTCTCGGCCGACGAGCCGCTGCTGGAGGTCTCCACCGACAAGGTCGACACCGAGATCCCGGCGCCGGTCTCCGGCACGCTGCTGGAGATCGTGGTCGGCGAGGACGAGACCGCCGAGGTCGGCGCCAAGCTCGCCGTGATCGGCTCTGCCAGCCAGGGGGCCGCGGCTCCGGCCGCCGCCCCGGCTCCGGCCGCTCCGGCCCCCGCGCCCGCCGCCCCGGCGCCCGCCCCGGCTCCGGCTCCGGCCGCCGCCGCTCCGGCTCCCGCGCCGGCCGCTCCGGCCCCGGCTCCCGCGCCCGCCCCGGCCCCCGCGCCGGCTCCGGTTGCCGCCCCGGCCCCCGTCACCCCGGCTCCGGCCGCGGGTGAGGAGGCCGCGTACGTCACCCCGCTGGTGCGCAAGCTCGCCGCGGAGACCGGCGTCAACCTCGCCACGGTCAAGGGCACCGGTGTCGGTGGCCGGGTCCGCAAGCAGGACGTCATCGCCGCCGCGGAGGCCCTCAAGGCCGCCGCTCCGGCTGCCGCCCCGGCCGCCGCGGTCTCGAAGGCCCCGGCCCTCGAGGTGTCCCCGCTGCGCGGTCAGACCGTCAAGATGCCGCGGATGCGCAAGGTCATCGGCGACAACATGATGAAGGCCCTGCACGGCCAGGCGCAGCTGACCTCCGTGGTCGAGGTGGACATCACCAAGATCATGCGGATGCGCAACCAGGCCAAGGACGCCTTCGCGCAGCGTGAGGGCGTCAAGCTCTCCCCGATGCCGTTCTTCGTCAAGGCCGCTGTCCAGGCGCTGAAGGCCCACCCGGTCGTCAACGCCCGGATCAACGAGGACGAGGGCACCATCACCTACTTCGACACCGAGAACGTCGGTATCGCGGTGGACGCGGAGAAGGGCCTGATGACCCCGGTCATCAAGGGTGCGGGCGACCTCAACATCGCCGGTATCGCCCGCAAGACGGCGGAGCTGGCGGGCAAGGTCCGCGGGAACAAGATCACTCCGGACGAGCTGTCCGGCGCGACCTTCACCATCTCCAACACCGGCTCGCGCGGCGCGCTGTTCGACACGGTCATCGTGCCGCCGAACCAGGTCGGCATCCTGGGCATCGGTGCCACCGTCAAGCGCCCGGTGGTCATCAACCACCCGGACCTCGGCGAGACCATCGCGGTGCGCGACATGACCTACCTCGCGCTCTCCTACGACCACCGTCTGGTGGACGGCGCCGACGCCGCCCGCTACCTGACCACGGTCAAGCAGATCCTGGAGGCCGCCGAGTTCGAGACCGAGATCGGTCTCTGAGTCCGGCGGGCAAGCCTTAGGTGCGCCAGGGGTCGGCCCCGGTTCTCACGAGCCGGGGCCGGCCCCTTTGCGCGTCCCTGACCCGCTCCGACCGGCCCTGACCGGCGCTGTCCTCTTTGCCTTCTGCCCGATCCGCCGGGCCTCCCGGATAATGGCCCCCTCGGCCCCGCTCGCCACCACCCGCTCTGAAGGAGCACCTCATGACCCCGCCCGTCGTCCATTCGCTGCGCGAGCAGATCCGCGAGCACATCCTCGAGGGGATCGTCAGCGGCCGCTGGCAGCCGGGCGAGCGGATCGTGGAGCGCCGGATCGCCGTGGAGCTGGAGGTCAGCCAGACGCCGGTCCGTGAGGCGCTGCGGGAGCTGGAGTCGCTGCAGCTGATCGAGTCGGCGCCGAACAAGGGCGTGCGGGTCCGGAACCTGACCGCGGACGACCTCAAGGAGAGCTACCCCGTACGGGCCGGGCTCGAGCAGGTGGCGGCGGAGCTGGCGGCGGGCCGGCTGGCGGACGACACGGCGGCCCTGGAGCGCGAGGTGGCGGCGCTGCGGGAGGCCGACCGGACGGGGGACGGGGAGGCTCAGGTGCGGCACACGGTGGCCTTCCACCGGGAGATCGTGCAGGCGGCCGGCAACGCCGTTCTGCTGCACACCTGGGAATCGCTGGGCATCGAGGTCTGGACGACACTGTCCATCCGCTGGTTCAGCCCGGAGCCGCGGTCGCATGCGCAGGACCACCAGGAGATCGTGGACGCGTTCCGGCGGCGCGATCCGAAGATCGGCACCTTGCTCAAGGCACACGTGCTGAGCTGCGCGCCGAGGGTCTGAGGGCGTTTCGGCGGGGCCCGCGGGGCGTATCGGAGGAAGCCTCCGGCGCCCCGCTTTTCGTTGGCCCGGGCACCGATTCCGAGTGCCGTCGCGCCCCCTCTCCGGCCGGCGCTCAGCCCTCTTTTTGACTGGCACCGCGTGCCGAAATGTGCGGCACGCCGTGCCGACCTGCGGTTATTCCCGCGCGGAGCGTTGATCGATCATCGATCAGGGGCGTATCGTCGTCTCTCGGGGCGCGACACCCCTGCCTGCCAAGCACCACTCGCACTCCCGACCCACCGTCCGGAAAGGGGCCACCCATGCCCGAACCCGTACGCCTGCCGTACAGCCAGCTCGACCAGCTCCCGGACCGGGACCCCGAGGAGACCGCCGAGTGGCGCGAATCCCTTGACGCCGTCACCAAGGCCGCGGGCCCGCACCGCGCCGCGTATCTGATGCGCCGCGCCCTGGAGCACAACGGTGCCCCCGGGCTCGCGCCCCTGGAGACGGACTACGTCAACAGCATCCCGACCCGCGCCGAGCCCGCCTTCCCGGGCGACGAGGCGATGGAGGCCCGGATCACCGCCTGGAACCGCTGGAACGCGGCGGCGATGGTCACCCGCGGCTCGCGGTTCGGCGTCGGCGGCCACATCGCGACCTTCGCGTCCGCGGCCTGGCTGTACGAGACCGGCTTCAACCACTTCTTCCGCGGCAAGGAGGGCGACGGCAGCGGCGACCAGCTCTACATCCAGGGCCACGCCTCCCCCGGCATCTACGCCCGCGCCTTCCTCGACGGCCGCCTCACCGAGGACCACCTCGACCACTTCCGCCAGGAGTCCGGCGGCAAGGGCCTGCCCTCCTACCCGCACCCGCGGCGGCTGCCGTGGCTGTGGGAGTTCCCGACCGTCTCCATGGGCCTCGGCCCGCTGTCGGCGATCTACCAGGCCCGCTTCAACCGCTACCTCCAGGGCCGCGGCATCAAGGACACCGCCAACTCGCACGTCTGGGCGTTCCTGGGCGACGGCGAGATGGACGAGCCCGAGTCGACCGCCGCCCTCGCGCTGGCCGGCCGCGAGGGCCTGGACAACCTGACCTTCGTCATCAACTGCAACCTGCAGCGCCTGGACGGTCCGGTCCGCGCCAACTTCAAGATCGTGCAGGAGCTGGAGTCGCAGTTCCGCGCCGCCGGCTGGAACGTCGTCAAGTCGCTGTGGGGCTCGGCCTGGGACGAGCTGTTCCAGCTCGACACCGCCGGCGCGCTGGTCCGCCGGCTGCGCCAGGTGCCGGACGCGCAGTTCCAGACGTACGCCACCCGCGACGTCGCCTACATCCGCGAGCACTTCTTCGGCGCCGAGCCGGCCCTCGCCGAGATGGCGAAGGTCCTGACCGACGCGAAGATCTCCGAGTGCTTCCACACCTCCCGCGGCGGCCACGAGGCCCGCAAGGTGTACGCGGCGTACAAGGCGGCCGTCGGGTTCAAGGGCGCGCCGACCGTGATCCTCGCCCAGACCGTCAAGGGCTACACCCTCGGCCCCGGCTTCGAGTCCAAGAACGCCAACCACCAGATGAAGAAGCTGTCGGGCAAGGAGTTCCGCGCGATGCGCGATCTGCTCGACCTTCCCATCCCGGACTCCAAGCTGGACGAGGAGCTCGTACCGTACGGCCACCCGGGAGCCGACTCCCCCGAGGTCCGCTACCTCCAGGAGCGCCGCGCCGCGCTCGGCGGTCCGGCCCCGGCCCGCCGCAGCCACGCCTCGGCCGCGCTGCCGCAGCCCGACGACCGCGCCTACAAGGCGCTCCAGAAGGGCTCCGGCAAGCAGGAGATGGCCACCACCATGGCCTTCGTCCGCCTGGTCAAGGACCTGATGCGGGACAAGGAGACCGGCCGCCGCTGGGTGCCGATCGTCCCGGACGAGGCCCGTACCTTCGGTATGGAGTCGCTGTTCCCCTCGGCCGGCATCTACTCGCCGAAGGGCCAGACGTACGAGCCGGTCGACCGCGACCAGCTGATGTACTACAAGGAGGCCACCGACGGCCAGATCCTCAACGAGGGGATCACCGAGGCCGGCGCCATGGCCGACTTCATCGCCGCCGCCACGTCGTACGCGACCCACGGCGAGCCGATGATCCCCTTCTACATCTTCTACTCGATGTTCGGCTGGCAGCGCACCGCCGACCAGATGTGGCAGCTCGCCGACCAGCTCGGCAAGGGCTTCATCGTCGGCGCCACCGCGGGCCGTACGACGCTGACCGGTGAGGGCCTGCAGCACGCCGACGGCCACTCGCACCTGATCGCGTCCACGAACCCGGCGTCGCTCAACTACGACCCGGCCTTCGCGTACGAGATCGCGGTGATCGTCAAGGACGGTCTGCGCCGGATGTACGGCGAGACAGCTGAATTCCCCACCGGCGAGAACGTCTTCTACTACCTCACCGTCTACAACGAGCCCAAGCAGCAGCCGGCCATGCCCGAGGGCGTCGAAGAGGGCATCCTCAAGGGCCTCTACCGCTTCAAGGAAGCCGCCGGCGCCACCGCCGAGGCCCCGCGCACCCAGCTGCTGGCCTCCGGCACGGCGATCCACTGGGCCCTGGAGGCGCAGCGGCTGCTCGCCGAGGACTGGGACGTGGCCCCCGACGTATGGTCCGCGACCTCCTGGGGCGAGCTGCGCCGCGACGCCCTGGAGTGCGACGCCGCCCGCCTGGACGGCGAGGACCGGGTCCCGTATGTGACCCGCGCGCTGGCCGGCGCCCCCGGCCCGGTGGTCGCGGTCAGCGACTGGATGCGGGCCGTTCCGGACCAGATCGCCCCCTGGGTCGAGCAGGACTGGGTCTCCATCGGCACCGACGGCTTCGGCCTCTCCGACACCCGCGACGCGGCCCGCCGGCACTTCGGTGTCGACGCGCAGTCGGTGGTCGTCCAGACGCTGGCCGCGCTGGCCCGCCGGGGCGAGGTCAAGCCGGAGACGGTCAAGGAGGCCCGGGCGCGGTACGGGCTGTGAGGCCCGCGGCCCGGCGCCCTCCGGCCCACGGCCGATGAGACGCGGGCGGCCCCGGCCGACACCGGGCGCCGCCCGCCCCGCGGGCCCACGGGCCCGCCCCACAGAGCCCCTTGCGGGGCTCCCCCGACTCCCGTGCGGAGGCCACCTTCCCGCGCCCGGGGCCTTCGCACGGGAACCCACCGGCCCGGCCGGCCATGCCCTGACTCGGCCGGGCCGGTTTTTGCTGCGCCGGCGTCGTTGGCGGGTGGCGTCGTCAGCGCGTGGCGTCGTCAGCGCGTGGTCGGGCCGCTGCGCGGGGCGTTGTCAGTGGCGCCCGGCATGATGAAGGTATGCGTGCTGCCCGGCTGATCAAGATGGTGCTCCTGCTCCAGTCGCGGCCGTCGATGACGGCCGCCGAGCTGGCACGCGAGCTGGAGGTCTCCGAGCGCACGGTCGCCCGCGACGTCCTCTCGCTCTCCGAGGCCGGTGTGCCCGTCTATGCCGACCGCGGCCGGGCCGGTGGCTACCGCCTGGTCGGCGGCTACCGCACCCGCCTCACGGGGCTGGGACGCAGCGAGGCGGAGGCGCTCTTCCTGTCCGGAGTGCCCTCCGCGCTGCGCGAGATGGGCCTCGCCGATGCCGCCTCCGCCGCCCGTCTCAAGGTCTGCGCCGCCCTGGTGCCCGAGCTGCGGGACGCCGCCGCGGGCGCCGCCCAGCGCTTCCACCTCGACGCGCCCGCCTGGTATCAGGAGCCCGAGACCCCCGCCCTGCTGCCCGCCCTCGCCGGCGCGGTCTGGGACGACCGCCGCATCAGCGCGCGCTACCTCCGCAAGGACACCGAGGTGCGGCGGGAGTTGGAGCCGTACGGCCTCGTGCTGAAGGCGGGGGTCTGGTATCTGGCGGCGCGGGCCGAGGACGGCTCCCGGGGCTATCGGGTCTACCGGGTCGATCGCTTCGCCGCCGTCGAGGCCGGGGACGAACGCTTCGACCGGGACGAGGAGTTCGATCTGCCCGCGTTCTGGGCCGAGCGGGCGGCGGAGTTCGCCCGCTCGATCCTGCACGAGGAGGTGGTCCTGCGGCTCTCCCCGCGCGGCGCGCTCCAGCTGCCGTACGTCGCCGAGCGCGCGGCGGCCCGGGAGGCGATAGCCGAGGCCCGGGCGGCGGGCGGGCCCGACGACGACGGGCGGCTGACCGTCACCCTGGCCGTGGAGTCCGCCGAGGTCGCCTACGCCCAGCTGCTGGCGCTCGGCCCGGAGGGCGAGGTGCTGGCGCCCCCCGGGCTGCGCGAGCGGCTCGCGGCGGCCGCCCGCCGGACGGCCGCGCTGTACGCGTAGCCGTTCCGGCCGCACGCGTGCGTTCCCGCGTGCGCCCGCCGGTGCCCGCCGGTGCCCGCCGGTGACCGCCGCGAATTGCGCCCTACCGATAGTCCGCCGCCGTCTCCGCCTTCCCGCCGAAGACCACCTCCTCGAAGTAGCGGAAGCAGTCCGGCCGGGAGCCGTCCGTGTCGGTGAAGTCGTACTCCTTCGCCAACTGGCCGCTGGAGAGCGACTGTCCGCTCCAGCGCCCCCTGTCCGGGTCGGCGGCCAGCGCCCGCACGGCGCGGGCGATCAGGGCCGGCGATTCGGCGATGGCGAAGTGCGGCTCCTTGGCCACGGCGTCGCGCCATTTCTCCTCCGTCACACCGAAGTGCTCCAGCATCGCCTCGGACCGCAGGAAGCCGGGGGTGAGCGAGACGGCCGTGCCGCCGTACTCCTCGAGCTCGGCGGCGAGTCCGAAGGCGATGCGGTGCGGGGCGTTCTTGGCGAGGTCGAAGCAGAGGTTGCCGCGGTAGGTGCGGTTGAAGGCGGCGGTGCCGTCGGTGATCTCGACCACCAGTCCGCCGGGCCGCCGGATCAGCAGCGGCAGCGCGAAATGGCCGGTGATGATGTGGCTGTCGACGCCGAGGCGGAACATCCGCAGTCCGCCGGCCAGATCGAGATCCCAGAGCTTGGTGTCGAACTCCAGCAGATGGTCGCCGCCCCACAGGCCGTTGACCAGGACGTCCAGCCGCCCCTGCTCCCGGTCGATGCGCTCGACCAGCGCCTTGACCTGCGCCGGCTCCAGATGGTCGGTCGGTACGGCGATGCCGGTGCCCCCCGCCGCGGTCACCAGCTCCGCGGTCTGCTCGATGGTCTCCGTCGGCCGGCCGACCTCGCTGACCCGCTCCCGGGTGGTCCGTCCCGTCACATACACCAGCGCGCCGGCCCGGCCCAGTTCCACGGCCATCGCCCGCCCCGCGCCCCGGGTCGCCCCGGCGGCCAGCACCACCTTGCCGGTCAGGTCCCCCGCCACGGCCCGTTCGTGCTGTCCCGTCATGTCGCCACTCCTCATCACCGGGCGCGCCCGTCGCCGGCGCGCCGCCGTACCTCTGCGTACAGCGCGACCCTGACAGCGAATCCGGACACCTACTGTCGGGTTTCCCCGCGGGTTCTCGTCATCTGCCGTCGCCCTCACCGGGGAACGCAAGGCCCCTCGATCTCGGCCTCCCCCATGCCGCCGCTACGGCCGCAGCGCCCGCACGTTCCCCCCGTCCGCCAGCCGCCCCGACACCTCGGCCGGCGCACCCTGCGGAGCCGGTACGGCGAGCGTGGCCCCCTTGGCGCCGGCCCGTACGCCGCCCGTGACGTCGATCCCGCCGATTCCTGGGCTGCCCGCGGCGAGCAGGTACCACTTCCCGGACTTCGCCTGCCAGCGGACCTCGCCGACCACCGGGCGCCCGTAGGGGCTGCAGGCCGCGGTGTCGGCGGCGCGTCCGGCGGTGCGCCCGGGGTCCGCCGGACGGGCGGCGGGTGGCTGGAACTGCACGGTGATCCGGCCGGGACCGCGCCAGGTGTCGGCACGGTTGCAGACCCAGGTGGCGCCGGGTCCCCCGGCCTCCGGGAGGCGCTGTTCGGCGTACGCCCAGTTGTTGACGGACCGCACGCCCGCGCCCCGCAGCGAGCGCAGCGAGCAGGCGCTACGGGCCCAGCTCCGCAGCGCGGGGGCGTCGCCGGCCTCGCCCGGCCCGGCGGCGCCCGGGAGCGCGGGCCGGTACGTCAGATGGACGGGCGCGAGGTCCCCGAGGTCGGTCAGCAGGAAGGCGCGGTTCTCCGCGATCCGCGTCGAGGAGCGCAGCCGGGCCGCCGGCCAGGTCCCGCAGTCGCCGCCGTCCCCGGGCGGCGTCGGGATCCGGTCGGTGACCCCGTCGGGGGCGAGATGCAGCCCGCGGCCCGGGGCGTCGGGCGCGAGCAGATCCAGGGCGGTGATGTCCGACACCCAGGGTGCGAGCAGATAGCGCATCCAGCCGTTTCCGCGCCCGATCACCAGCGCGCCGCCGGTCGTCAGGTCCGCGTTGTCGACCCGCGCGAAATGCAGCGTGGGCGTGGTGTCCGCCGGCTCGGCGTAGCGCACCAGCCGGTCGCCGTCGTGGAAGACCACCACCATGACGTTGTCGATCAGGCCCGCGTACAGGAGGCGGGGCGGCTGGTCCGGCGGTCTGGTGGACGTCCCGGCGGATGCGGTGATCCGCGTTCCGGCGGGCGGCGTGGCCCAGACCCGTAGCGCCCGCCCCAGCAGCTCCCGGTCGCCGGCCTGCCGTCCGCGGGGCGGCCAGGCGGTGAAGTCCACCCGGGAGGTGTCGGCCCACCGGTCGTTGGGGGTGCGCAGCAGCCGGGCCGGGTCCAGCGCCTGCTGCGCGACGGTCTCGTGCCGCGGCCGGGTGTCGTCGCCGCCCGCCACTCCCGCCACTGCGGTACCGGCCGCCAGTGCGGCCGCCAGCGCGACCGAGGCCCGTACCCGCTGGCGGCGGCGCAGCAGGTCCGTGGGCCGGGTCTGCACCGTGCACGGGTCGAACTCCCCGGAGTTCAGCAGCGCCGCGGCGCCCGCGCCGGTGGCCCGGTCCAGCAGGCCGGCGGCCCGCTGCGCCACGTCCGGGTCCCCGACCCCGGCCGCCGCCAGGACGGCGCGGGCGGCGTCCCGGTCGAGCCCTTCCAGGTGCCAGAGCCCGACGGCGGCCCGTACGGGGGCGGGTACGGCGGACAGCGCTTGGTCCAGGGCGAGTTCATCGGCGCCGCCGGCCCGGGGGAAGAGCCGCAGTCCCCAGACGAGGGGCACCGCGGGCAGCGGCCGGGCGGGCCGGTCCTCGTACGCCAGCGCCAGCCGCAGGGTGCGCAGCCGCACCAGCTCGTAGCCGGATGCGGTCTCCGGGCCGCGCTGGGCCGGCAGGGCGCCGCGGTCCCGGCCGCGCCGGCCGGCCCGTGGCAGCGCCCGCTGTACCAGGCCGTGTGCGGCCAGGACCCGGCGGTGGCGGCCCATCGACGGCGGCAGTACGAGGTAGCCGAGGCGGACCAGCCGCGGATAGTGCTCGACGATGGCCGCCTCGGCCCGCTCGACATCGGCCCGAGTTCTTTCGTCCATGGGCATGGCCTGAAACAGCCCTTCGCGTATGGGGGGAAATACCGCGGATGGTCGTTGCACGCCTTCCAACGAGTGATTCTTGAGACGGTCACACGACGGCCGTAGGACGGGCCGCGGGCCCGGACGGGCGGCCACCGGGTCCGCGCCCGCGCCCCCTGGCGGACGTCCCGTCACCGGGCCGTCAACAGACGTGCCGTCACCGGTCGGGTAACAACCGCGTCGCATCCGGGGGACTCCGCGTGCGCGGCGCTGCGCCAGGGCCGATGCTGGAGCGGTGATGGACGAGACGGAGTTCTGGGAGCTCATCGACGCCTCCCGCGAGGCCGCCGAGGGCGACCCCGAGGAGCAGGCCGACGCCCTGGTCGAGCGGCTGATCGGGCTGGACCCGGACGCCGTCACGGACTTCGCCCGCCATTTCGAGTCCCGCTACAACCGCGCGTACTCCTGGGATCTGTGGGCCGCGGCCGCGGTGATGCTGGACGGCGCCAGCGACGACGCCTTCGACTACTTCCGCTGCTGGCTGATCGGCCAGGGCCGGGAGGTCTTCGAGGGCGCGCTGCACAACCCGGACCACCTCGCCGAGCTCGTGGAGGACTTCGACGAGGAGGTGGACGGCGACGCGGAGGAGCTGGGCTATGCGGCCGACGAGGCGTACGAGCGGCTGACCGGCGTGGTGATGCCCGACCTCGGCCTGCCGCCGCCGCCCCGTGAACCGCTCGGCACCTACCTCGACTTCGACGACGACGAGACCCTGGCGGAGCGCTTCCCCCAGCTCTGGGACCGTTTCAAGCCATAGGGGCGCGCAGCATCCCGCGTGCGGCCCCTCCCCCGCCCCGGCGGGCAGTATGGGCCCCATGCGGATCGCGATCACCGGCTCGACCGGTCTCATCGGCACGGAACTCGTTCGCTCGCTGCGGGCGGACGGGCACGACGTCGTCCGGCTCGTGCGGCGCCCGCCCGCGGCCGCCGACGAGGTGCGCTGGGACCCCCGGCGCCAGGAGGTCGATGTGGCCGGGCTCGCGGGCTGCGAGGCGGTGGTCCATCTGGCGGGCGCCGGGGTCGGCGACCACCGCTGGACGGCGGCGTACAAACGCGAGATCCGCGACAGCCGCGTCCTGGGAACCAAGGCCCTCGCCACCGCCCTCGCGTCGCTGGACGCCCCGCCCCGCGTCTTTGTGTGCGGCAGCGCCATCGGCTACTACGGCGACACCGGCGACCGGCGTACGGACGAGTCCGGGGCGCCCGGTACGGGCTTCCTGCCGGACGTCTGCGTCGCCTGGGAGGACGCCGCCGGGCCCGCCCGGGAAGCGGGCATCCGTACGGTCTTCGCCCGCACCGGCCTGGTCGTGGGGCGTTCGGGCGGCGCCTGGGGGAAGCTCTTCCCGGTCTTCCGGCTGGGCCTGGGCGGCCGGCTGGGCGACGGCAGCCAGTACTGGAGCTTCATCTCCCTCCAGGACCACATCGCCGCGCTCCGCCACCTCATCGACACCGAGTCCCTCACCGGCCCCGTCAACCTCACCGCCCCCGAGCCGGTCACCAACCGGGAAGCGACCGCGGTGATGGGCAAATTCCTGCACCGCCCCACCCTCTTCACGGTCCCGGCACCCGTACTGCGGGTCGCCCTGGGCGAGTTCGCCGACGACGTCCTGGCCAGCCAGCGCATCATCCCCCGCCGCCTGCTGGACTCCGGCTTCGCCTTCACCCACCCCCGCATCATGGACGCCGTACGCGCCGCGTGACCGCCACCGCCCGGCGCCGCACCACCACGCACCGGGCACCGTGCACCGTGTAAGGCAACGCAACGGCGCGCCCCGGACGCCCCCTGTCGCGTCCCCCCGCCCCCTCCCTAAGGTCCCGGCACAGACCACCGGCTTCCCGCACGGCGGCACCGGACACCACACCGGTGCCGCCACCGCCGGGACAGACCCCCCGGGAGGGCCCCGTGCCGCGCACCGCATCGACCGTGGACGTCGTCATCGTGGGAGCCGGCACGGCCGGCCTCGCCGCCGCCCGCCATCTGACCGGCGCCGGAGTGTCGGTCACCGTGCTGGAGGCCGCGCCACGGGTCGGGGGCCGGGCCGCCACCGAGGAAGTCGACGGCTTCCGGCTGGACAGGAGCGGCCGCCCGCTCGCGGTCTCCATCGGCGAGCTGCGCCGTACGCCCGGCCTCGGGGCGCTGGCGCTGCGGCCGTTCGCGCCCGGTCTGTGTCTGCACAACGGCCAGCGGGCGCAGCGCATCAGCTCGCCCCGGAGCACAAGGGGCGCACTGTATGCGGCGCGCGCCCTTTCACGCGCCACCTCCTCAACGCCCGCCGACCGCCCGGTGGCTGACACCCTGGCGGGCCGCCCCGGCTTCCCCCCGCGCCCTCAGGACGCGTTTCTGCGGCCGCTGCTCGCCGCGCTGACCTGCGACCCCCGGCTGCGCGGCTCCAGTCGCGCGGCCGCCCGGGTACTGCGCGACTTCGCCGAGGGCCGCCTGGCCCTGCCGGCCGGCGGCGCCTGTGCCGTCCCCGAACTCCTCGCCGCCGCCCTGCCCCCCGGCACGGTCCGTACGTCCGTCCGCGCCACCTCCGTCTCCACCACCAGCGTCGGCACCGCCGAACACGGGGCCCTCGCCTGCCGCGCCGTCCTGGTGGCGACCGGAGCGCATGACGCGGCCGAGCTGCTGCCGGGGCTGCGGGTGCCCGCCTTCCACCCGGTGACCGTGCTGCACCACACGACGGGCACCGCCCCGGGCCCGCGCAACGGCCTGGCCCCCTCCCGCGACACGGCGCTGATCCTTCCGACGGACGGCCCGGTGGCGCACACCTACGCGGCCGGGGCCATCGATCCCTCGCGCACGCCGCCGGGCCACTCGCTGATCACCACGACCGTGCTCGGCGCCGCCGCCGCCCTGCCGCTGTCCGTCCTGGACAAGACGGTCCGGCCGCAGCTGGAGAAGCTCTACGGCGCGGTGACCGACGACTGGCGGCTGCTGAGCGGTCATCACGATCCCTACGCGGTACCGGCGATGCCCGCGCCGTTCGATCCCCAGCGGCCGGTGCGGGTGCTGTCGGGGCTGTATGTGTGCGGCGACCACCGGGACACCGGCACGCTCCAGGGGGCGCTGCACTCGGGCCGCCGGGCCGCCCGTGCCCTGCTGCGGGACTTCGGCCTGCCGGCCGTCGTCGAGTCGCGCACCCTGCACCCGGCGGCCTGAGCCGCGTCGCCGGCCGGGGCCTCACCCCATGGCCGCGACCCGGTCCCGGTACCCGCGCACCGCCGCCGCATCGCGGTACGGCTCGAGGCGGCGCTCGAAGTCCCGTACGTACTCATGGGCGCGTACGGACCGCATTTCGGACGCCTGGAGCGCCGCCTCGGCGCCGAGCGTGCAGGCCTGCTCCAGCTCCCCCAGGCCCAGCCGGGCACTCGCCAGCACCACCCGGCAGAACAGGCGGCTGCGGGCGAAGGAGGCCGGCCGGAGCTGGAGCGAACGCTCGGCGTGCTGGGAGGCGGCGCGGTACTGCTGGAGGTCGCGGTGGCAGTGCGCCAGCTCGTCGGCCAGCTGGGCCTCGTCGAAGAACCGCGCCCAGTACGGGGTGTCGTCCCCGGGCCGGGCGGCCTCCAGCGCCCGCTCCGCGCGGGCCAGGGCCGCCGTGCACGCCCGGACCTCGCTCATCAGGCCGTGCCCGCGCGCCTCCGCGGAGTGCAGCAGCGCCTGGACGACCGGCGGCGCGCTGCTGCCGACGCCCTGCTGGGCGACCCGCGCCAGCTGGACGGCCTCCCTGCCGTGCCCCAGATAGACGGCCTGCCGGCTCATCGTCACCAGGACGTAGGACCCGTACGCCCGGTCGCCGGCCGCCTGGGCCAGCCGCAGGGCCTGGACGAAGTACCGCTGCGCCAGGCCGTGCGCGGCGATGTCGTACGAGGTCCAGCCGGCCAGCCGGGTCAGGTCGGCGGCGGCCGCGAAGAGCCGGCGGCCGGTCGCCTCGCCGTAGGTGCCGCGCAGCATCGGCTCGGCCTCGTGTTCCAGGTAGCGCACCAGGGCCTGCCGGGCGTGGCCGCCGCCGTAGGCGTGGTCCAGCGCCCGGAACAGCTCGCCGACAGAGCGCAGCGCGGCGATGTCGCCGGAGGTGACCCGGGCGCCCGGGGTGCGGTCGACGCGGTCGGTGCGCCGCTGGCGGGGCACGGCCGCGCGGCCGCCCTGGAGCGGGACGCGGCCGCTGCCGTCGGCGCCGGGCTCGCCGCGGGCGACCCGTTCGTCGGCGCGGCCGATCAGCCAGTCCCGGCTGGGCACCACGAGCCCGGCCGGGGTGAAGGCGATCTTGCGGAGTTCGGCGTGGCTGCCGGAGTCCTTGCGCCACAGGCCGCTGACGATGTCCACCGCCTCGCTGGGGCTGGCGGCGAATTCGAGCCCGGCGTACACCGGCGCACAGGCGTCCAGGCCGAGGTCCTGCGCCGAGAGCCGGCGCCCCAGCCGGCGGGTGAACACCTCCGCGATCAGCGCGGGGGTGGTGCCTCTGGGCTGCTGGCCGCGCAGCCAGCGCGTCACCGAGGTCTTGTCGTAGCGCAGGTCGAGGCCGTGCTCGATGCCGAGCTGATCGACCCTTCTGGCCAGCCCTGCGTTGGAGAATCCCGCCTCGGCGATGAGCGCGGCGAGCTGGCGGTTGGGCGTGTGTTGCGGGGGTCGTTCCGTCATCGGCTTTACCGGTCTCCTGCCTTCCGAGCCTGGCCGCCGGGCTCGGCTCACCCTGTCCGGCAACGCTCCTTCGCCCTTGTGGGACGGCGTGAATGTAACGGCCTTCGGCGCCTTTCTGACGGCCTGTGCCCCGCGTTCATCCGATCGTGTGAGCAGGAGACGTCCGGTCCGGCGGGACGGGCGCCGGCGGCCCGGAAACCGGCCGCCTGCAGCCTGTGGGAGCGGCGGTCGTACAGTGGCATGGGCGCGATATGGCTCTCCTGGTGCAGCACCGTGCAACGGGAGACGGAAGTGCGAAGAGGAGCTGCCGTGACTGCGATCTCTCGGGGGGAGACCCCCGTACCCGAGGGGCTGCGCTTTGTGCATATGGGCTTCGGTGCCGATGCCGTGGACTACGAGACCGCGTGGCAGGAGCAGCGCCGGGTGCACGCCGCCCGGTTCGCCGACGAAGTTCCGGACACCTGCCTGCTGCTGGAGCACCCGCCCGTATACACCGCCGGACGGCGCACGTCCGACGACGAGCGGCCCCTGGACGGCACCCCGGTCATCGACGTGGACCGCGGCGGCAAGATCACCTGGCACGGCCCCGGCCAGCTGGTCGGCTACCCCATCCAGAAGCTGCCGCGCCCGGTCGATGTCGTCGCCCATGTCCGCCGCCTCGAGGACGCCCTGATCCGGGTCTGCGCCGAGTTCGGCGTGGAGAGCAGCCGGGTCGAGGGGCGCAGCGGCGTGTGGGTGCTGGGTGACCCGGTGCAGCAGCGGGCGGCGCTGGGCGGGCTGAACCTGGACTTCGACCCGCGGGTGGCGGACGAGCTGTTCGACCCGCGGCTCAACGGCCCCGAGTACGCCCCCTCCAACGCCGGCCAGCGCCGCGAGGACCGCAAGCTCGCCGCGATCGGCATCCGCGTCGCCAAGGGCGTCACGATGCACGGCTTTTCGCTGAACGTGAATCCGGACAACACCTCGTTCGACAAGATCGTCCCGTGCGGTATCCGTGACGCCGGCGTCGCTTCGCTCGCCAACGAGCTGGGCCGCGACATCACGATCGCCGAGGTGCTGCCCGTGGCCGAGAAGCATCTGCGCGACGTGCTGGAAGGCGCCGAGCTCCTGCCTCGCGCGGTCTGACGCGAAGTCGCCGGGAATGCGACCCCGCCGTACGGGGTTGCCCTGCACGTAACGCCATGACGTCCAGCGGTAACGCAAGGGCATGACGTAAAAACGTGCGAATTTACGGGCGTACCCTGGTGGACGCCGAAGAATCGAAGTCGTAGGGAGCCGGACGTGTCCGCAGTCGCACCCGACGGACGCAAGATGCTGCGCCTGGAGGTCCGGAACAGCCAGACCCCCATCGAGCGCAAGCCCGAGTGGATCAAGACCCGGGCGAAAATGGGTCCCGAGTACAACCACCTGCAGGGCCTGGTCAAGAGCGAGGGCCTGCACACGGTCTGCCAGGAGGCGGGCTGTCCCAACATCTATGAATGCTGGGAGGACCGCGAGGCGACGTTCCTCATCGGTGGCGACCAGTGCACCCGTCGCTGTGACTTCTGCCAGATCGACACCGGCAAGCCGCAGGAGCTGGACCGCGACGAGCCCCGCCGGGTGGCCGAATCCGTCCAGACGATGGGCCTGAAGTACGCCACGATCACCGGCGTCGCACGCGATGACCTGGAGGACGGCGGCGCCTGGCTCTACGCGGAGACGGTCCGCCAGATCCACGCCGCGATGCCGGACACCGGCGTCGAGCTGCTGATCCCCGACTTCAACGCGGTCCCCGAGCAGCTGGCCGAGGTCTTCTCCTCACGCCCCGAGGTCCTGGCCCACAACGTCGAGACCGTCCCGCGGATCTTCAAGCGCATCCGCCCCGGCTTCCGCTACGAGCGGTCGCTGGAGGTCATCACCAAGGCCCGCGAAGCCGGCCTGGTCACCAAGTCCAACCTGATCCTGGGCATGGGCGAGGAGCGCGAGGAGATCAGCCAGGCGCTCCAGGACCTGTACGACGCGGGCTGCGAGCTGATCACGATCACCCAGTACCTGCGCCCCTCCGTGCGCCACCACCCGATCGAGCGCTGGGTCAAGCCCGCCGAGTTCGTGGAGCTCAAGGAGGAGGCCGAGGAGATCGGCTACGCGGGTGTCATGTCCGGCCCGCTGGTCCGCTCCTCCTACCGTGCCGGCCGCCTTTACCAGCAGGCGATCGAGCGGCGCGAGGTCGAGGCGTCCAGTCAGGCGGTCTGAGCCGCCCGGCGTGCCGTCTTGTGAATCGTGGCACATGCTGTGAGGACGCGGCCCGCACTCCCCCAGGCGGGGGAGGTGCGGGCCGCGTCAACGTTTCATTGGTGTTTGACCAGCAGGTCATCCGTTGGTAACACCGTTCCGTGACGATGGATGCACGCACCGCTCCCGCAGCCATCGCTCCTCCGACCTCCCCGAGGGAGTCCACACCATGCAGGCCGCGCCGCTCCGCGCCACCCCCCGTCCCCTCCCCTCCGTCACCGGCGCCCTGCGTGCCGTCGAGGCGGTCCTGATGCGCGGCGGCCAGCGCACCGCTCGCCGCAACGCGTGGACATCGGTCCTGGAGGACCGCCGCCGCGCCAAGGACCGGCACGAGGCCGAGTACGTACTGGAGGCCGCGGCGACCCGCCGTCCCCAGGCCACGTAAACTTCGCTATATGGCGAAGGCAAACTCAGACGGCGCTGCCGGCGCTGAGAACACCGGGCGGCTGAAGCAGATCGCCCTGACCTACAAGATGACCCGTCGGGTCGACTCCAAGGTCGGTCTAGTCGTCGCTGGTGTAGGCATCGTCGTATTCGGCGTTCTCCTTGCCATCGGCTTCGCGATCGGCCACCCCATCTACGCGGGCATTCTGGGCTTCGTACTGGCCTTCCTCGCGATGGCGATCGTCTTCGGACGGCGCGCCGAGCGGGCTGCCTTCGGGCAGATGGAAGGCCAGCCGGGAGCGGCTGCCGCGGTGCTGGACAACGTCGGGCGCGGCTGGACGACCACCCCCGCGGTGGCGATGAACCGCAGCCAGGACGTGGTCCACCGTGCCGTCGGCAAGGCCGGCATCGTACTGGTGGGCGAGGGCAACCCGAACCGGCTGCGCGGCCTGCTGGCCGCGGAGAAGAAGCGGATGGCGCGCACGGTCGCCGACGCCCCCGTCCACGACATCATCGTGGGCGACGGCGAGGGCCAGGTGCCGCTGAAGAAGCTCCGTACGACCCTCCTGAAGCTGCCGCGCGTCCTGCCCGGAGCCCAGGTGACGGCCGTCAACGACCGGCTGCGCGCCCTCGGCGACCTGATGAGCAACATGCCGGTCCCGAAGGGCCCGATGCCCAAGGGCATGCGCATGCCGAAGGGCGGCGGCAAGGGCCGCTGACCCGACCAGGACCTATCACGACGCCCCGGAGCTCTGGCTCCGGGGCGTTTTGTGTGGCGCGATAGGCGGGTCGTGCGGGCGGTATGCGGGGCGGCCTGTATACGAGTGCGGGCGGGGCCGCTCGGGGCCCGGGCGCGAGCCGTCGACCCAGTGGCGCGGGCCCCGCCCGCGGACCCGACGGGCCGCAGCGGGCCGTGCCGTCAGATCCGCGCCCCTCAGATCCGCACCTCGACCGACCGGGCGAGCCGGTCGTGCAGCCCGCGGCCGTCCCGGTCCCAGATCACCGCCGGGATGACCACCACCAGCAGTACGGTCCGCAGCACCACCCGCGGCAGCGAAAGGGGACCGCCGCCCTCGGCGACCACCCGCAGGCCCAGCATCCGCTTGCCCGGCGTGAAGCCGACCGTGCCGACCGTCAGCAGGCTGAGCACGGCGAAGACCAGCAGCGCCCAGTTGCTCGCCGACTGTGCCTTGCCGCCGCTGAGCAGCCCGTAGGCGATGAGCATGCACAGCGCCCAGTCGATGCACAGGGCGCCCAGCCGGCGCCCGAACCGCGCGATCGAGCCGGGCCCCTGCTCCGGAAGTCCGAGCCGTTCGCCGCGGTATCCGAAGTCGACGCCCATGTCCTCGGCGGTCGAGCGGGGCCCGGAGATCCACGAACCGATTGCTTGCCTGTTGTCCACCCGACCACGGTACTGCGACGGCATTCGTTCCTTTCGCGGAGGTCCGGTACGGGACCGGGCCGGGGGCCGGGTGCCGCCCGGAATGCGGCTCTTTGGCGCACACTGGGGGACAAAGGCGACCGCGCGGCGGTTAACCTCGGCGAAACAAATGGGTCATGCTTGGGAAATCCCGCCTGCCTAAGGTCGGGCGAGCGCGCCACCGCACTTGGACGCGCTCCGAGTAGCAACCCCGGCAACCCCGCGTCCGCCGACCGGTGACCGGGCTAGGAGGAGTGGGATGTTCCAGAACGCCGACGAGGCCAAGAAGTTCATCGCGGACGAGGACGTCAAATTCGTCGACGTCCGATTCTGCGACCTGCCCGGTGTGATGCAGCACTTCACGATCCCGGCGAAGGCGTTCGACCCGACCGAGGAGCTCGCCTTCGACGGCTCCTCGATCCGCGGCTTCCAGGCCATCCACGAGTCCGACATGGCGCTGCGCGCCGACCTGTCGACGGCCCGCGTGGACCCCTTCCGCCGCGACAAGACGGTCAACATCAACTTCTTCATCCACGACCCGATCACCGGCGAGCAGTACAGCCGTGACCCGCGCAACATCGCCAAGAAGGCCGAGGCCTACCTCGCCTCCACCGGCATCGCGGACACCGCGTACTTCGGTCCCGAGGCCGAGTTCTACGTCTTCGACAGCGTGCGTTTCGAGACCAAGTCGAACGAGTCCTTCTACCACATCGACTCCGAGGCCGGCGCCTGGAACACCGGTGCGGTCGAGGACAACCGCGGCTACAAGGTCCGTTACAAGGGCGGCTACTTCCCGGCCCCGCCGGTCGACCACTTCGCCGACCTGCGCGCGGAGATCTCCCTCGAGCTCGAGGCCTCCGGCCTCCAGGTCGAGCGCCAGCACCACGAGGTCGGCACGGCCGGCCAGGCGGAGATCAACTACAAGTTCAACACCCTCCTCGCCGCCGCCGACGACCTGATGCTGTTCAAGTACATCGTCAAGAACGTCGCCTGGCGCAACGGCAAGACCGCGACCTTCATGCCCAAGCCGATCTTCGGTGACAACGGCTCCGGCATGCACGTCCACCAGTCCCTGTGGCAGGGCGGCGCGCCCCTCTTCTACGACGAGCAGGGCTACGCGGGCCTCTCGGACACCGCCCGCTACTACATCGGCGGCATCCTCAAGCACGCCCCCTCGCTGCTGGCCTTCACCAACCCGACGGTGAACTCCTACCACCGCCTGGTCCCCGGCTTCGAGGCCCCGGTCAACCTGGTCTACTCCCAGCGCAACCGCTCCGCGGCCATGCGCATCCCGATCACGGGTTCCAACCCGAAGGCCAAGCGCGTCGAGTTCCGCGCCCCGGACCCGTCCTCGAACCCCTACCTCGCCTTCTCCGCCCTCCTCCTCGCGGGCCTCGACGGCGTCAAGAACAAGATCGAGCCCGCCGAGCCGATCGACAAGGACCTCTACGAGCTCGCCCCCGAGGAGCACGCGGGCGTCCCCCAGGTCCCGACCTCCCTCCCGGCCGTCCTCGACGCCCTCGAGGCCGACAACGAGTACCTCCAGCAGGGCGGCGTCTTCACCTCCGACCTGATCGAGACCTGGATCGACTACAAGCGCACCAACGAAATCGCGCCGATCCAGCTGCGGCCGCACCCGCACGAGTTCGAGCTGTACTTCGACATCTAAGATCGCCGCAGGTCAGCGCGGCTTTCCGCGCACCTGGGCCGTCTGTGGGCCGTCGGCCGTGTTCTTCCCTCAGCGGGAGGCGCGGCCGGCGGCCTTTTGTGTGGGCGCCGTTCGTGCCGCGGCCGGCGCTGGTCCATCGTCGGCGTGCGCTTCCGGGTCCGTGGCTGACGCGGCGTCGATGGCCCGACGCGCAAGGTCCTGGCCGTTCGGCATCGGGTGCGGGTACGTCCGCAGGGTGGGAGCGGGGACCGGGTGCCGGCGGTGGTCTGCAGGCGGCGTGATGTTCTCCCCCGCGTCGCTGCGCCACCCGGCGGGCCGCGGTCCCGGGCCCGGTGAGTGGCGCAGCGACGGAGGGTCAGCGGGTGTCCCCCGCGCCCTGGGCCGGGAGGGTCGGCCCGGTGGGCTGAGGGGGCGTCGGGGTGGTGGACCTGACCAGCAGGGTCGCGGTCAGGCCTGCGAGGAGCGTGATGCCGACGGACCACCACAGGGCGGTGGCGTAGCCGCTCAGGGTTGCCTTGGTCATCGCTTGCGCCACTAGCGGGGGAAGCCCGCGCGGGTTGATGGCCTGGGCGTTCCCGGCAGCGTTGGCGGAGGTGGAGCCGAGCCCGCGTACCGCCCGCATCCCGGTGAGGATGGCCGAGGAGAGGATGCTGCTGAACAGCGCCGCGCCGAGCGTTCCGCCCAACTGCTGGGCCGCGCCGGTCGCTGCCGCGCCGCCGCCGCAGTCCGGTGCGGCGATGCCGGCCGTGGCGAGGGAGAACAGGGGCATCAGGGCCATGCCGAGGCCGAGGCCGGCGAGGAGCATGCCGGGCAGGACCAGGGTCGCGTACTGGCTGTCGGGGGTGAGGAGGGCCAGCAGCGCCAGGCCGAGCGCGGTGAGCAGCAGGCCCGGCAGGATGAGGTTGCGTGGCGCTACGCGGTGCAGCAGGCGGGCGGAGACCTGGGTGGAGCCGATGACGACCGCGACGGCCGTGGGCAGGATCGCCATGGCCGCGTCGAGCGGCGAGTAGCCCTGGACGATCTGCAGGTACGCGGTCAGGGTCGGGAAGAGGGCGAAGGTGCCGGCGCCGGCCAGGGACAGTGTGAGGAAGGCGCCGAGGCGGTTGCGGTCCCTGGTGAGGTAGGGCGGCAGGAGCGGGTCGGCTGCCTTGCGCTGCCACGCCGCGAAGGCCACGAGCAGGGCGATGCCGGCCGCGAACAGGGCCAGCACCAGGAGGTCGTTCCAGCCGCCCGAGGCCGTCTCGTGGAGGCCGTGGACGAGGGCGAGGATGCCGCCGGAGCCGAGCAGCAGGCCCGGCGCGTCGAGGCGGCGGCCGGTGCGGACCGGACGGTCGTGCACCAGGGTGGCGGCACCGATCACGGCGATCACGGCGAGGGGGACCATGCCGTACAGGCACATGCGCCAGCTCGCGGTCTCGAGCAGCCATCCGCCGGCGAGCAGGCCAACCGTCGAGCCGCCGACGGCGACCGCGGCGTAGATCCCGAAGGCCTTGCCGCGTTCCTTCGGGTCGGTGAAGTTGGCCGCCACCAGCCCCAGTGCGGCCGGCGACAGCAGTGCGGCGCAGACGCCCTGCAGGGCGCGGGCGGCGACCAGTACGCCGGAAGTGGGGGCGAGGCCGCCGATCGCCCCGGCCAGCGCGAAGCCGGCCAGCCCGATGATCAGCATCCGTTTGCGGCCCACCAGGTCCGCGAGATGCCCGCCGAGCAGCAGCAGCCCGCCGAAGGCCAGTTCGTACGCGGTGAACAGCGGGCTCAGGGCGTCGCTGGGCAGGTTCAGGTCGGCCATGACGGCCGGCATCGCCAGGTGCAGGGACGCCGCGTCGAGCAGCACGAACAGCTGCACCAGGGCGACCACCGCCAGGCCCCACCAGCGCCTGGGGTGCGGGAGCGAAGGGTCCTGGAGGTGCGGCGGGACGGGGGCGGCGGGCCAGGCGTGCGGAACCGCACCCGGGGGTGGTCCGAACCCCGGCGGGGGGACGAAGCGTTCCGGGGTCGTGGGCGAGTACCCGGGCATCGCGGGTGACGGCGGCTGCGGCGAACCGGACGGGACGCGCGGGTCCGCAGGGGACAGCACCGCATCGGCGGGGGCGGCACCGGGCGCACCTACGGCCGTTTCGGGGGCGTAGTCCAGCAACTGGGCGGCATGGCGGCCGAGTTGGGCCAGTACCGCGCCCGGCAGCCACTCCCCCTCCGCGTCCGCTTCCGTGCGGGCCGCGACCTGCTGGAGGGTGGGCCGCTTGGCCGGGTCCTTGTCGAGACACTCGCGTACGAGATCGAGCAGCGGCTCCGGTACGCCGGCCAGATCCGCCTCCTCCTCGGCGATCCGGAAGAGGTGGGCGTTCAGCCCGGTCTCCGTGGCGCCGAAGAGCAGCCGTCCGGTGGCGGCGAAGACGAGGACGGCGCCCAGGCAGAACACATCGCTGGCGGGGGTGAGTTCGAGGCCGCGTACCTGCTCGGGCGACATGAAGCCGGGGGAACCGATCAGCATGCCGGTGCGGGTGTGCAGGCTGTCCCCGGCGAGGCTGTCCATGGCGCGGGCGATGCCGAAGTCGATGACGCGCGGGCCGTCCACCGTCACCAGGACGTTGGACGGCTTGAGGTCCCGGTGGATCAGGCCCGCCTCGTGCACCGCCTGGAGCGCGAGGGCGAGGCGGTTGGCCAGCACCCGCACGGAGTTCTCGGGCAGCGGCCCGAAGTCGTTGGCCACCACGGTGGTCAGGTCGGGCCCCGGGATGTACTGCGTCGCCACCCAGGGCACCGCGGCCTCGGTGTCGGCGTCGAGCACGTCCGCCGTCCAGGTGCCGCCCACCCGCCGGGCGGCCGCCACCTCCCGGGCGAAGCGCCTGCGGAACTCCGGGTGCTGGGCGTGCTCGTCCTGGACGACCTTGACCGCAACGGTCCGCCCGGCCTCGGAACGGCCCAGATAGACCAGGCCCATACCGCCGGCGCCCAGGCGGGCGATCAGGCGGTACGGACCTATGTGCGTCGGGTCTGAGGGGATCAACTGGTCCACGGGGGCAAGGTAATCCACGGTGCGGGCCCCGGTAGGGGATTCCGCACTTCCCCCTCACTTCCTTTCCTCGGCGGCCGCCCGTTGTACGTCCCTTTGCGTGGGTCGCGCCCGGGGAGGCGGCTGCCCGGGCACGCCGTGTCCGCGCGTACGGCGCCGCGGAGCTGACCCCCGTACAGCTGCCGCGGCGCCGCGTCTTTCGCTACTGCGTTGCCGGGATGTGCTGTGTCACGCAGTGCACGCCGCCACCGCCCCAGGCCAGGGTGCGGGCGAGCTTGCCGACGACCTGCTTGTTCGGGAACAGCGTCTGGAACTGGGCGAGGGCGAGGGCGTCCGTCGACTCACCGGCCGTGGGGACGACCACGTTGCCGCTGGTCTCGTAGTAATTGGTGTAGCTGAACGTCTTCACCTGCAGCCCGTGGTGGGTGAACTGCGGCTGGTGGTGCATCTCCACGATCTGGAAGCTGCGGCCTGCGGCGTCGGTGCTGTTCTGGAGAACGGTGCGGTTGGCTTCCATCCGGTCGTGGTTCGGGTTGGCGGTGTCGGGCTGGGTGTGGAGCAGGAGCTTGGCGGGGCCGAGGTAGGCGGCGACCAGATCGACGTGCCCGTTGGTGATGTCGTCGAAGGCGAGGCCGTAGGGCAGCCAGATGACCTTGGTGGCGCCGTAGGCCGCGAGCAGGGTGCTCTCGATCTGGGCCTTGGTCATGTTGGGGTTGCGGTTGGGGTTGAGCAGGCATTCCTCGGTGGTGATGAGCGTGCCCTGCCCGTCGGTGATGACGGATCCGCCCTCGAGGATCATCGAGACGTCCTGGCGGGGGACGTTCAGGTACTGGCAGACGCCGACCGGCAGGAAGTCGTCCTTGTCGAAGGGGTACTTGTTGCCCCATCCGTTGAAGCCGAAGTCGAGGCCGAGCTTGGCGTTCTTCGGCTGGTTGAGGGCGAAGATCGGTCCGGTGTCGCGGGCCCAGCAGTCGTTGACCGGGTACTCGACGACGGTGACGGTGCTGCCGCACTGCGTGCGTGCCGCGGCGGCCTGGTCCGGTTCGGCGAACATGATGACCGGCTCGAACTGCGCGATGGCCTGGGCGATGCCGGCGATCTCGGCCTGGACGTCGTTCAGCAGCGCTCCCCAGCCGTCGGTGCGGTCCCAGGGCCAGGCCATGACGCAGCCGGAGTGCGCCTCCCACTCGGCGGGCGCGGTGTAGTTCTCGCCGTTGTAGGTGGCGGCGAAGGCGCGGCCGCTGAACACGGTGGCCGCGGCAGCCGTCATGGCTGCGGCGCCGAGAAAACCGCGGCGGGACATTCGTGGCACGTTCATGACATCACTCCTGGACAAAGGGCAGACCGTCTCGTCTGCACGGATGAGGGGAGGACTCGAGAGCCGCCCGGCAGGACCGGCTGACGGAGCGGCTCTCGAGGTTCGGGGGCGCGCTACCGGGCGCGCGGGATGTGCTGGGTGACGCAGTGGACGCCGCCACCGCCCCAGGCCAGCGTGGCCGCGGGCACACCGATCACTTCCCGGCCGGGGAAGACCGGGCGGAGGCGGGCCAGGGCGAGCTCGTCCTCGGCGGTGCCGGAGGTGGGAACGATCACGGCGGCTTCGGTGAGGTAGTAGTTCGTGTAGCTGAACGTGACCACGTCGTCGCCGTCGAGGGTGTAGTGGGGCTGCTGGTGCAGCTCGACCAGTTCGAAGGACCGGCCGCGGGCGTCCGTGGCGCCTTGGAGGACGGCCTTGTTGGCCTCCATACGGGCGTGGTTGCGCCGGCTGGTGTCGGGCTGGGTGTGCAGCAGGACCTCGGCCGGGGCGAGGTAGGCGGCGACGAGGTCGACATGCCCGTTGGTGGTGTCGTCGCCGTCGAGGCCGTACGGGAGCCAGATGAGCTTCTCGGCGCCGTACGCGGCGAGCAGGGTGCTCTCGATCTCGGCGCGGGTCATGTGGGGGTTGCGGTTGGGGTGGAGCAGGCACTCCTCGGTGGTGATGAGCGTGCCCTCGCCGTCGGTGAGGACGGCGCCGCCTTCCAGCACCATGTCGACGGGCTTGCGGGGAACTTCGAGGTACTCGCAGGCACGCGCGGGCAGGAGGTTGTCCTTGTCGTGCGGGAACTGGCCGCCCCAGCCGTTGAAGGTGAAGTCCAGCCCGGTCACCTTGGTGCCCGTCGGGTCGAGGGCGAAGACCGGCGCGGTGTCGCGGGTCCAGCAGTCGTCGACCGGGTGCTCGATGACCGTCACCGCGTCTCCGCAGGCGCGGCGGGCGTCGTCGGCGGTGCCCGGCTCGGCCACCATGATGACCGGCTCGAAACGGGCGATGGTCCGCGCGATGGTGGCGATCTCGGCCTGCGCCGCGGGCAGTTTGCCGCCCCAGCCGCCGTCCTCGTTGTGCGGCCAGGCCATCAGAGCGCCGGCGTGCGGCTCCCACTCGGCGGGCGCACGGAGCTCCGCCCGGCTGGTCGTGGGCATGTTCATGAATTACTCCTTGGGGCGAGCGGGCTCGCCCGCTGTACTTTTCGGGTGGTGCGTGGGGGTGAGGGGCCTCGAGGGCCTCCCGTACGGGCCGGTTCGCGAACCCGGGGGTGGACGGCCTTCGAGGAGTCAGGGCGCCTCGGTGGCGAGTGCGCCGGTGTCCTCGGCGCCGGGCTCACCGGCGGTGGGCACGGGGGTGGCGCCGGCGTCGCGGATCTTGTCCTGCGGCCGCTTGACGACCAGGTAGAGCAGGCCGATGACGATGATCACGGCGGTGCCGAGGAGACCGGCCCAGACCTGGTACCAGGGGGCGCCGGGCGGGGCGAGGATCTCCCGCGGCCAGCAGACGTTCACGACCTCGAAGCCGGTCCACAGGACCGCCAGCACGTTGAGGAAGGTGCCCTTCGCGCCCTGCCGGATATGACCGGCCGGGACCCAGGTACCGCGCACCCGGGCGATCAGCGCGGCCAGCGCGGTGAGGAAGAAGGGCAGGAAGGTGGCCGCGGTGCCGAAGGCGATCAGGCTGCCGATGGCGGTGGCGTTCAGGCCCAGCAGCAGGGCGGCGCCGCTCACCAGGGTGGAGGCGATGAGACCGCCGATCGGGGCCTGGCGCTTGTTGACCTTCTTGACCTGCGCGGAGCACGGGAAGACGCCGTCCCGGGCGAGGGAGTACAGACCGCGGGCGGCGCCGCCCTGGGACGCCATCGCGCAGGCCAGGAAGCCGACGAGGACGACGGCGACGAAGGGCTTGTCCGACCACGAGCCGAATGCGGTGGTCACGGCGGTGGTCACCGGGTCGAGGTCCTGGCCCGCCACGACCTTCTCGGGGTGGGGGTGGGCGAGGGCGACGGCCATCGCGTTGAGGATCACCACCGCGCCGACGCTGAGCAGCGACCACCACATGGCACGCGGCACCTGACGGCCGGCGTCCTTGGTCTCCTCGGAGGTGGAGACGCAGGCGTCGAAGCCGATGAAGGCCCAGCCGGCGACGGCGACGGCGGCCAGGAAGGCCATGACGGTGGAGCCGCCGGACAGCGCCTCGGCCCCCATGGTCTCGGTGAACAGGGCGAAGCCGTGCTCGCGGAAGAACAGCAGCAGCGTCAGGCCGACCAGCACCGAGGCGATCGCCTCGGCGGCGATGCCCAGGGAGACGACCAGGCTGAGGATCTTGATGCCGTAGGCGTTGACCAGCATGCAGCCGATGAGGATGGCCATCGACACGGCCACCATCTGCCCCGGTGAGGGGGTGACGCCGATCAGGGCGAAGACCCAGGGTGCGGCCAGGTAGGCCACGGTGGTGTTGCCGAACATCACGGCGAACTGCCACACCCAGCCGCCCATCCAGCCGAAGGACGGCCCCAGGAGACGACGGCCCCACTGGTACGGGCCGCCGGCGACGGGCCACTGGGAGGTGAGCTCGGAGTAGACGTTGACCACCAGACACTGGCCGAGCAGGACGAGCGGCAGCGCCCAGATCCAGGCGGGTCCGGCGACCGTCGTGCCGACCATGGCCACCGCGTACAGCGCCACGACCGGGGAGACGACGGCGAAGCCCATGGAGATGTTGCCCAGTACGCCGAGGCTGCGGCGCAGCTCCTGCTTGTAGCCCAGGTCCTGGAGGCGGGCGGCGTCGCTGTCCGGCGGGGATCCGTCGGCGGGAGCTACGGGAGTGGGTTCAGTCATGAGCACCTTCGGGGGAAGGGGGGACGGTCGCTGCGCGCCCCGGAGCCTAAATCTAACGTTGTTAGATATTGGGTTGCGGGGACCATAGCCCGGCCCCGCCCGCCTGTGAAGCCCCTACCGCCGGATAACCTGGCGGCAGGCGGCAGGAAGTAGGGGGAGCACCACATGGGCCGACCGAGCCGGGCACTGCTGAGCCGCGAGATCATCGCTCGCGCCGCCCTCGACCTCCTCGACCAGGAGGGTCCCCAGGCGCTCAAGATGCGGACGCTCGCGGAGCGCCTCGGGGTGCGCGGAGCGTCGCTCTACCATCACGTCGCGTCCAAGGAGGACGCGCTGGACGCGGCCTCGCAGCTGATCAACGAAGAGATCGATCTGACGCCGCTCGACGACCCGGACTGGCGGCGGGGCATCGCCACCTACGCCCGTGGCTACCGCCGGGTGTATCTGCGCCACCCGAACATGATCGCCCTGGTCGCGCGGCGCAGGGTGGAGGCCGACAAGGCGTTGCGCGGATACGACACCCTGCTCGCCGCCCTGGGCCGCGCCGGCTGCACTCCGGAGCGGGCCGCCGAGGCCGCCGCGGCCCTCGACTATCTGGTGCTCGGTTCCGCCCTGGAGACGTTCACCGCGGGCTTCGCGCGCTCGCCGGACGGCTACCGGCCGGCGTATCCGGCCCTCGCCGACTCCCTGGAGGCCGCGGCCGGTGCCGACGCGGGACTGGCGGCGCTGGACGACCGAGGGTTCGAGCTGGGGCTGGGGCTGGTGCTCGACGGGCTTGCGGCGCAGCAGGGGCGGCAGGGGACCGAGGGGCCGTAGCGGATCCGGCGCCGCGGGGCGCCGGCGTCGCGCGCGTCACTCTTTATGCAACTTGTTGCACAACGACGTCCGGGTGGACTAGAACGTCCCTGACGACCGCTGTCCAAGGAGGCGCCCGATGAGCCCGTACCCCCACCTGATGAGCCCCCTCGACCTCGGCTTCACCACGCTCCCCAACCGGGTGCTGATGGGGTCGATGCACATCGGACTGGAGGAGGCGGAGAACGGGTTCGAGCGGATGGCCGCCTTCTACGCCGCCCGGGCACGGGGCGGCGTCGGCCTGATGGTGACCGGCGGCATCGCGCCGAACGAGGCCGGCCGGCCGTACGACGGCGGGGCCAAGCTCACCACCGAGGCGGAGGCGGCGCAGCACCGGACCGTGACCGACGCGGTGCATGCGGCGGGCGGGCGGATCGCGATGCAGATACTGCACTTCGGGCGGTACGCGTACCACGACCAGCTGGTGGCCCCCAGCGCGATCCAGGCGCCGATCAGCCCCTTCACCCCGCATGCGCTGACCGACGACGAGGTCGAGGAGACCATCGAGGACTATGTGCGGGCGGCCGGGCTGGCCAGGTCCGCCGGGTACGACGGCGTGGAGATCATGGGCTCCGAGGGATACCTGATCAATGAGTTCATCGCCGGGGCGACCAATCACCGTACGGACCGGTGGGGCGGCTCGTACGAGAACCGGGTGCGCTTCCCGCTGGAGATCGTGCGGCGGATCCGCGAGCGCGTCGGCGCGGACTTCATCCTGATCTACCGGCTGTCGATGCTGGATCTGGTGCCGGGCGGCTCCACGCTGGCGGAGGTGATCGCGCTCGCCAAGGAGATCGAGGCGGCGGGCGCGACGATCATCAACACCGGCATCGGGTGGCACGAGGCCCGGATTCCGACCATCGCGACGTCGGTGCCGCGCGGGGCGTACACCTGGGTGACGAAGCGGCTGATGGGGTCGGTCTCCGTGCCCCTGGTGACCAGCAACCGGATCAACACCCCCGAGGTGGCGGAGGAGTTGCTCGCCGACGGGCGGGCGGACATGGTGTCGCTGGCCCGGCCGTTCCTCGCCGATCCGGACTTCGTCGGCAAGGCGCAGCAGGGGCGGGCCGACGAGATCAACACCTGCATCGGGTGCAACCAGGCCTGCCTCGACCACACCTTCAGCGGGAAGATCACGTCGTGTCTGGTCAACCCCCGGGCCTGCCACGAGACCGAGCTGGTGCTCTCCCCGACGCGGCGCCGCAAGCGCATCGGGGTGGTCGGGGCCGGTCCCGCCGGGCTGGCGTGTGCCGTTTCGGCCGCCGAGCGGGGGCATGAGGTGACGCTGTTCGATGCGGCCGACGAGATCGGCGGGCAGCTGAACATCGCCAAGCGGGTGCCGGGCAAGGAGGAGTTCGAGGAGACCTTGCGGTATTTCCGCACGCAGCTCGCGGTGCGGAAGGTCGAGGTGCGGCTCGGTACCGCCGTCACGGCCGCCGATCTCGAGGCGTACGACGAGATCGTCGTCGCGACGGGCGTGCTGCCGCGCATACCGGAGATCGAGGGCATCGACCATCCGAGCGTGGTCAGTTATCTCGATGTGCTGCGCGACGGCGCGCAGGTGGGCGAGCGGGTCGCGATCATCGGGGCGGGCGGGATCGGCTTCGATGTCGCGGAGTTCCTGACCGATGCCGGGGACGGGGCGAGCCGGGATGCGGGGACGTACTTCCGCGCCTGGGGCGTGGACATGACGTACGGCGAGCGCGGCGGACTGCGGGCGCCCGAGCGGCCCCAGGTCCCGCGCCAGGTGCATCTGCTCCAGCGCAAGGCGTCGAAGGTCGGCGCCGGGCTGGGCAAGACGACCGGCTGGATCCACCGTACGGAACTCCGGCACCGGGGCGTGACGATGGTCGCGGGGGCGGCGTACGAGCGGATCGACGACGAGGGGCTGCACCTCACGGTCGACGGCACGGCCACCACGCTCCCCGTGGACACCGTCGTGCTGTGCACGGGGCAGGAGCCGCGGCGGGATCTGTACGAGGAGCTGCGGGCCGAGGGGCGGGCGGTGCATCTGATCGGCGGGGCGGACGTCGCGGCCGAGCTGGATGCGAAGCGGGCCATCGCGCAGGGGACGGAGCTGGCGGCGGCGCTGTGACCTGGCCGCCGGGGTGAGCGCGGTGCCTAGGATCTCCTCATGTCCCTTCCGCATGCGATTCTCACCGCGCTGCTCGAAAAGCCTTCCTCGGGGCTGGAGCTGACGCGCAGGTTCGACCGGTCGATCGGCTACTTCTGGTCGGCGACGCATCAGCAGATCTATCGCGAGCTGGGGAAGCTGGAACAGGCCGGGTTCATTCGCGCACTGCCGTCCGAGCGGACGGCCCGCGGGCAGAAGAAGGAGTTCGAGGTGCTGCCCGCGGGCCGCGCGGAGCTGACCGACTGGGCGTCCGGTGAGCAGGAGTCCAAGCCCATCCGGGATGCGCTGCTGCTGCGGCTGCGGGCGGCGGCGGTGGTCGGGCGCGCGGGGCTCGATGAGGAACTGCGTCGCCATCTGACCCTGCACCGGCGGCAGTTGGCGGAGTACGAAGAGATCGAGAGCCGCGATTTCGGGGCCGCGGGCGACCCTGAGGACCGGTTGCGACGGCTCGTGCTGCGCGCCGGGATCGGGCTGGAGACCTTCTGGGTGGCGTGGCTGGACGAGGCGCTGGCGGAGGTCGAGGACATGGCGGCGGGCGGGCGGCCCGGGGAGTAGCCCCGGACCGACCGCCCGACCGCCCGCACCGTCGGCGGGTGCCGTCGGCGGCGGTTGACGTCAGCGGTTGACGTCAGCGTTTGTCGTCGGCAGTGGCTGTCAGCAGTTGTCGTAGATGAGGGACCGGACCAGGCGGCAGGTCGCGTCGGAGGGCGCGTGCACGCCGATGGCGGCCGCGGTGGTGCGGATCCTGTGGTTGTGGGCCTGCTCGGGGCGATAGACGCCGGTGTCGAGCAGGGCTATGGCCAGACGCATGGCCTTCAGGCGGCGGTTGTGGGACTCGTACCGTTCGCGCGGCCATCCGGCCGGCAGCGGCTTCTTGGGCAGCGGGTGGCTCGGGAGAGGCTTCGTCATGAGTGCGGCAGCGGCCATCGGCGACCTCCTGGAGTGCTGGGTGAACCCTCACTGACTGGTTCCCATTCTACCGGCCACCACTGACAAAAGCCCCTGGCCAGGGGGGATTTGGACCCCCTGGCCAGTACTCCGGACGGCACTCCCGACGGCGCTCCGGACGGCGCTCCGGACGGTCACCTTTCGGTGCGCCGCGGGCGTCCTCGATCAGGGCCTCGCGGCCGTCGTGGTCGTCGCCCGGAGGAGGTTTTTGTCGGGCTTGCCGACGGGGGTGAGAGGGATCTCGTCCACCACATGGACGGCGGCGGGGGCGTAGAGGGCGCCCTTGTGCTCGGTGACGAACGCGCGGAGCGCCTCCGGGTCCACGGCGTGGTCCGGCGCGGGCACGACCGCGGCATGCACCTCCTCCGCCTCATCGGCCGTACGCACCCCGAAGACCGCGCAGTGGGCGACCGCCGGGTGGGTGTGCAGCAGGTCCTCGACCTCCGCCGGGTGGACATGGCCGCCCACGACGATGATCAGGTCCTTGACCCGGTCGACGAGATAGAGCCGGCCCTCGTCGTCCAGAACGCCGACGTCACCGGTGCGCAGCCAGCCGTCGCCGGGCAGCACCTGCGCGCTCAGCTCCGGCTGCTTCCAGTAGCCGGTCGTCACGCCGGCGGAGCGTACGTGGACCTCCCCCTGCTCCCCCGTCGGCAGGTCGCGCCCCGCCGCGTCGCGGATGGCCAGCTCCACGCCGGGCATCGCACGGCCGACGGTGATCCGGCCGCCGGGGCCGGTCACGGTGTGGTCCTCCGGGAGGGCCGTGGTGATCAGCATCGCCTCGGACATGCCGTACATCCCGTACAGCACCGGGCCGAAGACCTCGGCGGCCTCCCGCAGCCGGGAGGGGGAGGCCGGGCAGCCGCCGTAGGTGATGCTGGTGAGCGAGCCGAGGTCGGTGCCGGGGAGGGTCGGGTCGTCCAGGAGGCGGTAGAGGAGCGGGGGCAGCAGCCAGAGGTGGGTGATCCGCTCGCGGGCGATGGTGGCGAGCACGGCGGCGGGGTCGAAGACGCGGTGCAGGACGACCGTGCCGCCGGCCGCGAGGGAGGTGTCGGTGAGGATGCCCGCCAGGTGGGCGAGTGAGGTGCAGGCGAGGAAGCGGGGCGCGGCGCCGTCGCCGCTCGGCAGCCACCGGGCGATCATCCGGGCGTACGGGGCGTTCGCCATCCGGACGCCCTTGGGGATGCCGGTCGTTCCGCCGGTGTGGCGGATGCACCAGTCGTCCTCGGGGTGGGCGGCGCACGGGACGTCGGGAGTGGCCGGAAGGGCGGCGCAGGCGGCCAGGAGGTCGGGGCCCAGGTCGGCGGTGTCCGCGGGGGCGTCCGGTGCCGGGGCGGGCACCGGACCGAGGGTCATGACCTCGGCGGCCGCGGCGGGGAGGTGGCCGAGCAGCGCCCGTGCGGTGTCGTGGAGTTCGGGGTCGACGAGCAGCAGGGCGGTCTCCACGCTGTCCGCGATGCGGGCCAGGATTTCGGGGGCCATGCCGACGTAGAGGAAGACCACCCGGGCGCCGAGGAGGTTGGCGGCGTAACGGGCGGCGAGCACCTCGGGGCGGTTGCCGCTGAGGAGGGAGACGGTCCGGCCCCGGCCGATGCCGCGTTCGGCGAGTACGGCCGCCATGCGGTGCACGGTGGCATGTAACGCGCCGGCGGTGGTCACGGTGCCGTCCTCGGAGGTCACCGCGGGGCGGGCGGGGTCGCGGGCGAGGGCGGCCAGGAGGGGCTCCACGTAGCAGGCGGGGCCGGTGGTGTCGGCGGGGTTGGGCTCGGTGGCGTGCGTCATCTGGTGCCGTTCCTCGGGTCGGTGGGGCGGATGATTGCCGGTCGTCCCGTCCTCGCCCGTTGCCCATGGCCGTAGCGCCGTAGGGCGGGTGGGGAGGTGAGACCGCAGGGCAATTCGATCCTTTCCGTCATGACAAGGATCCTCATGTGGCGAGCCGGTGAGCCATCGGGGGGCGTCGAGCGGGCGCGTGTTGGCGCTCTTTCGGCCATGTGGTCGGGAGAGCCCGAGCCCCAAAGGCCCGCCACCTCTCCTCCCCGTGCCGCTCATCCCAGCGCCTCCTCCGCCGCTGCCAGGATCTCGGTCACCCGTACCCCGAAGCGGAGGTCGCAGGGATGCGGCCGACCCGTGCGGGCGGCGTCCAGCAGGGCGTCGACGGCCCGGTGGAAGGCTGGTTCCGGGCCGGCCTGGCGGCGGGGCAGCGCGGTGGTGCCTGTGGTGCCGCGCAGGGTGACCTCGACGCCGGACGCGGGCCCGGGGGCGGTCAGGCTGAGGGTCGCCGAGCTTGCCGCGCCGCCGGTGTGGCGGATCGTCAGCAGCACCGTGTCGGCCGGGCCGCGGGCGGCGGTGACGGTCTCCGCGTCGCCCAGGACGGGGAGCAGTACGGACAGGGCGTGCGGGCCGACGTCCCACAGTGCGCCTTTTTCCCGGCGCCAGGGCGAGTCGGCGTACGGACTGCTTCCCCCACGCTCGGCTTCGCTCGCGCGGGCGGGGCCCCCATCCTCGGCGAAGACGGACCCCAGCCAGTCGGCGTGTGCGGTGAACCAGCCGCCGGCCGCCGCCTGGGCGTCGATCCACGCGCCCTCACGCTCCCCGAAGCGCGCGGTGAAGAACACGACCGAGGCGGAGCCCGCCCGGTCGGCGGCGTCGGCCACGGCGCGGGCCTCGGCCACCGTGATCGCGACCGGCTTGTCCAGGAGGAGGTGGCGGCCGGCCTCGGCGGCCCGTACCGCCAACGGGGCCTGGACGGAGGGCGGAAGGGCGAGGGAGACGGCGTCGCAGTCGGCGAACATCTCGTCCGGGGTGGCGTATGCGCGGGTGCCGTGGGCCTGCGCCAGCTCGGCCGCGGCCGCGGGTCTGCGTCCCCAGATTCCCGTGAGGGCGACGCCGGGGTGGGCGGCGAGCACGGGGGCGTGCACGCGCCGCGCCCAGGGGCCGGTGCCGAGGAGTCCGATGCGCAGAGCCGGGGCCGAAGTGGTCATGGAGCCAGTCTCCCCCGCGCCACTGACAACGGCCTGCGGGCCGTTCCCCGCGGCCCCGTGCCCGTAATCCCCATGCCCGCCGCGCACCGCGGATGTTACGTTTCCCGGGCCGGCCGCGGGACTCCGGTGCGACTTCCGGACCTGCTCTGCTAAGCAACGATTCGCTGTTCGTGCCCCCATTCCCCGGCCGGCTTCCAACTCTGGGGGAGGACGGAATGGCGACGCGCGCCGAGCCGGCAACGACGCACGCGGATCTGGTGGCGGCCGAGGACGTGCTGCTGTTCGTGAATGCCGCGATCACCTCCACCGGGCAGCGCGAGTTCCATTCCGACGAGGCCGCGCAGCACATGTCGCTGGACTTTCTCCATGAGTACGTACGGGTCAACTACCGCCCCCTGTATGCCGCTTCGCTGGCGCTCGACATCAATGACCACAACGCCGCGCTGATCGTGCGGCGGCTGCTGGAGTCGGCGGGCGAGGCGAGTGCCGGAGAGCGGCGGGTGGAGGGGCGGCTGATCGCGGCCCGGCTGGCGCGGCTGCCGGCGCCCCGGGTGTACCGGCTGTTCCGCGCGCTGCGCGCCGCCAAGGTGAACAACCGCCGCACCCGCGCGATCATGCGCGACTGGCTCGCCGCGCGCCCCGACCCGGCCCTGGACGCCGTGAAGTACCGCTCCGGCCTCAAGTGCGCGGCGCGGCATGCCCATCTGCCCCTCGGTAGCACGGGCGACCACGGCGAGCTGGGCGACTTCCTCTTCGCGCCGGGCCGTCGCAGGCATTACGTCACCCCGCTGCTCAGCGCCTGGCAGCGGGCGCACTACGAGCAGGGCGCCCTGTACGACCTGCCGTTCACGGTCGCGGAGGGCTTCGCGGCGAAGCGCGGCATCGACCGCCGCACCTTCCTGGAGCGGATCGCGCCCAGGATGACGCGGCTGGAGCGGCTGCGCCTGCAGGAGTCGGCCCGTACGCACCGCGCGGACGTGGGCTCGGACCTCACCGGAATGCCGCTGACCCGGCTCGCCGGTTACGTCCTGGGGCTGTCCCTCGACGACCGGGCGGCGCGCCGCGCGGAGCTGACCGGCGCCCTGCGGGCCGCGGCGCGGCGCACGGCGGGCGCGCGGGCCGGGACGTGGGGCCGGGTGGCGGCCGTCCTGGACGACAGCTTCTCCGCCTCCGGATCGCGGCAGAAGCGGCAGCGCCCGCTGGCGGTCGCGCTGGCCTGCCATTTCCTGATGGAGGCGCTGGCCGGGAGCTATCTGCCCCTGTGGACGTCGGGGCGGCGGGATGCGCTGCTGGTCCACCCCTACGGGCCGACGCCGCTCGGCATGCGGCTGCTGGACGCGCTGGAGTCCGCACCGGAGCGGCTGGTGATCGTCTCGGACGGGTGGGACAACGCGCCGCCTGGGCTGGCCGGTGAGGTGCTGCGCGCATGGCGGACCGCTCTGGACCCCGAGGGCCGCACGACCGTCGTCCATCTGAACCCGGTGTACGACGCGGAGGACTTCGACGTACGGCGGCTGTCGGCCTCGGTGCCGACGGCGGGGGTGCGCAACGCCGAGGATCTGCCTGCGCTGGTCCAGCTCGCGCGGTTCGCGGAGGGCCGTACGGGGGTGGCGGAGCTGCGCGCCCATATGGACGAGCGGGTGCGGCGGTTCCTGGGTGAGGGCACGGGCCGGCAGGAGGACGCGGCATGAGCAGGCTGGATCTGGACGGGCTGCGCACCGGCCCGGCGCAGGTGTGGGGTGCCGTCCGGCTGGTCCCGCTGCTGCGCGCGGAGCCGATCGCCGATCTGCGGCTGCATCGCGAGATCTACGACGGGGGCGTGGCCACGGTGGCGGCCGACCGGCGCACCTCGTACACCTCGTACATTCCACATGGTTTCGTGGCGAACTGGACGGGCGACGGCACGCCCGCCGCCGCGTACGGCTCGCAGTTCGGCGACCGGCGCGACCCGGTGGAGTGCGCGCCGCTGCATCTGCCGCGCAAGCTGGTCCAGCGGCAGCCCCGGTCCCGGGCGGCGGGCGGCGATCGGGTGGGGCTGCGCTTTCTGCCGCTCCACCTGGCGCTCGACGGCTATCTGGCGCTGCATTTCGGCGGCCCGTCCGTCGTGTGGGAGGAGTGGACGCGGCGTGCGGTGCGCGACGGGCTGTCGCCGCGTGCGGAGACGGCGTACCGGGGCGGGCAGGTGCGCGGGCTCGGCGATGCGCTGCGGATCTTCGAGATCCATCCGGGGCAGTGCGGGGTGATGGTGTACGTCGCCGATGCGCTGGCGGCCGCGTTCGTGGTGCCGCATCCGGACGACTACCGGGCGCTGCATCCCTCGCTGGTGCACGACCTGTACGGCGAGCTGATGTACCAGTACGGCCGGTACGGCCCCAGGTCGGTGCCGGATTTCACGGTACGGATCGCACCGGAGTACATCGCGTCGGTGGCGGATCTGCGCGCGGCCGCGGCGCGGCGGCAGCGGGAGTGGGCGGAGCAGCATCACGATCTGATGGCGGGCGATCTGCTGGACGAGTCGTATGCCGTCCGCCAGGTGTACCGGATGGGGCGGTTCCGGCTGTCCCGTTTCCTGCCGCCGTTCGCGCTGCACCGCGCCCAGCACATCGGTGAGATGATCACGGACGGGAAGGGCCGGGTCGCCTATCTCAAGACGTTCCGGCTCTCCGACAAGCAGGTGCGGCGCGGGTACGTACTGGACCGGCTCGCCGCGCACGACTGGCACCTCGGGGAGACCGCGGCGGCGATGGGCATCGGCGTCGAGGAGCTGGCGCGGCGGATCCGTCATCTGGGATTCGAGGACCTACTCAAGGACGATGTATAGGATCTCCGGGCAATACGATCGGGCAAAGCAAGGTAATTCCGGGCAATCAGTCGCGGAATCGAAGGATGTCCGATTGAGTAACCTGTGGTTCACATACGAGCAACGGACGGGAAACGGCTGCTTGCCAGAGTGCAGGGGTACGCCCGCACGCGTACCCGCACCTACCCGTATATGAGGACCCCGTGACCATCAAGGCCGAGTACATCTGGATCGACGGCACCCAGCCGACCGCCAAGCTCCGTTCCAAGACCAGGATCCTGGCGGACGGCGCCAAGCTGCCGCGGTGGGGCTTCGACGGGTCCAGCACCAACCAGGCCGAAGGCCACTCCTCCGACCTCGTCCTGGAGCCCGTGTTCAGCTGCCCGGACCCGATCCGCGGCGGCGACCACCTCCTGGTCCTGTGTGAGGTCCTGCACACCGACCTCACGCCGCACTCCTCCAACACCCGGGCCCTGCTGCGCCCGGTCGCGGAGAAGTTCGCCGCCCAGGAGCCGATCTTCGGCATCGAGCAGGAGTACACCTTCCTCAAGGGCGACCGCCCGCTCGGCTTCCCCGAGGGCGGCGGCTTCCCGGCTCCTCAGGCCGACTACTACTGCGGTGTGGGCGCCGACGCGATCTTCGGCCGCGAGATCGTCGAGAAGCACCTCGACCTGTGCCTGGCCGCCGGGCTCGGCCTGTCCGGCATCAACGCCGAGGTCATGCCCGGCCAGTGGGAGTTCCAGGTCGGCGCGCTGGCGCCGCTGGAGGTCTCGGACCACATGTGGGTGGCGCGCTGGCTGCTGCACCGGGTGTCCGAGGAGTACGGCGTCACCGCTTCGCTCGACGCCAAGCCGGCCAAGGGCGACTGGAACGGCGCGGGCGCGCACTGCAACTTCTCCACGCGGGCGATGCGCGAGGGCTACGACGCGATCATCACCGCCTGCGAGGCACTGGGCCAGGACGGCAAGCCGCTGGAGCACGTGCGCCAGTACGGCACCGGCATCGAGGACCGTCTGACCGGCGCGCACGAGACCGCCCCGTGGGACGAGTACTCCTACGGAGCCTCGGACCGCGGTGCCTCGGTGCGCATCCCCTGGCAGGTCGAGGTCGAGAAGAAGGGCTACATCGAGGACCGGCGGCCCAACGCCAACGTCGACCCGTATGTGGTCACCCGCCTGATGGTGGACACCTGCTGCACGGAGCTGGCGCGGCGCGAGCAGGTCTGAGACCGGCGGCACACCGCCGACGAACGCGAATAGGGGCCGGGCCGCTGGGGTCCGGCCCCTTCGCGTGCCCGGAGGCGGGCCGTACGGCGGCCCGTCCGGGCCGGTTGTCAGTGGCGGGTGGCACGCTGTGGGCATGCTTGAGATCACCGTCAAGGCCGAGACCGGGCCGGACCTTTCACGCCCCACCGAGACCGAGCTCGCCGCCCTGCTACGGCGGATCGGCGGCGCGGGCGACCAGTTCGCGGTCGCCCTGCGGATCCCCGACGAGCCCGAGGAGTTCGTCCAGACCCTGCGCGAGGGCGACGGTCCGTTCGTGGTGGAGTACCGCGACGGCGGCCCGGAACAGCACTTCCGCGCCGAATGCGCCGATGCCGACCACCTCATACAGGTGTTCCTGGACTGGGCCCGGGGAGGGGAGTTCTGGCGGACGGCGCTGGAGTGGCGCCCGGCCGATCTGGTGTCCACACCTGACGTGCCGCCGGAGCTCCGGGCCGACGCCGAGGAGCAGGCACGCAAAAGCATCCGGTCCGGTTTCCGGACCTTCCGTCAGGTCGCCCAGGACCTCTGTGACGTCTTCGACGACCCCGGGGTCTCGTCGCTCTCGCTGGACGAGGCGGCACGAATCGCCAGCGGCCCGTGGCAGGAGCGGCTCGCCGAGCAGGCCGCATGGCCCGAGGTGACCGATGCGGACCGGGTGGCGGGGGCGTTCGCGGCGCTGGAGCGGCAGGGGCTGACGGCGCGGATGAACTTCACCTGCTGCAGCGGCTGCGGACTGGCCGAGATAGGCGCCGAGCGCGCCGAGGGCGACCACGGCTTCGTCTTCTTCCACTACCAGGACACCGCAATGCTCGCGGACGGCGGCGGCCTCTCGGTCCGCTACGGCGCCTACGCGGATTCCGGGCGGGAGCGGGCCGAGGTCGGGCGGACGGTGCTGGCCACACTGACCGAGGCGGGTCTGCCGGCGGAGTGGGACGGCAATCCGGACAAGGTCATCGCGGTCGCCCCGCTGGACTGGCGCAAGCGACTGCCGACGGGAGACTGAAATGGCCGGGTTCCGGAGGCGGTTGGCCCTCCCCTGGGCGGCGCCGCTGTATGTCGGTGCCGTCCAGCTCGGCGCGTACGCCACCGCGCGGCTGCCCCGGGAGCGGCGGGCCGAGGTACTGCGCGCCCAGTCCACCAATGTCGCCAATCTGCGGGCCGGGCGCCGGCAGACGCTGGTCACCAGCGCGGCGTTCGTCGAGGAGCCGCTGCCGGCGGCGTACGGTGCCGCGCTGCTGGCCACCCTCGCTACGGCCGAGGCGAGTTGGGGCACCGTACGCGCGGCCGGGGTGTTCGCGGGCGGGCACATAGGCGCGAGCCTGCTCGTGTACGCGGGCCTGCGCGGCCTGGGGCACGGCGCCGTGCGGGGCAAGGGGGACGAGCCGTCCGACGGGACCGCGCGGGCCATCGACGTCGGCGCGAGCTACGGCTTCCACGCCACGCTCGGCGCCCTCGCCGCCGCCGTCCCGCACCGCGGCGCCCGGACCGCGGCGACGGCCGGGCTGCTGGCGCTGGGGATACGGCCCGTGCTGCGCCGGCAGCGCACGTTCACCGACGCCGGGCATCTGACGGCGCTGGCGCTGGGGGTGGCGATGGGCACGGGGATACGGACCGGCGGAGTACGGACGGGCGGGATACCGAAGGCCGGGTGGCGGACGGCCGGGAAGCGGGCTGCCGGGATACGGACCGGCGGGATACCGAGGGCGTGACGCGGCCGGTGCCGCCGGTGAAGTCCGCGATGCGGACAGCGCCGTGACGTCGGTCAACTCCGTTCCCCATCCCCTCGGCCGTCTGGTTCAATAGGGCCATGGCCAGCCTTCCTCACACCGCGACGGGTCGCAGCGACCTCGAGCCTTTCTGGCCGTCCCGGCAGGCGCACGCATTCGACCGTCTGTGTTGCCGCGCGCACTGAGCGCGGGCCCGCACACGCCTCACCGACGCCGCTGACCGGCGTCCCCAGCCCTGCCCGCGCGCACGACGTCCCCGACGCCCTCCTGCGCGAAAGAGCTGATCCCGATGACGAACGTCCGTACCCTCCCTGCCACTTCCGCGACGGCCCCCCTGTCCGCCCAGTCCACCGCGCTGCACCGGCACCGCCTGCGCGCCGTGGCACCCGACGAAGCCCTCCCGTCACCCACCGCCCCGGGCGGCTACCGGCCGGGCGGCCCCCCGGCGCGCCCCGGCATCCAGTCGGTCGCCGAGCTGCTGGACGCCGGCGCGACCTGGCTTCCGGCGCCCCAGGCGAGTCTGCCCGTCCTGCCCGGACAGCCGCCGATGGTCGGCTACCTCGTCCTCGTCCCCGCCGAACACGCCCCCCAGACCCCCCAGGCCGCCCAGAACCCCCAGGTCCCCGCCCCGCATCCCGCAGCCGGGCCAACGGCTCCGGCCGGCACGACGGCCACCCCATGGGCGGGCGACGCGATCGTGCGGATCGACCCCGAGCGGCGCACCGTACGGGTCCACGACCGGCAGCTGGACCTGACCTACCTGGAGTTCGAGCTGCTGGCGCACCTGGTGGCGCATCCGCACCGGGTGCACACCCGCGACCAGCTGGTGACCACGGTGTGGGGCTACGGCCATGTCGGCGACGGCCGCACCGTCGATGTCCATGTCGCCCGGCTGCGCCGCAAGTTGGGTGTCGCGCACCGGTCGTCGATCGTGACGGTCCGCCGGGTCGGCTACAAGTACGTGCCCAGCACGTAGGGATGCCGCGACGGGACGGGGGTCAGGCCCCGTCCCGCACTCCCCGGCACGGGCCCGGCCGGACGGAAGCGGCCCCGCCACCCACATCCACCGGACCGCCGGGGCCGCCCCGACGGCGCAGATACGCCACACACCCCGCCACCACCAGCCCCGCCCCCGAGGCCAGCAGCAGGCCCTTCACCGGGGAGTCGGTGAGCGCCGCGCCGCCGAGCCCCCCTAGGGCCGTACTGAACAGCGCCCAGAGGGCGGCGCCCAGCGCGTCCAGCAGGACGAAGCGGCGCAGCGGAAAGCGGACGCTGCCCGTGGACAGCGCGGCGACCACCCGCCCGCCGGGCAGGAAGCGGCCGGCGATGACGAGCGTGGCGGCGTGGCGCTCGACCGCCGTACGGGCCCGGGTGCGGCCGTTGTGCCGCGTCCGGGCCCGGCCGGGTGCGCCGCGCAGCAGCCAGGCGGTGGCGCGGGGCCCGGCGTAGCGGCCGACGGCGTAGCCGAGGCAGTCGCCCGCCAGCGCCCCGGCCGCCGCGACGGCGGCCAGCAGCGCGAGCAGCGGCGGATGCGGACCGATCAGCACGGCGACGAGCACGACGGTGGTTTCGCTCGGCATGAACGGCAGCAGCGCGTCGAGGCCGGACACCAGCAGGACGATCAGCCACAGCCAGGGCGAGTCCAGCATGCCCCGGAGCGGCTCGGTGAGCTGGTCCAGCTGGTCAAACATGGTGGCGGGCCGCCGGCTGGGGAACCGGTGGCGCGATGGGCACCCCGGGCGCGGCCTCCGCGGGCCCGGCCGGCGCCCGCCCGCCCAGGACGGCGCGCTCCGCCAGAGCGGCCAGCTCGCGCCGGTCGCGCCCCTGCCCCTCCAGCGCCGGATGCGCCGTGACCCGTATGGCCAGCGCGCGGGCCGCGAGGACCCGCCGCAGCGAGGCGACGAAGGTGTCCTCGCCGCAGAACGCGGCCACCGTGCTGGGACGGCCGCCCTGGGCGTAGTCGACCGTCACGGGGCGGACCGGGGCGCCCGCGTCGAGGGCGGCCTGGAAGGTGGCCCGCCGGAAGGCGCCCTGGCCCGCGGTGCACCAGGTGGTGGCCTGCGGGAAGACGGCGACCGAGCGGCCGGCGGCGAGGATGTCGGCCAATTCACCGACCGTGCACGTGAGTTGACGGGGGTTGGAGCGGTCGATGAAGTACGTACCGGCTCGGCGGGCGAGGCCGCCGACGACCGGCCAGGTGCCGACCTCGCGCTTGGCGAGCAGGGTGACCGGTTCGACGGCGAGCAGTGCGGGGATGTCGAGCCAGGAGATGTGGTTGACGACGACGAGGGTGCCGGGGCCGCCGGCGGGCACCGTGAAGCCGTCCGCCGCGCCCTCCCGCCGTATCCCGAGCGCCGCGATCAGCGCGCGGGCATGGGTGCGCAGCCGTACCGGATCGGCCGTCCGTCCGCCGTCCGTCAGCGCGCGCCGCACCGCCCGCGCGAACGCCGCGCTCCGCCGGGCGGCGTGGGTCACCGGGACCCTCGGCAGGGCGTGCGTGGCGCAGTCCGGGGTGCAGTCGGACCACACGTCCCAGGGGCCGGGCGCCGCGCCCTTGGTCACGGCATCGCCGGTCACCGCTCCCCCAGGAAGAAGCGGCGGTAGCGGTCGCCGAGGCGCTCCATGTCCAGGACGACGAAGAAGTCGGCGACGTCGAACTCGGGGTCGTGGGCGGGCGCGCCGCAGATGACGGCGCCGATGCGGAGATAGCCGCGGAGCAGCGGCGGGAGCTGGGCGACGCTGGGGCGGGCGGGGGCGGGGAGGGTGGTGTGCCAGGGGTGGTGGGGGGTGACCTGGAGCTCGGGCGGGGCGGCGTAGCGGGTGCGGCCCAGTTCCCGGGCGTGGGCGGCGGCGGTGCCCCCGTCGGTGAGCGGGACGGAGGCGCAGCCGGCGAGATAGCGGTGGCCGGAGAGCAGGGTGTAGCGGGCGAGGGCCGCCCACATCTGGTTGATCACCGCGCCGCCCCGATGGTCCGGGTGGACGCAGGAGCGGCCCGCCTCGATGAGGGAGGGGCGCAGCGGGGCCAGGGCGGTGAGGTCGAACTCGCCGTCGGAGTAGAGGCGCGGGCTGCGGCCGGGCGGCAGCAGCCGGTAGGTGCCGACCACTTCGCCGGTGGCGGTGTGGGTGACGACGAGGTGGTCGGCGAGGTCGTCGACGGCGTCGATGTCGTGACCGGCCAGCGGGGAGTGCAGGGTGGCGCCCATCTCCTCGGCGAAGACCTGGTGGCGCAGGCGCTGTGCGGCGCGGATCTGCTCCTGGGTGTCGGCGATCGCGGCGGTGTAGCCGGGGGCGGCGGCCGGGTCGGTGACGGGAGCGGCGCCCGGGGTGGGGCTCGGGGCGGGGCTCGAGGCGGGAGAGACGGGGGTGGTGGGTGTGGGGATGGCGGCGGACGCGGTCGATGCCGTGCGCATGGGAGCCCTCCTTGGGTGGTGGTGTGTGCACCACCGAAAAGGTGGTGCTTACCCCAATGACCTGGCCTTCTCTACGCGGCAAACTGTCCCCGTGCCCGACGGCCGGGCGCGTGAAGCCCAGGGAGCGTACGGATGAGGGTCCGCAGAACACTGGTCGCAGCGGCCCGGGGGCTGGGGCTGGCCCTGGTCGCCGAGGTGGGCTCGATCGTGCTGTTCGTGCTGACCGTGCTGTCCATGGCGCTGATGGTGATCGGGGTGGGGGTGCTGACGACCCCGGCCGCGGTGGCGTCGGCCCGGAGTTTCGCGCAGTGGCGCCGGGTGTGGGGGCATGAGGTCGCCGGGCTGGACATACCCGCGGCGTACCGCCCGTTTCCGCCGGGGCGGGCCCGGGGCCCGGTCGGCCGGGCGCGGCGCTGCGCGGTGCTGCTGCGGGACCCGGCGACCTGGCGCGAGCTGCTGTGGCTGCCGGTGGATGCGACGGCGGGGTTCGCGCTGGCGCTGCTGCCGCCGTCGTTGGTCGCGTACGGGGTGGCTTTCGTCCTGCTGCCGCTCTTCCAGTGGGTGACGGGGCTGGGCACCCAGGCGCTCGGGTTCGGTCCGCTGACCACCGACCACCCGGTGGTGCTGCTGGCGGCGCCGCCGCTCGGCATCGCCCTCCTGGCGCTCGCCGCATGGGGAAGTCCGGTGCTGCTACGGGCCCATTTCCGGCTGGCCGAGGTGTTCCTGACGCCGCCCCGGGCCGAGCTGGCGGCGCGGGTGGCGCGGCTGGCCGAGACCCGGCAGGAGGCGGTGAACGCCTCGGCGGCCGAGCTGCGGCGGATCGAGCGCGATCTGCACGACGGGGCGCAGGCCCGGCTGGTGGCGATGGGCATGAACCTGGGCGCGATCGAGGCGCTGGTGGAGAAGGACCCGGCGCGGGCCAAGGAGATGCTGGGCCGGGCCCGTCAGTCGTCGGCCGAGGCGCTGACCGAGCTGCGGGATCTGGTGCGCGGCATCCATCCTCCGGTGCTGGCCGAGCGCGGCCTGGGCGATGCCGTACGGGCGCTGGCGCTGCGGATGGAGCTGCCGGTCGAGGTGGCGGTGGCGCTGGAGCGGCGGGTCGGGGCGCCGCTGGAGTCGGCCGCGTACTTCGCGGTCAGCGAGGTGCTGACGAATGCCGTCAAGCACTCGGGCGCGGACCGCATACGGGTGGACATCGGCCACGCCGGCGGACGGCTGCGCATCGCGGTCGCCGACAACGGCCGGGGCGGCGCGGCACCGGCCTCGGGTGACGGTGCGTCGCAAGGATCCGGGCTGCGCGGGGTCGAACGCCGGCTCGCTACCTTCGACGGCGTCCTCACCGTCAGCTCCCCGGCCGGCGGCCCGACCCTGGTGACAATGGAGATTCCGTGCGAGATGCCGGGCGCGATACCGAGCGAGACCCCGTGCGCGTAGTGCTGGCCGAAGACCTCTTCCTGCTGCGCGACGGGCTGACCCGGATGCTGGAGGCGTACGGCTTCGACATCGTCGCCGCGGTGGAGAGCGGACCCGAGCTGGCGCGGGCGCTGGCGGAGCGGGAGCCGGATGTGGCGGTCGTCGATGTCCGGCTGCCGCCCTCGTTCACGGACGAGGGGCTGCAGTGCGCGCTGGCGGCCCGGCGTGCCCGGCCCGGTCTGCCCGTGCTGGTGCTCTCGCAGCATGTGGAGCAGCTCTACGCCCGGGAGCTGCTGGCCGACGGCAGCGGCGGGGTGGGCTATCTGCTCAAGGACCGGGTCTTCGACGCCGAGCAGTTCATCGACGCGGTGCGCCGGGTGGCGGCCGGCGGTACGGCGATGGATCCGCAGGTCATCGCGCAGCTGCTGGCGCGGCGTTCGCGGGACCGGCCGATGGGGCGGCTGACGCCGCGCGAGGTGGAGGTGATGGAGCTGATGGCGCAGGGCCGGTCCAATGCGGCCATCGCGGGCCGGCTGGTCATCACGGAGCGGGCGGTGGCCAAGCACACCTCCAACATCTTCGGGAAGCTGGATCTGCCCCCTTCGGACGACGACAACCGGCGCGTGCTGGCCGTCCTGGCCTACTTGGACCGCGGCTGACCGACCGTTAGCGTGCCCCACGCACGGGTCCGTTGTTACTGCCGAGCAGTGGGGGCACACGTGAGCCAACCGTCACGACGCGCACTGTTGGGAACCGCCGGAGCGATCGGCGCTCGGGCGGCGCTCGGGGCGGCGGCGCCCGCCGCGGCCGCCGGGCCCGCCCTGCCACGGCCGGAACGGGCGGCCGCGGACGGCACCGCCGCGGCGCGGGCGGCGCTGGAGCGGCTGCTGCCCGACCACGCCGACCAGTTCCGCCTCGTACGGCTCACGGCGGACGGCGGCGGTGCGGACGGGGACGGGGGCGAGGACCGCTTCCGGGTCGACGGCACCACGGGCCGGATCACGGTCGCCGGCACCGGCCCCGCCACGCTCCTGACCGGCGTGCACTGGTACCTCAAGTACACCTGCCGCGCCCACCTCTCCTGGGCCGGCGACCAGCCGGCCCTGCCCGCCCGGCTGCCCGCCCCCACCGCACCGCTCGAGCGCGCCACCTCTCTGCCGCACCGCTTCGCCCTCAACGACACCCACGACGGCTACACCGCCCCGTACGCCGACTGGGCGCGCTGGGAGCGTCTGATCGACGTCCTCGCGCTGCACGGCGTCAACGAGGTGCTGGTCACCCCGGGCGCCGAGGCCGTCTACCACCGCGTCCTGACCGAATTCGGCTACTCCGACACCGAGGCCCGCACCTGGCTTCCGGCGCCCTCGCACCAGCCGTGGTGGCTGCTGCAGAACATGAGCGCGTACGGCGGCCCCACCAGCCCCGAACTGATCACCAAACGCGCCGAGCTGGGCCGCCGGATCACCGCCCGGCTGCGCGCCCTGGGCATGCACCCCGTCCTGCCCGGCTACTTCGGCACCGTCCCGGACGGCTTCGCCGCCCGCAACCCCGGGGCCAGGACCGTCCCCCAGGGCACCTGGTCCGGCCTCAAACGCCCCGACTGGCTCGACCCGCGCACCGACGCCTTCGCCGAGGTCGCCGCCGCCTTCTACCGCCACCAGCACCAACTCCTCGGCCCCGCAGGGCACTTCAAGATGGATCTGCTGCACGAGGGCGGCGACCCGGGCGACGTACCGGTCGCGGACGCCGCCCGCGCCGTGGAGAAGGCGCTGCGCACCGCCCGCCCCGGCGCCACCTGGGTCATCCTCGGCTGGCAGGAGAATCCGCGGCGCGATCTGCTGGACGCCGTCGACCACGACCGGATGCTGATCGTGGACGGCCTCAGCGACCTCGACAAGGTCACCGACCGGGAGCGGGACTGGGGCGGGGTGCCGTACGCCTTCGGCTCCATCCCCAACTTCGGCGGCCGGACCACGATCGGCGCCAAGACCCATATGTGGGCGAAGCGCTTCACGGCATGGCGGGACAAGGAGGGCAGCCGGCTCGCCGGTACGGCCTATATGCCGGAGGCCGCCGAACGCGACCCCGCCGCCTTCGAGCTGTTCAGCGAGCTGGCCTGGCGCAAGAGCCCGGTGGACCGCACCGCGTGGTTCGAGCGGTACGCCGATCTGCGCTACGGCGCCCCCGACGACCACGCGCGTGCCGCGTTCGCCGCCCTGCGCACCGGCGCGTACGCGATCGACAGCGCGGACGGCCGCCCGCACGACTCGGTCTTCGCCGCCCGTCCGGACCTCGCCGCCCGCTCCGGCACCCGCTACGCCACCCACACCCCGGCCTTCGACCCGGCCGGCTTCGACGTCGCGTTCGCCGCGCTGCTGAAGGTCCGCCCACAGCTGCGTGAGGGCGACGCCTACCGCCACGATCTGACCGACGTCGCCCGGCAGGCCCTGGCCAACCGTTCCTGGCAGCTGATCGGGCAGCTCCAGGACGCCTACCGGCGCAAGGACCTGCCGACGTTCCGTGCGCTGGCGCGGCTGTGGCTGGAGCTGATGCGGCACAGCGAGGAGGTCACCGGCGCGCACCGGAACTTCCTGCTCGGGCCGTGGCTGGCCGACGCCAGGGCGATGGCGTCCGACGACGCGGAACGGGCCCGGCTGGAGCACAGCGCCCGCGCCCTGATCACCACCTGGGCGGACCGGGCCACCGCGGACGGCGGCGGGCTCGCCAACTACGCCAACCGCGACTGGCACGGCCTGATCGGCGATGTCCATCTCCCCCAGTGGCAGGCGTACTTGAACGAGCTGGAGGACGCGCTGGCGGCGGACCGGCCGCCGAGGTCCTTCGACTGGTACGCCATGGAGGAGCCCTGGACCCACCGGCGCAACGACTACCCGCTGCGCCCCACGGCCGACGCCCACCGCACCGCGCGCCGCGTCCACGACACCCTCGCCGCGGCCCCCTACCAGGGCACCGTCACCGTCACCGCCGACCCGGGCGCCATGCCACCGGGCGGCCGTGCCACCGTCACCGCCGCCCTGCGCAACGTCAACGGCCTGCGCGCCACCGGCCGCGTCGACTTCGCGCTCACCGGCCTCGAGGCCACCGCCGACGGCCCCCTCTCCCTGCCGTCCGTCCCGCCCGGCGGCACCGGCGGGGCACGCTGGCGGGTGACCGCCCCGGCCGGTCCGCCGGCCGATCCGCTGCGCCCGCTGCCCTACGACCTGACGGTCGAGTACGGGCCACGGGGCGAGCCCCGGGTCCGCGCGGTCCGGCACGGCACCCTCTTCGTGGCCGGTCCGCTGGACGACAACCTCCGGACTGTCACCTCCAACGCGGCGGTTTTCGGCCAGTTGGACGACCGCTTCGCGATCGACGGCGCGGGGGCCGATCTGTGGAAGGGGACGGCGGAATTCGGCGCCGTCTACCGGGCGGGCGCGCTCCGGGAGGGCGGATCGGTGACGGCGGAGGTGACGCGCCAGGACGACACCGGCCCCTGGGCCCGCGCGGGCATCATCGTCCGCAACCACCTCGCCGGCCCCTCCTCCCCCGGCTTCCTGAACCTCTCCGTGACGCCCGCCAACGGCGTCGTCCTCTCCTACGACGCCACCGGCGACGGCACCGTGGACACCTACCGGCGGCTCACCGGAATCGCCGCCCCGGTCCGGCTCCGCCTGGCCCGCGGGCCGGACCGGGGGGCCGCCGGCACCTACACCGGCGCCTGCTCCACCGACGGCGGGGAGACCTGGCGCGAGATCGCCACCGTCACGGTCCCCGGGGCCGCCGCCGCGCAGGACACCGGCCTGCACCAGTGCGCCGCCAACTCCGCTACGGGGGAGCGCGGAACGGCCGAATTCCGCCGCTGGCAGATGTCCTGACCGGCCGCCTGCGCTCCACTGGAAGGGGCGATCGGCCACCCCGTACGCTGGCCGGATCTGATCACGAGCGAGGGGAATCGGTATGGGCACCGCAGCGGACAAGGAGTGGCTCTACGGCCTCGACATCTCGGGCGCCGTCTGGCAGCGCCCGGCCGGCAACGGCGCCGAGGAGGCGGTGGAGATCGCGTTCCTGGAGCGCGGCGCGGTGGCCATGCGCAATTCCACCGAGCCCGATGTCGTCCTCCGCTACACCGAGGCGGAGTGGCGGGCCTTTGTGCTCGGCGCGCGGGACGGCGAGTTCGACCTGCAGTAGAGCCGGCCGGGTCACCCGTGGGGGCGAGCGGGCGGCCCCCGGGTGACCATCACAGGATTCACTCGTTTCACCGAACGTGGAGCAGCAGCAAGCGACATCCCCGCGTCCGGGCCGCACTTCCGCCGATGACCTCGCCGACGCCGGCGAGGTCATCGGCGTCGAGCAGGCCGAGGCGGCGCTGGTCGAGCACTACCCCCGGCTGGTACGGCTGGCGTATCTCGTCCTGCCGCCCGGCACGGGCCGCGGCCGGCGGGTGCTGACCGCCCATGCGGTGGTGCAGCGCACCCTGCCGCGCCGGCGCACCGCCACCCGCGATCTCGCCCTGCCCGCCCCGCCCGCCCCGCGCTCCGGCGGCGACACGGCCGCCGATCCCGGTTACGCCTTCCTGCGTCAGCACGTGCTCAGGGCCGCGCTCGCCACCGGACGCGCCCGGTGGCGCCGCCCTCCCGTGCTCCCCCAGGTCTGGGGGCTGCGCCTCTTCCCGCGCTCCGGCGGCGCCGATGAACTCGCCCTGGACCAGGCGCTGTCGTCGCTGTCCGGGCCCGGCCGGGCCGCGTTCGTCCTGCGCGACCTGGAGGGGCTGACGGACCGTGCGGCGGCCTGCGTCCTGGAGGCATCGGGGGTGGCCGACGCCCGGGAGGCGCTGGACGAGGCCGAGGGCGCGGCGGTCCCGGCGGGCAGCCGGGACCGGTCGCTGCTGGAGTCGCCGGAGTTCGACCCGTGCGCCCTCCAGGCCCGCCCGACGGATCTCCTCCGTCGGCGGCAGCACGCCCGGGCGGCGCTGGCGGCGGGCGCGGCCGTGGTGGTGTGCGGGGCGCTGCTGGGGCTGCCGGGCGAGGGCTGGGGGCCGGACGGCGCCGCCGCTCCCCCGTATGCGCGCAACGCCGCGGCCGAGGCGGCCCTGGATCCCGGGAAGTTGACGGTGGCGCCCGCGCACGCCTGGGAGAGCGCGGCGCGCCAGGACTTCTCGGCGTGGCCCGCCCGCGGCGACCGGACCGACGACCGGGCGCTGCTGCGCCGGGCGCTGGCGGTGTGGGCCAGGCCCGGGGCCGAGGTGCGGCTCTCGGCCACACCGGGCACCCCGGCAGGCCCCGCGGCCGGGCCCCCGCAGCTGCTGTTCGCGGGCGTCGTCGACCACTCCGCCGTCGTGCTCTTCCATGACGGCCTGCGGGTGGTGCGGTACGCCGAGGCGGCGGACGGCGAGGGCCGGGGGGACGGCAGCGGCGCGGCGCTCGACTTCGCCCGTACGGACGGCGCGGACGCGGCGTCGGCGGGCGCCCTGGTGGTGGGCCGCACGGAGGGCAACGTCCGCTATCTGACGGCCCCTTGGGTGAAGTCCGTCCATCTGGTCGATCTGCTGGCGCCGGACGCCGCGGCGCAGCGGCTGGGTGTGGACGCGAGCGGCGTGACCGACCCCTCGCCGTCCCCCCGCCCCGACCAGAAGTGCGCCACCTGGCCCGCGCTGCGCATGGACGGCGGTCTGCTGACCGATCTGGGCGATCTGGCCCCGGCCCGGCTGACGTACGGCGCCCCGCGCAAACCGGGCGAGGTGAGCACCCCGAAGGCCCGGACGGCCTGGGCGCGCGGCGGCTGCACGCTGGCGGCGATGCGCGGGCAGGGCGTACGGAGCGTGAATTCCTGGGAGTTCGCGCGGCAGCCGCTGCCCGGGGGCGCGGGCGCCGCGGCGTGGGTGTGCACCAGGGCGGAGACCTGGCGCGGGGCGGGCAGCCGGACGCTGGCGCAGTTCCAGGCGCCCGCGCCGGGCGGTCGGCCGTATGCGCCCGGGGTGGTGGCGGCGAGCGTCGCGGGCGGTACGGCGTGCGGGCCGCGGGCGCCACGGGCGCTGGCCGGGGTCCTGTGGAAGGCGGGCGGGGGCCAGTGGTGGCTGCTGGCCGCGGGCAGCGGGAAGCTCGCGTCCATCACGGCCACCGGCGGGGTCCAGGGCCGGGCCGCCGGGCATCTGCTGACGGTGAAGGCGGGGGCCGGCGCCCAGGCACAGCTGACGGGGCGGCTGGCGGACGGCAAGCGGGTCGACGCGCTCCGCTGAGGCTGCCGGTCGCGGCGTCCGCGTTCCCGGCGTTCCCGACGTTCCCGCGCCGGAACGGGACCCCCGGCGCCGGAAAGGTGCGTCCGAGGGGTATCGGCATTCCTTACCCGCCAGTACATTGACGCCATGTCTAATACGGCCTCGCTGCGGCCCCAGCCGGTCGCGTCCGAGCACATCCCACTCAAGGCCCGCAACGTCGCCTTCGACTGGGCGGACACCCCCCTGCACTGGATACCCGGCGACCCCGCCAGCACCCACACCATCAACGTTCTGCACCTGCTTCTGCCGGCCGGCGAGCGATGGTTCGTCCACGTCTACAAGCAGGCGCTGCCGTACATCCGCGACCCTCAGCTGCGCGAGGACGTGATCGGGTTCATCGGCCAGGAGGCGATGCACTCCCAGGCGCACGACGATGTGCTGCCGCACCTCAAGGAGCAGGGCCTGGACCCGACCCCGTACACCGCGCAGGTCGACTGGCTTTTCGAGAAGCTGCTCGGGGACCGGACCCTGCCGCCGGGCCGGGCCCGTAAGTGGTGGCTGCTGGAACGGGTCGCCACCATCGCCGCGATCGAGCACTACACCGCCTTCCTGGGCGACTGGGTGCTCAACGCCGACGTGCTGGACGCCAAGGGCGCCGACCCGACCATGCTCGATCTGCTGCGCTGGCACGGCGCGGAGGAGGTCGAGCACCGGTCCGTCGCCTTCGACCTCTTCGTCCACCTGGACGGCGGCTACCGGCGGCGGGTGCGGACGTGGGCAACCGCATTCACCGCTCTGGTGTTTCTCTGGCAGAGAGGCACCCGCTTCTTCATGGAGAACGACCCCACCCTGATCAACGGAAAGGCCAGCTTCAGGGAGTTCTTCCGCGCCGGGCGGCAGGGCACGCTGCCGACCGCGGGGGCCATGGCCCGCTCCATCCCCCAGTACCTCAGCCGCACCTACCACCCGTCCCAGCACGGCAGCACCGCGCAGGCCGTCGCCTACCTCGCCGGCTCACCCGCCGCGACGGCGGCCGAGTCCCGTACCGCCGGAGGTGCCTGAGCATGCCCCACACGCCTCGTACAGCGCGTACGCCGCGTATCCGCACCGTCGTTGTGGTGGCCGCGGCGGCCCTGGTGGCCCGCCGGGCGCTGCGCCGCCGCATCAAGGCGTCGCCGCTGTGGCCGATGCCGGCGCTCGAGAACCCCGTCTCGGGAAGGGGACGCAAGGCCTCCGGGACGACGCGCCAACTGCTGGTCGCCGAGCGTACGGAGGAGGCCGAGGGAGTCGTACGGCTGCGCCTGGAGGGCGACGACCTGCCGGGCTGGGAGCCCGGGGCGCATATCGACCTGGTGCTGCCGTCGGGGACCGTGCGCCAGTACTCGCTGTGCGGGGAGCCCTCGACGCCCGGCTCGTACACCATCGCCACCCGGCTGATCGAGGACGGCCGGGGCGGCTCGCGCGAGGTGCACGAGCGGCTTCCCGAGGGCACGGCCGTCGAGGTCCGCGGCCCGCGCAACCGCTTCCGCCTGGACGAGTGCCACGCCTATGTCTTCATCGCGGGCGGCATCGGCATCACCCCGATCCTGCCGATGGTGCGGCAGGCGGAGCGGGAAGGGGTGCCGTGGCGGCTGCTGTACGGCGGACGGTCGCGGGCCTCGATGCCGTTCCTGACGGAGATCGAGAAGCTGGCGGGGGCCGGGGCGGACCGGGTGAGGGTGGTCGCCGAGGACGAGGACGGGCGGCCGGATCTGGCCGCTCTGCTCGCCGACGCGCCCCCGCACGCGGCCGTCTACTGCTGCGGCCCCGAGCCCCTGATGGACGCGGTCACCGCGCTGCTGCCCGAGGGACTCACCCTGCACACCGAGCGGTTCGCGCCCGCCTCCCCCGCCCCGTCCGGCGAGAACGCCCCGTTCGAGGTCGAATTGCGCCGTACCGGCCGTACGGTCACCGTGCCCGCAGACAGCAGCGCGCTGCGCGCCATCCGCGACCAGGCGCTGCCGGACCTGCCGTACTCCTGTGAACAGGGCTTCTGCGGCACCTGCCAACAGCGGGTGCTGTCCGGCGAGGTGGAGCACCGCGACAATCTGCTGACGGACGCCGAGCGCGACGACTCGCTGCTGATCTGCGTGTCGCGGGCCCGGGCGGGCGAGCGGCTCGTCCTGGATCTCTAGCCACTGCGGCTGATACCCGGCTTGCCAAGGCCGTGATTCCCCGGGTTGCCCCGGGTCGTTAGGGTGGTCCGCATGACGACCGGGGCGCGCCGCAGGATGGGCGTCGAGGAGCGGCGCGAGCAGCTCATCGGCGTCGCACTCGATCTTTTCAGCCACCGTTCTCCCGAGGACGTGTCGATCGACGAGATCGCCGAGGCGGCCGGGATATCGCGGCCCCTGGTCTACCACTACTTCCCGGGCAAGCAGCAGCTGTACGAGGCCGCGCTGCGGCGCGCCGCCGAGGAGCTGTCGGCCCGCTTCCTGGAACCGCACGAGGGCCCGCTGGGCGCCCGCCTCCTGCGCGTGATGGAGCGCTTCTTCGACTTCGTGGACGAGCACGGCCCCGGCTTCTCCGCGCTGATGCGGGGCGGCCCGGCGACCGGTGCGCAGAGCCGCACCGGCGCGCTGATCGACGGCGTACGGCAGGCCGCGTACGACCAGATCCTCGCCCATCTCGGCGTCCCCGACCCGCCGCCGCGGCTGGCGCTGGTGGTCCGCTCGTGGATCTCGCTCGCCGAGACCACCGCACTGCTGTGGCTGGACGGACGCCGCATTCCGCGCGCGGAGCTGGAACGTCAGCTGGTCCACGACTTCGCGGCGCTGGCGGCGGTGAGCGCCGCGCACGACGAGCGGATGGCGGCGGTCGTCCGCCGCATCCTGGCGGACGAGCCGCCGGACGGCATGTTCGCGGAGCTGGTGCGGCGGCTGGTGCGCTTGGCGCCTGGGCCCCACGTTGTCGGCTGAGCGGTCCGCCGGTTCGCTGCGCTTTGCCTGGGCCGATGTGTTCGGCTGTCCCGCCGTGGGGGTTTGCCGCCGTGGCGCCTGCGGCGGGCGTTGCCGCTTGCGCGGGGCTGTTCGGCTGCGGGACCGGACCTCCGGACTCCGTCCTGCGGCCCGCCCCCTCCCCGTTGGGAGTGGGAGAAAACCGTGGGGGCGTACGTAGACGGTCAGCCACACCTTGTGGATCCACCGTGGGAAACGGTCAACTCAACGCCCACCCCCACAAGACACCCCCCACCCACGGGAGGGGACGGACCGTAGCGGCGAAGCCGTGTAGGGCCGTCACCGCACCCGACAAACCCACGCCCGCCGCAGGCGCAACGGCGAACAACCGCAACGGCGCCGCAGACGACAACGTACGGCCCAGGCAAAGCGCAGCGAAAACGCAGCCAAAGGACACAATTGACCCATGGAAACGATCACTTACCGCCTCGCCGACGACGCGCACGACCTGCCCGTGCTGGTCGCCCTGTACGACGGTGCGGCCCGCTGGATGCAGGACAGCGGTATCGATCAGTGGAAGCCCGGCGGGAAGGACGCGGAGCATTTCCGGCGGCGGATAGCGGAGCGGGAGGGGGAGGTGTGGCTCGCGGAGGCGGGCGGGCGGGTCGTCGGCGGCTTCGAGCTGTGGTGGCAGGACGTACCGGCGTGGGGCGAACAGCCGCCGGTGGCCGGGTATGTGCACCGGCTGATGGTGGACCGGGGGCACGCGCCGGCCGGGACCGGGCGCGGGATGCTGGGGCACGCCGAGCGGCGGATCGTGGCGGCGGGGCGGGAGTGGAGCCGGCTGGACTGCATGACGAGCAACCCCCGGCTGCGCCCGTATTACGAGGGCGCGGGCTACACCGTCGTCGGGGAACAGCCGTTCAAGGAGGGGGCGGGCGGCAGCACGTACGCCGTCACCCTGCTGGAGAAGCGGCTGGTCCCCGAGGAGCGTCAGCGGCCGGCGGTGCGGGCACGCAGCGCCCTGCGGTAGTCGTCCACGGAGTCCGGGATATCTTCCAGGCGCTCGGCCAGGGCCCCGGGCTCGCGGTCTGCCACCAGGAGCCGCAGTGCGACGGAGGGAAAGACCTCCGTCTCGAAGCCGCTCGGGGTGTGGGAACGGATCGCGGGATCGTTGGCGAACAGGTCCGCCTCGTCGTCGGAGTGCTGGTACGTCCAGCGGCATGGCCACAGCCGCAGCGCGGTCTCTCCGATGTATCTGATCGCGCCCTCGGCGAACTCGTCCCCGGCCGCCGCCTTCAGCGCGTCCGGGCCGTCGAAGCGGTCCCACACCAGGCGTTCCAGCGCCGCGAGCGACTCCAGGGAGAAGTCGAAGGGGAAGCCGTCGGGCAGATGGGCCGTGCGCCAGCGGTCCAGTGCGGTGTCCATGGAGGCCAGCCACTCGTCGAGAAACCGGCGGGACTCCTCGCTCGCGTGCAGGCGGTCGTCCTCCAGGTACCACGCGGGCGTCCCGGGTTCCGCCGTGGGGAGGCCGTTGCGGACCACGTTGCCGAGCGAATCCGGCATCGGCAGGCCGAACTCCTTCAGGCCCGCGGCCTGCTCGGGCGTCAGCAGGAGCCACCAGGCATCAAGGGGATCCCCGTCCAGCTGGTGGAAGTTCCGTGGGTCGTCGCCGCCGGGTACGAGGTCGCCGATGGCGTCGGAGGCGGCCATCCAGTCCATGTAGCGCCTGAAGTCCTTGTCGTGCTCCGTGTGGTACCAGAGCGACCGGCCGTTGCGGCGGACGTGCAGGTATTCCTCGCCGTCCTCGTCCTCCACCAGCTCGATGTCATCGACCACCACCGAGCCGCCCGAGCACGCCGCCGCGTCGCGCAGCAGTGACTCGTACCCTTCGTCGACACCGCCCGACATCTTTTCGGGCATCGTGAAGCCGAGGCCGCATTCGCCGACGAGGAAGGTCAGCTGGTCGGCGTCCTCGAATTTCTCGTCCACGTCGAAGCCGAATCGGCCGGCCTCGGCCAGGCCCGCGTCGGCCTGTTCCTGGGTCGCTATGCCCAGCCGGACCAGGGTCTCCGCAAATTCACGGCAGGTGCGTCGTATTCCCTCGCTCATGAACGGCACCCTCACACATTCCGGCCGGCTCGGCTGGGCGATCGCTGATCAGCGGCCCGTGGGACCGGTGAACACGGCGACCGTGCGGGGCGGGACGGTGAAGGTTCCCGAACTCGGTTGATATGAGGCGGACTTGACCACAGGGTCGGAGCCGTGGGCCTGGCGGGGGTGGAGGGTGTACGGCGTGCCCGCGGTGGTGGGGAGCTGCTGGGTCTGGCGGTGTGGGGTGGCGTTGAAGATCACGACGAGGTGGCCGAGGTGCATGGTGATGACGCCCGGGGTCTCGTGCGTGCCGGAGAGGGGGAAGGAGAGGGCGGACTGGACGTCGGCGGTGGTGGGGAGGGCGAAGGCCGGTTCGGTGGCGTGGATCCGGAGGAGGTCGCGGTAGGCGGCGGAGGTGGCCGTCATCGTGCCGCAGTCGGGGCGGAGGGCCGGGTCGGCGAGGAGGGGCCGGGCGTAGGGCCACTTGTCCTTGTTGTCGGCGGCCGGGGGCAGGCCGCGGCCGAAGCCGTTGCCGGGTCCGGCATCGCCGGTGCAGTTCCAGTGAAGGGCGTTGAACCAGTCGCCGCTGTCGAAGGAGTTGCGGTCCAGGGACTTGGAGCGGAGCAGGTCGGTGCCCGCCTGGGAAAGGGCCGGGCCCTGGGAGAGGGCGGCGGTGGCGAGGGCGATGACCTGCATACGGCCGCGGTCGGCGGCCGGGGTGGCGGGGGGCAGTTTGTAGGCGAGGGCGTCGTAGAGGGTTTCGTTGTCGTGGGCGTCGGCGTAGGCGAGGGCGTCGCCGGGCGCGGCCGCGTATCCGGCGGGGGCACCGTTGTAGTCGACCTGGGAGCCCTTGACCCGGCGTCCGGTGGTGTCGGTGAAGGCGTAGTCGGCCAGGTTGCCGGTCAGGCCGAGCTTGATGAGGTCCTGGTAGTGGAGGAGGCGGGCGCGTTGGGCGGCGGCATCGCCATTGGACGGCGAGGAGTTGGGGTCGGTGAAGAGGCCGGAGGCGAAGCCCTGGACACGGGGGTCGGCGTCGAAGGGGCTTCCGCCGCGGACCGCGTCGCGGGCGCGGTCGCTGAAGGTGGCGATGCCGGTGCCCGCCATGTTGCGCTGCGTGGCCTGGACGAAGCGGGCGTCGCCCGCCGCCTCGCCGAAGTCCCAGCCCTCGCCGTAGAGGATGATCGCCTTGCCGTCCACGCCGTCGCGGGCCGGGGTCAGGGCGTCGAGGGCCTTGCGTACGGCCAGGATGTTGGCCTTGGGGTGGTGGCCCATGAGGTCGAAGCGGAAGCCGTCGATCTTGTACCGCTTGGCCCAGGTGACGACGGAGTCGACGACGAGCTTGCCCATCATGGTGTGCTCGGGCGCGGTGCCGGAGCAGCAGGTGGAGGTGGCGACGCTGCCGTCGTCCAGGAGGCGGTGGTAGTAGCCCGGGACGATGCGGTCGAGGACCGACTTCGGGTCCTGGCCACTGGCCGCGGTGTGGTTGTAGACGACGTCCATGACGGTGCGCAGGCCGGCCCCGTTCAGGCCCTGCACCATGCGGCGGAATTCGAGGGTGCGGCGGGGTCCGCTCTTTGCCGAGCTTCCGGAAGCGGAGCCGGGGTCGGAGGCGTAGGAGCCTTCGGGGACGGTGTAGTGGAGGGGGTCGTAGCCCCAGTTGTAGGCGTCGTGGGCGGCCGTCTTGCCGACGCATTCCTGTTGCCGGTCGGAGTCGGCGGGCAGGGTGGTGAGGTTGCAGTCGGGTTGTTGCTGGTCGGCGCGGCGCTCGGGGATGGTGGCGCCGTCGAAAGCCGGCAGCAAGTGAACGTAAGACGTTCCAGCCGCTGCAAGGGATTTCAGGTGGCGCATGCCGTCCGAGCGGGTGTCGGTGAAGGCGAGGTACTGGCCGGGGTGGTGGCTGGTGCGGTCCTCGACCGAGAAGTCGCGGATGTGCAGTTCCTGGATGCGGGCCCTGCGCAAGGGGACCGCAACGGGTTTCTTCAGCTGCGCCCAGCCCTTGGGGGCGAGTCGGGGGTCTGCAAGGTCCACCACAAGACTGCGGGCCGAGTCGGCGGTCAGCGCGGTGGAGTAGGGGTCGGTGACCTTGTTGGTGACCGTCTTGCCGACGCTCGGCGCCCAGACGCGGACGACATACCGGTACGGCTTGCCGGTCCAGGCCTGAGAGCCCTGCGCACGCCAGACGCCGGTGGCGTCGTCGCGGTGCATCGGGACGGTACGGCCGTCCAGTTCGAGCGCCACGGTACGGGCCGTGGGCGCCCAGACGGAGAGGGTGGGGCGGTGGCGGCTGTCGAACGTCGGTCCCAGGGCGGCATGTTGGGCGTGCTGGGCGTACAGGTCGTCCAGCACGCCGGGTATCTGGACGCCGGTGGTGGCGGGCGCCGCGTCCGACGCGCGTTGCTGGGTGGCGATCAGCCGGTTGCGCAAGGCGTTGCGGGCGAGGCCGCGGTCACGCGGGTCGACAGTGAAGGCCGGAAAGTCTTTCAAGTGGGGGTAGGCGGCCCGCTCGGCGGGGGTGAGGGCGCCGGGCGTCAGACGGATGCGGTGCGCCGGTGCCCCCGGTTGACCGAACTCCAGCTGTGCCGGGACGTGTTCGGCGCCCTTCCAGACAACCGTGTTGCGGTCGATCCACTGGGCCTCGGCCTTGGCCGGGCCGGGTGGGGCCGCTTGCGCCTGTTGCTGCGGGGGCGTGACGAGCAGGGCCGCCGCGCCGAGGGCGAGGGCGGCGGCCAGGCGCTTGCGAGGCCAGTACCGGCGTTCCGTGGAGGGCATGGGTCTTGGTTCTAGCCGTGTTGATTGATGACTGCAAGACCTTACGCAAGATATTGCAAGGGTGTTAAGTTCCTGCGGTAGCCGGTCCGGCCGGCCGGAGGCCCGTAACCCGGGCCCTACGCGCCCGGCCGGCCGGACCGGCGTCCAAGGAGCGGTTCAGCGGCGATCGCGGCGGCGCGCCCGGCGCTCGGTATTGGGCCCCGCAAGGGTGGCCCTAGGTCGTGTCCGCAAGCTCCCGTTGTTGCCCGTAGGGCGGGCTCGCGGCGTCTGGTGCACTGCACTCGCTTCGCTCGCTCCGTCTCGGCTCTTCGATGCGATCCCCGGATGCCGAGCTGCATCGCAAGGCGCAGGTGCGCCCGCAATGGGGGTCCCCCCGCGCCCTTAAGGCGTGGGGGAGGTTCTCTGCGGGTGCGCCGACAACGCCGCGAGGGGTGCCCCCAGCGTTAGCTGGGGGAGTGTCGTGCCTGGGGACACCTCCCAGCGTTAGCTGGGGGAGCGTCGCGAGCCAAGCGGGAGTTAGCGGACACGACCTAGCCTTCAACGAGGGGGCTCAGCCCGTCCAGGAGCGCCTTGAGGCCGAGTTCGAAGAGTGCGTCGAGGGCCAGGTCGTAGCCGTCGTCAAAGGCCCCCACGGCCTTGGCGAAGGTCGGGAAGCGGCCGGATTCCACCAACGCCTGGAGGGCGGGGGCGCGGCCGGCCATCCACTGGTCCTCCGACTGGCCTGTGGTGGCCTCGGCCTGCGCCTCCCACTCCAGATGCACGGCCAGGCCCTGGACGTGACTGTAGAGCAGCACATGGACGTCGAACAGCGTGGTGGGATCGAGGCCGTGACCGTCGAGTGCGCCCAGCATCCATTCGGCGTGGACCATCAGATTGGGGACGAGCAACGGGCGGGTGAGGGAGCCGAGTTGGGCCAGCCACGGATGCCTGCGGTACAGCGACCACAGGGTCCGGCCGCCCAGCTCGATGCGGGCGCGCCACCCTTCCGGAGCGTCCGCGGGGTAGGACTCCTCGCCGAATGCGGCGTCAGCCATGAGCAGCACGAGGTCGTCCTTGCTGGGGACGTACCGGTAGGGCGACATGGCCGCGACGCCGAGCCGGGCCGCGATGCCGCGCATGGAGAGCGCCGAGAGCCCTTCGGCATCGGCGATGTCGATGGCGGCGCGGACGATCCGGTCCAGGGTCAGCTCGCCCTCGAAGACCGGCCCGGATGACTGCCGTCTGCGGGGCGAGGGCGCCGGAGCGGTTGCGGCCACGACCGTGCCGGTGCGGGGCCGGGTCTCGACGAGTCCCTCCGAGCGCAAGGCGGTCAGGGCCTTGGCGGCGGTGGCCAGCGCGACGCCCCATTCCCTGGCGACCTGACGGGTCGAGGGGACCGCGTCCCCGGGTGCGAGCTCGCCGTCCGTGATGCGCCGGCGGATCTCGCCTGCGATGCGCAGATAGGGCGGCTCGCGATGCGCCCCTGTGGGATCCGTCACGTCTCCTGATCCTCTCCTTCTGTACTAGCACAGAGAGTAGCAGCGACGACGTCGAGAGAGGCCCAACTGTCCTAGGTCAGACGGGATATCGGACCGGTTGAAGGAGCTGTGCGTACGTCGTACGTTCGGCCCTCGTACAGCGCACGAAAAGGAGCCTTCCCATGCAGACCGTTCTCATCTCCGGCGGCGGAATCGCCGGCCCCGTGCTCGCGTACTGGCTGCGCCGTCACGGCTTCGGGGCCACCGTCGTCGAACGTGCCCCGGGCCCGCGCCCCGGCGGCCAGGCCGTGGACGTCCGTGGCGTCGCGCTCGACGTCGTCGAGCGGACGGGCCTGCTGGAGCGGGCAAGGAGCGTGCGCACCCGGATGCGCGGCATGTCGATCCTGGGCCCCGACGGCCAGGAGGTCGACCGCTCCACCGAGGCCACCTTCAGCAGTGGCCGGCTCGACAGCGACGACATCGAGCTGCTGCGTGAGGACCTGGTGCGGATGGTCCACGAACACACCCGCGCAGACGTCGAGTACCTCTTCGGCAACAGCATCACCGCGCTCGACGAGCGGGAGACCGGGGTGCGCGTCGACTTCGCCCACGGGGCGTCCCGCACCTTCGACCTCGTGGTCGGGGCCGACGGGCTGCACTCGACCGTACGGCGCCTGGCCTTCGGGCCGGAGGAGCGTTTCACCCACCATCTGGGCAGCTATCTGTCGGTGTTCAGCGCGGACAACTTCCTCGCTCTCGACGACTGGCAGATGTGGCTGCGGGACGGCGATGCGGGCTTCGGCATCATGCCCGTACGCGACAACACCGAGCTCAGGATCGCGTTCGGCTTCGAGTCCGGCCCTCTTGCCCACGATCCCGGCGCCCTACGGCAGTTCGTCGCGGACAAGCTCGCCTCCCTGCGCTGGAACGGCACGCGGCTGGCCAAGGCCGCCTTGGAGGCGCCCGACTTCTACTGTGACGCCATGGCCCAGATCCGCCTGGACAACTGGTCGCGGGGCAGGGTGACGCTGCTCGGGGACGCCGGTTACTGCCCCTCCCCGCTCTCGGGACAGGGCACCAGCCTGGCCCTCGTGGGCGCCTACGTACTGGCCGACCGCCTCGCCCGGGCGCACGGCGAGCACCGCGCCGCGTACGCCGACTACGACCGGCGGATGCGCTCCTTCGTCACCCTCAACCAAGCTCTGGCCACCGAGAATCCCGGCGGACCCGCCTCCGAGGCGTCCGTCGCGCATGCCAAGAACGCGCTCTCGCTGGACGGTTGATCCCGCACCGCCGGGCCGCCCGTGACGGCGCGGCCCCGGTGTACCGCGACACGGTCGTCATCGGCGGCGCCACGATGCGCGCGTTCGACCCGAAGACGAGGGCCGGGCGCGGATCGCTGCCCGGCGGCCACCGCAGCCCGTCGGCGGCCCGTCCCCACAGCATTCGCGCAGGTCGGGGCCACCGTCCACGGCGCGACCGCCGGCGACTACCGGCGGCATCCAGGCAGTGGGGGCCGGCCGGCGTACGACGGCGCGGCTTCGGTGGTCATGCGGGGACCGGCCCGGTCGAGCCCCGGACCACCAGCTCGGGCTGGAAGACGAACTCGGTGCGCTGCGGCGGGGTGTGCCGGCCCTGGGCGAGGTCGTGGATCTCCTCGATGAGCGCGCCGACCGCCGCCGTGGCCATCGCCTGCACCGGCTGGCGCACCGTGGTCAGCGGCGGGTCGGTGAAGGCGATGAGCTGCGAGTCGTCGAAGCCGACGACGGAGAGCCGGCCGGGGACGTCGAGGCCCCGTTGGCGGGCCGCGCGGATGACGCCGAGTGCCATCAGATCGCTGCCGCAGACGATGCCGGTGCAGCCGTCGTCCAGCAGGGCGGCGGCGGCCGCGTGGCCGCCCTCGACGCTGAACAGGGTGTGCTGGATGCGCCGTTCGGCCTGCCCCCTCGACAGGCCGAACGACTCCTTGACCGCCGCCGCGAAGCCCTCGGCCTTGCGGCGCGAGGGGACGTAGCGGGCGGGTCCTACGGCGAGCCCGATGCGCTCGTGGCCCAGTGCGGCCAGGTGGCGTACGGCCATCCGGGCCGCCGCGCCGTCGTCGGGCGAGACGAACGGCGCCTCGATCTGCGGGTTGTAGCCGTTGATGAGGACGAACGGGACGCTGCGGGAGGTCAGCCGGGCGTAGCGGGCGGTGTCGGCATGGGTGTCGGCGTGCAGGCCGGAGAGGAAGACGATGCCGGTGACGCCGCGTTCCTCGAGCTGCTCGACGAGTTCGTCCTCCGTGGCGCCGCCGGGCATCTGGGTGCACAGGACCGGGGTGTAGCCGTGGCCCGCCAGGGACTGTTCGATGATCTGGGCGAAGGCCGGGAAGATCGGGTTGGTGAGTTCCGGGATGACGAGGCCGACCAGGCCCGCGCTGCGGCGTTTGAGCCGTACGGGGCGTTCGTAGCCCAGGACGTCGAGGGCGGCGAGGACGCGTTGCCGGGTGCTCGCCGCGACGCCCGCCTTGCCGTTCAGGACGCGGCTGGCGGTGGCCTCGCTGACCTGCGCCTGAGCGGCGATATCGGCCAGGCGCGGGGTGGTGCGGGGTGCCGGCAGGGTCACTCCTCCCACCAGACGGTGGTGTCGGCTGCAACCACGCAGTCACTCGCGGTGTTCAACATGTGACGGGAAGTGGAGAGGTGAGAGGGGGAGAGGGATGAGAGGAGCAGGCGGCCGGGTCGTTCGGGCAGCTTCACCGCCGCCCCGGTGGTGTTGGCCGTGCAGATGAGGCCGCCCGGCCGGCGGAAGGCCAGTACGCCGTCGGGGGCGTCGAGCCATTCGATCGCGTCGCCCGCGCCCAGGGCGGGGTGGGTGCGGCGGAGTTCGAGGGCGGTGCGGTAGAGCTCCAGGGTGGAGTCGGGGTCGCCGCTCTGTGCCTCGACGGTCAGCGGACGCCAGTCGGCGGGCTGCGGCAGCCAGCTGCCGCCGGGCCCGAAGCCGTACGGGGGTGCGTCGCCGCTCCAGGGGAGGGGGACGCGGCAGCCGTCGCGGAGACCGTCCTGGCCGTTGGCGCGGAAGAAGGAGGGGTCCTGTCGGACGTTGTCGGGGAGGTCGGTGACTTCGGGGAGGCCGAGTTCTTCGCCTTGGTAGATGTAGGCGGAGCCGGGGAGGGCGAGCATGAGGAGGGCTGCGGCGCGGGCGCGGTCGAGGCTGCCGCCGAGGCGGGTGCGGTGGCGTACGACGTCGTGGTTGGACAGGACCCAGGTGGCCGGGGCCCCGACGGGGCGCATCGCTTCGAGGGATTCGTCGATCACGGCTCGGAGCGAGTCCGCGTCCCAACCGGTGTTGAGGTAGTGGAAGTTGAAGGCCTGGTGCAGCTCGTCGGGACGCAGGTAGAGGGCGGTGCGTTCGGTGCTGGGGGTCCAGGCCTCAGCGACGGCGATGCGCTCGCCGGCGTACTCCTCGAGGACGGCGCGCCAGGTGCGGTAGATGTCGTGCACGCCGTCCTGGTCGAAGAAGGGGAGGATCTGATTGCCGAGGAGCTTGAGCTGTTCGCCCTGACCCATGTCGGGCAGGCCGGGGGCCTTGACGAGGCCATGGGCGACGTCCACCCGGAAGCCGTCGACGCCCAGGTCCAGCCAGAAACGGAGGATGGAGCGGAACTCGTCCTGGACGGCGGGGTGGTCCCAGTTGAAGTCGGGCTGTTCGGGGGCGAAGAGATGGAGGTACCACTCGCCGTCGGAGAGGCGGGTCCAGGCGGGGCCGCCGAAGATGGACTCCCAGTCGTTGGGCGGCAGCTCGCCGTTCTCGCCGCGGCCCTTACGGAAGTGGAAGCGCTCGCGGGCGACCGAGCCCGGGCCCTCGGCGACCGCGCGACGGAACCATTCGTGCTGGTCGGAGCAGTGGTTGGGGACGATGTCGACGATGATGCGCAGGCCCAGGTCATGGGCGTCGCGGATCACGGCCTCGGCGTCGGGCAGGGTGCCGAACATCGGGTCGATGGCGCGGTAGTCGGCGACGTCATAGCCGCCGTCGGCCTGAGGGGAGGCATAGAAGGGGCTGAGCCAGACGGCGTCGACACCCAAGTCGCGGAGATAGGGCAGGCGGTCGCGGATGCCCGCCAGGTCTCCCATGCCGTCGCCGTTGCCGTCGGCGAAGCTGCGCGGATAGACCTGGTAGATCACCGCGTCGCGCCACCAGTCGGTGGCAGGAGTGACGTTGTGCTGTTCGGTCATGTCATCCCTTGGTGGTGCCGGCGGTCAGGCCGGAGACGAGGTGGCGCTGGGCGAAGGCGAAGACGAGCGCGGCCGGCACGGCGATGATCACGGCGGCGGCGGTCATCGAACCCCAGTCGTTGGTGTACTGGTTGACGAAGGTCTGCAGGCCGCCGGCGAGCGTCAGGTTCTCCTCGCCGGTCATGAAGGCGGAGGCGTAGGCGACCTCGGCCCAGGCGGTGACGAAGGTGTAGAAGCCGGTGACGGCCAGTCCCGGCCTGGCCAGCGGAAGGACCAGGCGCCAGAAGGTGCCGAAGGGGTTGAGGCCGTCGACCCGGCCCGATTCGTCGATCTCCACGGGGATGGTGTCGAAGAAGCCCTTCATCATCCACGCGCAGAACGGAACGGCGATCGTCAGGTAGGTGACGACCAGTCCGGCGGGCTGGTTGAGCAGTCCCAGGGTCGCCATCAGGTTGTAGAGCGGCACGATCAGTACGGCCACCGGGAACATCTGGGTGATCAGCAGCAGCCACATCAGCGGGCGCATGCCCGGGAAGCGGAATCGGCTGACGGCGTAGCCGGTGGTGGCCGCGATGAAGACGCCGAGGACGGTGGTCAGCCCGACGATGATGACGGAATTCCTGAACCAGGTCAGAAATTCGGTGTCGGCCAGGACATGGGTGTAGTTGGCGAGGGTGGGGTGGGTGACGAGGCTGGTGGAGAAGGCGTCGGTCTTGGGCTTGAAGGACGTCACCAGCAGCCAGAGCGGCGGGAAGACGGCCACTACCGCGGCGACGATCAGGGCCGCGTGCAGACCGGCGGATGCCGCCCGGCTTCGCTCGTTGCGCTGACGGGGTGCTTTACGGGGTGCTTCACGGGTCATGGTCACCACACCTCTCCCTGCTTGCGCAGCGCCCGGCGGTAGACGACGGCGACGATCGAGAGCAGGAGGAGGATGAGGACGCCCCAGGCCGCGGACTCGGAGAAGTTGCGGGGGCTGTCGACGAAGGAGAGCCGGTAGGCGTAGGTCACCAGGATTTCGGTGGCGTCGCCGGGGCCGCCCCGGGTGAGCAGGAAGATCACCGGGAACATGTTGAAGGTCCAGATGGTGGAGAGCAGGATGACGGTCGCGCTGACCGCGCGCAGGCCGGGGACGGTGATGTGGCGAAAGCGCTGCCAGGGCCCGGCGCCGTCCATTTCGGCGGCTTCGTACAGCTCGCCGGGGATGGACTGGAGGCCGCCGAGGAGAGTGACCAGCATGAACGGCACGCCCAGCCAGACGTTGACGGCGATGACCGATAGCTTCGCCCAGGTCGGGTCGTTGAGCCAGGGAATGGCGTCGATGCCGCCGCCGGACAGCAGCTTGTTGAGGATGCCGCTCTTCTCGTTGTAGAGCATCCGCCAGGTGAAGACGGAGATGAACGCCGGGATGGCCCAGGGCAGGATCAGCGCGAGGCGGTAGAAGGTGCGGCCGCGCAGCGTCCGGTTGAGCATGTTGGCGAGCGTGAGGCCGATCAGGAAGGTGAGGGAGACGCAGGCGACGGTCCACAGGACGGTCCAGCCGAGGCGGTCCCAGAAGACCTCGTCGGAGAGCACCGCTTTGTAGTTGTCGAGGCCGGTGAACTTGTAGGTGGCGGGGATGTGATTGACGCCGATGTCCCGCTGGACGTTGGCCTCGTTGGCGTCGGTGAGGGAGAGGAAGACGCCGCGCACCAGCGGATAGCCGATGATCACCCCGAGGACCAGTACCACGGGGGCGACCATCGTCCATGCGTACCAGTGGGTGCCGAGCGCCCGGCGCACCCGTACAGCGAAGGTCACTTGTAGTCCTTGAGCAGCTTTCGGTAGGCGGCGCCGGTCGCCTTGGCGGCCTGCTCGGGCGTGGCGGCGCCGGTGAGCACCTTGTTCATCTGGACCTTGATCGGCTCGAAGAGGGAGTTGCCCTCGGCGATCCAGGGGCGCTGTACGGCCTTGTCCACGGCGGGCTTGAAGAACTTGACCATCTCGTTCTGCTTGACGGTCGGCACCTCGTACACGGACTTACGCGTGGGCAGCAGGCTGAGCCGGTCGGTGGTTTCCTGCTGCACCTTTGCGGAGCTCATGTATTTCACGAAGGCGTAAGAGGCTTGCAGGTTCTTGCTGCCGGCGTATACGGAAAGGTCCCAGCCGCCTTGCGGGGATCCTTGCGCCGCGCTGCCCGCGGGTACGGGGGCGACGCCGAGGTTCTTCTTGTCCTTGAAGGCCTGGCCGGCGCGGGCGCCCTCGATGTCCCAGGGGCCGTCGACGGCCATCGCGACCTTGCCGTCCTTGAGGGCCCTGAGCTGGTTGTCCTGGCCGTCCGTGGCGTCGGTGATCGCCGCCTTGGAGTCGACCAGGTCCTTGATGGTGCGGAAGGCCTTCACCCCCGCGGCGTTGTCGATCTGCACGGTCTTGGAGCGGGCGTCGATCGTGTTGCCGCCCTCGCCGTAGAGGTAGGGCAGGAACCAGTAGGGGTCGTCGCCGCGCAGATAGAGGGCGGTGGCGCCGGTCTTGGCCTTGATCTTCTTGGCGGCGTCCGCCAGCTCGGCGAGCGTCTTGGGCACGCCGACCCCCGCCTGCTTGAGCAGCTTCTTGTTGTAGAAGAGGCCGAGGGTGTCGATGACCTGGGGCGCGGCGTAGGTCTTGCCCTTGAACTTCGTGGAGCCGACGGCCTGCGGGAGGTAGTCGCCGGTCTTGTCGAGGGCGGGGGTGCCGTCGAGCGGGGCGAGGTAGCCGAGGTTGGCGAAGTCCGCGACCCAGGCGACGTCGGTGCGCATCACGTCGGGGGCTCCGGAGTTGCCGCCCGCGGCGTTCTTGAACTTGGCGTTGGCGTCGCCGAACGGCACGTTCACATACTGAACGTGGACTTTGGGATGTTCCTTCTGAAAGCCTTCGGCAAGCTTGCGGTAGGTGGCCTTCTCGGCGTCGTTGGAGGTGTCCCAGAAGGTAACGGTTCCGGACAGTTCGCCACCGCTGCCGGCGTTGCCGCCGTCGTCCGCTCCGCCGCATCCGCTCGCCGTCAGCGCCAGGCCCGCTACCAGTGCGGTGGCGGTGATTCCGCGTATGCCAGGTATGCCACGCCGCATGTGAACTCCTTAGGGAATCGCCTCAGATGGCGGTCAGGAACGTAACAGCGAGGCAACCTGCACGGAAAGACCTTGCGGCAAATTTCTGCAAGATTGCTGGAAGATATTGCAGCATGATGGCCGGAACGGCACCCCAGCCGCTCCCCCGGCACCGTCACCCCGCGCCCGCCCGAGCGTTGATTCCGTGAAGGCACCAAGGCCTCTTGACCTCGACAGGGACGGCAGATGACGCAGGAGCTCACTTCCCCCAGCCCCGCCCCCCAGGCCCCCGCACCACACCGAGCTCCCGGATGGTGGCGGGACGCCGTCATCTATCAGGTCTACGTCCGCTCGTTCGCCGACAGCGACGGCGACGGCATCGGAGATCTGCGCGGCGCCTGCGGGAAGCTGCCGTACCTCAAGGCGCTGGGCGTGGACGCCGTCTGGCTCACCCCGTTCTATGCCTCACCGCAGGCCGACGGCGGCTACGACGTCGCCGACTACCGCACCGTCGATCCGCTCTTCGGCAGCCTCGACGACGCCCGGGACCTGATCAGCGCCGCCCATGACGCCGACCTGCGGGTGATCGTCGACATCGTCCCCAATCACACCTCCGACCGGCACCCCTGGTTCCAGGACCCCGAACTCGCCCGGCAGCGCTATGTCTTCCGTCCCGGCAAGGGCGAGCGCGGCGAGCTGCCGCCCAACGACTGGGAGTCGGTCTTCGGCGGCCCGGCCTGGACCCGTACGGACCGGGGCGACTGGTATCTCCACCTCTTCGCCCCCGAACAGCCCGACCTGGACTGGAACAATCCCGACGTCCACGCCGAATTCGAGGCCATCATGCGCTTCTGGCTGGACCTGGGCGTGGACGGCTTCCGCGTCGACGTCGCGCACGGCATGGTCAAGGCGCCCGGCCTGCCGGACATCGGCCGCGGCGAGCAGGCCAAGCTCATCGGCACCCAGGTCCTCCCCTTCTTCGACCAGGACGGCGTGCACGCCATCCACCGCTCCTGGCGCCGCCTGCTCGACGACTACTCCCCCATTCCCCGGCCCGGCGGGGGTTCCCCCGGCGAGCGGATCGGCGTCGCCGAGGCCTGGGCACCCAGCACCGAACGGCTGGCGCTCTATGTACGTCCCGACGAGCTGCACCAGGCCTTCAACTTCCACTACCTCAACACCGGTTGGGACGCGGACTCGCTCCGAGCCGTGATCGACGAATCCCTCGAAGCGATGCGCCCCGTCGGCGCCCCGGCCACCTGGGTCCTGTCCAACCACGACGTCGTACGCCACCGCACCCGCCTCGGCGGCAGCCTCGACCGCGCCCGCGCCGCAGCCCTCCTCATGCTCGCCCTCCCCGGCTCCGCCTACATCTACCAAGGCGAAGAACTCGGCCTCCCCGAAGTCACCGACCTCCCCGACAACGTCCGACAAGACCCCTCCTTCTTCCGCGCCAACGGCCAGGACGGATTCCGCGACGGCTGCCGCGTCCCCCTCCCCTGGTCCGGCGATCTGCCCCCGTACGGCTTCGGGCCCGGCGGCAGCTGGCTGCCCCAGCCCGCCGACTGGGCACCGCTCACCGCACAGGCACAGAGCGGCGACCCCGACTCCACCCTGCAGCTCTACCGCACCGCCCTCGAACTCCGCCGCCGCCTGCCGGGCCTGGGCGACGGCGAAATGAGCTGGCAGCCGGCCCCCGCGGGGCTGCTCGCGTTCCGGCGTCCCGGCGTGCTGTGCACGGTCAACACCCGCACCCGCGCGGTGGAACTCCCGCTGCCCGGACAGCCGCTGCTCTCCAGCGCCCCGGTGACCGTCGACGGCGGCTCGGCCGTGGTCCCCGGTGACAGCTGCACCTGGTGGGCAATCTGACATGCGCCCGGTACAGTCCCATCCCATGACCGCCCGGCTCTCCGATATCGCAGCACAGGCGGGTGTCAGCGAGGCCACCGTCAGCCGGGTTCTCAACGGAAAGCCCGGTGTCTCCGCCACCACCCGCCAGTTGGTGCTCGCCGCCCTCGACGTCCTGGGCTACGAACGCCCGGTACGGCTGCGGCAGCGCAGCGCGGGCCTGGTCGGGCTGATCACGCCCGAGCTCAACAACCCGATCTTCCCGGCATTCGCCCAGGTCATCGGGCAGGCGCTGACCCGCCAGGGCTACACACCGGTCCTCGCGACGCAGACCCCGGGCGGCTCCACGGAGGACGAGCTGACCGAAATGCTGGTGGACCGCGGCGTCGCCGGCATCATCTTCGTCTCCGGCCTGCACGCCGACACCTCCGCCGATATGCAGCGCTATGCGCAGCTGCGCGGCCAGGGAGTGCCGTTCGTCCTCATCAACGGCTTCTCCGACAAGGTGCAGGCGCCGTTCGTCTCCCCCGACGACCGGGCCGCGGTGGATCTGGCGGTCACGCATCTCAGCGCGCTCGGCCACCGCCGGATCGGGCTGGCGCTGGGGCCCGAACGGTTTGTGCCCGTACAGCGCAAGATCGAGGGGTTTGCCCGCAGCATGCGGGACCGCCTCAACCTCGGCCCGGCCGAGGTGGGACCGCTCATCCAGCACTCCCTCTTCACCCTGGAGGGCGGGCAGGCCGCGGCCAACGCGCTGATCGACCGCGGGGTGACGGCCATTGTGTGCGCCAGCGACATGATGGCGCTGGGCGCGATCCGCGCGGCGCGGCAGCGGCGGCTGGACGTACCGGGCGACATGTCCGTGGTCGGCTTCGACGACTCCCCGCTGATCGCCTTCACCGATCCCCCGCTGACCACGATCCGGCAGCCGGTCACGGCGATGGGGCAGGCGGCGGTGCGGGCGCTCCTGGAGGAGATCGGGGGCACCCCCGCCCCGCACAGCGAGTTCGTCTTCCACCCCGAGCTGGTGGTGCGCGGTTCGACCGCTTCGGCCCCCAAGACCGCGAGGGTTCCCCGGCCGGCCCGTACACCCTGAGACGGGTATCGGGGTCCCGCTGGTTTTCCGCTGGTTTTTCCCCGGGTTTTTCGACGGTCCGTATCCGTCTGGAGAGGGATACGGACCGTCGAATACCCGACCGAAGGATGATCGGCGACACGCCCGTTTCTGGCAGACTGTCTGCCTATGGGTGATGCGAATGTGAGGACTGTGGATGGTCGGACCGCCACCCCGCCGCCCCATGGGGGGAGCGCGGACCGCCCGCTGAACGGCCGTCGGTGGGGCCGGTTGCGCGCCCCTCGCGCACCGCGACTCTGGTTCGAAATCCTGCTGATCGCCGTCAGTTACTGGACGTACTCGCTCATTCGCAACGCCGTACCCGAGCAGAAGGCAAAGGCGCTCAGAAACGCCGACTGGATCTGGCAGGCCGAGCATTCTCTCGGCATCGCCGTCGAGCACACCGTCAACCACGCGGTGAATTCCGTGACGTGGCTGATCGTCTCGATGAACTATTACTACGCGACCCTGCACTTCATCGTGACGATCGGCGTGCTGGTCTGGCTCTATCACTGGCATCCGGGCCGCTATGCCGCGGCCCGGCTGGCGCTCTTCGCGACCACCGGTGTCGCCCTGCTCGGCTACTACTTCTACCCACTGGCGCCGCCCCGGCTGATGCCCGGCGGCGGCTTCGTCGACACCGTCGTTCAGCACGACACCTGGGGCTCGATGGCGTCCGGCAATCTCGCCTCGATGTCCAACCAGTACGCCGCGATGCCGTCGATGCACATCGGGTGGTCGCTGTGGTGCGGCATCACCGTCGCCCTCCTGGCCAAGCCGCTGTGGGCCCGGATCCTCGGGGTGCTCTACCCCACGGTGACGCTGCTGGTCATCGTCTCCACCGCCAACCACTTCTGGCTGGACGCGGTCGGCGGGGCCCTGTGCCTGACCTTCGGATTCACGGTGGCGCTGGGCTGGTACGGAATGCTGCCGCACCGGCTGACCCGTTATGTGGCGGCGCCGGACGTGAACCTGCTGAAGACGGGCTGAGCGCGGCCCGCCGTCCGGCTCCTCTTCCGTACGCCACCGGAGTGGGCGGGGCCGCACCGCGCGGCCCGGCCCATCACCCGAATGGCCCAACGCCGGCCGTATAGCTATGCGCCGTCAGCTGACCCCGCGATGCGTGATGTGCCCGCCCGTCATCGTCAGACGTACCGGCGCGGTGCCCAGCTCGTCGGCCGGGGCGGTGACCGGGTCCACGGCCAGGGCCGTGAGGTCGGCGCGGAAGCCGGGGGTGATCCGGCCGGCTTCGGACTCCTCGCCGACGGCGAGGGCGGCGTGGGAGGTGCAGCCCTCCAGGGCCATCAGGCCGGTCAGCGCCTGGCCGGGCGTGACGGGGGCGATGCCGGGTTCGCCCGCCGGGCGGCGCAGGCGGGCGGTGGCGAGGACCTGGCGGGGGTCGTGGTGGGCGATGGGCCAGTCGGAGCCGAGGACCAGGACCGCGCCGGCGTCCCGCAGATCGCGGCAGCGCCAGGCCCGTCCGGCGCGCTCCTCGCCGACCCGCCGGGACCAGGCGTCGGTGTGGTCGGCGCGGGTGTAGGCGGTGTGGGTGGGCTGCATGGAGGCGGCGACGCCGAGCCGGGCGAAGCGGGTCAGCTGTTCGCCGGGGACGGTCTCGATGTGCTCGATGCGGTGGCGGTAGCGGGCGCCGCGAACAGCGGTGTGGCGCGAAGCGTCTCCGGCAAGGGTGGTGGCGGGCGACGGGTGGGCATCGCCGAGGAGTTCGACGGTGTCCAGGACGTGCCGTACGGCGGCGTCGCCGATGGCGTGGGTGGCGGTGCGCACGCCCGCGCGCGCGAGGTGGTGCACGGCATGGGTGTACGCCGCCGGGTCCGGCCAGAAGGCTTCGGTGCCCTGGCCGTGGCAGTCGGCGTGCTCGAGCCAGGCCGTACCGCCCTCGACGGTGCCGTCCATGAAGAACTTCACGCCGCCGACCCGCCAGTGGCGGCCGGCCAGCCGCTGGAGGTGGATGAGGTGGTCGAGGCCGTCCTTGTCGACGCCGGGCATGCACCAGGGGGCGAGGCGGAGGCGGACGGGGAGTTCGGTGTTCGCCTCGATGCCCGTCAGCAGCTCGGGGACGTCGGCGTTCTCCATGTCCATGACGTGAGCGCCGGTGAGTCCGTTGGCCGCCATCTCGTCGAGGAGGTCGAGGAGGCGGGCGCGGCGGTCGGCGGCGGAGGGCCGGGGGATGACCGGCGTCAGGAGGTCCATCGCTGCGTGTTCGATGAGATGGCCGGTGGGGCGGCCGTCGGCGTCGCAGACGACGCTGGCGCGCTGGACGAACTCGCGCGGGCCGGTGATCCCCGCGGCCTCCAGCGCGCGGCCGCTGACCAGCGCCGAGTGGCCGTCGTAGAGGCGGATGAAGGCGGGGGCGCCGCCGAGCGCGTCCTCGATCAGGTCGCGGTGGACCGGGGCGCCGGCGAAGACGTTGTGGTCCAGGCCCCAGGCGGTGAGCCAGCCGCCGGGGGGCAGCGCGCGGGCGGCCGCGGCGAGGGCGGTGCGCAGTCCGTCGAGGTCACGGCAGTCGGAGAGGTCGACGCCGGTGGCCATCTCGACGCCATAGACGGGGTGGCTGTGGCCGTCGACCAGGCCGGGGGTCAGGGTCGCCCCGGCCAGGTCGATGACTTCGGTCGCCGCGCCGCGCCAGTCCCGTACGTCCCGCTCCTCCCCGACCGCGGCGATCCGCCCGTCCTTGATGGCGACGGCCTCGGCCGTGGGGTGCGCGGGGTCGAGGGTGCGTACCCGGGCGCCGGTGAGGATGGTGTCGGCGACGGTGAGGGGCGCGGGGGCGGCGGACATGCGGGCTCCTTTGGTGGTGCGGAGGGGGGTGGTGGCGGTGGCCGGGTGCTTCAGCGGGCTTCTTCGGCGGGTTCGGGGGACGCGCCGGAAGCGGGTGCGGGGGCCGCTTCGCCGCCGCGTTCACCGGCCTCGGCGTCTGCCCCGCCATCGGCGCCGTCCCCGGCACCGGCCCCGGCACCGGCCCCGTCCTCCGCCGGCTCCGCCGCGAAGCCCGCATAGACCCCGGGGCGGGTGCGGCGGACCCGCCGGGCGAGGGCGAGTCCGAGGAGGAAGGCGGCGGGGACGGTGAGGACCAGGACCGTGTTGGTGGCGAAGGGAGCGCCCGTCATGAGGTTGATCTTGGCGATGACGAGCCAGAGGGCGAGCACCATCAGCACGGTGGCGGCGATGGGGGTGATGACGGTGCGCATCTTCCCCTCGTCGTGACGGAAGCGGCGGAAGTAGCAGGGCACGGCGGCCGCGGTGATCGCCTGGAGGGCCAACAGGCCCAGCATTCCCGGGGTGTTCATCCACAGGAGGAGCTGCTGGTAGGGGTCCATCCCGGCGAGCGCGAAGCCGACGACGATGACGACCGCGAGGGCGCTCTGCGCGGCTCCGGCGAGGTACGGGGAGCGGTGGCGCGGGTGGACCCTGCCGAGCGGGGAGGGCAGTACGCCTTCCTGGGCCATGGCCAGGCCGTAGCGGTTGATGGCGTTGTGGAAGGCCAGTTGGGAGGCGAGGATGCTGGTGATGATGAAGAGGTGCATCAGGTCGGCGGCCCAGGTGCCGACGTACCGGGTGGTGGCGGTGAAGAACAGGCCCGCCGGGTCGCGCAGGGCGGCCGCCACGATCTTGTCGCTGCCGTAGGCCTGGATGACGATCCAGATGGTGAAGGCGTAGAAGAGCCCGAGGAAGGCGACCGCGATGTAGGTGGCGCGCGGGATGGTGCGCGCCGGGTCGCGGGCCTCGCGGCGGTAGATGGCGGTGGATTCGAAGCCGGTGAAGGCGGCGAAGGCGAAGGCGAGGACCACGCCGGTGCCGGGGACCAGGACGCTGCCGGCGGTGAAGGAGTCCGCCGAGAGGCCGTGCGCGCCGCCGTGCAGCAGCACTCCCCCGGCGAGCAGGACGAGGATGCCGGTCTCGGCGACGAGCAGGACACCCAGCACCTTGGCGCCGAAGTCGATGGAGCGGTAGCCGAGGTACCAGATGACCAGCACGCCGACGAGGGCGATCGGCGGCCAGGGGACGTCGATGCCCCAGAAGGCCCGCAGGGCGTCCTGGGTGGCGGTGGCGAGCAGTCCGTAGACGCCGATCTGCATGCCGTTGTACGCGAGGAGGGCCACGGTGGCGGCGCCGAAACCGGCCGGGCGGCCCAGTCCGCGGGTGATGAAGGCGTAGAAGCCGCCGCCGTTGCGGACATGGCGGGCCATGGTGGTGAAGCCGACGGCGAAGAGGGCGAGGGTGGCGCCGGCCAGGAGGTAGCCGACGGGGGCGCCGATGCCGCCGGTGCCGATGGCGAGCGGGGAGGTGCCCGCCATGACGGTGAGCGGGGCGGCCGCGGAGATGACGAAGAAGGCGATATCGGCGACGCCGAGGGTGCCGCGGCGCAGCTGGGGGGTTTCGCCGGGGGCGGGTGAGGCGGTCTGCTGAGGGGGCCCGTTACGGGACTCTGACTCCACGGCCATGACTCGGTGCCCTTCTGCGGGGACGGAGAGCGGAAGAGAGGCGGCGGCACGGCACGTACGGGATGGTGACGGCTGCTGGACCGCGAGGAGAAAACCTAAAGGCTTTCGGTTTTCGTGTTGTGGAAGGTACCCCTCGCCGTACGATTCGGGAAGACCTTGGAACGGGCTCGGCCGGGAGGGGACACCATGGGGCGGCCACGCAAGGCCCTGCTGGACAAGGAGCGCATCGGCGCGACGGCGCTCGAACTCGTCGATGAGAAGGGCGACTTCAGCGTCCCGGAGGTGGCCCGCAGGCTAGGGGTGCAGACCGCTTCGGTGTACCACCACGTGGACGGCCGGGCCGGGGTGATCGAGCTGCTGCGGGACCGGGTCACCGACGCGATCGACCCGGGCACCCTGGGTGACGCCCGCTGGGACATCGCGCTGGAGGCCTGGGCACGCTCCTACCGCGCCGCGTTCGCCGCCCATCCGCGCACGATCCCGATGCTGATGACCTCGCCGATCCGCGCGCCCCGGGTGCTGGCGCAGTACGACCAGGTGGTCGGGCTCCTGCTGGACGCCGGCTTCGCCCCGGACGCCGTGATGCCGGTCATCACCGGCCTGGACAACATCGTGCTGGGCTCGGCGCTGGACATGTCGGCACCCGAGCCGATGTGGGAGGTCTCCGGCGGCGTCAGCGCGCCGCGGCTGGCCGCGGCACAGGCCGCCACCGGCCCGGGCCGCGCCGATCGGGCCTTCGATCTGACGCTGGCCGGGTTCCTCGCGCACTGCCGGGGCCTGCTGGCGCAGGCGCTTCCCTAGAGGACTGATGAAGATCGCCTTCGCCCGCAGGAAGACGAGGTTCACGAGGGAGCCGGCGGCGGGTACCGGGTCAGAGCTCTTTGATCAGCCGTGTGATCACGGGCATCGGGAGATGCGGGTACAGGATCCTCAGATGCCGCACGACCGCCGCATCACCCTTCTCGTTCCGCACTCGACGTGCCTCCACGATCGCCTCGGCGCGGAAGTTCTCGTACGTGCGGAACGTCCGGTGGAACCAGTCGCGCCGGCGCCTGCGGTGGTGGTAGATCTGGGCCGTCATGAACAGGACGAAGGAGAGCAGAAAGAGGGCGCTCCCGGCCCTGGAATGGATTGACACCCCCGCGTAGAGGCAACCGATCCCCAGAAGCACCAGCAGCGCCGCCAACGGATGCACGCGACTCGGCTCGCGCATGCTCACGCCGTGCCCTTGGGCCATGTGCGACCGGGAGGGCCGGGGAATCCGCTGACCGTCAGAATCGGGAGCGTCGACTCCGGTCATCAGCGCGCCGATGGCTGGAGGCCGGAAAGCATGCCTCGGAGCTCGGTGGTATCACTCCGGAACGGCTCCGGTTCCTGGCGGAACGCATTGCCCATGCGGCTTCAGTCCCCCGTGTGTCGGCAACCTTTCCACGTCTTCGCGTGGCGAACTCAACGCGCCGACCGTAACAACGCCCAGCGCCGGTGCGCGGCGTCAACCTGGTGCACAGCCACAAGGTTTCAGCACCTCTCAGAAAAGTGCACCGAACGGTCACATGGCCGGCGGAAACCCAAACGGCCGGGTCGGAATCCAGGTTCGCGGAAGAAATGGGCGACGCCGACCATCGTCGAGCGGTCCTCCGCGGGCGCCCTCGCCCGCGAAGACGCCCTCACCCCTCGTAGAACAGCTCCTCCACCACGCCCCGCGCCCGCCGGGTGATCCGGCGGTAGTCGTCGAGCATCTCGCCGACGTGGCCCTCCTCGTAGCCGAGGTAGCGGCCGACCGCCGCCTGCTCCCGGCCGTCCACCGGGAAGGTGTCGCCGGGACGGCCACGGACCAGCATCACGGCATTGCGCACCCGCGCCGCCAGCACCCAGGCCTCGTCCAGCGTCGCGGCGTCCTCGGTGCCGATCAGCTCGGCGGCATGGGCCGCGGCCAGCGCCTCGCGGGTACGGGTCGTGCGCAGCCCGGGGATCTCCCAGCCGTGCCGCATCTGCAGCAGCTGTACGGTCCACTCGACATCGCTCAGGCCGCCGCGGCCCAGCTTGGTGTGGGTGGTCGGGTCGGCGCCGCGCGGCAGCCGCTCCGACTCCATCCGGGCCTTGAGCCGCCGGATCTCGCGGACCGCGTCCTCGCCCAGCCCCTCGGCCGGATAGCGCAGCGGGTCGATCAGCTCGACGAACCGCTGGCCCAGCTCGGCGTCGCCCGCGACCGGTTCGGCGCGCAGTAGCGCCTGCGCCTCCCACACCAGCGACCAGCGCCGGTAGTAGGCCGCGTACGAGGCGAGGGTGCGCACCAGCGGGCCCGACCGGCCCTCCGGGCGCAGATCCGCGTCGATGAGCAACGGCGGGTCGGAGGAGGGGAGTTGGAGCAGCCGGCGCATTTCGTTGGCGATGGCCTGGGCGGCCTTGGCGGCCTCGTGCTCGTCGGCGCCCTCGCGGGGTTCATGGACGAACAGCACATCGGCGTCCGAGCCGTAGCTCATCTCCCGGCCGCCGAAGCGCCCCATGCCGATGACGGCGAAGCGGGTGGGCAGGGTGTCGCCCCACTGCTCGCGGACCGCGGCGCGCAGCGCGCCGCCGAGGGTGGCGGAGTTGAGGTCGGAGACCGCCGTGCCGACGGCGTCGATGGCGTGGCCGTGGTCCTTCTCGGCGGGGTTGCCGTCCGTGCCGTACGCGCCGATCAGGTCGGCGGCGGAGGTCCGGAACAGCTCCCGCCGGCGCACCCCGCGGGCCACCGCGACCGCCGCCTCGGCGCCGTCCGCGCGGCCGACGGCGGCCAGCACCTCCTGCTCCAGGGCGGCCCGGCCGCGCGGCTTGAGCCCGTCGGCGGCACCCAGCAGCGCCACCGCCTCCGGGGCGCGCAGCAGCAGATCGGGGGCGAGCCGCCCGGCGGACAGCACCCGGGCGAGGTTCTCGGCGGCCGCGCCCTCGTCGCGCAGCAGCCGCAGGTACCACGGCGTCTTGCCGAGCGCGTCCGAAACCTTGCGGAAGTTGAGCAGTCCGGCGTCCGGATCGGCGGAGTCCGCGAACCAGCCGAGCAGTACCGGCAGCAGCGTCCGCTGGATCGCCGCCTTACGGGTCACGCCGGACGCCAGCGCCTCAAGATGACGCAGCGCGGCGACCGGATCGGCGTACCCGAGGGCTTCCAGGCGATGGCCCGCGGCCTTTGCCGACAGTCTCGTCTCGCCGGGCTCCAGATGGGCGACGGCATCGAGCAAGGGACGGTAGAAGAGCTTCTCATGCAGTCGGCGCACTTCTCTAGCGTGCCACTTCCACTCCTTGCGGAGGGTGTCAACGGGCTCTGTAAACAAGCCCAATGAGCGGGCCAGACGCCGCAGATCCGTTTCTTCCTCGGGCATCAGATGCGTACGGCGCATCCGGAAGAGCTGGATGCGGTGCTCGAGCGCGCGCAGAAAGCGGTACGCGGAGTCCAGCGCGGCGGCGTCCTGGCGCCCGACGTAGCCGCCGGCCGCCAGCGCCGCCAGCGCGTCCAGGGTGCTGGCGCTGCGCAGCGTGGGATCGCTGCGGCCGTGCACCAACTGGAGCAGCTGGACGGCGAATTCGACGTCGCGCAGCCCGCCGGGCCCGAGCTTCAGCTCGCGTTCGACGCGGTCGGCGGGGATGTTGGCGACCACCCGGCGGCGCATCTGGCGGACGTCGACGACGAAGTTCTCGCGCTCGGCGACCTGCCAGACCATCGGCTCCAGCGCATCGACGTACGCCTGCCCCAGGTCCAGGTCACCGGCCATCGGGCGGGCCTTGAGCAGCGCCTGGAACTCCCAGGTCTTGGCCCAGCGCTGGTAGTAGGCGAGGTGGCTGGTGAGGGTGCGCACCAGCGGGCCGTTGCGGCCCTCGGGGCGGAGGTTGGCGTCCACCGGCCAGATCGTGCCCTCGGCCGTGACGTCCGAGCAGAGCCGCATCATCCGCGAGGCGAGCCGGGTGGCGGCCTGCAGTGCCTTGGCCTCCTCGACCCCTTCCTTGGCCTCCGCGACGAAGATGACGTCCACGTCGGAGACGTAGTTCAGCTCCCGGGCACCGCATTTGCCCATGGCGATGACGGACAGCCGGGAGACCGCGGCGTCGCCGGGGGCCTCCTCGTAGCTGATCTGCAGGGCGGCCCGTACGGTCGCGGTGGCCAGGTCGGCCAGCTCCGCCGCGGCCTCGGCGACATCGGTCGTACCGCACACATCGCGGGCCACGATGCCCAGCAGGCACCGGCGGTAGGCGACGCGCAGCGCGTCCGCGCGGGAGCGGTCCTCGCCCCGCTCGCCCCAGATGCCCTCCGCGAGCGCCTGCTCGAACTCGGGGGTGGTGGGGTGCAGATCGACGGACTCGTAGGTGACCAGCGAGCGCCAGTCGTCCGGGTGGCGGACGAGGTGGTCGGCGAGCGCCTCGGACGCGCCCATCACCCCCAGCAGCCGGTCGCGCAGCGGCTTGGCCGCCACGAGCATGCTCAGCAGCTCCTGCTGCGCCTCCGGCTCGATCGCCTCCACCAGCCGGGCCAGGCCCAGCAGCGCGAGGTCGGGGTCCGCGGTGCCGCCGAGCGCCTCCAGGAGCACCGAGTCCTCGCGTACCGGGGAGAATTCGGGGGTGTCGAGGAGCCGCCCGGCCGCCGAGGGGTCCGTGAACCCGTGTCTCAGCAGCCGGGAGTGGGTGCTGCTCCGCCGTCCCTGTGGGGCGGGTAGTGCCATGATGCAGCCTCTCGGTGGCGCGGTGCCTCAGAGCACGGGGAGCATCTTGCGCAGCTCGAAGGCGGTGACCTCGGAGCGGTACTCCTCCCACTCCTGCTTCTTGTTGCGCAGGAAGAAGTCGAAGACGTGCTCGCCGAGGGTTTCGGCGACCAGTTCGCTACGCTCCATCAGCTCGATGGCCTCGCCGAGGTTCTGCGGCAGCGGCTCGATGCCCATCGCGCGGCGCTCGGAGTCGGACAGCGCCCAGACGTCGTCGTCGGCGCCGGCCGGGAGCTCGTAGCCCTCCTCGATGCCCTTGAGGCCCGCGGCGAGCAGCACCGCGTACGTCAGGTACGGGTTGGCGCCGGAGTCGATGGAGCGGACCTCGACCCGGGTCGAGCCCATCTTGCCGGGCTTGTACATGGGGACGCGGATCAGCGCGGAGCGGTTGTTGTGGCCCCAGCAGATGTACGAGGGGGCCTCGCCGCCGGCGCCCGCGGTGCGGTTGGCGCCGCCCCAGATGCGCTTGTAGGAGTTGACCCACTGGTTGGTGACGGCGGAGATCTCGCCCGCGTGCTTGAGCAGACCGGCGATGAAGGAGCGCCCCACCTTGGAGAGTTGGTACTCCGAACCCGACTCGTGGAAGGCGTTGCGGTCGCCCTCGAAGAGGGAGAGGTGGGTGTGCATGCCCGAGCCCGGGTACTCGGAGAACGGCTTGGGCATGAACGTGGCCTGGACGCCCTGCTCCAGCGCGACCTGCTTCATGACCAGGCGGAAGGTCATGATGTTGTCGGCGGTGGAGAGCGCGTCGGCGTAGCGCAGGTCGATCTCCTGCTGGCCGGGGGCGCCCTCGTGGTGGCTGAACTCCACCGAGATGCCCATCGACTCCAGCATCGTGATCGCCTGGCGGCGGAAGTCCATGCCGACGTTCTGCGGGGTGTGGTCGAAGTAGCCCGAGGAGTCGCCGGGGGTGGGCCGCCGGCCGTCGACGGGCTTGTCCTTGAGCAGGAAGAACTCGATCTCGGGGTGGGTGTAGAAGGTGAAGCCGAGGTCGGAGGTCTTGGCCAGGATGCGCTTGAGGACGTAGCGCGGGTCGGCGTAGGAGGGCGAGCCGTCCGGCATCAGGATGTCGCAGAACATCCGGGCCGTGCCGGGGGCCTCGGCGCGCCACGGGAGGATCTGGAAGGTGCCCGGATCCGGCTTGGCGATCATGTCGGACTCGTACACCCGGGCGAATCCTTCGATGGCCGAGCCGTCGAAGCCGATGCCCTCGTCGAAGGCCTGCTCCAGCTCCGCCGGAGCCACCGCCACCGACTTCAGGAAGCCCAGCACGTCGGTGAACCACAGCCGGACGAAGCGAATATCGCGCTCTTCCAGAGTCCGGAGCACAAACTCCTGCTGCTTGTCCATGGTTCACCAATCCTTGCAGGTCAATCGGCCTGTCCACGTGCGTGGGATCACGCGGCGTGGCACACCAGTATCACGTGAGGGGGTTACCGTCACATTACGCACCCTTGGCCTGAAGCAGAACCGCCGGGCCGTGACCCTCCCCCCGATCCTTCCCGCAGTACGTAGCGTCAGCGCGGCCAGGGGCGGCAATCGGGGGGCTTGGCGCAGTCTTGAGCCGGAGCTGGGTCGGTGTTGACCTTGCATTGGCGGGGCCATGCCACGGAATTCTTACGCTGCGGGGAATGCACCCCACTCCTGCCTCCGCCCCCGTCGTCCCTGAGCGCGCCGCCTGGCTCCGCACGCACACCGCCGGCTTCCTGCGGCCCGGCGAGGTGCTGTACGGAGCCCTGCCGGTCACGCTCGACGAGCTGGCGCCCGAACGCATCCCGAAGCGCTTCCGCAGGGCGAAGCCGGAGGCGGAGGCCGCGGCGCGGTTCACGGGGTGGCAGCGGATCTTCCTGCCGGTGGCCGCGGTGATGTATCTGGCCGCCGTACCGGCGGGGCTGGTGGAGGAGGGCGGGCACCGCACGTGGCGGGGCATCCGGCATCTCTTCCGGGGGCGGGTGTGGCAGGGCGGCTGGGAGAGCGCGGCGGGCCGGTTCGTGATCACCGCGCGCACCGGGCCGATGGACCGCGCGGGCCACGGTCACCAGCGGCTCGCGCTGGCCTTCACCGACCGGCGGCTGTTGCTGCTGAGCCGGCCGTCGGAGCCGGAGCGGGAGGCGGCGCAGCTGCTCGGGGAGCTGCCGCGCGGGCAGTACGGGCCCCGGCGCGAGACGCATCCGGCGCGGCACCGGGACCGGGTGGACCTCGCCTTTGCCGACGGATCCTGGGTGGCACTGGCGGCGGACGAGCGGGCGCAGGTGCCGCTGCTGGCCGGCCTCCTGTCGGCGGACTGAGGGCCGGGCCGGCGGGGCGGGGCCCGGCGGGTCAGGCGCGGGGCGCCGCCGTATCGCGGCCCTTTCCCGACAGGTCCAGTACGGCGCGGGCGACCGCTTCGGGGGCGTCGGCCATCACCAGGTGGCCGGCCGGGGCGGCGACCGCGAACCGGCCGCCCAGCTCGGTGGCGAGCGCCCGCTGACGCTCCAGCCAGCGCAGATCGCGGGCGTTCTCGCCGCCGTCGTAGGCCGCCAGGACCGCGACCGGGGCGGCCGGCAGCGGATGCGAGGGGCGGAGGGCGACAAGCTCGGCGGCCTGGTACGGGTAGGTCGCGTTCTCCAGGACACAGGCGCGCAGCACCCGGCTGGTGCGGTATCCGGCGCTCTCCCACGGGTGCGGCGGATGACTGCCGACGGTGCCGGCGCGGCCTATCAGCCGGCGGGCGGTGGGGAGGAGGGCACGGGGCACCCCGGCGGCGGACAGCGTGGCGGCCAGGCCGGACGCCCAGGCCGTACGGACCGCGCGGGGCAGCACCGGGTGCGGGTCCTCCTCGACGCTGGCGTCCACCAGGACCAGACCGGCGCAGCGGTGCGGATGCAGCCGGGCGAAGGCCTCGGCGTGGAAGCCGGCGAGGGAGTGGCCGACGACGGTGGCCGGGCCGCGGTGGCCGAGGGCGTCCAGGACATGGGCGATCCGGTCGGCCTCGGCGAAGAGGGTGGGCGCCGCCGGCGAGGGGGCGCTCAGGCCCAGGCCGGGGCGGTCGAAGCGGATGACCGTGCGGTGCGGGGCGAGCAGCGCGGCCACCGCGTCCCAGTCGAACCAGGCCATGCCGAGGCCGCCGCTGAGGACGCAGGGCGGGCCGCCGCCCTCGGTGAGGACGTGCAGCCGGATGCCGTCGATGGTGTGGATGCGGCCGGGGATGCGTATGGGGCGTCTGGTCATGGGCGTGCCTCCGGCTTCGGTTTCCTGACTTCTTTGTGCCCGGCCGGGCGGGCCACGCACCCTGCCAGCAGCGCGAGGTAGAGGGCGACCAGCAGGACCTGGAGGCGCTGGCCGGCGCCGAGGGCCCAGGTGCCGCGGCCCGCGGTGAAGGCCGCGGCCGAGGCCAGCGTCCAGAGCGTGGCGGCGAGTTCGGCGAGCACCAGCGGCGGGCCGAGGCGGGCGAGCCGCGGCCAGTGGCCGTAGCGGCGGGCCGCGAAGGTGAGCAGGATCAGGGCGGCCAGCGCGCCGGTCATGGCGAGGGAGCTGCTGATGGCGTGCGCGGTGTGGGTGGCCGCGACCAGGCCCGCGGTCTCCCGGGCGGCGCACGCGGGGTCGCTGGTCGGCGCGCAGCTCAGCGGGAGCCGGGAGTCGAGGGCGGTGGCCGCGCCGAAGAGGGCGAGCGCGGCCCAGCCCGCCGTCGTCCAGGGCCTGCGCTCCAGGGTGATCAGGGCCGACAGCGCGCCGGCCAGCACCAGCAGCCCGGCCACCAGGTCGGTGGCGCGGAAGAGCCCGCCCAGTGGCTGGTCGGCGGCCGCGAGCTCGCTGACGTACGCCCGCACGGGGTCGATTCCGGTGGCGAAGACCAGCTCCAGGACCCAGGCCGTGTACGCGACGGCCCCGAGCAGCAGCAGGACCGCCGCCGCCCGGCGGCGCAGGGCAACGCGGCGGGAGGGGGGCACGGCCATCCTGGTGATCGGATCGGGTGGACCCGGCCGGTCGGACGGAGCGCCGGGCACGCGGAACGCGTGGGAAGGCCAAGGATAGGCGGGTGGACTACAGCATTGCGGTGATACCGGCGCACGGCGCTACGGGTGGCCGCGCCCGCCTGCGCCCGGCGGGCCGCCCTCCGGGCTCGATACCCCGCGCGGGCAGGGCGCGAGAAGTCTGACGCCCCATCGAGAGGTCCGCAACGCGTGCACGCCGGCGGCGGAGCCGATGGGGCACCCGCCACACCATCCGGCCACGGCGGCGCACCCCGCGCCCGGTCCCGGGCTCCCCGCGCCCCGCACCGGCTCCCTGAGGCGAGCCCGCCCCGGCCGGATCCGCCACCGCCCCGCCAGGACTCCTCGCCCAACTGTCGGTGCTGCGCGTGTAGGAGCGCGCCCGGACGCCGACGCCTGCCCGCGTTCGCGCCCGCGCGCTCCTCCACCGACCTCATCACCTTCGACACCGACACGAGGTACTCACCCATGCGTACGGATTCCCCCCAGCCCCCGTCCCGCTCGCGCCGCGCCGTGCTCGGCGCCGGCGCCGCCGTCGTGGGCGGCGGCCTGCTGGCCGCCTGCGCCGGCGACCGGTCCGGCCGGCTCGACGGCGCGGACGTCCTGGTCGACGCCAAGAACGGCATGCCCCACGACGGTGCGTCGGACAGCTTTGTCAGCCCCGACGGCCCGGAGGTCATCGCGGCCGAGAAGAAGCGCCACACGGACGGCACCGTACGCAAGTTCAAGCTCACCGCCGCCGCCACCGAACTGGACCTGGGCGGCCGTACCGTCCGCACCTGGGCGTACGGAGACGAGCTGCCCGGCAAGGAAGTCCGGGTCACCGCGGGCGACACCCTCCAGCTGAAGGTCGCCAACCACCTCCCGGCGTACACGACCGTGCACTGGCACGGGCTGGTGCTGCGCAACGACATGGACGGCGTCCCCGGCATCACCCAGCGGCCCATCAAGCCCGGCGCGTCCTTCACCTACGAGTTCGCCACCCCGAGCCCCGGCACGTACTGGATGCACCCGCACGTCGGCGTGCAGATCGACCGGGGACTGTACGCACCGTTGATCGTCGACGACCCCAAGGAGCCGCTCAGTTACGACAAGGAGTGGATCGTCATGGTGGACGACTGGGTCGACGGGGTGGACGGCAGCACCCCGGACTCGGTGCTGGCCGAACTGAACCGGGGCAGAGGCGGCTCCTCCGGCCACGGCAGCATGGATCACGGCGAGACGGGCCCCGGCGGAGCCGAACCGGCGAAGCCCGCCGTCGCCGGCCCGCCCCGCATGCTCAGGGGCGCGAGAAGCAGGCTGCTGGGCGGCCACGCCGGCGATGTGGACTACCCGTACCACCTCATCAACGGCTGCACCCCCGAGGACCCGCGGATCTTCCAGGCCAAGCCCGGCGACCGCATCCGCATCCGGTTCATCAACGCGGGCGGCGAGACCGCCTACCGCGTGGCGCTGGGCGGCCACTCCATGACCGTCACGCACACCGACGGCCACCCCGTCGAACACGCCACCACCGATGCCCTGCTGATCGGCATGAGCGAGCGCTACGACGTCCTGGTCACCGCCAAGGACGGCGTCTTCCCGCTCACCGCGCTCGCCGAGGGCAAGAACCGCACCGCGCTGGCCGTGCTGCGCACCGGCGGCGGCGAGGCTCCCGGCCCCACCACCCGCCCCAAGGACCTCGACGGCAAGCTGCTGACCGCCGGCGACCTGAAGGCCGCGGAGTCCGTACGGGCGCAGTCCCGGGGCATCGACCGCACCATCGACTTCCATCTCACGGGGAACATGCGGAAGTACAACTGGGCGATCAACGGGCGGCCGTACACCCCGTCCCAGCGGTACCCGGTCGCGGCGGGTGAGCGGGTACGGCTCACCTTCCACAACCGCAGCCCGATGTTCCACCCGATGCACCTGCACGGGCACACCTTCGCGCTGCCCGACGGCGGCCCCCGCAAGGACACTCTGAACGTGCTGCCCGGCAACCGGGTGAGCGTCGACCTCGACGCCGACAATCCGGGCCTGTGGATGCTGCACTGCCACAACATCTACCACTCGGAGTCGGGGATGATGACGATCCTGGGCTACCTGAAGAAGTAGGACGGGCGGGGGCGGGGGCGGGGCCTCCCCCTCGCCCCCTCCCCTCCTCGGGGTTCTCGGGCACCCTTAACGTCACCTAGACGATTAGACTCAACTACACTGATCCCGTGGCTCAACTTCGTCTCGCCCTCAACCAGATCGACTCCTGCGTCGGCGACATCGCCGGGAACGCCGAGACGATCGTGCACTGGACGCGGCACGCCGCCGACCAGGGCGCGCACCTCGTCGCCTTCCCCGAGATGGCGCTGACCGGCTACCCCGTCGAGGACCTCGCGCTGCGCCGGTCCTTCGTGGAGGCCAGCCGCACCGCCCTGCGCTCACTGGCCGTCCGGCTGGCCGGCGAGGGGCTGGGCGAACTCCCGGTGATCGTCGGCTATCTCGACCGCTGCGAGCGGGACGAGCGACGCTACGGGAGGCCGGCCGGCGCCCCGCAGAACGCCGCCGCCGTACTGCACCGCGGCGAGGTCGCCCTGTCCTTCGCCAAGCACCACCTGCCCAACTACGGCGTCTTCGACGAGTTCCGGTACTTCGTGCCCGGGGACACGCTGCCCGTGGTCCGGGTGCACGGCGTCGATGTCGCCCTCGCCATCTGCGAGGACCTGTGGCAGGAGGGCGGCCGGGTACCGGCGACACGGAGCGCGGGCGCCGGGCTGCTGCTCTCCGTCAACGCCTCGCCCTACGAGCGGGACAAGGACGACACCCGGCTGGAGCTGGTGCGCAAGCGCGCGCAGGAGGCCGGCTGCACCACCGCCTATCTGGCGATGATCGGCGGGCAGGACGAGCTGGTCTTCGACGGGGACTCCATCGTCGTCGACAAGGACGGCGGGGTGATCGCGCGGGCGCCGCAGTTCGCGGAGGGCTGTGTCCTGGTCGACCTCGAACTCCCGGACGCGGCGCCCGAGCCGCCCTCCGGTGTCCTGGACGACGGCCTGCGCGTCGACCACGTCGTCCTGACCCCCGACCCGCTGCCCGCGTACGCCCCCGAGACGCTCGGCGGCGAGGCGGAACGGCTGGGCGACATCGAGGAGATCTACACCGCGCTGGTCGTCGGGCTGCGCGCCTACGTCGCCAAGAACGGCTTCAACAGCGTCGTCATCGGGCTCTCCGGCGGCATCGACTCCGCGCTGGTCGCCGCGCTCGCCTGCGACGCACTGGGTCCGGCGCACGTCCACGCCGTCGCGATGCCCTCCCGCTACTCGTCGGACCACTCCCTGACCGACGCCGCCGAACTGGCCCGCCGCACCGGACTCGCCTTCCGTACGGTGCCGATCGGCCCGATGTTCGACGCGTACATGGAGGCGCTGGGGCTGACCGGCCTCGCCGAGGAGAACCTCCAGTCGCGGCTGCGCGGTACGACGCTGATGGCGATCTCCAACCAGGAGGGCCACCTCGTCCTCGCGCCGGGCAACAAGTCCGAGCTGGCGTGCGGCTATTCGACGCTCTACGGGGACTCCGTGGGCGCGTACGGCCCGATCAAGGACGTCTACAAGACCGTCATCTTCCAGCTCGCCCGCTGGCGCAACCAGGCGGCGGCCGACCGCGGCCAGACCCCGCCGATCCCCGAGAACACCCTCACCAAGCCACCGAGCGCGGAACTGCGCCCCGGCCAGGTCGACACCGATTCACTGCCCGACTACGCCGTCCTCGACCGCGTGCTGGAGCTCTACGTCGACCGCGACCAGGGCCGCGAGCAGATCGTGGCGCAGGGCTTCGACGAGGAGCTGGTGACCCGGGTGCTGCGGATGGTCGACCGCGCCGAGTACAAACGCCGCCAGTACCCGCCGGGCACCAAGATCTCCGCCAAGGGGTTCGGCAAGGACCGACGGCTGCCGATCACGAACCAGTGGCGGGAGGGCTAGCCGCTAGCGCTTTGCCTGGGCCGTACGTTGTCGGCTGTCCCGCCGTGGTGGTTTGTCGCCGTTGCGCCTGCGGCGGGCGTGGTGTTGTCGGGTGCGGTGACGGCCCTACACGGCTCCGCCGCTACGGTCCGTCCCCTCCCGTGAGTGGGGGAGCGGGCGTTGAGTTGTCCGTTTCCCACGGTGGATCCACAAGGTGCGGCTGACCGAATACGTACGCCCCCACGGTTTTCTCCCACCCCCAACGGGGAGGGGCCGGGCCGCAGGACGGAGTCCGGAGGCCCGGTCCCGCAGCCGAACAGCCCCGCGCAAGCGGCACCAGCCCGCCGCAGGCGCCACGGCGGGAGAGCCGGACACGTCGGCTGTGGCAAAGCGCAGCGGACCGGCCCGCCGCAGGCGCAACGGCGGCAAACCCCCACGGCGGGAAAGCCAAAAACATCGGCCCAGGCAAAGCGCAGCGGAAGGTTAGCCGAGTTCCGCCCGCACCGTGGCCGGTTCCGTGGAGCGGGCCACGATGCGGGACGGGTCGTGGGTGCCGCGGTCGAGGAGGCCGGCCAGTACGGCGACGGCCAGGCCCACGGCGGCGAGAACGGCGCCGACCAGCGTCGGGGAGGTCCAGCCCCAGCCGGCCGACAGGGCCAGGCCGCCGACCCAGGCGCCGCCCGCGTTGGCGAGGTTGAAGGCGGACTGGTTGGAGGCGGCGGCCAGCGTGGGGGCCTGGTGGGCCTTGTTCATGACCAGCATCTGCAAGGGCGTGGTGGTCAGGAAGCCGACGGCGCCGATGAGGACGACGGTGACCAGGGCGGCCCATTTCACCTCGGCGGTGAAGTGGAAGACCGCGAGGACGAGGGCGAGGGCGCCCAGGGAGCCGTACAGGGTGGGGCGCAGGGCGCGGTCGGTGAGGGGGCCCGCGGCCAGTGCGCCGAGGGTCATGCCGATGCCGAAGAGGGCGAGGACCAGCGGGACCGAGGTCTCGGAGAAGCCGGTCACCTTGGTCATCATCGAGGCGAGGTAGCTGTAGACGGCGAAGATGCCGGCGAAGCCGAAGACGGTGGTGAGGAGGCCGAGGAGGACCTGGCGGTCGGCGAGCGCGCGCAGTTCGCGGGGCAGGCCGGTGCGTTCCTCGGCGGGCAGCGGCGGGATCAGGCGGGCCAGCGAGGCCATCGCGACGAGGCCGATGGCGGCGACGACCAGGAAGGTGGCGCGCCAGCCGAGGTGCTGGCCGAGCAGGGTCGCGGCGGGCACGCCGACGATATTGGCGATGGTCAGGCCGAGGAACATGGTGGCCACCGCGCGTGCCTGGCGGCCCTCGCGCACCAGCCGGGCCGCGACCACCGCGCCGACGCCGAAGAACGCGCCGTGCGGAAGGCCGGCCAGCAGCCGGCCGGCGATCAGCAGACCGAAGCTGGGGGCGAGGGCGGAGGCGAGGTTGCCGGCCGTGAAGAGCGCCATCAGCAGCACGAGCATCCGCTTGCGCGGGATGCGGGAGCCGAGTGCGGTCAGCAGCGGGGCGCCGATGACGACACCGAGGGCGTAGGCGGAGACGAGGTAGCCGGCGGTGGGCACCGAGGTGCCCAGATCGTCCGCGACATTGGGCAGCAGGCCCATCATCACGAATTCCGTGGTACCGATTCCGAAGGCCGAGATCGCGAGAGCGAGCAGAGCCAAGGGCATGTGGACCTGGACCTTTCCGGGGGAGACGTGCAGTCGGTTCGCGTACGGTCACGCACGGTGTCGTGCCGTGCGTTCCTGCGCACGGTTCGCTCCGTGCCCAGTTCGTTTACGTACGGAACAAAGTGTCTCAGGTCCAGTATTCCGACGCAGGAACGGGACGTGACGATCCCGCGTCGGCTGCCCGACCGGCCGCGTCAGATCTTGACGGACGCGGCGAGCGGCAGATGGTCGCTGCCGGTGGCCTTCAGCGTCCAGGCCGCGACCGGGTCGATCCCCTTCATCATGATCTGGTCGATCCGGGCCATCGGAAAGGCAGCCGGCCAGCTGAAGCCGAAGCCGTCGCCCGCTGCGCCCTGCGCGGAGCGCATCTGGGAGGTGACCGGGGCCAGCGAGCGGTCGTTCATGGTGCCGTTGAGGTCGCCGAGCAGGATCGTCTTCTTCAGCGGGTCGGCGGCGATCGCCTCGCCCAGCGCCTCGGCGCTGCCGTCGCGCTGGCCCGCGGTGAAGCCCGCCTCGACCTTGACCCGTACGGACGGCAGATGCGCGACGTAGATGCCGGCCTTCTGGCCGTCGGCGGCGGTGACGGTGGCGCGCAGCGCGCGGGTCCAGCCCATCTTGATGTCCACCGGCCGGGCGTCGCTCAGCGGCAGCTTGCTCCACAGGCCGACGGTCCCCTCGACCGTGTGGTACGGGTACGCCTTCGCCATCTCCCGCTTGTAGGTGGGCAGGGCGGTGTCGGTCAGCTCTTCCAGGGCGACGACATCGGCCTTGGAGTTGACGATGTCCTGGGCGGTGGCCGCCGGATCGGGGTTGTCGGCGTTGACGTTGTGGGTGACGACGGTGACATTGCCGCCGGTGTCCGCCTTGTCGGTGAGCTGCCCGCCGAAGAGGTTGAGCCAGACGGCGGCCGGCAGGACGAGCGCGAGCAGCGCGGTCGCGGAGCGGCGCAGCACCGCGAGGGCCAGCAGCAGCAGGACGCCCAGCCCCAGCCAGGGCAGGAACGTCTCCAGCAGACTGCCCAGGTTTCCCACGGTGTTGGGGACCCGGGCGTGCAGGAACATCAGCAGCCCGAGCAGTACGGCCAGCACCGCGAGCACGATGCCGCGGCGCCACATCCCCTCGGGGCGCCACCAGTTCCGCAGGCGTCCGGCCCGGGAACCGGCTCGCTCGGGGTTGTGCCCCTGTCCCGGCTCCGTCATGTATGCCTGCGCCATGTAGCTGTCCTCACTGCCTTGCTCTGGTGCGCCTCGCCTGTGATCCCCGACCCTAGGCGATGGCCCTTATACCCGTTCTTAGATCAGCACTGTCCCGGAAGGGCCCCGCGCATGTGTGCACTGCGCCTTCCCGGCCGGGCCTGCTCGCCTGTGAGGACGGTGTGGCGGCGGGCCGGGGTTCCAGCGGGCGGGTTCGTGACGACGGCTGTGACAGAACGGGCATGGTCCGGTCATACGGGGTGGAGCACCGGGTGACGCGGGGGTGCGCAACGGACCGGTGCGGCGGCCGGGTTCGGCGCGCCGCGGTCCGCTGCCGGGTTCAGCCCGCCGCCGGCTGCGGCCTGGGGCGTACGCCCTCGAGGACCATGTCGACGATGTCCTCCGCGAGGCCCTCGGGGAGTTCCTTCCACTCGTGGAGGATGGCGCGGGCCAGCATCGGGCCGACGAAGAGGTCGGCGACGGCCTCGGCGTCGTGGTCGGTGCGGATCTCGCCGTTGGCCATGCCGCGCCGGAGCACCTTGAGCACCGCCTCGTTACGGGCCCGCACGACCGTTTCGTGGTACTCCGCCCACAGCTCCGGATGCCCCTGGACGTGGCTGACGACGGTGCGCAGCAGCGCGGAGTTGCGCTTGGCCAGTCCGCGGCGGCGCAGGAACTCCAGCAGGGAGATCAGGTCGTCGCGTACGGATTCGCCGTTCAGCGGCGGGGGCGGCGCGTCCAGGGACCGCATGACGTCGAGCATCAGGGCGTTCTTGCCGGACCAGCGGCGGTAGACCGTCGCCTTGCCCACACCGGCCTCGCGGGCGATGCGTTCCATCGACAGTTCGCCGATGGCGGCGCCCTCCTCGATCAGGCGGAGTACGGCCTCGATGATGGCGGAGTCGGCCGCGGCGCTGCGCGGTCTGCCGCGGCGCGCGGGATCGGCCTGGCCGGGCCGTCCCGCTCGCGCACCGGCTGCCGCCGCCTCGGATTCTCCCGCCGCCCGGCTCATCCCCGTACGCCCGCCTTTCGCTGTTCGTTCGGCTCCGCGTCACGCGGGGCCGATGCCATTTTGCCGGGCAGGAAGGCGGCGACCACCACGGCACCCACCACCGCGACGCCGGCGGAGCCGAGCGCGGTGACGTGCATGGCATGCACGAAGGCGTCCTGGGCGGAGGCGACCAGGCCCCGTCCGGCCGGGCCCAGGTGCCGGGCGAGGCCGAGGGTGGCTTCGATGGATTCACCGGCCGCGTGCCGCGCCGCGGCCGGTACGCCGGGCAGCGCGGCGAGCTTGTCCTGGATGCCGTCGCGGTAGGTGGTGGACAGCAGCGAGCCGAGTACGGCGACGCCGAGGGTGCCGCCGACCTGCCGGAAGACGTTGTTGAGCGCCGAGCCGGAGCCGGCCTTCTCGCGGGGCAGCGACTGCATGATCGCGACGGTGACCGGCGGCATGATGTGCGCCATGCCCGTGCCCTGGAGGAAGAAGAGCACCTCGAGGATCCAGATCGGGGAGTCGGCGTCCAGCAGCAGCATGCCGGACATGGTCACGGCGATGGTCAGCATGCCGGCGGTGCACACCACTCGGGCGCCGAAGCGGTCCACGGCGAGCCGGGCCCGGGGCGAGAAGATCAGCTGGGCGGCGGCCAGCGGCATGATCAGCAGGCCGGCCTCCAGCGGGCTGTAGCCGCGCACGCTCTGCACGTAGAAGACGATGAAGAACGTGACGCCCATCAGCGCGAAGAAGACCAGCGCGATGGCGCCGACGGCGGCCGAGAAGGCGGGCTTGCGGAAGTATCCGATGTCGATGGACGGATGGCTGCTGCGCTTCTGGTGCAGGACGAACACGGTCAGCACGGCGAGGCCGCCGGCGATCGTGCCGAGCACCTGCGGGTCGGTGAAGTCGGCGAGCTGACCGCCCTTGATGAGCCCGAAGACCAGCAGGACCAGGCCGATGACGGACAGCAGCACGCCGAACGGGTCGAGCCTGCCGGGGCGGGGGTCCCGGGAATCGGGGACCAGGATCACCATCGAGACGAGCGCGATCAGCACGATGGGGACGTTGACCATGAACACCGAGCCCCACCAGAAGTGGTCGAGCAGCAGTCCGCCGGTGATCGGGCCGATGGCGATGGCCAGGCCCACGCCGCCGGCCCAGATGCCGATCGCCCGGGGCTGCTCGTCGCGCTCGAAGACGTTCATCAGGATGGCGAGCGTGGAGGGCATGACGAACGCGCCGCCCAGGCCCATCATGGCGCGGAAGGCGACCAGCTCGGCGGGCGAGCCGGCCATCCCGGCGAGCACCGAGCCGGTGCCGAAGACCACCAGGCCGAAGAGCAGCACCTTCTTGCGGCCGAGCCGGTCGCCGAGCAGGCCCGAGGTGAACAGCAGCCCGGCGAAGACGAGCGTGTAGGAGTTGATCGCCCACTCCAGCTCGCTCTGGGTGGCACCGAGGCCGTGGGGTGCCGGGGTCGCGATGGTCTTCATCGCGACATTGAGGATGGAGTTGTCCAGCACCACTATCAGCAGGCTGAGCATGAGGACGGACAGGATCGCCCAGCGGCGCCGGTAGATCTTGTCGGGGACCCGGCGGGCGGCCGGGCCGCCGGGCGCGTTGGAGGAGGTGGTCATGACGTCCACCATACTCGCTTTTCGATACGGACCCGTTCCGTATCGATGAAAAAATCCTTCGTGTCGACACCTCCGCAGGTCAGGGCCCTGCCACCGGACGGCCGCGGCCCTCTTCCCCTTCACGCGCCGCGCATGCCAGCATGGAGGGGAGTCCGGGGACACCGTCAGGGTGCCTCGAGATGACGAACAGGAGCCGTCACCATGACGCAGCTTTCGCCTGCCCGGAAGCAGGCCGCCAAGCCCGCCTCCGAGAGCAGCAAGACCCTGTACGGGGGAACCAGCTCGCGCCGCATCACGATCCGCGACATCGCCGCCGCCAAGGAGCGCGGCGAGAAGTGGCCGATGCTCACCGCTTACGACGCCATGACCGCCTCCGTCTTCGACGAGGCCGGCATCCCCGTTCTGCTCGTCGGCGACTCGATGGGCAACTGCCACCTCGGCTACGAGTCCACCGTGCCGGTCACCATGGACGAGATCACCCTCCTCTCCGCCGCGGTCGTCCGCGGCACCAAGCGCGCCCTCGTCGTCGCCGACCTGCCGTTCGGCTCGTACCAGGAAGGCCCGGTGCAGGCGTTGCGCAACGCCACCCGGATGGTCAAGGAAGCGGGGGTGGGCGCCGTCAAGCTGGAGGGCGGGGAGCGCTCCGCGCACCAGGTGGAGCTGCTGGTGTCGTCCGGCATCCCGGTGATGGCCCATGTCGGGCTGACCCCGCAGTCCGTCAACGCCTTCGGCGGCTACCCGGTCCAGGGCCGCGGCGAGGAGGCGGCCCAGCAGCTGCTGCGGGACGCCAAGGCGGTGCAGGACGCCGGCGCGTTCGCGGTCGTACTGGAGGCCGTCCCGGCGGAACTGGCCGCCGAGGTCACCCGCTCCCTGCACATCCCGACCGTCGGCATCGGCGCGGGCCTGGACTGCGACGCCCAGGTGCTGGTGTGGACCGACATGGCGGGAATGACGGCGGGACGGATGCCGAAGTTCGTGAAGAAGTACCTCGAGATGCGTGAGCTGCTCGGCGGCGCGGCGAAGGCGTTCGCCGAGGACGTCGTCGGGGGCTCGTTCCCGGCGGAGGAGCACACGTTCCACTAGCGGGGAACGGCCGTCAGCCGTCGGCCGTCAGGCCGGCGGCAGTCCACTGACAGGCCGCTGACAGCCCACAGGTCCGGCTGTCGGTGGCCTGTCGGTGCGTTGTCGGTGCGCCCTGTCACCGTTGACGGCATGACGCGACAGACGACAATCACCAAGGGCGGCAATGCCGTCGAGGTGCGCGGTCTGGTCAAGCACTTCGGCGATGTCAAGGCCGTCGACGGTGTGGACCTGGACGTGCGGGAAGGCACCGTGCTCGGCGTGCTCGGCCCCAACGGCGCCGGCAAGACGACCCTCGTACGCTGCCTGTCCACCCTCCTGGTGCCGGACGCCGGCCGGGCCGTGGTGGCCGGCTTCGACGTGGTGCGCCAGCCGCGCGCACTGCGCCGCACGATCGGCCTGACCGGGCAGTACGCCTCGGTCGACGAAAAGCTCTCCGGCTGGGAGAACCTCTACATGATCGGGCGGCTGCTCGATCTGTCCCGCAAGGACGCCCGCCGGCGCGCGGACGAGATGCTGGAGCGGTTCTCGCTGACCGACGCGGCCAAGCGCGCGACCGCCAAGTACTCCGGCGGTATGCGCCGCCGCCTGGACCTGGCCGCCTCCATGATCGGCCGCCCGGCCGTGCTCTATCTCGACGAGCCGACGACCGGGCTCGACCCCCGTACCCGTAACGAGGTGTGGGACGAGGTCCGGCGGATGGTGGACGACGGCGTGACGGTGCTGCTCACCACCCAGTACATGGAAGAGGCCGAGCAGCTGGCCGACGAGCTGACGGTCATCGACCGCGGCCAGGTGATCGCCGAGGGCCGGGTCGAGGAGCTCAAGGCCAAGGTCGGCGGGCGGACGCTGGGGATCCGGCCGGCCGATCCCGGCGAGCTGGACCGGATGGTCGGCGCGCTCGCACAGGCCGGTCTGGACGGCATCGCGGGCGCGACCGCCGACCATGACGGGGGCGTGGTCAACGTCCCGATCATCAGCGACGAGCAGCTGACCGCCGTGGTCGGCATGCTCGGACAGCGCGGCTTCGCGCTCGCCGGGATCAGCACCCATCTGCCCAGCCTCGACGAGGTGTTCCTGGCCATCACGGGCCAGAAGACCTCCGAGGCCGCGGCCCTCGACGACACCACGGACCAGAGCTACGCGGAGGTTTCGGCATGAGCGAGCGCAGCGAGCGAATCATCATGAGGTGCGTGCCGCGCACATGCGAGGCCGAGCGCAGCGAGGTGTCGTCATGAGTGCCGCCACACTGAGCGCACCGGCCGTCAAGCCGGGCGCCGACGAGGGCAGGATCGGGCTGCGCGCCAATCTGCGGCACATCGGTGCGCTGGCACGGCGCAACGTCCTGCAGATCAAGCAGGACCCGGAGTCGATGATGGACGTCCTGCTGATGCCCGTCATCTTCATCCTGCTGTTCACCTATGTCCTCGGCGGCGCCATCGCCGGCAAGGGCCAACAGCACGGCTACATCCAGTATCTGGTCCCCGGCATGATGGCGATGATGGGCATGAACATCGCCATGGCGGTGGGCAGCGGCGTCAACGACGACTTCCGCAAGGGGGTCATGGACCGCTTCCGGACCATGCCGATAGCCCGGTCCTCGGTCCTGATCGCCAAGATCGTCGTCGAGATCGGCCGGATGCTGATCGCCATCGCGATCCTGCTCTGCATGGGCTTCCTGATGGGCCTGGAGCTCAAGGGCGGCGTCCTCGCCCTCCTCAGCGCCGTCGCGCTCTCCGTGGCCTTCGGCATCGCCCTGATGTGGATCTTCATCCTGCTGGGGCTGAGCGTGCAGACCCCGCAGGCGGTGCAGGGCATGGCGATACTGGTGCTGATGCCGCTGCAGTTCGGCTCGTCGATCTTCGCGCCGCCGACGACGATGCCCGGCTGGCTGGAAGGCTTCACCAAGGTCAACCCGCTCTCCAACCTGGCGGACGCGGCCCGCGCCCTGGTCAACGGCCATGGCGCGGTGGCGCACCCGGCGCTGATGACGCTCGGCTGGACGGTCGCCATCACGGCCGTCACCATGCCGCTCGCGGTCCGGAAGTTCCGGAGCAAGACCTGACGCATGTCCCGCGGGGACTTCCCGCGGGACGCCCTTCGCCCGGCTCGCGTCAGATGAGGGCGGCGGCCTCCTCGACACCGAGGCCGCCGCCTTCGGCGTACCCGCGCTCATAGGCCGCATCGCCCAGCAGCGCCCGCGCGGCCTCCTCCGTCCGTACGCGGTCCTTGCGTACGACCAGGGTCGGGGCGTGCGAGACCGACCGCAGCGCGTCGTACGCCCCCACCAGGCGGGCCGCGTCCACGGCGCCGCGCTCGCCGCGTACGGCCATCAACACCCGTGCGCCGCCGAGGAGTTGGATGACGGCCAGATCCGGTGCGACCATCTGCGCCAGCTCGTCGCGGGTCAGCTCCAGCGCCGCCCGGAACCGCGCCAGCAGCTCCGCCCCGTCGTGCCCCTCGTCGACGTCCAGCGAGATCAGCGCCGACTCCAGGATCCCGAGGAACAGTTCCGGGCCGCGCGGGCCGAATGTCTCGCGCACCGCCTCCAGTTCCGCGCGGGCCTCGGCCGTACGGCCCTGAACGGCCAGGTGCGTCGCCAGCGTGATGCGCGCGAACGGCTCCGCGTCGCGGCCGCTGCTGGTCTCCTTGCTCTCCGCCACGACCGCGCGCAGCAGCCGCTCCCCCGCCTCCGCCTGGCCCTCCTCCAGCAGTACGCTGCCGAGCCGGGCGCGCAGCAGCATCGTCTGTCCGTGCGCGCCCAGGTCCTCGGCGTACGCCATCGCCGCCCGGTAGTCCTTCGCCGCGAGCTCGTACTCGCCGCGCTTCTCCCGGGATTCGCCGCGCCCGGACAGCGCCTCGGCGGCGCCCCAGGCATCGCCGATCCGGACGAAGATCCGCAAGCCCTCGTCGGCATCGGCCATCGCCTGTTCCAGGGCGCCCGCGTGGTCGTTGAGCACCTTGGAGCGCAGCGTCAGGACGTAGGCCAGGTCCCAGTCGAAACCGAGGTCGCGGCTGGCCCGGACCGCGCCGTCGACCAGTTCCGTCAGCCGGTCGATCCGGCCGGAGATCAGCACCGCGTAGTACCACAGGATGCCCGGCATCCGGCAGGTCTGCGGCATCCCGCCGCGGTAGGCGCCGGTGATCCCGGCCAGTTCCTCCCGCATCTCGGGGGTGCGCAGCGCCTGGATGTCGCTCTCCTGGCAGGAGAGCGCCACCAGGCGGGCCCCGCGGCGGGCCTCCATGAGCTGCTCGGGGTCCATGGGCGGCGGCTTGTCGATGGCCCGCTCGAAGAGGTCGGGGGCGGGGGTGTGCGGCGCCAGGAAGGGGTTGGGCCCGAGCGTCCCGGCCGCGCGCGCCCAGTGGTAGGCGTCGCGGAGGTGGTCGCGCAGCGACCAGAACCAGTGCAGGGACAGCACCAGGCACAGCGCCTCGTGTTCGTCGCGGGCGGCGACGGCGCGGCGCAGCGCGGTGCGCAGGTTGTCGTGTTCCAGCTCCAGGCGGTCCATCGCGGCGCGCTGGCCCGGCCCGCGCAGCAACGGGTCGGTGGTGCGGGCCAGTTCGCGGTAGGTGACCAGATGGCGGCGCTCGGCCGCCTCCCGTTCGCCGGCCTCGTCCAGCCGCTCGCCGGCGTACTCCCCCACCGTCTCCAGCAGCCGGTAGCGCATCGCTCCTCCGGTGCCACCGGAGTGGCTGTCGCCGCGCCCCTGGTCGGCGGGCGCGGCCACCACCAGCGACTTGTCGATCAGCGAGCCGAGCAGCGCGGCCACATCGCGCCCGTCGACGCCGTCGCCCGCGCACACCTCCTCGGCGGCGGCCAGATCGCAGCCGCCGGCGAAGACGGACAGCCGGCGCAGCACCGCCCGCTCGGATGCGTCGGTCAGCTCCCAGGACCAGTCCACTACGGCGCGCAGCGTCTGCTGGCGGGGCAGGAGCGTGCGGCTGCCGCTGGTCAGCAGCCGGAAGCGGTCGTCGAGCCGGTCGGCGATCCCCCGCGGGGAGAGCATCCGCAGCCGGGCGGCGGCGAGTTCGATGGCGAGCGGCAGTCCGTCGAGGCGGCGGCAGATCTCGGCGCAGGCCGCGGCGGTGTCCTCGTCGGCGTCGATCCGGAAGCCGGGGCGGGCGGCGGCCCCGCGGTCGGCGAGCAGCCGCAGCGCCACCGGGTCGGGCAGCGGCTCGACCGGCCGCAGCACCTCGCCCGGTACGGCCAGCGGCTCCCGGCTGGTCGCCAGGACCGTGACGCCGGGGCATTCGGCCAGCAGCCGCTCGGCGAGTTCGGCGGCGGCGCCGATCACATGCTCGCAGTTGTCGAGGACGAGCAGCATCCGCCGGCCCGCGCACTGCTCGGCGAGCCGGGCGAGCGGGTCGAGGGCGGTGGGGTCGCCGGCGGCGCGCAGCCCCTCGGCGGCGGTGCCGCGGACGACGGTCTCGCGGGCGCCGAGCGCGGTGAGCACCGCCTCGGGCACGGTCGCCGGGTCGTCGACCGGCGCCAGCTCCGCCAGCCAGACGCCGTGCGGCCAGGCGTCCGGGGCGGCGGCCGCGGCGCTTTCGGCGCCTTCCTGCGAGAGGCGGGTCTTGCCGGCGCCGCCGGGTCCGAGCAGGGTCACCAGGCGGTGGGCGGCGAGGTCGGCGCCGAGCGCCGCGATGTCGGCGTCGCGGCCCACGAAGGAGGTGAGGCGGGCGCGGAGGTTGCCGGGGCGGCGGGCCGGCGCGGGCCGTACGGGGTCCGGGGCGGGGGCCGTGCCGGGGGGCGGGGCGAGGGGCGGGGCGGGCGCTGCGGGCGGCTCCGGGCGCAGCAGTTCGGCGTGCAGGGCGCGCAGCTCGGGGCCGGGGTCGGTGCCGAGGCGGTCGGCGAGGCCGGTGCGTATCTCTTCGTAGGCGGCGAGCGCCTCGGCGCCGCGCCCGGCGGCGCGCAGGGCGCGCAGCCGCAGGGCCTGGAGGGGCTCGTCCAGGGGGTGCTCGCGGCAGAGCGCGGTCAGGGTGGGCAGCGCCCGCTCCGGGCGGCGCAGGGCGAGGTCGGCGGCGAGGCGGTCGCGCTGGGCGTCCAGGCGGCGGCTCTCGGCGCGGGCCGCCTCGACGCCCCGGTCGGGCAGATCGGCCAGCGCAGGGCCGCGCCAGAGGGCCAGCGCCTCGTCGAGGAGGGCGGCGGCGTGGGCCGGGTCCGCCTCGGCGAGCGCCCGGCCGCCGTCCGTGGCCAGCCGTTCGAAGCGGTGCAGATCGACGGCGTCGGGCTCGGCGCACAGGCGGTAGCCGCCCTCGACCGAGGCGACGGCGGCGTGGCCGAGGGCCCGGCGGAGCCGGCCGACCAGCGCCTGGAGGGCGCCGGCCGCGTCGGCGGGCGGATCCATGCCCCAGACGTCGGCGATCAGCAGATCCGGGGAGAGCGCCCGGCCGGGGCGCAGCGCCAGGGCGGCGAGCAGGGCGCGCAGCCGTGCGCCGCCGAGGGCGACGGGGGTCCCGTCGGCCCGGCCGGCCTGCGTGGTGCCGAGAATTCCGTAGCGCACCGGGCCATTGTCGTGCACGGCCGCGCCGCTCACCGTGCGCTCACGCCTCTCGCATTCCCGAACGATCCCACCGACAAGTCACCCATGCCCCGGATGCATCCCTGACGTATCCCTGATGAGCCCATGCACGAGCCCTGATCGACCCCCCGACGCGTCCCGGATACGGCGCGGCCCTCCCCCCGGTTTTTCCCCGGGGTCCACTCTGCCCGGAACCCGGCGGGTACCGCGCGTCGTTTTCCGCGCAAGGCCGCCGGGTCGTGTCCGGACCGGACCGGGCAGGAGCCGCTGCCGGGACGCTCCGAGTGGTCCACCGGACAGCTCCGCCGCCGGGGACCGTGCGGAAACCGCCGCGCGGCGGTTACGGTCGTGGCTGCCGACCACGCCACCCCGGGAGACCGCGAGACCATGACCACAGCCCTTCAGCGCGCCGACCGTCGCATCAGCCCGGTCTTTCTCGCGCTCGTCGCCGTCATGGCCGTATCGGGATGGGCGGTGTGGAGCCAGACCATAGCCGCCGACACCCGCTTCGCGGTCTTTCTCTTCGTGGTGTCCGGCTGGGTGGTGTCGCTGTGCCTGCACGAGTACGCGCACGCCCGTACCGCGCTGCACGGCGGCGACATCTCGGTGGGCGCCAAGGGCTACTTGACGCTGAACCCGCTCAAGTACACCCATGCGCTGCTGAGCATCGTGCTGCCGGTGATCTTTGTGATCATGGGCGGGATCGGGCTGCCCGGCGGCGCGGTGTTCATCGAGCACGGCCGGATCCGGGGCCGCTGGCGGCACAGCCTGATCTCGGCGGCCGGGCCGCTGACGAACGTCCTGTTCGCGGCGGTGTGCACCGCGCCGTTCTGGCTGCACGCCCTGGACGGTGTGCCGGAGCCGTTCCGCTACGCGCTGGCGTTCCTGGCGCTGCTCCAGGTCTCCGCCGCGATCTTGAATTTTGTGCCGGTGCCCGGCCTGGACGGCTACGGCGTGATCGAGCCGTGGCTGCCGCTGAAGATCCGGCGCCAGGTGGAGCCGTTCGCGCCGTTCGGGCTGCTGGCGGTTTTCGGCCTGCTGTGGGTGCCGGAGATCAACCATGTGTTCTTCGACTTCGTCGACACGGTCCTGCGCGCCCTGGGTGTGACGAACTGGGACACGTACCTGGGCCAGGAGCTCTTCCGGTTCTGGCGGGACGAGTCGCAGGCGCTGGCCGGCGGGGGCGTGTAGCGCGCCGGCGTCCTCAGCCGGCCGCCGCCTGGCGCTCCAGCTTCGCCCTGCGCACGTAGAACCACGCCATGTTGCTGGAGATACCGGCCATCAGGACCCAGACGATGCCGACGAAGCTGCCGTTCACGAAGGAGAAGACGGCCGCGGTGACGGCGAGGACGCACAACGCGATGGCCATGAGGGCGAGTCGCCGGGACGGGCCGGAGGGAAGCAGGCGGGGCATGGGGTTCGTCTCCCGGGAGAGGTCAGCAGGTTCGGGCATTCCCACCCAGTGTCCCCCATGCCCGTTCGCTGCGCTTTGCCTGGGCCGATGTGTTCGGCTTGCCCGCCGTGGGGGGCGCCGCCGTTGCTCCCCCACTGTCTGAAGGGCGTGGGAGGTGCCCCCACGCGGCGGGCGGTGCCGCTTGCGCGGGGCCGGTTCGCTGCGCTTTGCCGTGGCCGACGTGTTCAGCTCGCCCGCCGTGGGGGTATGTCGCCGTGGCGCCTGCGGCGGGCGGTGCCGCTTGCGCGGGGCTGTTCGGCTGCGGCACCGGGCCTACACGGCTCCGCCGCTACGGCCCGGCACCTCCCCGTCGGGGGTGGGAAAGAACGGTGGGGGCGTGTGTGGGCGGTCGGGTGTGCGTCGTGGACCGATCAGGGCGAACGGACACACGACGCCCGCCCCCACCGTCCCCTCCCCCCACCCACGGGAGGGGATGGCCCGCAGGACGAAGTCCGGAGGGCCGTCACCGCACACGACGAACCCACGCCCGCCGCAGGCGCCACGGCGAGAACCCACCACGGCGGGAAAGCCGACAACGTACGGCCCGGGCAAAGCGCAGCGGACCGTCAGACGTCCGTGATCCGCAGACCGGCGTGCGCCTTGTAGCGGGTGTTGGTCGAGATGAGGTTGGCGACCAGCGACTCGACCTGGTGGGCGTTGCGCAGCCGCCCGGCGAAGACGCCCCGCATCCCGGGGATGCGGGCGGCCAGCGCCTGCACCACATCGGTGTCGGCGCGGGACTCGCCCAGCACCATCACATCGGTGTCGATCCGCTCGGTCTCGGGGTCCTGGAGCAGCACCGCGGACAGGTGGTGGAAGGCGGCGGCGACCCGGGAGTCGGGCAGCAGGGCCGCGGCCTGCTCGGCCGCGCTGCCCTCTTCCGGCTTGAGGGCGTAGGCGCCCTTCTTGTCGAAGCCGAGCGGGTTGACGCAGTCGATGACGAGCTTGCCGGCCAGTTCCTCGCGCAGCGCCTCCAGCGTCTTGCCGTGGCCCTCCCACGGCACGGCGACGATCACCACATCGCTGCGCCGGGCGCAGTCGGCGTTGACGGCGCCCTCGATGCCGAGGCCGAGCTCGTCCGCGGCGGTCTGGGCGCGCTCGGCCACCCGGGAGCCGATGATCACCTTCTGGCCGGCCCGGGCGAACCGGTAGGCGAGGCCGCGCCCCTGGTCACCGGTGCCGCCGAGGACGCCGACGACGAGGCCGGAGACGTCCGGGAGGTCCCAGGGGTCGCGCTTGAGGGCGGCCTTCGCTCGGGTCGCGGCGTTCGGGGACAGGGCAGCGTCAGGAGTAGTCATGACAGCGATACTGTCACGCCGTTGCCGCGCGCGGTCCGGTCATGCCTTCACGCTGCCCTCCGTCAGCCCCGTACGCCAGTACCGCTGGAGCACCAGCATCAGCACCATCAGCGGCACCACGGACAGGAACGCGCCGCCCACCGTGTACTGGTAGAGCACCGGTTTGCGGTCGGCGAAGCCGGTCCAGGAGGTCAGGCCCAGCTGGATCGGATAGAGGTCGGAGTCGGAGAGCATCACCAGCGGCAGGAAGTAGTTGTTCCAGATGTGCACGAACTGGAACAGGAAGACGGTGACCAGCGCGGGGGTCATCAGCCGCAGCCCCAGCCGGCCGAAGATCAGCGCCTCTCCCGCGCCGTCGATCCGGGCCGCCTCCAGGAGCGAGTCGGGCACCGCTGCGGCCGCGTAGATCCGGCACAGATAGACGCCGAAGGGGCTGACCATGCTGGGGATGAGCACCGCCCAGTAGGTGTTGGCCAGGCCCAGTTCGCTGAAGAGGAAGTAGAGCGGGAGGGCGAGCGCGGTGCCCGGGACGAGGACCCCGGCGAGCACGGTGTTGAAGACCGCCTCCCGGCCGCGGAAGGGGAATTTGGCCAGCGCATAGCCGGCCGCGGCGGACAGCAGGGTCGCGCAGACGGCGCCGATCCCGGCGTAGAGCAGGGAGTTGGCGAACCAGCGGGCGTAGATGCCGTGGTCGTAGGTGAGGACGTCGGCGAGGTTGCCGAGGGGGTGCGGATGGTCGGAGAACCAGAAGCCGAAGGTGCCGAAGAGGTCGGCGCTGGACTTGGTGGACGAGACGACCAGCCAGTAGACCGGCACCAGGAAGTAGAGCGCGGCGACGGTCAGCAGCGATGCGGTGATGATCCGGTAGCGGACCGGGGGCCGCGTCAGGGGCCGGGTCCGGGTCGGCGGCCGGGTAAGCGTCCGGGTCATCCGCGCTCCTTCTTGCGCCCGCCGACCAGGCGCAGGAAGCCGAAGGACAGGACGCACGCCACCAGCGCGAGCAGCACCGCCTCGGCCGCCGCCACATGCTGGTTGTTGCCGACGAACGCCTCGCTGTAGGCGTGCAGGTTGGGGGTGAAGCCGGTGTCGATGGAGGAGGCGAGCGGGCGCAGCACCTTGGGCTCGGCGAACAGCTGGAGCGTGCCGATGATGCTGAAGACGCAGGTCAGTACGAGCGCCGGGCGGATCAGCGGGATCTTGATGTGGCGGGCGACCTGCCAGGCGTTGGCCCCGTCGATCCGCGCCGCCTCGTACAGCTCGCCGGGCACGGCCTTGAGCTGGGCGATCAGCACCAGCATGTTGTAGCCGGTGAACTGCCAGGTGACGATGTTGGCGATGGACCACAGCACGGTGCCGCGGGAGAGGAAGTCCACGTCCCAGCCCACGGACTGGGCGATCTTCACCAGCGGGCTGATACCGGGGACGTAGAGGAAGCCCCACAGGATCGAGGCGATCACGCCGGGGACGCCGTAGGGCAGGAAGAAGGCGCTGCGGAAGAAGGGGATGCCGCGGGCGGAGGCGCTCTCCAGGAGCAGCGCGAGGGTGGTGGCGAGCACGATCATCAGGGGGACCTGGACGGCGCCGAAGAGCAGCACCCGGCCGAATCCGGCCAGGAACTGGTCGTCGGAGAGGGCGTGCGCGTAGTTGGCGAGGCCGGCGAACGCCTCGTGTTCCTGGCCGCCGAGGCCGAGCGGGCCGGTGCGTTCGGTCTTGTGCAGGCTCTGGTAGACGGCGTAGACGATCGGCGCGATGAAGCAGAGGGCGAAGAGCGCGAGGAAGGGCAGGACGAAGCCGGCCGCGGCGCGGGCGTTACGGGCCTCGGCGCGCGAGGCCCGGCGCGCGGGACGCCGGACGTTCCTCCGTTGCGGGGTGACCGGCTCCGGACGGCTGAGGGTGTCCCGGCTCACCCTCCGCTCTCCACCTTCAGGCCCTTGCCCTTGAGGTCGGCGATGGTCTGGCCCTGGACCTTCTTCAGGACGGAACGGAAGGAGGCGCCGGTGCCGAGCGCGTCGGTGAAGGCGTCGCCGAGGCGCTGGTAGAGGGTGTCGACGCCGGGGCCCCACTGCCAGCTGGTGTCGACGTGCGCCCCGGCGTCGGCGAAGATCTTGCTGTACTCCTGGCCGCCGAAGAACGCCTTGTCGACGTCGAGGTCGGTGGTGGCGTAGCCCTTCTTGGCGCTGGGGAAGCCGTAGCCGCCGTCGATCAGCAGGGCGATGGACTCGGGGTCGGTGTTGAGCCAGACGGCGAAGTCCAGGGCGTCCTTGGGATAGTGCGCCTTGGCGAAGACGGCGGTGGTCGAGCCGCCCCAGTTGGCGAAGGTCTGCCCGCCCTTCTCCCACTGCGGCATCGGCGCGGCCCGCCATTTGCCCTTGGTGCCGGGTGCGTTGCCGACCAGCAGCGCATCGCCCCAGCTGGCGCCCACCCAGGCGGCGATGGCGCCGGTCTGCAGGTCCTTGTACCAGGCGTTCTGCCGGTCGGGGATGGTCTTGATGAGCTTCTGTTTGACCAGGGCTTCCCAGTAGTCGGCGACCTTGCGGGTGGGTTCGTCGTCGACGTTGATGAGCCAGGTGTCGCCCTTGGTGGCGTACCACTTGGCGCCCGCCTGCCAGGCGAGGCCGGCCAGGCGGTTGCCGTTGGTGGCGGAGAAGGTCTCGATCCAGGCGCCCTTCTTACGGATCGCCTTGGCGGCCGCCTCGTACTCGTCCCAGGTCGTGGGGGTGGGAACGTCCCATTTCTCGAAGAGGTCCTGACGGATGAACAGGCCCATCGGGCCGGACGCCTGGGGGATGGCGTAGATGCCCTTGCCGAACACCGACTGCTGCCACTGCCAGCCGAAGAACTTGTCCTTGTGGCGGGCGGCGCCGAGCGTGGCGAGATCGAGGAGGCCGTTGTCGAGGAGGAAGCTGGGGATCACCGGGAACTCGATCTGGCCGAGGTCGGGCGGGTTGCCCGCCTTGATGGCGGCGTGCATCTTCGCGTACTGCTCGCCGTCGACGGCCGACACCTTCTCGACCTTGACCTGGACCTCGGGGTTCTTGCGGTTCCACAGGTCGACGGGCTTGTCGATGCCGGGTACCCAGGACCAGAAGGTCAGCTCGACCTTCTGGCCCTTCTTGCGTTCCCTGGGTGCGGTGTCGTCGTCGCCGCTGTCGCCGCAGCCGGCGAGCGCGAAGCCGGCGGCGACGGCGGCCGCCCCGCCGAGGACCGATCTGCGGTGCAGGTCTTTGCTGGTCATGCGGGTTCCTCCACGGGGATGCGGCGGAAGGTGATCGTCGAGTAGGCGCTGTAGTCGCCGGTTTCGTAGAGCAGTCCGACGCTCGCCGGGTCCAGCCGTACGAGGTCGGAGTAGGCGGCGGGCAGCCCGGAGACGGTACGCAGGCTCCGCCAGGTCACGCCGCGGTCGCGGCTGGTGCGCAGGGTGAGCAGGGCGCGGGCGGCGGGGAGGGCGGGTCCGGAGAACAGCAGCTCGTCGCGGTCGGTGAGGGAGAGCAGGCTGCCCTGGCAGACCGGTCCGGCCAGGCCCGCCTGCGGGCGGAAGGGGGCGACGAGGCTCTCGCCGCCGTCGGTGGAGCGGGCGTCGGCGCGGTGCCAGGCCGCGGCGGTCTCGGTCCGGGTATTCAGGTAGAGGGTGCCGTCGGGGAGTTCGGCTGCGGTGGTCTCGTTGGGCGCCACCGAGGGGTGGGTGTCGCCGTCGGTGTAGCCGATCTGCCAGGTGGCGCCGTCGTCGTCGCTGAGCAGCGCGTGCCCGCCGTTGTAGCGGGCCTCGGTGCCGGTGTCCTTCGGGTCGGCGGGCGGGGTGGAGTGGTTGGCGGGGATGACCAGGCGTCCGGTGTACGGGCCGTGACGCAGCCTCAGGGCGTGGCCGGGGCCGGTGGCGTACCACCGCCATTCGGGGCGCTTGGCCTGGTCGGTGATCTCGCGGGGCGGGCTCCAGTGCGTCCCGTCGTCGTCGCTGTGCTGTATCCAGATGCGGCGGCCGTCGGCGGGCGGGACCTGGCCGCGGCGGATGCGGTCCTCGGTGGCGTCGGCGGCGTTGTGGACCGTCAGGAGCAGCACCCGCCCGTCGGCGAGGACGACGGGGGCGGGGTTGCCGGCGGTTCCGGTGCCGTTGCGGGCGATGACCTGGAGCGGGCCCCAGGTGCGGCCGTCGTCGGTGGAGCGTTTGAGGACGACATCGATGTCGCCGGTGTCGGAGGCCGAGGTGACGCGCCCCTCGGCGAAGGCCAGCACGGCTCCGGAGCGCGCCCGCACCACGGCCGGAATCCGGAAGCTCGTATACCCCTCGGTCCCGGCGCGGTACGGCACCGAGCTCTCGTCCACCACGGGTCACCCCCAACGGCCGGACGTAGGATGTCCGCTGTCCTGCGGTGACCATAAAGAGGGCCCAACTGACCGTCAAGGCACCCGACATAGCCCGTTTTCGTGTCGGCAAAGGGTCACTCGACAGCAGGTGAAATCGCGGTGAACGATCGACCGGCGGGGCGCCCCGCCGGGAGCCGGGGCCCGGCGAGCGTCACGCCATGGCGGTGACCAGCAGAACGAATGCCGCGACGATGACGCCGACGCGCACATAGTGGAAGCGGTCCCAGCGGCCGACCTGCTGCTTCCAGTCCGCCGGAACGCCGTCCTGGGTCCACCGGGCGACGCGGGAGTTGATCGGGACGAGCAGCGCGATCGACATCAGCACGCTCAGGACGAGCAGGCCGGTGGCCGTGGCGACGAGACCCGCGCCCGCGTCGCCCCACGTCTGGACCGCCCGGACCGCACCGAGCACGACCGAGCCGATGTACCAGAACGGCATCACCCTGCCGAGCACCCGGGCCCCGTCGCTGCGGGCCGCGACGCCGCCGTTGTCGGGCAGCCGGTCCAGGATCGGATTGACGAAGACCGCCACCGCGAACTCCACGCCCACCAGCATGCCGACAACCACGACCGTGACGATGGCCAGTGCGTGCTGCATGTCCCCTCCCGAGGGTCTCCGGCACTTTTCCTAGCGCCGCTAGATTGTGGTGCGATGCTAGCGAATGCAGTGCTCGAATGTCTAGCGCTGCTAGAATCGAGGAATGTCAGTACAGGAACGCAAGGAGCGGGAGCGGGCCCACCGCCACCGGCTGATCATCGCGACGGCCCGTGAACTCGCCGAGTCGCACGGCTGGGACGCCGTCACCACGCGCCGGCTGGCCGAGCGCATCGAGTACAGCCAGCCCGTGCTCTACAGCCACTTCCGCGGCAAGCGGGAGATCGTCGGGGCCGTGGCCCTGGAAGGTTTCACCGAGCTGACGACGACGATCCGGCGCGCGGTGGCGGACGGGCCCGCCGGGCGCGCCGCGGTGGCCGCGCTCGCCGGGGCGTATGTCGACTTCGCCGAGCGCAACCCCGCGCTCTACGACGCGATGTTCCTCCTCGACACCGGCCTCCCGTTCGCCGACGCGGCGACGCCGGCGCCGCTGCGCGAGGCGTTCGAGGCGCTGCTCGACACGCTCGGCGACGTCGCGGGGGATGCCGAACCGGCCCTGTTCGTCGAGGTTTTCTGGTCGGCCCTGCACGGCCTGGTCGCACTCACCCGCTCGGGCCGGCTTCCCCCGACGGAGGCGCCGCGGCGGCTCGATCTGCTGGTGGAGCGGCTCGCGGGGCGCTGACCCGGCCCGGCGTCACTCGGCGAGACGCCGGCGGATTCCGTCGAAGTGCCGGTGCATCGCCGCGACCGCGCGGTCGCCGTCGCCGGCCTCCAACGCCTCGACGATGGCCTGATGCTGACGGGCCGTCTCCTGCGGATCCTGACTGCCGTCCGCGCAGTGCTCGCGCACCTGCCGCAGCGCCACCCAGAACGCGTCCAGCACCTCGACGAGCAGGACGTTGCCCAGCGAGCGGTACAGGGCCTGGTGGAAGGCCCGGTCGGTACTGCTCTGCACCTGGCCGCCCTGCGCCTCCCTCGCCATCTGCCGCACCAGGTCCTTGAGGGCGGCGAGGTCCTGGGCGGGCAGGCTGCGCGCGACGGCGGGAATCAGCCCGGCCTCCAGCGCCTCGCGGACCTCCATCAGCTCGTACAGGCCCGGTTGGCCGTGCCGGTGGGCGACCGCGGCACGGAAGGCGACGCCCTCCACGAACGGTTCGAGGGTGAGCGGGCCGACGTAGGTGCCGTAACCGTGCCGGACCTCGACGATGCTGACGGCCTGCAGCGCCTTGAGCGCCTCGCGCACCGAGTTGCGGCTGACGTCGAGGAGGCGGACCAGTTCGGACTCGGGAGGCAGCGGATCGCCCGGCGCCAGCCCGTCCCGCAGGATGAGCTGCTTGATCCGTGCCTGGGTGCCCTCCGCCATCGTGCCCCGTGCCATGTGGTCCCTCTCCCTCTCCCGCGGCCGCCGCGCCCCGCCCCGTTCGGCCGCAGGACCGCGCGTCCCTTGGCCGAGCGCCGGAGCACGCGCCTATTTTGAAACCTCCCCTCCCTGAAGGGGGGATTTCTGGCTCACTTTGCCTGCCACCTAGCAGGGGGCAGGGCTTACAAGATCAGCACTAGCCGGGTTGCGACCAGCCCGGACGTGGGGGCACCTCCCAGCGGTAGCTGGGGGACATCACGCGGGCGGAGTTCTTGTCTCTGGGCGAGACGGCTCCGCACGCGACGCACGTATACGTTCTCTCGGAGAGGGGGATGCGGTGCTTGGCTCTCGCCCCGCAGTGTGCGCAGTCCATGGTGGTGTGCGCGGGGTTGACCAGGTGCACGGTCCGTCCGTGCTTGCCGCACATCTCGACCAGCGCGGTCTTCGTCGCGCCGATCGCCGCATCGGCTGCCTTGCGGGCCATGGTGGTCTTCGAGAGGAACTTCTGCCGGAAGTCCTCCACAGCGATCTGATCGAAGTCCCGGACGATGGCCTTGGCCCTTCCCCAAGCTCTCGGCTCCGCTCGAGCAGGGAGAGACCCCATTCGGCCGGTGTCCTGCCGCTGCCGGGCGATCTTCTTCGACACCTTCGCCGCAGCCCTGCGGGCCTTGCGGTACCCGGCGGTGTCGGGACGGTTCTTGGGGGTGCGCCTGCGGGCCATCATGCGCTGGTAGCGGGCCAGCTTCTGCGCGGCGGTCTTTCCGTGCTCCGGGTGGGGCAGGTCGTGGGCGTCCGACGTAGTGGTCGCGGTCTCCTTCACACCCCAGTCGATACCTACCACCTGGCCGGTCTCCGGCAGCGGCTCAGCATCCGCCTGGACGACGAAGCTCGCATGCCAGTGGCCAAGACCGTCCCGGTATACCCGCACGCTCGTGGGAGCGGACGGAAGATCCCGCGACCACACCACCGTCAGCGCGATCCCGCCCGCCAGATGCAGGCGGCCATCCGTAAGGAAAAACCACGCCGGGTGCAGTTCAGCGACGGCGCGGCGCCCCGCTTGCGCTTGATGCGAGGCATCCCGGACCGCTGTCGCATCGGCAGCTTCCCCTTGATGTCCTTCAGCGCCTTCGACCTGGACTTCGCGAAGTCCCGGATGATCTGTCCCCCAGCTACCGCTGGGAGGTGCCCCCAGCTGCGGCACCGAAGAACCCTCACGAAGCCACGACATCGCCTGCCTGGCCTCGGTCAGCATCTTGTCGAGCTGCGCCGGACCGCACGTGATCTTCTCGCTGACGGTCCTGTTCCGGCCGTGGACCTTGCGGGGCATCGCCACGCACCCATTCCACACCCAGCGACACCGAGCCCATTCAGCATCCAGACGGGTAAGCGCGGCGGAAGACACACGCAGCCGGTACGTGTACCGGAGCTGCGCCGCCTCACCCACCACAACTCCCGCCACTCAGAGCCAAATTGGGCTAATTGTATCAAGAAAGCGCAGTCCAGAGCCTATGCGTAGAGAATTCCGCCGCTGCGCATCTCCGCCCCAAGGACCCATTCCTCCCCAGCTGCTGGAGCCCTCATGGCACTGCCCGCACCGCTGCGCGGCGTCATCCCACCCGTGTGCACCCCGCTCGACCGGCACGGCGAGGTCGACACCGTCTCCCTCACCCGCCTGGTGACCCACCTCGTGAACGCCGGCGTCCACGGGCTGTTCGCGCTCGGCTCCACCAGCGAGGTCGCCTACCTCACCGACGCCCAGCGCGCCACCGCCCTGGAGACCGTCGTCAAGGCCGCCGACGGGCGGATCCCGGTACTCGCCGGAGTCATCGACACGACCACGCCCCGCGTCCTCGACCATGCGCGAACCGCCGCCGTACTGGGCGCCGACGCCCTGGTCGCCACCGCGCCGTTCTACACCCGCACCCACCCGCGCGAGATCGCCGCGCACTTCCGCCGCCTGCGCGCCGACGCCGGTCTGCCCCTCTTCGCGTACGACATCCCCATGGCCGTGCACCGCAGGCTGCCGCTCGCCCTGATCCGCGAACTGGCCGAGGACGGCACGCTCGCCGGGCTCAAGGACAGCAGCGGCGACGAGGCCGCGCTGCGCCGCCTGCTCGTCGCGCTCGGCGGCCGCAGCGGCCGCAGCACCGGCCCCGCGCCCGCCTTCTCCGTCCTCACCGGCTCCGAACTCACCGTGGACGCCGCCCTGCTGGCGGGCGCCGACGGCGTCGTACCGGGCATCGGCAACGTCGACCCGGCGGGCTATGTGCGGCTCTACGAGGCCGCGCGGACCGGTGACTGGGAGCGGGCGGCCGCCGAACAGGAGCGCCTGGTCGCGCTGTTCTCGCTCACCGACATCGGCCCGGAGGAGGAGATGGGCCGCAGCTCCGCCGCACTGGGTTCCTTCAAGACGGCCCTGTGGCTCCGCGGCGTGATCGACCACGGCGCCACCGCCTTCCCGCAGATCCCGCTGCGCGAGGAGTCGGTGGCCGAGGTCGGACGTCTGCTCACCGCCGCAGGGCTGGCTCCGGAGAAAAGCCCGTACGGGTGACCCCTGGCGGAAACGGCGGCCGGGCCGCGGCGGCCCGCGGCAGGATGCGGGCCATGGATGCCGTACGGGTCGCGCTGTTGCGCGAGGTGCTCGCCGGAACGGAGTGGATCCAGTCCACCCGCCGCTTCGCCGCATCGCTGCGCGCCTCGGTCGCCGCGCACGACGGCGGCCTGCTGCTGGTCGGCAGCGCCTCGTACGAGCCCTGGCATCTGGCCGCCCACCTGGACGACGAGGCCGCCTGGTCGGGCCTGCCGGAGCTGTCGCCCACCCTGGTCCGGCACCGCGTGCCCGGCGGTGCGCCGGCTCATCTGTCCGTGGGGCTCGGCAGGCTGGAGGCCGCCGGGCGCGGCGCGACGCTGCTGGTCGTCACGCCGGAGAGGCCCGGCGCCGGGCTGCTGGAGCGGGTGCACGACGCCCGCCGCAACGGCGCGACGGTGCTCGCGCTGGACGGCGGCGACCGCGATCTGCACGCCCTGGCCCATGACGCGCTGACCTCGCCGGAGGGCGACGGCGACCCGGCTCAGGACCTCGACCTGGACACGCTCCAGCACCTGGTGAGCGCGGCCGCCGGGGAGAACAGCGTGCCCGCCCCCTTGGGCACCACCCCCCGCCGCCGCTTCCGCGACCGGCTGGCCCGCCTCGCCGACGGGCTGACGGCGCCACCGCCGCCGCGGTGGTGAGCGGACCCCCGCGAGCCCGGAACCGCATGGAGCTGCCGGGCGGACACGCGAGCGCCTACGAGGTCTGCTCCCCCTGACCGTCTCCCCGGCCCTCCCCCTGGCCGTCCTTGTCGTGCCACTTGGGGTCGGTCTCCCACTCGAGGTTGCGCTCGCGTGCCGTGTCCATGGCGTGCGTCGCCTCCTCGCGGGTGGGGTAGGGGCCGAAGCGGTCGGCGGCCCGGCATTCGGGGCCCTCCTCGACCTTCTGGTGCCGCAGGCAGTAGTACCACTCGCCCGGCTTGCCGACCGTACGCCTCTTGAACAGCGCCATTGCCGCCTCCTGTGGGTCACTCCCGTGCCGCCATCCTGCCCGACGGCCCGCGGATACACTCGCTGGCATGTCTGGCCAGTCACTTCTTGCCCCGGGGAACATCTCCCCCGTCCGCCCCGTCCCCGCCTCGATCCCGCGTCCCGAGTACGTCGGGAAGGACGCGCCCGCCCCGTACACCGGGCCCGAGGTGCAGGACGCCGAAACGATCGAGAAGATGCGGATCGCCGGCCGGATCGCGGCGCAGGCGATGGCCGAGGCCGCCAAGTACATCGCGCCCGGCGTGACGACCGACGAGCTGGACCGGGTCGCCCATGAGTTCATGTGCGACCACGGCGCGTACCCGTCCACGCTCGGCTACCGCGGCTTCCCCAAGTCCCTGTGCTCCTCGCTCAACGAGGTCATCTGCCACGGCATCCCGGACTCGACCGTCCTCAAGGACGGCGACATCGTGAACCTGGACGTCACCGCGTACATCAACGGTGTGCACGGCGACAACAACGCCACCTATCTGTGCGGCGACGTGGACGAGGAGTCGAAGCTCCTGGTGGAGCGCACCCGCGAAGCACTCAACCGCGCGATCAAGGCCGTCAAGCCGGGCCGGCAGATCAACATCATCGGCCGCGTCATCGAGTCGTACGCCAAGCGCTTCGGCTATGGAGTCGTCCGCGACTTCACCGGTCACGGCATCAGCTCCGCCTTCCACTCCGGCCTGATCGTTCCGCACTACGACAGCCCGCACCACACCACCGACATCACGCCCGGCATGACCTTCACCATCGAGCCGATGCTGACGCTGGGCACGCACGAGTACGACATGTGGGAGGACGGCTGGACCGTGGTCACCAAGGACCGCAAGCAGACCGCGCAGTTCGAGCACACACTGGTGGTGACGGAGACCGGGGCCGAGATCCTCACGCTTCCCTGACGCGAGCGAGGGCCGAATTTTACCGACAGGGCGTCGGGAACAGGGGTAGGCTGGTTACCGACAGGTTGTCGGGAACGGGTGGACCGCCTGTTCCCTCCGCTCCTCTCGGCCCCGGAGGCCCGCTTTGGAAGCGTCCAGCCCGACCCCGTCGTCCTCCCCCGAGCTCCCCGATGCGCCGCCGCCCTTCTCGACGGTCATCCGCACCGCGTCGCACGAGCAGCACACCGAGGCCGAGAACTCCTCGTTCATGAGCGATCTGCTCGGCGGCAGGCTGGGGGTCGCGGCCTACCGGCGCTATACCGAGCAGCTGTGGTTCGTCTACCGCGCCCTGGAGGAGACCTCCCCGACGCTCGCCGACGACCCGGTGGCGGGGCCCTTCATCCGCCCCGAGCTCGCCCGCACCGCCGAGCTGGAGCGCGACCTGAGCCACCTGAGCGGTCCCTCCTGGGGCACCGGCCTGGAGCCGCTGCCCGCCACCGCCGCCTACGCCGACCGCGTGCGCGCCTGCGCCCGCGAGTGGCCGGCCGGCTATGTCGCCCACCACTACACCCGCTATCTCGGCGACCTCTCCGGCGGCCAGATCATCCGCGGTACGGCCGAGAAGACCTGGGGCTTCGCGCGCAAGGGCGACGGCGTGCGGTTCTACGTCTTCGAGGACATAGGCAACCCCGCCGCCTTCAAGCGCGAGTACCGCGAACTGCTCGACGTACTGCCGGTCGACGACCTGGAGAAGCAGCGGGTCGTCGACGAGTGCAAGCGCGCGTTCGCGCTGAACAGTGCGGTCTTCCGGGAGCTGGGTGAGGAGTTCCCGCTGAGCGCGTGAGGGGTACGGGGGCGGGCGCCTACGTCGCCACTTCCCTGATCTCGGCGAGCGCGACGCGGCCACCGATGTCGATGGCGCCGCCCGGCCGCGGCCGGGTCAGGATCTGTGAGCCCGCACCCTGGCGGATGTCGAGGGCGCGGCCCAGCTCATGGGTGAGGGTGAGCGCGGCGGCGCCGGTGGCCTCGTCCTCGGCGAGGTTGTCGTCGCGCCGGGGAAAGCCGCGGGCGCGCACGCTGCCCCCGTCCCTGTCCCGCCAGGCCCAGGCGTAGAGCCAGCCCTCGCCCGGCGGCGGCGCGGGCAGCGCGTCGACCTCGTCGGGGGACCCGTACCGCTCGGTCCGGCGCCCGGTCGCCCACTCCGGCCGGCCGCGCACCCAGGTGAACTCCCCGTCGTACGCGACCGCCACCTCACCGGCCGGCGGCCGCAGCGTCGCGACCGGACGCCCGAGGTGGCGCAGCAGCCAGGCGGCCCCGACGAGCGGATGCCCGGCGAACGGCAGCCGCAGGCCCGGGGTGTAGATGTCGGCCACGGCCCGGGCCCCATCGTCGAGGAACACCGTCTCGCTGAAGCCGAGCCGGGCGGCGAGGGCCTGCCGGTCCGGCCCGGCCGGGAAGGCGGCGCCGTCGGCCACGACGCCCAGGAGGTTGCCGCCCCGCCCCTCGCCGCCGCAGAAGACCCGGAGTACGTGCAACGCCGTCGGTGCCCCGCCGGTCATGCCGGTACCGCCCATGCCGCCCATGCCCGTGCCGCCCCTTCCCCGATCATTCATCGCCCCATCCAACAGCACCCGTTCCACACGCTTGCGATCATGTACGCGAGGGGCACCGCGGACTCCGCTCGGCGCGATTCCCGCCAGGCCGCTCGGTCTCTCGCCGGCCGAATATCACCGGTCATGACCTGCCACCGGCGACGCCCCTTACCTTGACCGATCCATGACGGATCCGTGACCGGGGTCGACCCAATCCGTAACCGGGTCGTTGTCCGTGAGAGCGGGATCACTGGCCCGGGTGGGCATAAGCAGGTAAGCCTCAGATAACTTAGGCCTGCCTTAGTGACGTCTCCACCGTCCGTCCCCCGTTTGTGCACCGCCCGAGCCCGCCTGGAGTCCCGTATGCGAGCCCACCGCTCCCCCGTCGTCGCCGCCATCGCCGTGGCCGCGACCCTGACCGCCGTGGCCGGCTGCGCCGAGAAGAGCGACGGCAAGAGCACGGGCGGCAAGGGCACGGTGGAGGTGACCGCGACGGACAGCGAGTGCAAGGTTTCGGCCAAGGAGTTCCCCGCCGGGCATGTGCAGTTCGCCGTCCAGAACGCGGGCTCCAAGGTCACCGAGGTGTACGTCTATGCGCCCGGCGACCGGATCGTGACCGAGCGGGAGAACATCGGGCCCGGCACCAAGGCGGAGATCACCAGCGAGATCAAGGCCGGTACGTACGAGATCGCGTGCAAGCCCGGCATGAAGGGCGACGGCATCCGCCAGAAGGTGACCGCGACCGGAAAGGGCGCGACGGCCAAGCGGAACCCGAAGCTGGACGAGGCGGTCAGCGCGTACCGCAAGTACGCCCAGGAGCAGGCCGACCTGACCATTCCCGCGGCGCAGAAGTTCGCCGACGCGGTGAAGGCCGGGGACGTCGAGGCCGCGAAGAAGACCTATGCGGTGTCGCGGGTCGGCTGGGAGCGGACCGAGCCGGTGGCCGAGTCGTTCGGTGACATCGACCCCAAGGTCGACACGCGCGCGGACGGTCTGGCGGACGGCCAGGAGTGGACCGGCTGGCACAAGCTGGAGCAGTCCCTGTGGGAGAAGAAGAAGATCTCCGGGGACGACAAGAAGCTCGCCGACAAGCTGATGGCCGATCTCAAGGACTGGCAGAAGCGGGTCGGCAAGGCCGTCATCAACCCGACCACCATGGCCAACGGCGCCAAGGAGCTGCTCGACGAGGTCGCCACCGGCAAGGTCACCGGTGAGGAAGAGCGCTACAGCCACACCGACCTGATCGACTTCCACGCCAATGTCGAGGGCGCCCAGAAGGCCTACGAGCTGCTGAAGCCGGTCGCCGCCAAGAACGACCCGGCGCTGACCAAGGAGCTGGACAAGCAGTTCAAGGCGATCCTCGGGCAGCTCGACAAGCACCACGACAGCAAGTCCGCCGACGGCTTCGCCTCGTACGACACGGTCGGCAAGGGCGAGCGCAAGACCCTGTCCGACAGCGTCAACGCGCTGGCCGAGCCGCTGTCGAAGCTGGCCGCCGCGGTGGCCGGGAACAAGTAGTCCGGTACGGGAAAGGGAGGGACGTCGGATGTCCAACGACGAGACGAACGACGGCTCGGCCGGGCGGGCGCCCTCGCGGCGGTCGCTGCTGGGCTGGGGCGGCGCGGGGCTGGCGCTCGGCGCGGTCGCGGCGGGCGGTACGGCGGCGGCGCTGCGCGCCGGCGGCGACGCCCAGCCGGCCGGGGCGGATGCGACGGCGGGCGCCGCGGTCGCCTTCCACGGCACGCACCAGGCCGGGATCGCCTCCGCGGTCCAGGACCGGCTGCACTTCGCCGCGTTCGACGTCACGACGGATGACCGCGACGAGCTGATCGCGCTGCTGAAGGAGTGGACGAAGGCGGCGGCGCGGATGACCGCGGGCGACGCGGTCGGCGACGGCGCGGTCGGCGGGCTGGCGGAGGCGCCGCCGGACGACACCGGCGAGGCGCTGGGTCTGCCGCCGTCCCGGCTCACCCTCACCTTCGGCATCGGCCCGTCGCTGTTCGAGAAGGACGGCAAGGACCGGTTCGGGATCAAGGGCCGCCGGCCCGAGGCGCTGGTCGATCTGCCGCAGTTCCCCGGCGACAACCTGGACAAGGCGCGCAGCGGCGGCGATCTGTGTGTGCAGGCCTGCGCGGACGACCCGCAGGTCGCGGTGCATGCGATCCGTAATCTGGCCCGGATCGGCATGGGCAAGATAGCCATCCGCTGGTCGCAGCTGGGCTTCGGCAAGACGTCCTCGACGACGCCGGATGCCCAGACGCCGCGCAACATGATGGGCTTCAAGGACGGCACCCACAACATCGCGGGCACCGACTCCGCGGCCCTGAACAAGCATGTGTGGGTCGGCGAGAAGGACGCCAAGGGCGACGCGGGCTGGATGGCCGGCGGCTCGTACCTCGTCGCGCGCCGGATCCGGATGCACATCGAGACCTGGGACCGCACCTCGCTCAAGGAGCAGGAGGACGTCTTCGGCCGGGACAAGGCCGAGGGCGCGCCGGTCGGCAAGAAGCACGAGCGGGACAACCCGCACCTGAAGTCGATGCTGCCGACCGCGCATGTCCGCCTCGCGCACCCGGACTCCAACGGCGGGGTGCGGATCCTGCGCCGCGGTTACTCCTTCACCGACGGGACGGACGGCCTGGGCCGGCTGGACGCGGGGCTGTTCTTCCTCGCCTACCAGCGCGACGTCCGCCACGGTTTCGTCCCGCTCCAGCAGCGGCTGTCGGCCACCGACGCCCTCAACGAGTACATCCAGCACGTGGGTTCGGCGATTTTCGCGGTGCCGCCGGGCGTCCGGAACGCGGACGACTGGTGGGGCCGCGAGCTGTTCGCCTGACCCGTACGACGCCGTCGGCGCCACCGTCACCGTCGTCAATTTCATGAAGGAAGGGAAGGAACCGACGTGTTCGGCAACTACCTGATCGGTCTGCGCGAGGGCCTGGAAGCCAGCCTCGTGGTCTGCATCCTCATCGCCTATCTGGTCAAGACGGGCCGGCGGGAGGCGCTGCGGCCGGTCTGGGCCGGCATCGCGATCGCCGTGGTGCTGTCGTTCGCGTTCGGCGCGGCGCTCCAGTTCGGCTCGCAGACGCTGACGTTCCAGGCGCAGGAGGCGCTCGGCGGCTCGCTGTCGGTCATCGCGGTGTGCCTGGTGACGTGGATGGTCTTCTGGATGCGGCGCACCGCACGGCATCTGAAGAAGGAGCTGCACGGCAAGCTGGACGCCGCGCTCCAGATGGGCACCGTGGCGCTGGTGGTCACCGCCTTCCTGTCGGTGGGCCGGGAAGGCCTGGAGACCGCGCTGTTCATCTGGACGGCCGCCCAGTCCGCCGATGACGGCGTCCGGCCGCTGGTCGGGGCGCTGCTGGGGCTGCTGACGTCCGTGGTGCTGGGCTGGCTGTTCTACCGCGGGGCGGTACGGATCAACCTGGCGAAGTTCTTCACGTGGACCGGCGGGATGCTGGTGGTGGTCGCGGCGGGTGTGCTGGCGTACGGCTTCCACGATCTGCAGGAGGCGGACATCCTGCCGGGTCTGAGCGCCCAGGCGTTCGACATCAGCGCGCAGATCCCGGTCGACAGCTGGTACGGCACGCTGCTGAAGGGCGTCTTCAACTTCCAGCCGGACCCGACGGTCCTTCAGGTCACGGTGTGGGCTCTGTATCTGATCCCCACGCTCGGGTTCTTCCTCGCCCCCGGTAGGGTGGCGCCGAATCGTGCCACCCCGGCGGGCTCCCAGTCCGCCCCGGTCGCCCCGAAGGAGCCCGAGCCCCATGACACGCAGGTCGCCGTTCCGGGTGCCCGCAACACTGACGTCGGCAGCGACGGCGATGGTGATACTGAGCGGGTGCATGACGGTGCACGGCGAGCGGGAGATGGTGCCGGCGGTGACGAAGGCTGAGGGCAACAAGGCCCTCACGCGCTTCATCGACGGCTTCAACAAGATCCGCCGCACGCTCGACCCCGACCTGAACCCCACCTACGAGGCCGGCGCGATGCTCGCCCTCGACCAGGCGGAGGTCAAGGCGGCACACGGCATGAACCCGAAGGGCTCGCCGAACTCCGCGGCGGTGACGGTCAAGGACGCGCACTTCACCGTGCCCAAGCAGGCGGGCTGGCCGAGGTCGTTCATCGCGGACGCGCTGACCAACCTCAAGTCGCGCCGCACCGGCGAATACATCCGCTGGTACCTGGTGTTCAGCCGGGACAGCATCGACGCACCGTGGCGCGTCGTCTACCAGGCGACGTTCGTGGGCAGCAAGGCGCCCGAGTTCAAGATGGACGGCGGCTTCGCCGAGGCGGTGCCGGTGGGCGGCGGTTCGGGCCTGGCGGTGGACCCGGGCAAGCTGAGCAAGACGTACGCGGACTATCTCAACACCGGTAAGCCCGATGTCTTCGCGTCCGGCCCGAACACCGACCGGTGGCGGACGAGGCGGGCCAAGGACGCCAACGGGGTGGGCTCGCGGATCCTGTACGAGGACTCCGCCGCGAACTTCCCGCCGGTCGCGCTGCGCACGGCGGACGGCGGGGCGCTGGTGTTCTTCGCGACGTATTACCACCAGCAGAAGACGGTGTCCCCGGGGATGATCATCACGGTGGGACCGGAGCTGCGGGGGATACTGAAGGGCCCGATGAAGAAGAAGACCACCCAGATGGCGATCTCCAACGTCTCGGGACAGGCGGTCAAGGTGCCGGCGAAGAGCGCGGGCGGCAAGGTGGAGTTCCTCTACCGGCTGGATGCGAAGACCTCGCTGACGGCGCAGTAGCGCGCCGACCGCGGGCAGTGCCTCACGTGCCAGCGGCAGTACCTCGCGTGCCATGGGGCCGTCGGTTCTCCGGCGGCCCCTCGCCGTGCCCGACGGCCGTACGGGGCCGGGCCCGGCCCCGTGCGCTCAGCGGCCGATCGGCCAGGCCGTCGTCTCGTGGTCGGGCGCGCCCTCGAGGAACTGGGCGCAGGCGTCGGTGAGGGACTCCAGCAGCGTCAGCGGGTCGGGCAGCGGCAGCTCGGGGCCGCGCAGCCAGGTCACCGCGGGCTGTTCGCCGGGCAGCGTCGAGGGGGGCAGCAGGACATAGCTGCCGCGGCAGTGCCAGCGCAGCCCGGGGTGCTCGTCGAGGGTCTCGGGGTGGCAGTCCAGCTCGCAGGGCCACCACTCGTCCTCGTCGTCCGGGGTGCCGCGGGTGGCGGTGAAGAACAGCATCCGGCCGTCGCCGAAGCCGGCGCCGCTGAGGGTGACGGGGCCGACGTCGATGCCCGCCGCGTCCAGCCGGCCCAGGGCGCTGCGGCCCGCCTCCACGGGGACGTCGAGCACGTCGTGGGCGATGCCGGTGGCGGTGATGAAGTTGGCCTGCGGGAGGGTGCGTACCCAGGCGGCGACCTTGTCGCGGTCGGTGGTGGCGACGGTCTGCCAGCCGAAGGAGACGGGGTGCCGGCCGGGGGTGGGACACCCGATGCGTTCACAGGAGCAGCCGTAGCCGGAGGGGTGCGCCGCCGGGGCCACCGGGAAGCCCGCGTCGACCGCCGCCAGCAGCAGGTCCTCGCGGCCGCGCGCAGCCGCCGATCCCATGTCCGTATCGCCGCCGTCCGATCCGCTCTTCGGGCGGCGCAGCCACTGGGAGAACCTGCTCTTGCGGTCCATCTATCCCCTCACTTCGAGCGGTGGTCTGGGATCAATGCTGCCACCATCCTGCGCCTCGGGTGACCGGTGTACGGATCCGGGGTGAACGAATGGGGGGTGAATCCCGGCAATTACCACTATCGCGGCAATCGGCCGGGCCGGTCAGCCGCGCGGCCGTAGACCGCTCAACGCCAGGTCGACCAGGGTGTCGACGTAGTCGTAGGTCAGTTCGCCGGTGCGCATCAGCCATCGTTGTGAGAACGGACTCAGTACCATCTCGGCGGCCATCCGGGGGTCGACGCCGGCGGCCACCTCACCGGATTCCTGGGCGGCGCGGATCCGGTCGGTGTAGACGCGGATGCCGGGCTCCAGCAGCCGGGCGACGAAGGTGCGGGCGAGCTCCTCGTCGTTGGCGCCGGCCACGGCGAGGGCGCGATACGGGGCCTGGAAGGCGGGGTCGTTGAACTCGTCGGCGGTGGCCCGCAGCACGAATTTCAGGTCCGCGGCCAGGTCTCCGGTGTCCGGCAGGCCCGTCTCGTGGTCCGCCTCGGCTCCGGCGGTGAACGCGTCCAGGAGGACCGCGGCCTTGGAGGGCCACCAGCGGTAGATCGTCTGCTTGCCGACCCCGGCCCGGGAGGCGATGCCCTCGATCGTGAGCTTGTCATAGCCGACCTCGCCGACCAGCGCGAGGGCGGCGTCGAAGATCGCGCGGCGGGAGCGCTCGCTACGACGGGTGGAGTCGGGGGCTGTCTTGTTGGCCATGTGGCCGAGTTTATCCGCGCCATAAGGCGAGACGTATCGTCTTGCAAAAGCTTGACGAGACGCGCCGTCTTGCGTCATGCTCGACCACGAACGAGACGCCCCGTCTCGTTAACGGTCGAGGGAAGGACGGACCCATGAGCAAGGGAAACGCAGGCGGCATGCTCGGCATCGGAGGAACCCGCAACAAGCTCTCCCGCGGCGCCCTGCGCGGCGGCGGGCAGGGCGGCCACGGAGCCGGAGGACACCCCGATCCACAGGCACAGCGGCGCGAGCTGCTGCGCAAACTGCGGGAGGAGCGAGGGGAACGGTAGGGGCGGCCCGCCGGGGCAGCCCCTAAGGCCGCCTCAGGACCAGTCGTCACCGGCACCCCGCGGCGGAGAGGCCCGAGGCAGGAGCCGTTGCCGGTTGCGGTCCATGGCGCGCCCACCGGGCCGTGGCGACACCTCAGGAGCGGTCGTCGCCGGCACCCCGCGACGGGGAGGCCCGAGGCGGGAGCCGTTGCCGGTTGCGGTCCATGGCGCGCCCACCGGGCCGTGGCGACACCTCAGGAGCAGTCATCACCGCCTCAGGACCAGTCGTCGCCCCAGGCGGCGTCGCGGGCGGCGCGGTAGTCGGCGCCGTGCCGCTTGGTGACGGTGGCGCGCCGCAGTCCCTCCTCCGCCGTGCACAGGTCCAACAGGACCTGGCCCTTGCGGAGTTGGGGCTTACGGATGATCCGCGAGGGGGCGGCGGGGGCGTCGAGGGTGGTGGCCGCGACGTAGCTGAACTTCTCGTCCTCGTACGGCAGGGAGCCGCCCTTGACCTGGCGGTGCAGCGAGGAGCGGCTGACCCGGGCCGAGAAGTGGCACCAGTCCTCACCGGGGACGATGGGGCAGGTGTCGCCGTGCGGGCACGGCGCGAGCACCCGCAGGCCCGCGGCGATGAGCTGGTCGCGGGCCTCGCGGATGCGGAGATAGCCGTCGGGGGTGCCCGGTTCGATCACGACGACGGATGTGGCGCCGGCGGCGGCCTCGACCACGGCGCGGCGGGCGTCGGGGCGCAGCTCGCCCAGGACGTAGGAGACGGTCACCAGGTCCGTGCCCGCCGGGACGGTCAGCCCCTCGCCGATGACCTGCCGCTGCCACTGGGTGTCGGGCAGGATCCCGGCGGCCAGTTCGCGGCCCAGGTCGAGGGCGGGCTGCGCCCAGTCCAGGACGGTGCTGCGGTGGCCCGCCCAGATGGCGGCGGCGGCCCAGGTGGCGGCGCCGGTGCCGCCGCCGATGTCGACGTGGGTTGCCGGGGACCAGTCCGGGACGCGGGCGGCGAAGGCGGTCAGCGCGGCCCGTACGGCCTCGAAGGTCGCGGGCATCCGGTAGGCGGCGTACGCGGCGACATCGGCGCGGTCCCGCAGGACCGGGGCGTCGGTGGGGGTCGTCCCCCGGTAGTTGGCGATCAGCCGGTCGACGGCCTGCGCGGCCTGCTTGGGCGGCAGGCCGTCGAGCAGGCCGGCCAGGGCGGCGCGCAGTTCCTCGTGCATTGGGCCAAGTTTACGGGGCCGCCGGCCGCCCCCGGGCCGGTCAGCGGACGACGGCGCGGGCCAGGCAGGTCGCGGCGGCCGCGCGCGGAGCGCTGCCGCCGTTCGCGCGCCGGGGGTGGACGGTGTTGGCCAACAGCACCAGGAACGTGTCGGTGGCCCGGTCCAGGACCAGGCTGGTGCCGGTGAACCCGGTGTGCCCGGCCGCGCCCTGCCCCGCCAACTCCCCCATGAAATACGGCTGATCGACTCCGAAGCCGAGGCCGGGCGGATCGAGCAGGGCGGCCACCGACTCCGGCCCGAGGATGCGGGCACCACCGTATGCGCCGGCGTCCAGCAGCGCCCGGCACAGTACGGCCAGGTCCTGCGCGGTGGAGAAGAGGCCGGCGTGCCCCGCGACGCCGCCCAGCGCCCAGGCGTTCTCGTCGTGCACCACGCCGCGCAGCAGTCCCCGGTCCGCCTTGGCCCACGGCCGCCGCTGGTCCTCCGTCGCCGCCACGCCCGGCGCCGCCAGCGGCCCGTAGGAGGTGGAGGCCAGGCCCAGCGGACGGCAGATGCCCTCCCGTACGAGGGCGTCCAGGCGGCGTCCGGTCAGCGATTCCACGATGAGCTGCAGCGCGATCATGTTGAGGTCGGAGTAGCGGTAGGCGCCGCCGGGCGGGCCCGCCGGGGCGGCCGACTCCGCCCACAGCAGCGCCAGCTGGGCGGCGCGCCCCGTGCGCTCGTGGAACGGCAGCTCGGGGCGCAGGCCCGAGGTGTGGGTGAGCAGCCGGCGGACCGTGGCGCCCGGGGCGAAGGCGGGGAGGTGGGCGTGCACCTCGTCGTCGAGGCCCAGGCGGCCGCACTCCACCTGCTGGAGGGTGACGATCGCGGTGAAGAGCTTGCTGAGCGAGGCGAGGTCGAAGACCGTACCGACCCGCATCGGCTCCCACAGGTCGCGGGGCAGCTCCAGGCCCCGGTCCCGCTCGGGGTCGTACGCGCGGTAGCGGACCGCCCAGCCGGCGGCGTCCTCGGCGGCGACGTACGGGCCGCGGCCGGCCAGCACCACCGCGCCCGCGCACCAGGCGGGCCGCCCCTCGGGCAGCGCCCGCACGCCTTGGACCAGCCGCTCCATCCATGCGGGGTCGAGCCCCGCCTGGGCCGGTGTGCCGTGTCTGAGTACCGGTGCGTTCAGAGTGTCTTCCTCTCGCCCGCAGTGCCGCCGACGCTCTCCCCCCTACGCTGCCACGGGCGGCACATCCCCAGGAAGCACACGAGCGCCGAAACGGCACACGAAAGCTGCACGACGGCCATCGGCAGGGCCGTCCGCTCGCCCGCGATGCCCACCAGCGGAGAGGCGACCGCGCCGAGGAGGAACGTCGAGGTGCCCAGGAGGGCGGAGGCCGATCCGGCCGCGTGGGGGGTGCGCAGCAGGGCCAGGGTGTTGGTGCTCGGCAGGACCAGGCCCATCGCGGACATCAGGACGAAGAGCCCGGCGGCCATCGGCAGCAGGCCGACCTCGCCGAAGATCCCGCAGGACATCAGCAGCAGCCCCGTCGCGGCGACCGCCATCGCCGTCAGGCCGATGCCCAGCACCTTTTCGAAGCTGATCCGGCCGACCAGCAGCTTGCCGTTGATCTGGCCGACCAGGACCAGGCCGACGGAGTTGATGCCGAACAGCAGGCTGAAGGTCTGCGGCGAGGCGCCGTAGATCTCCTGGACGACGAACGGCGAGGCGGAGATGTAGGCGAAGAGGGCGGCGAAGGCGAAGGCGCCGACGAGGAGGTAGCCGGAGAAGGGACGGTCGGCGAGCAGGTCGCGCATGGTGCGCAGGGCCTGGCCCAGGCCACCGGAGTGGCGCCGGGCGGGCGGCAGCGTCTCGTGCAGCTTGCGCCACACCAGGAGCGTGAGGAGCACGCCGACGGCGGTCAGGACGACGAAGACGCCGCGCCAGTCGGTGATCCGCAGGATCTGGCCGCCGATCAGGGGTGCCACCACCGGGGCGACGCCCGAGATCAGCATCAGCGTGGAGAAGAACCGGGCCATCTCCACACCGTCGTAGAGATCCCTCACCACCGCCCGCGCGATGACGATGCCGGCCGCACCCGCCAGGCCCTGCAACAGGCGGAGGGTGATGAGGACTTCGGCGTTCGTGGCGAACGTGCACAGGGCGGTCGCCAGGATGTAGATCACCATGCCGGCCAGCAGCGGGCGCCGGCGGCCCCACTTGTCGCTCATCGGGCCGACGACCATCTGCCCCAGGGCCATGCCCGCCAGGCATGCGGTGAGGGTCAGCTGCACCGTGGCGGCCGGGCTGCGCAGCGCGGCGGTGACCTGCGGCAGGGCCGGCAGGTACATGTCCATGGAGAGCGGTGGGACCGCCGTGAGGCCGCCGAGGACGAGGGTGACCAGAAGACCGGTGCGGCGGGACGCAGCGGGTGCAGCCGGTGCCGGCGCCGTGTCCCGCCCGGATATGGCGGGCTGGTCCTGGGGGTCGGCCGGGGCATCGGCCTGGGTGTGGGCCTGAGGTTCGGCCTGCGGGTCGGCCGGGGAGGTGGCCGCGCTGGGGCCGGGCTCCGTCATGAGCGTCTCCATGGGTGAGGGATGGCCGCACCATGGTGGCACGCACACGGCGGCGCCCGGCCGGGATTCCGGCCCGTCCATTGGTCCTACGTCCGGTCCTACGCCGGAGGTCCGACGGGAGGGTCCGACGGGAGGTCCGACCGGAGGTACGGAGAGACCGGGGCAGGGGCCGCAGGTCCGGCATCCCCCGTCGGACGGGCGCCGCGCTCAGGCCGGCTTCAGCCCCGGATCACCCGCCTCGGAGACGAACGACGCGGCGGTCCGCACCGGCGCCCCGGGCGTGGTGACGGCGGACACCGTCCGGTAGTCGCCGCGCGCCGCGTCCTGCCCGAGGGTGACGGTCACATAGCCGCGCCGCCCGTTGTAGAACTTCAGATGCGGGTTGGCGGCCATGTACGTGGCCCAGTTGGCGGGCTTGTCCGCGCCGTCCTTGCCGCTGGCGATGGAGCTGGTCACGAACTCCACGCCCGCGGTGCGCGAGCCGGGATCCCCGAAGTCCTTCTTGATGTCGAAGGCGTAGTGGACGTGCACATCGCCGGTGAGGACGACGAGGTTGTCCACCCCGGCCGACTCCGCGCCCGCCAGCACCCGCTCCCGCGAGGCCGTATAGCCGTCCCAGCCGTCCATGCTGACCTGGTAGTTCTCGCCCGTGGCAGTGCGCCGCTCGGAGAACGTGACCTGCTGCGGCAGCACATTCCACCGCGCGGTGGAGGCCCGCCAGCCGTCGATCAGCCACCGCTCCTGCGCCGCGCCGGTCAGGGTCCGCTTCGGGTCCCGCGACTCCGGGCCCGGCGCGTGCCAGCCGTCCCCGTACGCCTGGTCGGAGCGGTACTGACGGGTGTCGAGGATGTCGAACTGGGCGAGCCGCCCGTACTGGACGCGGCGGTAGAGCTGGGCGTCGGAGCCCTTGGGCCGCTGCGGGCGGCGCAGCGGCTGGTTCTCCCAGTACGCCCGGTACGCGGCGGCCCGGCGGACGAGGAACTCGGCAGGCGGGAGGTTGTCCTCGCTGATGTCGGAGGCGTAGTTGTTCTCCACCTCGTGGTCGTCCCAGGTGACGATGAAGGGATGCGCGGCGTGGGCGGCCTGGAGGTCCGGGTCGGACTTGTAGAGGGCGTAGCGCAGCCGGTAGTCGTCGAGGGTGACCGTCTCGCGGTTGAACAGCGCGGGCAGCGTCCGGTCGGTGTAGTTGCGGGCGCCGCCCACGGCGCTGACCGGGTACTCGTAGAGATAGTCACCGAGGTGGAAGACGACGTCGAGGTCCTCCTGCGCCAGGTGCCGGTAGGCCGTGAAGTAGCCGTCGTGGTACGCCTGGCAGGACACCGCGGCGAGCTTGAGGTCGGAGATCCCCGCGCCGCGGGCGGGGGCGGTGCGGGTGCGGCCGACGGGGCTGATCCAGTTGCCGGCGCGGAAGCGGTAGTAGTAGACGCGGTCGGGGGCGAGGCCGGTGGGCTCGATGTGCACGGAGTGGTTGAACTCCGGGTGCGCGTCGGCGCTGCCCTTGCCCGCGAGCCGCTGGAACCGCTCGTCGTAGGCGACCTCCCAGCGGACCGTGATTCTGGCGTTCGGCATGCCGTTGCCCACCTCGTACGGCCGCGGCGCGAGCCGGGTCCACAACACCACGGAACCGGGCAGCGGGTCGCCGGAGGCCACGCCCAGGGTGAAGGGGTTCTCGCTGATCTTCCGGGCGTCGGCCTCCGCGGCGTAGGCGGCGCCGGTCCCCGGCAGGTTGGTCGCGAAGGCGAGCGCGGCGGCGGCCCCGGTGACGGTGAGAAAACGGCGGCGGCCGAAGTGCGCGGCGGCGGCCCGGATTTCCTGCTCGTGCGCCGGGGTCTGCTGCTGGTGCGCGGCGTGCTGAGTCATCTGCCCCTCCCCTGACGGTGGTTGTCACCAGTCATTGGAGGGGTGGGTGCTGGCGCGACGCTGTCGTCGACCCGACGCATGCATGACAGGTCGGTGACTATCCACTGCCGGTTCGCTGCGCTTTGCCCGTCCGCTGCGCTTTGCCTGGGCCGATGCGTTCGGCTTTCCCGCCGTGGGGGTTTGCCGCCGTGGCGCCTGCGGCGGGCTGGTGCCGCTTGCGCGGGGCTGTTCGGCTGCGGGACCGGGCCTCCGGACTCCGTCCTGCG
>NZ_JBIWOD010000020.1:20147-164564 GCF_044767545.1 Streptomyces sp. NPDC101227 | reverse complement strand
GGGAGAGTAGGACGCCGCCGAACAATCTTTGTGGGAAGCCCCGCACCTTATGGTGCGGGGCTTTTCCGCGTTTACGGGGTCGGTACGCTCGAGGCGTCGAAAAGGGACTCCTGAAGTTGGGCTCAAGGGTTTAGAAGGCACCTGGTGGGGCGCGATCAATAGGGCTCTGATGAGGGTGACGAAGGCCCGCGTTTGCCTTCAGGGGTTCCCACCAGTCGCGGTGTGCGCGGTACCAGGCCACGGTGTCCGCCAGCCCGTCCTCCAGACGTACCTCGGCCGTGTAGCCCAGTTCTTCCGCGGCTTTGCGGCAGTCGAGGGAGTAGCGCAGATCATGGCCCTTGCGGTCGGGTACGTGCCGGACCATGTCCCATCCTGTGCCGGTCGCCTCGAGCAGCAGGCCGGTCAGTTGCTCGTTGGTCAGCTCGGTGCCGCCGCCGAGGTGGTAGACGTGGCCGGGCCGTCCCTTGCGCAGTGCCAGATCGAGGCCGCGGCAGTGGTCGGAGACGTGCAGCCAGTCCCGCACGTTGCGTCCGTCGCCGTAGACGGGGACCTGCTTGCCGTCCAGCAGGTTGGTGACGAAGAGCGGGATCACCTTTTCCGGGAACTGGTAGCGGCCGTAGTTGTTGGAACAGCGGGTCACCACGACGTCCATGCCGTGGGTGCGGTGAAAGGCCAGGGCGAGCAGGTCGGAGCCGGCCTTGGAGGCGGCGTAGGGCGAGTTGGGGGCGAGCGGGCTGTCCTCGGTCCAGGAGCCGGCGGGGATCGAGCCGTAGACCTCGTCGGTCGAGACGTGGACGAAGCGGCCGATGCGGTGGCGGTGGGCCGCGTCCAGCAGCGTCTGCGTGCCGAGCACATTGGTCTGGATGAACGGGCGCGCTCCCGCGATGGATCTGTCGACATGGGATTCGGCCGCGAAATGCACCACGGCGTCATGGCCGGGCATGACCTCGTCGACCTGGTCCGCGTCGCAGATGTCGCCGTGGACGAAGGTGAATTGGGGGTGCTCGGATACCGGGGAGAGGTTGGCCAGGACCCCGGCGTAAGTGAGGCTGTCCAGGACGGTGATTCGGATGCCGTGGTGCACCGGGTGCCGGGACAGCAGGAGAGATCTGACGAATTCCGAGCCGATGAACCCGGCGCCGCCGGTCACGAGGAGCCGCATGCTCTCGGACTCTAGCCCGACGCGCCCCGACGCGCCCCGGTGCGTAGTCGTCAAACGGAGGCGGAGGCGAGCAAAAGACAGCGCAGAGCGCTACTGGCAGGAAGCCTCACGCAGGGCCGGGTCGGCGCTCCAGACGCCGGCGAGTTCGGACAGTGAGATGCCGAGTACCTCGCTGAGCCGGACGATGGTCCCGAATGCGGGCGTCGGCAGCCGGCCGGTTTCGATCTTGCGGAGGGTTTCCGGTGACATGCCCGCCGCCAGGGAGACCTCTACGGGGCTGCGCCCGGCTCGGGCGTTGCGTAGTGCGGCCCCGAGGCGTCGGCCCGCCTCGATCTGTTCGGGGGCGAGCGGCTGGCGGACCATGCGGCCATGGTATGGCCACAGTTTTCCGGCGGCAACCACTTCAGCTCTGGTATAAATATACCAATTACCGTGCCTGGGGAATCGAGGATCGCAGTGATCGAGCTCAAGTCTCAGCGTGAAATCGAGCGCATGAGCGTGACCGGACAGTTCGTCGGCCAGGTGCTGGCGGAGCTCGGAGACCTCGCTGCGGTCGGGGTCGACCTGATGGACCTGGAGCATCACGCCCGCCGCCGGATCAAGGAGCGCGGTGCGGAGTCCTGCTACTGGGACTACACGCCCTCGTTCGGCAACGGCCCCTTCCGTAACGTGGTGTGCCTCTCGGTCAATGACGCCGTGCTGCACGGCCTGCCGCACAGCTACAAGCTGCGCGACGGGGACCTGCTGAGCATGGATATGGCGGTGGGCATCGACGGCTGGGTCGCGGACTCGGCCTACTCCGTCATCGTCGGCACCCCGGCCGAGGAGGACCGGCGGCTGATCGAGTCCACCGAGGTCGCGCTGGAGGCCGCGATCAAGGTCGCGCAGCCGGGCAACCGGCTCGGGGACGTCTCCGCGGCCATCGGCGCGGTCGCCGCCGACTACGGCTACCCGGTCAACCTGGAGTTCGGCGGTCACGGTCTCGGCCGCACCATGCACGAGGACCCGCACGTCCCCAACGACGGCCGGGGCGGCCGTGGCCTGAAGCTGCGTCCCGGCCTGACGATCGCGATCGAGCCGTGGTTCGCCCGTAGCACCGACAAGATCGTCTTCGACCCGGACGGCTGGACCATCCGCTCGGCCGACGGCTCGCGTACCGCCCACTCCGAGCACACGGTCGCCATCACCGAGGACGGCCCCCTCGTGCTCACCCGGCGTCCCGGACACGAAGAAGAACCGGAAGACCGGGAGAAGGCGCCCACGGCTGCACACTGACGAGGTCGTACGGCCCGCCGGGCGGCGGGGTGCGGCCGGGAGGCCGGGTCTGCTTCCGATGAGCTGAGGGCGTACGGCACGGACGGGTACCGGCCGCACGCTGCGCTCCCCTTGAGTACAGTCTCCCGGAGGAGGTGGCAGCAGCGGTGACGACGAGACGGCAGGTACGAGCGGGCGGGGCCATGGCGCACCTCCTGCTGGTCGTCCTGCTCGCGCTCGGTGTCTTCGTCATGCACACCGTCGGTCACCCCGATGGGACCGCCGGCTCCGGAGGGCACGCCGCCGCGCACCACGCAGCCGGTACGGTCGCGATGTCTCCGTCCTCTGAAGTCGGCAAGGGCCAGGCGCCGCTCGCCCACTCCGGGGATTCCGCCGACTCCTCGTCGCATTACGGACCGGGGCCCGGCAGCGGCACGAACATGGCCTCGCTGTGTATGGCCGTGCTCGGCACCTGGGCCCTCGCGATGCTGTTGCGGGCGGCGCTGGCCCGGCACACCGGATCGCCGGCGGACCTCCTGGCGAAGGCCGTCGTCATGCTGCGGCCCGACCCTCCGCCACGCGGACCCGATCTCACCCGGTTGTCAGTCCTGCGGATATAGGCCGAACCGTCCTCGCGGCCGCGCACTGCGCGCTGCCCGCGAAGCCGCGTACGCGCAACACATCCGCACCACCGACAACACGAGGTATATCGACATGAGTTCCATCAAGCGTGCCGTCCGACGTCCCCTGAACCGCCGCAGGGTGGCCGTGGGCATCATCGCTTCGGGCGCCCTGCTGCTTGCCGGGTGCGGCAGCAACGACGACATGGACGGGAAGCACCACCAGGGCAAGGCCTCGCCGACCGCGTCCAAGGAGGCCGGCGCGCGGCCCGCTCCGGGGGCGTTCAACGCCTCGGACGTCACCTTCGCGCAGAGCATGATCCCGCACCACCAGCAGGCCGTGGAGATGGCCGAACTGGCCGACGGCCGCGCCTCGGACGCGCGGATCAAGACGCTGGCGGCCGCGATCGAGAAGGCCCAGGACCCCGAGATCAAGACCATGCGGTCGTGGCTCAAGGCGTGGGGCAAGCCGGAGTCGCCCTCGCACAGCATGCCCGGTATGCACCACGGATCGGGCGGCACGGACAAGACGGACGGCATGGCCGGGATGATGACCGAGAAGGACATGACGGAGCTCAAGGCGGCCAAGGGCAAGGCCTTCGACAAGAAGTTCGCGCAGATGATGATCGGCCACCACAACGGCGCGATCACCATGGCCAAGGACGAGCGGAAGAACGGCCGCAACGCGACCGCGAAAAAGCTCGCCGGCAACGTCATCACGCATCAGGCCGCCGAGGTCGACGAGATGAACAAGATCCTCGACCGGTTCTGATCCCCGGTCTCCCGCGCGCGGCTTCAGCTGCGCGCACCGTTGCGGGCCTGTTCCCCACAGGCCCGCAACGGCCCGCCGCCGCGCCGCCGCGAGACCTACCCGTCAGCGGTCCACGGCACGGACCCGCCCGCGGGCCCGTGCCGTGGAAGCCGTGTGTTGCCAGGCGGCGTACAGGGCCGACAGGCCGAGCGCCACGGGGGAGAGGGCGGCAGGTTGGACGCCGGCGCTGATGAGCACGATGCCCGTCGCCAGGACGGCCAGGAATGCGGCGAGATCGATTCGCCGGGGAGCGCTGTTCACTACGATGCCTCTCTTGTCATGCCTCATGTGAGGGTGACTCCAGACTCGGACGGAGCGGGCCCGTTGCGGGAGTGGGCACAGTTGCCGCCTCCCCGCAACACCCGGGGGGTGTGAGACATGGGAAGCCTTGAGCCGCTCGGCAGCGATCTTCCGTACGAGGCCGGTGAGCTGGCGGCGGCGCTACGGAGCCTGTTCGGCGCGCTGGAGGTCAGCGTGCGGCGGTACGGGGCGCGCCGGCACCGGGATGCGGGTTCCATCTCCCGCTTCCTGAACGGAACCCGCATCCCCGTCTGGGAGTTCGTCGCGGACCTGCTGACCGATGTGGCCGAGCAGCGGGGGACCGCCGCCACCCCCGACATGGTGGAACATCTGCGGGGGCTGCACCGCCGCGCGCTGGCCGCCGGCGGCTTCCCGGCGCATCGTGTGCAGCTGCTGGAGGCGCAACTGGCGGACGCCGACCGCAGCGCGCGGCGCTCCGTGGTCCGCGAACGGGCCATCGAGGACGCGTTGCTCGACACGCAACACCGCGTCGCCGGCCTCGAACTGCAGCTGCGCCAGCTGGAGTCGGCGGAGGTACGGGACCCGTTCGGTGCCTCGCTGGTGCCGGGGATCCACGAGGACCCGCTGGATTCCCTCGACGCGCTGCGCAAGGAGCGCGACGAGCTGCGTTACCAGGTGGCGGACCTCAGCGAGGAACTGAAGGACGCACACGCGCGCCGGATCCGCGCCGAGCGGCGGTGCAACGAGCTGGAGCGGCAGCTCGTGATGGCGGAACAAGGGGCCCGCGCCGACGTCGAATCGCAGGACCGGCAGGAGGAACGGCGGGAGGCCGGGCGGGAAGAGCGCGTGCGGACGGCCCGGATGGAGGCGCTGGAGGAGGAGCTGCGGCGGTTACGTTCGCGCGTGGCGAGCCTGGATCACAAGGACGTGCCGGCCGAGCCCGTCACCACCGGCCTGCCGGGGCCCGCCGGGCCGCCCGCGGATGCCGCCGGCGGCCGTACCGGAGGCGCCCCCCGGATCTCCGCCCGCCCCCGTCGGCCCGGTCCGGTGGCGAAGACCGCGCCCGACCACGCCTACCGGTTCGAGAACTTCGCCGCGGAGGCGTCCAACCGCTTCGCCCACGATGTCGCCGTAGCCGTCGCCGAAGCGCCCGCTCAGGACTACAACCCGCTCCTCATCCACGGCGCCCCGGGGCTCGGCAAGACGCATCTGCTCCACGCGATCGGCCACTACGCCTGCACGCTCTACCCGGAGACCAGGTCCCAGTACGTGGGCTGCCGGCAGCTCGTCGCGTTCCTGCGCTCGGAACGGCCGGGCTCGGCGTTCGGCGCGTTCCACCGGCGGTTCGGGACCGTCGACATCCTGCTGGTCGACGACGTCCGGTGGCCGGCGGAGAGCGGTGCCTCCCAGGACCTCCTCGCGGAAGTACTGGCGGAGCTGCTGACCGCCGACAAGCAGATCGTCCTCGCTTCGGGCCCTTCCCTCGCACGGATGCCGCACCTGGAAGGGGGGCTGCGTGACTGCCTGGAGCGTGGCCTGGACATCGGTGTGGAAGTTCCCAGCGCCCGGGCCCGCCTTGCGATTCTCCGGAAGAAGACGGAGAAGGAGCGGCTCGATGTCCCCATGGACGTACTGGAGATGATCGCCGCGCGCGTGGGCCGGAACATCCGGGAGCTCGAAGGCGCCCTCGTCAGGGTGACCGCCTTCGCGAACCTCAACCGGAGCCCGGTCGACACCGGCCTCACCAAAATCGTCCTCGACTCCCTGCAGCCGGGCGGGGGATCGGACATCACCGGGGAGGCCGTCATACGGAAGACCGGAGACTACTTCGGGCTGTCCGTCGAGGATCTGCGGAGCACCGAGCGTTCGCGGGTGCTGGTCACCGCCAGACAGATCGCCATGTACTTGTGCCGCGAGCTGACGGGCTACTCCGTACCCACCATCGCCGCGCTGCTCGGTGGCAGGGATCCCGGCGCGGTGCTCCACGCGGACCGGAAGATCCGGGCCCTGATGAGCGAGCGCCGCTCCATTTACAACCAGGTCACCGAACTGACCAACGGCATTCTCTTTCCCTGATGCCGGCCCCGTGGCCGCCCGCCGCCCCCGCCGCCGGGCGGGCGGCCACGGCACCGCCCTATGCCGTACGGCGGATGAGGTCGGCCGCCTTCTCCGCGATCACCATCGCCGCGGGGTTCGTGTTGACGGAGACGATCGTGGGCATGACCGATGCGTCCGCCACCCGCAGGCCTTCCAGGCCGTGCACGGTCAGGTCCGGGGCGACCACGGCGTCGGGGCCGGTCCCCATCGCGCAGCTGCCCACGGGATGGAAGTACGAGCCGGTGGCGGCCGCCAGGAAGCGGCGCAGTCCCGCTTCGTCGGTGACGTCGGCCCCGGGGAGCACCTCGCGCGCACGCCACCGTGCGAAGGGGCCCGTCGCGGCGATGTCCCGCGCCACCTCGATGCCGTGGAGCATGCGCCGGACATCCGACTCCACACCGAGGTAGTTCGGGTCGATCAGCGGCGGCGTGTCGGGGTCGGCGTCCGCGAGGCGCACCGTGCCCCGGCTCTGTGGCACGGTCGCCACGCCGAAGGTGAAGCCGTGCGGCGGGCCCTGCACCGTCGGCGGGAGGTAGGGGATGTGAATGAACATCAGCTGCATGTCGGGACCGGACAGGGCGGCGTCGCTGCGCCAGAGCAACGACGTCTCCGCGTGGTTGGTACGCCCCGGTGGGACCGGACGGCTCGCCTCGTAGACGACCGGACACAGCGGGTGGTCGTGCAGATTGCGGCCGACGCCGGGCAGGTCGTGGTGGACCTCCACACCGGCCCGACGCAGCTCGTCCGCGGGGCCGACGCCCGAGAGCAGCAGCAGCCGCGGCGAATCCACGGCACCGGAGCTGACGATCACTTCGGCGTGCGCTCGGGCGGTGACGGTCTGCCCGGCCCGCCGGAACTCCACCCCCGTGCACCGGTTGCCGTCGAAGAGCAGGCGGCGGGCGCGGGAGTCGGTCGAGACGGTGAGGTTCGGACGTCCGGCGCGGACGGGGTGCAGATACGCCCTCGCGGTGCTCTGCCGGCTGCCGTCGGCGATGCTCAGGTCGTGCCAGCCGGCGCCCTCCTGGGTGGCGCCGTTGAAATCGTCGGTCAACGGATGGCCCGCCGCCACGGCCGCATCGAGGAAGACCCCCGACAGCGGGTTGGCGTCCTCGGCCCGCACCGGCGCCGGCCGCATCGGGCCGCCGTCGCCGCGGAACTTCGGGTCCCGGCCCGTGACGGTCTCCAGCCGCCGGAAGTAGGGCAGGAGCGCGTCGTACCCCCACCCGGCGCACCCGGACGCCGCCCAGCGGTCGTAGTCGTTGCGGTGCCCGCGCAGGAACACCATCGCGTTGGTCGCGCTGCACCCGCCCAGCGTCCGCCCGCGCGGGAACGGAAGCGCCGGCGCGTCGATACCGGACTGCGGCACCGCGGTGTAGCCGTGGTCGGCCTCGGTGCCCCGTATCGTGGGCCATGCGGGCGGCGCGGCGAGCTCCGGCCGGGTGTCCTCCGGGCCCGCCTCGAGCAGCAGCACCGTCGTCCCGGCGTCCTCCGACAGCCGCGCGGCCAGTACGCAGCCGGCCGATCCTGCCCCGACGACGATGTAGTCGAATTCCTGCGCAGGCATGGTGTCCTTCCCCTGCCGGTGCCCCCGTCGACGGCCTTGCGGCGCCGGCGATCACCGGATGCTGACGCCGGTCGGATCCGTCCGGCGGCGGTGGTCACTCCGCTGTGATCGATTCTGACGGGGTGTGGCGGGGCCGGAGGCGTAACGCGGAATACGGTGCGAGGGGAGGGGCGGTCCGACGGCCGTGACCGCGTTCCGCAAACGGCCCGGCCGGTGCCCGTCCGCCCCTCCCGCCCGTCAGTGCAGACCCTGCGTCAGCGCGACCGAGTCGGGCACCGCGACCTCCTCGGGTGCGCTCAGCGGCATGATGCCCAGGATCTGCTGGACGACGTACTGCGCCGACATCATGGCGCCCTCCTGCCAGCCGGGCAGCGGGGAGATCTGGTCACCGGTGACGTAGAACGCGTCCGAGCCCTCGGGCTGGAGCAGTTGCTTGTAGGCCTTCATGTGCTCCTTGTCCTTCGGCTTCCAGGCAGCCCAGCCACCCAGCTGGTAGGGCACCTTGTGCCAGGCGATGGAGACGCCCTTGTCGTCGGGGACGACATCGTTGTTCTTGAACTCGGGGTGCAGCTCGATGGCGCCTTCGCGGGCCAGCTTCAGGCGCTTCTTCGGAGTCAGGTCCCCCAGGACACCGGCCTCCTTCTGGAAGTTGTAGGCGCCGGTCAGGGTTCCCTTGTCGGAGAAGTAGTCGTTGGACGGGTACCACAACTGGGTGATGTTGTGGCCGGTCCAGCTGATGCCGCCGTAGATCCCCTCGGTCTCGTAGGTGCGGTCGAGGTCGCCTTCCCAGAAGCGCTGGTTCGCCTGCCAGCCGACCTTGCAGGTCTTCTCGAATTTCACGGTGTCAATCGCCTGGCAGAAGGCGTCCGAGAAGTTGGTGCGCTGGACGCCGAGGAGCACCGGGAAGGGGATGTTGCTGACGCAGTACCGGGCCTCCGCGGAGTAGTCGTTGCCACCTTTGCGGTAGCTGACCTCGACTCCGGCACCGTCGCCCTCGGCGATCTCGATGCCGGTGACCTCGGCGCCCAGCACGAAGGTCGCGCCGGCCCGCTTGGCCTCGCGGGCCAGCGCCTTGACGATGTGGTCCATGCCGCCGACCGGCTGGAACATCGTGTCCTGCCAGAGGTAGTCGACCGGCTGGTAGAAGCGGGCCTTCCAGAAGCCCGAGTTCACCAGGTCCTCGAAGGACAGCGGCGGGGCCGGTACGGGGAACTCCCCGATCTCGGGCGTGTTCAGATAGCCCGAGCGGGTGGAGCCGCGGTATTTGCCGTTCGTGTCCAGGGCGCCGAACACCCGGAGCAGATCGCGCAGTTCACCGGTGAAGGTGTCCTGGCTGACCAGGGTCTCGGCGAGCTTCTCCGCCAGATAGCCGCGGGTGTCGTTCGCCACCCGGCGCTTGGGCCAGGTCACCGGGGCATGGGGCGGCCGGACGAGGTTCGCCGTGGTCTCCATGACGTACGGCTCCAGCTCCACGCCGAAGTCCCGGCAGTACTTGAGCACCCGCCGGTGGTGGTACGGGATCCGGCCGGGCCCGAGGTTGAGGTACAGCCCGTCGTCGAAGGCGCAGGTGTGCGTGAGCTCGGGCTTGCCGTCCTTGTCGAGCTCGTAGAGCTCGTCGCCCCGGCGAGCGGTGCGGTTGCGGCCGCCGACGCGGTGCTGCGCCTCCAGGACGGTGACCTGGTAGCCGAGGCTGCTGAGCTCGTACGCGGCGGTCAGGCCCGCGACGCCGGCGCCCAGGACCAGTACCTTCGCGCCCTCGCACGGGATTCCGCCGGAGGCCATGGCGCCGGTCCATCCGGTGGCCTGGGGCCCGGCCAGACCGCTCATGGCGTGCCGGAGCGCCTTCGCCGAGTCGCCGACGGGAGCGCTCACCGGCGCTGACTTCTTTCCGTTCGGGGTCATCCCGCTGTTCCTTCCGATGAGGCGCCGGCGAGCGGCGGGCAGTTCTCGTCGATCTTGTACTGGAGCGCCTGGGGATAGTCGTGCCGCTCCAGCCGCACCCGTACGACGACGGGCCCCTGATTGATCGCGTCGGTGGGTTCGGCGATCCGCTTCAGCAGGGTGGCGAGGTCGTCGTGCTTGCGGACGGCGGTCCCGTACATCGGGTGCTTCTCGGAGCCGAAGACCGCCGCGAGCTTGTCGTACTGCCAGGGGTGCAGCTCGTTGTAGAAGTCGGCGCCGTCGGAGTCGGGGACGTCGTCCTTGTAGTAGCAGGGGTGGACGAGCATCTGCTCGATGCCGTAGAAGCCCGCGTTGTCCAGGACGAACACCACAGGGCGCAGCCCGTGCCGGACGTGCGTGGACATCTCCTGGCAGGTCTCCTGGAACGAGCCGTCGCCGACGAAGACCATGGGGCGCTTGCGGGCGTTGTCACGGCCCAGCGCCACCCCGGTGGCCGCGCCCACCGAGTAGCCGATGGACAGCCAGCTGTTCTGCGCCACGTACGAGGCGCGCTCCGGCATCCGCAGATTCATCGAGCCGATCAGTGCGAACGCGGCGTCGCTGATCACCGTGAACGGGGTGCTGCGCGCCCCGGGCCCGCCGGTGGCCTGCGTCTCCAGGAAGGCGCTGATGTGCCGGAAGAAGCTGTCGTACGTCACGTTCTCCGGGTAGGGGCCGCCGGTCAGGGACGTCAGGTAGGCGGCGGTGCTGTCGGGGACGTCGAGGCCCGCCTTGTGCGCGTCGGCGAAGTAGTCGGCGGCGAAGGCGCCTGACCCGAAGTCCGTGAGCAGGGCCTTGCGCAGCGCGGGGATGAATTCGGCGAGCCGTACGTCAGGGAAGTACGAGGCGCCGACATGCACCCCCTCATGGGCGGCGACCGCCCAGTCGGCGCCGATCGACCGCTTGCCGCCGAGGTTCTTCGACGTCGCCCACGAGCCCAGACCGATGCGGCAGCCGGCGTTGTGGAAGACCTTGGCCACGTCCGGATGGCTGGCCTTGCCGTTGTAGACGCCGGAGAAGCCGCGAATGTCCTCGGAGACGACGGACTTGGCCCCGACGGTGGTGCAGAACGGGATGCCGGTGTCGCGGACCAGCTGCTCGAACTCCGCGGCGAGGTTGAACCGGTCGATCTCCTCACCGGCCCACAGGATCGGGTTGTTGTCGTGGTCCCGCACCAGCTTCACGCACGCCGCGACCGCCGCCTCCAGCATGCGCTCGCTCTGCGGGGTGAGCGGCCGCTCCCGTCGTGTCAGCCGCCCGCGCGGCGCGGGGCAGCGGGCCTCCCAGACGTCCTCCATCACCTCCAGATAGACCGGCCGGCGGTGGGAGAGGCACGCGGTGAGGGCGGCGTCGATCTGGCCGGGGGCCAGGCCCGGGTTGGAGAGGGCCTGGGCGTCCACCGTCACCTGGCGGTAGACGTCCAGGTTGCTCTCGGGGCGCTGGGACATATGCGAGGTGAGCAGGCCGATCGCCCGCTGGTTCAGCCACTGCTCGTACGTGGGGGCGGCGTTGATCGCGATCAGCGGTACGTACTCGGTGAAGGCGCCGCCGATCGCGTTGAGCAGATTGAACGCGCCCACGCCGTAGGTGACCGCGACCGCGCCGATGCCCTGCTCCCCGAGCGCGATCTCGGCATCGGCGACCTTCACCCGGGCGTAGCCGTCCGCGGCCTGTCCGGCGCCGCCCTCGGTCGGGGTGCCCACCCAGCGGACCTTGGTCTTCTCGTGCAGTGTCGACAGGAACGGGCCGAGGTGGTTGCCCGGGACGCCGAACAGATGGGTGATGCCGAGCTGTTCCAGCCGGATGGCCAGGTACTCGGCCACCGTGCAGGTCTGTGTGGTGGTCATGACGTCAGTGCTCCCTCTCGCGATTCGTCGGACGGTGCGCCCCGGCGCGTACGCGGCGCCCCGGCCATCGCCTCGGCGGCGTTCTCGGCCGCGGCGGGGGCCTCATGGACGGCGATGGCGGCGCGTACGGCCGTCTCCACCGCGCCCTCGATCCAGGCGTGTTTCAGCGACACATGCTCACCGGCGAAGTGAACCGGCCCCTCGGCCCGGACCACGTCGAGGTGGAAGCTGGTCATCTGGTGCGGGGTGTAGACCGCCGCCTCGCCGCAGGCGTACGGGTCGCGCAGCCAGCTCTGGGTCTGGCCCGCACCGGTGTAGAAGACCTCGATGCGGCGGCCGTGCACCGACTGGAGATTGATCAGCGCATAGCCGTAGCGCTCGTGGTCCTCGAAGGAGTCCCAGCGCGCGGCGTCGTCCGACCAGGAGTAGCCGGCCAGCACGACGCCTCCCTTGCTCCCGGGGACGGGGTGCGAGGGGAAGTACATGAAGCGGTTGGCGTTGTCGGTGGTGGAGCCGCCGCCGTAGGCGTGGGTGGCCGGGCGGACGCCGCCGCACAGCGAGGAGTTGCGGAGGTAGTCCACCTGCTTCTGGTTGATCCGCTTCTCGTCGACGCTCGGGTGGGCGCCGAGCAGCCCGGTGGGCAGGTCCCGCACGCCCTGCGGGACGGCGATCGCGGCTTCGGCCTGGTCCTCGCCCCACTGCTGGTAGTACTCGTACAGACCCGGTTCGATGGCGTCGAGCTCCCGCTTCCAGTCCGCCTCGGTGAATTCCCACCAGCGGCGCGAGAACTCCAGCAGCACCTTGGTGGCCTGGTCGTAGTGCGTCTCGATGACGGCGCGGCGCTTCTTGTACGAGAACGGCGGCGTCACGGCGGTGAAGCGCAGGCTGGAGAACGGGATGGTGATGATCGCCAGGTCACCGGTCCACGTCTCCGGTTCGCTGTACGGGGCGTCCTCGGGCACGGTCTGGATCGCGACCGCGGGCCCGCCCGGCCCGGCGAGCCCGCCGTGCGAGCCGTCGCGGCCCGGGTCGTAGTACTCCAGCCGGACCATGCGCTGACCCATGACGATCTGGTCGCGCAGGTCCTTGGCGAGCGCCTCCGGAAGCTTGCGGCTGCCGCCCTCGATCTCCCAGTACGTGGCGGACGGGTCGATGTCGCTGCGGCCCAGGAAGCTGTGGAAGAACGCGAGGTGCAGCCGCGAGGTCATGTTCTCGATCGTGCCGATGGCCTCGATGGCCTCATCGCTGAATCCGGCGTACTCGCGCAGGAAGCGGCCCATCGAGTAGCCGTCGAAGTCGCGGATGACGTCGGCCCAGCCGTTCACCCACTCCTTGAAGGGCTTGGGGACCCGGGTCCCGTCGCTCTGGAGCACGGAGTAGTAGTCGCGCACCGGTTCCAGCGCCTGGTTGACCATCTCGGAGACGGTCAGCCGCGATTCGCAGCCGGTCAGATGGAAGCCCTCGTTGATCCCGGACGGGTCCTTGGCGTACTGGGCGCGCCGGACCTGCTTCCGGTTGGTGCGGATCCAGGTCTGGTTGCGCTTGGCCGGCTCCTTGAAGTCGGGGCTGGGCTCGCCGTTCGTCCATACCGCGCCGTCCTTGAACGACCGGTAGACCACGGGTGGCACCCGCGCCTCCTGGTTGCCCGTGTCCGGGTCGATGTCGACGTTGAAGAACAGCCGTCGCTTCAGGCCGAGTTGGTCGATCAGTGCCAGCGTCAGCGGATGGAAACTGGGCAGCCGCATGGCACCGGCCTCCGCGTACTGCGCGGGATCGGTGAACGGCGGCTGCTGGCCCTTCTTGGCGTGGAAGGTCTTGATCCGGCCGCCGACCCGGTTGGCGTTGGCCTCCAGGATCGTCACATCGTGCCCGGCGCGGGTCAGCAGCGAGCCGGCGACCAGGCCCGCGATGCCCGCCCCGACGATCAGTACGCGCTTGGGTGCGGCGGGCGGCTGCAGCCCGTTGTCGATCAGTACGTCGAGATAGCGCAGCTTGAGGTCCTCATTGTCCGGCTCGGGGCCGATCAACAGGAGCTCGCGGGCGAGTTGCTGATAGGCCCTTGTATGGGCGCGCTCGACGCCGTTGGTCCGTGTGCGGTTGCTGTCGTTGTCCACGGCGCCTCAGCCCTTCCCGTGCAGCGAGGTGTGCGCGGCGAGCCGCCGCAGAGTGGTGAGGGAGGGCGTGAAGGCGTAGACCGCACCGGTGGTCCGGATGAAGCTGTCCATCGACACCGTGCCCTCGCCCTGGTTGTTGGCCAGCACGATGCGGGCGTCGGGGCTGCCGTCGCTGGTGGTGCCCGACACTTTGTCGATGCCGTTGGGGGCCTTCTTGTCCCCGGGGACGAAGCCGGGGTTGTTCGACCAGAGCTTCTGCACGAACTCGAACTGGTCCTCGAGAGAGGTGCCGTAGCACACGAACATCAGGCCGCGGTCCTTGTCGGGGGTCCCCGGTGTGTACGCGGGACCGTAGGGAATGCCGCGGCGCATGATGCGGTGCTTCTGGGTCGGCTCGAAGGCGCGCGGGTGCGTTCTGCGGATGTGCGCGGCGCAGGGGGTGTGGTGTCCCAGCGGGTCCTTCGTGTAGGTGAAGTCGTTGGCGCCGGAGCCGACGCCGGTCACCGGGTTGTCGCCCGGGTCGAGCGGCGTGCCGTCCTTCTTGCGGCCGACCAGACACGCGCCCAGCACGGCGGGGCCGATGCCCTTCGGCACGAACTTCTCCGCCTCGCGCGCCACCGCCTCGTTCCAGCCCCCGACGTCCTGCCGCAGCCGCCGCACCACCTGGAGCGAGCCGTTGTCCAGCCACCCGGGCCGGTCCGCCGGCGGGTCCCCGCTCTCGCTCCTGTGGCCGAAGACGAATTCGCCGGGCTCGACCAGACGGGATCCCGGGCGGTTCTCGCGAAAACCGGGATTGTCGCGGTCACCGCGGTGGAATTCCTTCACACCGGGCTGCGAGATGCCGTCCTTGTACCCGAAGTGCTCATGCCCTTTCAGTTCTCCCTGCAGAGTGCGGCCATCGTCCTGGTGAACCACCGTGATGCCATGCGCCGAATCCGCCGCGGCGATGTTGTCGAGCTTCTCGCGCAGCGCGTCCCGGGTGTCCGCGGCCACGATCAATACCGCGTGTACGGCGTTCTTGTCCGAACCGAAAATCCAGTGGGCGGGGGCGCTGTCACCCTCGTCGCCGAGCTCCGCCGCCATGCCCGCCGCGCCCTTGACGAACGAGGTGAACGGTGCCAGGTCCTGCCTGACCCGGTCGGGTTCGCGGGCGACCTGGAGCAGGCCGTCATAGGTGAGGGACACCGCGACCCAGGTGGCGGTGAGGGACGGATCCTGGCCGTAGGCCCGGCGGGAAAGGGAGAACTCCTCGTTGAAGTCCTCGACCGTGGCGGTCACCGAGACCGTGTTGAGCATGACGGACAGCCAGCCGCGGCCACCGGCGCCCTTGTCGTCGGGAAAACGCACATAGCGAAATGCCATGTGGTCCTTGTTGAAAGCGGCCAGGATATTGCCCTGGATTTCCCGGGATCTGCGCAATGGCGGTACGGGCATCTGCTCGATGTCCGGCACGGCAGCAGGCCGTACGGAAGTAGTGGTCACTGTTCTCCCTGTCTGGGGGCTGCGCGCAGGCGAATTCCGCTGCGCCGCACGCCGACTGATGAGGAAAAAGACACAAGGGCACACCAAAGGCAGCCGGTGTGCGGCTTGCGCTGTCAGCCGAACAGGGAATCGGGCCGCCCGCATATGCACCGGCGCCAACTGGAGCACGCGGCCTACTCGAAGCGGTGAGCCCCCGCCGGGTGTGCCGCGTGGCGTTCACGCGGGGCCGGGCGGTGCGGGGCCGGTGGGGTGGGGCGGGGCCCGAGGGAGAAGTGTCAGGAGGTGGCGCGGCGCCGGTTTCCGGCCCCGCCGCCCCGCCTCACGGAATCAGCTGCTCCGTCCACAGCGTCTTGCTCCCGGAGCTGGTGTAGCGGGTACCCCAGCGGTGCGTCATGGCGCCGACGAGCTGGAGCCCGCGGCCGCCCTCGTCCATCAGGGCCGCGTGGCGCACACGCGGAGCGGACTGGCTGCCGTCGTAGACCTCGCAGGTCAGGGTGGTGCCGCGGATCAGGCGGAGGCCGACGGGGCCGGTGGCGTGACGGACGGTGTTGCCGACCAGTTCGCTGACGATGAGCTCGGTGGTCATGATGAGGTCCGCCAGGCCCCACTCGGTCAGCTGACCGCGGATCAGTTTGCGGGCGGTGCCCGCCGAGGACGGCTCGAAGGGCAGATCCCAGGAGGCGACGTCGCCGGGCGGCAGGCGGCGCGCCCGCGCGGCCAGGACGGCGGCGTCGTCCGCGGGGCACCCGGCATGACCGGGCAGCGCCTGTGTAACGGTGTCACAGAGGCGTTCCAGCCATGCGACCTCGTCACCGCGCCCCGGCGCGGGCGCACCGGCCCGCTCCCGGACGGCCGCCCCGAGGACGCCGGAGAGCGTGTCCGGTCCCGAGACCGGGGCCGCGCCGTCCGCGCCCATCGGTCCACCGGTGTAGAACACCAGCAAGCTGCCCTCCGGCAGCGTGATCCGGGTGCTCCGGTACGGCATCTGGGCCGTGCCCAGCGGCGGGCCCACCGGGACGTCGGCGAAGCAGGGCCGCCCGCCGGGGTGGACGACGGCCGGCGGCGGGTGCCCCGCGCTGGCGAGCGTGCATACGCCCGTGGTGGGGTCGTAGACCGCGTACAGACAGGTCACGTACTGGTCGTCGCCGAGCCCGCCCGCGACGTCGTTGAGGTGGGCGAGCATCTCCTCCGGCGGATGGTCCAGCGTGGAGAGCGTCGATACGGCGGTGCGCAGCCGGCTCATGGTGATGGCCTCGCGCAGTCCGTGCCCCCGCACCTCACCGATCACCAGGGCGACCCGCTCCGCGGATAGCGGGATGGTGTCGTACCAGTCGCCGCCGACCTCGCTGTGGTCACCGGCCGGGCGGTAGCGGGCCGCGGCACTCAGCGCCGGGAGGTCCGGGAGCACGGAGGGCAGCAGATGCTGCTGCAGCCGGCGGGCCCGGTTGTGCTCGCTGTCGTACAGCCGCGCCCGTTCCAGCGCCTGGGCCACCAGCCCGCTCAGCGCGATCAGCAGGCCGCCGTTGTCGCCGCTGAACGGGTGCGGACGGTCGAAAGACAGGAGGCAGCTGCCGACCTGGTGGCCGCTGGCGGTCAGCGGCAGCACCGCCCAGGCGAGGGCACCGCCGCACCGGGCGAGCTCGGCCAGGCCCGGGTAGCGCAGGGCGAACTCCTGCGCGGAGTGGAGGAAGCGGGGTGAGCGGTCGGCGAGCAGCTCGCTGGTTTCCTGCCGGCGCAGCCGGTCCAGGAGGTCGTCCGGATAGCCCACCGCACCCACCAGACGCAGCCGGTCGTCGGTCATGGCGTGCACCAGGACGCCGCCGGCACCGAACGGCGCCAGGATCTGCGCCGCCACCGCATCGACCACGTCCTGGGTCGTCAGCGCCTGGGCCAGCGCCTCGGTCAACGCGCCGATCCGGCGGGCCCGTTCGGCGGCGGCCCGCTCGGCGTCCACCTCCGCGGTCACGTCCGCCACATAGACCACGAGGTACGGCTCCACGACCACCAGCCGCAGCCGCTGCCAGCTCTCTCCGACCTGAATGACGGCCGTCACCGGACGGTCGCCGCGTACCGCTTCCTCGAAGTGTTCCTCGAGCCCGCTCTCCTTCAGGGACGGCACCGCCTCCCACGGCGCCCGCCCGACCAGCTCCACCGGCGCCGACCCCAGCAGTTCGGCCTGGGCATTGGCGTACAGCACCCGCCAGTCCGCGGGGTCCACGATCAAGAAGGCGTCCGGCATATGGCCCAGGACGCGGGTGACCACCTGCTCGGTCATCCGGGTGGCGGTGGTGTCCCACCCGGTGCCGGTCATTCGCAGCGGCGTGCCGTCCGGAGCGTAGGTGGTGTGCCCGCGCAGCTCGACCCAGCCGATCCGGCCGTCGAGCGAGCGCACCCGGTACTCCACCGAGTACACCTCGTGCTCGGCGATCGCGTGCTCGATCGCCGAGAGCACCCCGGGCAGGTCGTCGGGGTGCACCCGCTGCATCCAGGTCTCGATCCGGCTGTCCCACTCGTACAGTCCGGCGACACCGGCAACGGTCTCCAACGCGGCCTCGTCCAGCAGCAGTTCACCGCTGATCAGGTCCCATTCCCAGGTGGCGACCCGCACCCCCGCCATGGCCTCCCGCAGCCGCGAGCCGGAACCGGACCACCAGGGGAGCAGCCGGGTGCTGGGCGCCCCCGTCCGGGCGAGCGCTTCCCCGGTCGTCCCCGCCAGCCGCGACAGCAGCGGCAGCCGGTCCGCCGCGGGGGCCTCGACGCCGAACAGCGACAGCACCCCGACCGGGCCGTCCGCCCCGGGCAGCGGCAGCGCCAGTACGCCCGCCGCCCCGATCCCCGGCAGTACCTCGGGCACGTCCCCCGTGGCGGGGCCGTCATCCGGTTCCGCCGCGACCCATACGGCGGACCTCTCGCGGACCGCACGGGCCGGCGCACCCCGCCCGTCCACCCTGAGGGATTCCCAGGGCCGCGCCACGTCCAGCGGCAGCCCGCCCAGCGCCGCCAGTTTCAGCTCCCCGGTCGCGGGCCCGCCCAGATGCGCCACGCCCGCCAGTCCGCCCGCCGCGGAAAGCGCTTGCTGGAGCGCGAGCCGCAGCAGTTCCACCTCGTCCAGGTTGCCCGTCGTAATGGCCGCTTCGAGAAGTGCGAGCCGGGCGCCGTCCGCTCCGACAAAACGCGGTTCATCATGGCGGCACCCATCCATTGCTTCGCCTCTCGGAGGACGGTTTGGAACGGCACGAATCAGTCCGTCGGCCCATCGGTCCATACGTCCGCAGGCCCGCGGGTCCGCCGCTGATCCCTTCGGACCTACAGGGGAGTTCGAGCAGGATAAACGCGAGGCGGGCGCACTGGCCAACGCCTGGTGAAACGTTTCGGGAGGCCGAGCCCCGGAGCCGGTGCGCCGACCCCGCAGCAGGCCGGGGAGACCGCCGAGCCGGCGAAAGAAATCGGCCGGAAATCGGCCGGAAGAAAAGGAATCAGACGAGGGTCCGATCGCCGGGTCAGGGAATGCGCTTCGGGAAATCCGCACGAATTCGCGTATTCCTGGGAATCCGCGGACCCGGTCGCCATGCACGGCCGGCGCCACCTGTACGGCGCCGTGGTGCCCGGCTGCTGTACCCGACGGCCGCGACCACCAGGGCGCAGCCGCCGACCTGGCTGAGCGTCGGGCGTTCGCCGATGGCGACGCCGAGCCCGAACGCCATCACCGGCTGAAGCAGCAACAGCGCGGCGCCGACGTTCGGCGCCAGCCGGGGCAGCGCGCTGGTGATCAGCAGCCAGGCCAGCACCTGCCCCACGAACGCCAAAGTGATCAGCCACCCCCAGGCGGGCGGGCTCAGGGTGAGGTCGATGCCGGTCCACAGGCCGCCCATCACCGCGGCGGTGGCGGCGGCCGCGGCGGTCGAGACACACACCGGTGAGGCCGTGTGCCCCCGTCCGCCGCCGAGCCGCATCAGGAACAGGTAGCCCGCGTACGTCACGCCCGCCGCGGTCCCGAACACGACACCGGCGACCGGATGACTGCCCGGCTGCGGGTGCCCGATCGCGCCGCTCGCCAGCGCGACACCGGTCACCATGAGCGGGGCCATCAGCGCAAAGCGCCGGGACGGCCTGGTCCCCGACACCAGCCACGCCAGCAGTGGGAAGCACACCACCTGGATGTTCAGCAGCACCGTGGAGACCGACGCGCCGACATTGACGACGGCGGCGCCCCAGAACACCATGTCCACGCCGAGCAGCACCCCGGCGCCGATGTCCATCAGCTGATGGCGCAGCGGCCGGACGCCCGCCCGGCGTGCTTCCCGCAGCGCGAGCGGTACGAGCGCGAACAGGGCCAGGGCGCAGCGCAGAAACGCCGCCGTGCCCGCGTTCGTACCGGACAGCTTCATGAGTACGGCGGACGCCGAGATGCAGGCGGATCCGGTGATGGCCCACACCACCGGACCGCCCGCTCCGCGATCCCGCCGGCCGGTGTGCGTCACGTCCGGTGCGGAGCGCGGCTTCCCCTCCGGCGACTTCTCCTCCCACGTCATGAGATCCACTGTGCCGGGCCGAACCCGGAATAAAAAGCGACGATTCAACGGCGGTACCCGGTAGCGTTCTTCACGTGTTCAGTGTCGACAGGCTCCGCGCCCTCGCCGCCGTAGCCGCCCACGGTTCGATCGCACAGGCCGCGCGAGGCCTGCACATGACCCCCTCCGGTGTCTCGCAGCAACTGGCCAAACTCGAGCGGGAAGCGGGGCATCCGCTCCTGGAACCGCACGGTCGCAGCGTCCGCCTCACCCATGCCGGCCGGATCCTGGCCGCCCATGCCGACCGGCTCCTCGCCCAGCTCGCCGCCGCCCGGGCCGACCTGGCCGACCTGGATGACGAGGTGCTGGGCCCGCTCCGCATCGGCGGCGTGGGCAGCGCGGTGCGCAGCCTGCTGCCCGACGCCCTGGCCGCCCTCACCGCCGAACACCCCCGGCTCACCCCGACCGTCGTCGACGGAGAGGCCGTCGACCTGCTGCCCCGGCTGCTGAACGGCGAACTCGACCTGCTGCTCATCGAGAGCTGGGCCAACCGCCCGCTCGCCGTCCCCGAGGGCGTCACCCTGCGCACCCTGGTGAGCGAGGAAGTCCATGTCGCCGTGTCCGAGCACCATCCGCTCGGCGACCGCGAGAGCGTTGACCTCGCCGACCTCAACGACACGGTCTGGGCCTGCTGCCCGCCGGGCACCGAGCCCTATGAGGCCCTGGTCCAGGCCCTGCGCGCCCGCGGTGTCGAACCCGACATCCGCTACTCCGTGGCGGAACACCTCACCCAACTCGCCCTGGTTGCCGGCAATCTCGCCGCATCCCTCATCCCCGCGATGTCCCGCCGTCCCGCCCCGCCCGGCGTACGCTTCCTGTCCGCCCGCCCACCCCTGCGCCGCGACATCCGCGCCGCCTGGCTCACCCTCAGCCAGAGCCGGCCGGTACGGGCGTGTCTGGCGGCCATCGAGGCTTGAGCCGAGCCAACGGGGCGTTGCAGACTACGAGTTCAGTTGTCGATACGGGGGTGGAGCGATGGAGCCGATGCTGGACAGTGCGGGAACGGCGCTGGTCGGCCTGATGGTGACCGAGGCCTGGACGCAGGCCCGGAACGGCGTGGTCGCCTTGTGGCGACGGCTGCGGCCCGCGGACGCCGACGCCGTCGAACGCGACCTGGACGAGGCCCGCGGTGAACTGGTCGAGGCACGGGAAGAGGGCGAGGCCGGGGCGCAGACGGAGCGGGAACTGGCCGGTGAGTGGCAGCGGCGCCTGCTGCGGGTGCTGCGCGACGACCCGGCCGCGGCCGAAGAGCTCCAGCAGCTCTTGGACGCGGCGCGCGGCACGCTGCCGCCGGAAAGCGCGCCGGGCGGCGTGCAGTTGCAGGCCCGCGCCGAGGGCAGCGCCCGGATCTACCAGGCGGGGCGGGACATGCGGGTGCAGGGTTGACGGACGAGGAGGAGCCCCGGGCCTCCTTCCGGGCCGATGCGCAGGACACGGCCCGCGTCTACCAGGCCGCCCGCGATCTGCACATCACCTATCTGCCGGATTCCGGCGCGCCGGGCCCGGCGGCGCGGCTGTCCCTGCTCCATCTGCTGGCGTGCTGCGCCGACGCCCCGTTCCCGGTGTCCGTCCTGTCCCCCGAGGCCGTCGCCGCCGTCCGGATGCCGGAACTCCCCGAGGAGCGGGTGACCGCCGAGCTGCGCGCACTGCCGCACGTCCCGGGCGAGGTCCCTTGCGTACGGGCCGGCCCGGAGGCGCTCGCCGCGGCCGCCCGGGAACTGACCGACGACCGGCGCACCCGGCTGTCCGCGTACGCCGCGGCCCTGCTGGACCACGCCCTGCTGCGGACGACGGACGGGCCGGTGCCGGACCTGCTCGCCCCGCATGTGATGACGCTGCTCTGGCGCTCCGCCGAAGATCCGGTGCGGGCCGCCGCCCGCCGGGTGCGGGACGGGTACGAAAGCCGTGGGCGGTACGCGGATGCGCTGCCGTTCGCCGTACGGATCGCGGAGCCGGCCACCGGGGCGGCGATCGCCGACGGCCTGGCGCTGGGCCGGATCCGGATCGGCTGCGGCGACTTCGGCGAGGCGGCGGCCGTGCTGCGCCCGGTGCTCGCGCGGGCGGAGCGGGAGGCGGAGGGGTGCAAGGTGCCGCTGACCGGGCGCACCGGCCCGTCCCTCGCCCAGCTCCTCCGCGACGACCCCGCGGGCCCGTTCACCGCGGGACTCTCCTCGGCGGACTGTCAGGCGCTCGCGGACGTCGCCGACGTCCAGCACGCCCTGGCGGAGGCCCTGTACGGACTGCACCGTTACGCGGAGTGCGAGCGGCTGCTGTTCTCGGCCGGGGGGCTGCGCTGGCGGGTGCTGGGGGCGCTGCACCCGGCGTATCTGCTGGCTCAGCTGCACCGGGGCCGCGCGCTGGGGCGGCAGCGGCTGTGGCACGAGGCGATCGGCCTGGTCCAGGACGTCCGCAGCTACCAGGACCGGGCAGACTGCGGACCGGCCCGACCGCGGGACGACGCCCTGCTCCGCCTCGCGCATGCGCAGGTGATGACCGCGGCCGTCCGCTCGCTGCGCGAGGAGGGCGCGGGCCGGTCGCGGCGCGTCGGGGTGTTCCCGGCGCCGGTGGTGCGCTTCCTGGACCGTACGGTGGGTACGAACCCCCGCCCGGAGAAGGTGACGGCGGACGAGGCGCTGGCACTGGCCCAGGAAGCGGTACGCGCCTGCGAAGGCGCCTTCGGTCCCGGACATCCGCACACCCGCGCCGCGCGAGAACTCCTCGAGGGGCCGCGGCCCTGAGGCGGGGCCGTACGAGGGCGGGCGCCGAGGCGGGGCCGTGCGAGGCGGCACGCAGTAGGGGGTGGCGCCGGCGCTCAGGCGGCGGGCATCCGCTGCCGTGACCCCGCGCGGCCGTCGTCGCGCGCCCGCCTCAGCTCGCCGTTGGGCGGGTGGGTGGGCTCCGGCACCCGGTCGCGGATGTCGAAGCTGTCACCGAGGCCGACCGTCCCCAGGATCCGCAGGAAGCGGGGGTCGGTGATCACCAGGGAGAGCCGGCCGCCGGCTTCGCGGACCCGGCGCCGGGCGTGGCACAGGACGCCGATGCCGCTGCAGTCCAGGAAACTCAGCCGTCCCAGGTCGAGCACCAGGTCCGGGCTCGGGCCCGCGGTCAGCGGATCGAGGTACTTGATGGTCGGCGCGGCGCTGAGAAAGTCCAGTTCACCGCGGAGCTGTACGAGGACGGGCGAGCCCGTCCGGCGCCGCCCCGCGCCGTCCACCGGCTGCCTCGGCATCGCCCTCACCTCGATCTCGTCCTCACCGCGTCCTCGCCCCGTCCGTACGTCCGGGGCTCCGAGGCCGTTGTCTCGTCTGTCTCATCCAAGGCACGGGCCGCGTCACGGAAGGAGTGCCGGTAGGGCCAGGGCGGCAGGGGTCGTTCGGCCCCACCTGGGGGGCCGAACGGACGGGAGCGCGGCGCTCGGGCTCCTGCCGGTACGCCCGGGTCGCCGAGGACGGCGCGGGCGCGCGGCGCGCAGGGCGGCGAACGGCGCCGGCGACCGGTCGCGGCGGGTGCTCCGTTCGACCGTTCACAAGCCCGTCTCCCGGCGCCCCCACTGCGCATCGCCCTCCGCCCACTCCCGCTCCCACAGCGCGTAGCGGCGGCGAGTGAGCAGCGCCCCGCCGGCCCGCTCGGCGGCGAGCAGCAGCAGGCAGGTGCCGCCCGCCGCCACGGTGCCGACCGCGACGCTCTCGACCATGGCCTCCCCGCCCGTGACCGGGTCCCGTAGCAGCGCGCCACGCCCGTCGAGCCAGGCCGTGGTCCGGTCGCCGGCCCGCAGGCCCGCGGGCACCGTGGTCTCTCCCGTGCGGGAGGTGCCGTCGGCGGCGGTCCAGCGCACCGTCGCATGCACCCGGCCGCCGACACCGCCCGTGGGATCCGCCCCGATGACGACTGGCGGACTCTCGGTCACCACGGCCGCCACCCCGTGCCGGTCCTGGCTCTGCCGTTCCGCGGCACCGGCCACCGCGTTCGCCGCGGCCACCCCTGCGGCCGGGGCCGCGACCGCCATCAGCAGCGCGGTGGCGATCACCAGCCAGGCCTCCGCCACATCACAGCCGCGCCGCAGCGGGCCGCGCCTCAGCCGCGACAGCATCGCCGTCGTCCGCAGCGGCATCGTGCACCACCGCCTTCCGCCTGTGTACCGACGGTCGCACGTCTCACGGGCCGGGCTAAGGGGCCGAACGGCCCTGCCGGGAGTGCGGCGGGCGTCCACCGCGCGAGGGCGTCCGCCGTACGCGGGCGACTGCCCGTTCGGCCCTGGTGTGCCCGACGGGTGCGGGCGACGATGGGAGTGACGCCGTACGCGGCCGGGAGCGCTGCCGACGGCGGTGTGGAGGGAACGATGAGCGAGGCACCCGAATTCTCACCGCAGCGGCCGATCCGCGCCTTTCTGCTCGACGATCATGAAGTGGTACGGCGCGGGGTGCGCGACCTGCTCGACGCGGAACCCGACATCGAGGTGGTCGGTGACGCCGGTACCGCCGGTCATGCGCTGGCCCGGGGCCCGGCGCTCCGCCCGGATGTCGCGGTGCTCGATGTGCGGCTGCCGGACGGGGACGGGATCACGGTGTGCCGGGAGCTGCGCTCGCGGATGCCGGACCTGGCGTGTCTGATGCTGACCTCGTTCGACGACGACGATGCCCTGCTGGACGCGATCATGGCCGGGGCCTCGGGGTACGTCCTGAAGGAGATCAAGGGCGCGGACCTGGTGGCGGCCGTACGGATCGTCGCGTCCGGCCGTTCGATGCTGGACCCGGCGACCACCGCGCGGCTGATGAACAACCTGCGCGGCGCGGACGCCGATGCCGAGCCCGGAGAAGATGCGCTGTCCGCGCTCTCGCCCCGCGAGCGGCAGATCCTCGGCCTGGTCGGTGAAGGGCTGACGAATCGACAAATCGGCCGGCGGCTCTACCTGTCGGAGAAGACGGTGAAGAACCACATCTCCCGGCTGCTGGCCAAGCTCGGCGTCGAACGCCGGATCCAGGCGGCCATGATCGCCACCCGGGCGGCGCCGCCGCACGACTGAGCCCGGCGCGGCTTTCCAGGAGTCCCCGGGCGGGCCCTCGGGGCCCTCACCCCGACGGCAGCGGCACCCGCCACACCAGCCAGGTGCCGCCCCGCTCCGCCGCCTCGACCGTCAGCGTCCCGCCCAGGCTCTCGGCCCGGCAGGCGAGATTGCTCAGCCCGCCGCGGTGGCCGACGTCCCGGGCGATGCCCGCCCCGTCATCGGCAACGGTCAGGGTCAGCTGGGCGCCGCGCACGATCAGCGAGACATCCGCCGAGCGGGCGTGCGCATGCCGGGCGACATTGCTCAGCGCCTCCGCGAGCACCGCCACCACATGCTCCGCGACGGGCGCGGGCACATCCGTGTCGATCAGCCCCGCCATATGGAGGGAGGGGGTGAAGCCCAGTGCACGGGCCGCCTGTTCCACGGTCGTGACGGCCCGCACCCGCAGCCCGTGCCCGGCCCGCCCCAGATCGTGGGCGCGCAGACCGAAAATGGTGGACCGGATGATCTTGATCGTCTCGTCGAGGTCGTCCACCGCGCGCAGCAGCCGCTCCGTCGCCTCCGGGCTGTCCACGAACCGCACCGCGCTCTGCAGCGTCATCCCGGTGGCGAACAGCCGCTGGATGGCCAGATCGTGCAGATCGCGGGCGATGCGGTCGCGGTCCTCGAAGAGGGCGAGCTGTTCGGCGGTCGCGCGTTGCCCGGCCAGCTCCATCGCCAGCGCCGCCTGTCCGGCGAAGGCCAGCAACGGCGAGGTCTCCGCCTCCGTGAACGTCTCGCGCCGGTGGACCCTGGCCAGCAGCAGCACCCCGCGCACCCGCTCCCCGGCGATCATTGGGACCGCGACGGCCGGGCCCAGCCCCGCCCAGCGCGGCGGACCCGTCGTGATCCTCGGGTCGTGCTCGACATCGAGGCTGATCAGCGGCCTGCCGGCGTCGAGGGCCGCGCCGACGAACGATCCCTTACGAGGCAGCACCAGCCCCTGATGCGCCTCGGCGTCGACGCCGGTCGCCAGCACCACCCGCAGCGAGCCCTCCTCGCCGGGCAGCGCGAGCACGCCGAGATCCGCGGCGAGGATGTCCCGCGCATGACCGACGATCAGCCGCAGCACCTGAGCCTCGTCCGCCCCGGACAGCAGGCTCGCGACGATCTCGCCGTGGACCTCCAGCCACCGCTGCCGGGAGCGGGCCTCCCCGTACAGCCGGGCGTTCTCGATGGCCACCCCCGCCGCCACCGCGAACGTCGACAGCATCGTCTCGTCCTCGGCGTCGAACCCGCCGCCGCCCCGCTTCTCGGTCAGATAGAGATTGCCGAACACCTTGTCGCCCACCCTGATGGGGACGCCGAGGAACGAGTGCATCGGCGGGTGGTGGGGCGGGAATCCGTACGACGACGGGTGGTCGGACAGCTCCGCGAGCCGCAGCGGCCGGGGGTGCCGGATCAGCTCACCCAGGATGCCGTGCCCGGCCGGCAGCGCCCCGATGGCCCGCTGCTGCTCCACGGTGACCCCCACGGGCAGGAACTGAGCGAACCGGGTGTCCTCGCCGACCACGCCCAGGGCGCCGTACTCGGCGTCCACGACGACGACGGCGGCCTCGACGATGCGGTGCAGCACCTGCGGCAGATCCAGCCCGCGCGCCACCGACAGCACGGCCTCGAGCAGCAGATTGGCCGAGGCCCCGGGCCCGCTGAGCACGGCGTCCAGGCGTTCCCGCAGCCCCGCCGACAGCCCGTCCAGCCGTCGCCGACGGCTGCCGCCGCCCTTCGCTCCGTGGTCGCCGCCCACGTACCGCACCTTCCCCGCGGCCCGCGCCGCCCGCCCCCGGTGGCGGTCGCCCCGCGGCCGCCGCGCTCCGCCCCGCGACCGCCACCGCCGCACGCCCTCGCGTTCGTCAGGCCCTCGCGCCCGTCACGCCCACGCGTTCCGCGCCTCTCCTCGTCGGCCCTCAGGCCATCTCGTTCATCCAGCCGTACGCGGCCCGCGGCGCGCGCTCGGGGGGCCCCGCGCCGGCGCTCGCCATGTCGTTGTCGGCCACCCGCATCAGCTTCGAGCCCAGGTCGTGCATCGCCCGCCCGGCCGCCAGCTCGTCCCCGATCACCGGTACGTCCACGTCCTGGGGGTTGCAGCGGGCCAGGCCGTACCCGGAGAGCGCGATGGTGCCGGTGTCCAGCTCCACCCGCGCCTTGGTCGTCCCGTCCTCCTCGGAGAGGTACAGATGAATGTCCCACTCCGCAGTCGTAGCCATGCTCTGCCTCCGCTTCCTCCGCCCGGCCCGGTCGGGCCCGTCGGCCGTCACTCGTGCGGCACCACCGCCACCGCACACGGCGCGTGATGCACGGCCGCCTGCACGACATGGCCGATGCGCGTCGCCAGCATCCGGCGCTTGTGCCGGCGCCCGACGATCAGCAGCCCGGCTTCCGTGGCGGCGTGCAGGAGCGCCGGCGCCGGACTCTCCAGCTCCACCCGGGCGTCCACCCGCACGTCCGGGAACTTCTCCCGCCAGGGCCGCAGCGCCTCGGCCAGCTCCTGCCGCGCATCCGCGGCCGTCTGCTCCGCGGCATACGGCTCCACACCACCGCCACGGTTGTACGCGTGCGCCGGCAGATGCTGACCGTGTACGGCGCGCAGCGTCACGCCCCGGGCCGCGGCGCTGTGGAAGGCGAACGTGAGCAGCGCCTCGCAGGGCTCGTGCAGACTCAGCCCGACCACCACATCGCCGTCGCGCCCGGTCGCCGACCCGTGGAGGGCCCGTACGAGGACCACCGGGGTCTCGGTGTGCGCCACCATCTGGAGCCCGACCTCGCCCAGCACATAGCGGGAGAGGGGGCCCAGGTCGCGCGAGCCGAGAACCACCACGTCCGACTCCCCGGCGGCCTCCTTCAGCGCCGCCAACGGGTCCCCGGTCATCAGGACCTCGTCCACCGCCAGATCCGGCTCCTGCGCCCGTACGGCCTCCCGCGCCTCGTTCATGATCCGGTGCGGCCAGTAGTTCTGATCCCGCTCGTCAGGGGGTGGGGAGGTCTTCTCCGGCGCCAGCAGCACCCACGCGTGCAGCAGCCGCAGCCGGGCGTTCCGCAGCCGCGCCTCGTGCGCCGCCCACCGCGCGGCGGCCAGCGATTCGGGCGTACCGTCCAGGCCGACGGTCACGACGTCCTTCATGGCTTCGCTCCGTTCCACACCCTCTACCTTCCTCCGCGCCCCGGACCTGGGCCACTCATCGCCCCGGCCGGGGCGGGGGCGGGGGCGCGGTCACCGGTGGAGCACCGACGAAAGTGACCGCGGCGCGGGGCCGCGGTCACTTTGGCGAGAGGGAGTGCGAGAGGGCGGGATACGGGGAGGGTCAGGCGCCCGGCGGCACCCGCGACGGGCGGCCGGAGCCGCGGGTCAGGGTGTAGCCCCCGATTCCGGCCAGGGCCGCGAGCAGCCCGCCGACGGCCGTCCAGACCCAGCGGTCGGACCACCAGCCGGAGGACCAGCCGCCGTCCGGCCCGGCCGCTGCCGTCGGCTGGTCCGGCGACGCGCTCGCCTCATCCGTGGCCGTCTCCTCGTCCTGCGGCGTCGCGTCGTCCTGCGCTGTCGCGTCCGCTTGCGGTGTCGCGGCGCCCGCTCCCGGTACGAGCGGCGCGGCGAGGGAGCCGTCAACGGCCTGTGCGCCGCCGGCCTCGGCCGTATCGGTGCGGACCTCTGCGTGCACCGGCAGCCCGAGGTCCGCCTGCGGCAGATCCACGACCGTCAGCCGCACGTAGTAGCTCCCCGGCAGCGGGTCGTTCGCCCAGGGCTCCGCCCAGCCGCGGACCGTACGCAGCGCGCAGGACAGCTCGACGGAGTCCGCGTCCTGCGCCGCCGCCTTGGTCTGCGCCCCGTACCGGCACGCCTGGCGGCGCCGCAGCCCGTCGTACACATCGAGCTGCCAGGTGGCGGAGCCGTGCCGGGCGGCGGCCTTGGGCAGCGTCACCTTGGCCGTGACCGTGGCGCGCTGCCCCTGGTCCACCGGGACCACCCAGTACAGGTAGTCACCGGTGGACGCGCTCGCCGTCGCCCGCTGGCCGGGCTTGATCGCGGTCGCGGTACGGAACGACGTACCGGCCTCGGTCGGCCCCTCGGCACCGGACCTCGCGTCGGAACCCGTGCTGGAACTGGGCGAAGGGCTGTCCGCCGCGGCCCAGCCCGCCGCACCGAACAGCGCGGCGCCCGCCACCACACACGACGTCAGCGCGCGCCGGGTCAGCACACCTACTCCTATGGCACGCATCAGTTGGTCCTCCAGACGGAAATGCGCCAGCGCGAGATCCAGCCCCACAGCAGCCCGGCGACCAGACCGGTCAGCACCAGCGCGCCCAGCAGCCACCACCCGCGTCCCAGGCCGAAGGCGGCCGGGTCCGCGGCGTCATGCGGCGCGTCCACCAGGTCGACGGTCAGCTCGACGGGCAGGCCGGGCGTCGTCTTGACCGAGGCCGGTGCCGAGAAGGAGTTGCTGACCTGCAGACACACCGTCTCCGCCGCCGGCTCGTCCGCCCCGTCGGAGGCGTCGGCCGACGCCTTCGGATACCGCAGCCCGGACGAGATCACATCGGTCCGCCCGCTGCCGGCTTCCGACCCGCGCACGATTTCCCGGCCATGGACCGTCGAGGCCCGCAGCAGGACCCCGTAGTCGTTGTTGACCGCGCGGTCCGCGGCGACGCTCACCGACGCCCGCAGCTCCTGACCCGGCCGGACATCCACCCGGTACCAGCGGTGCTCGGCGAACTTCTCCCGGTCGCTGTAGAGACCGGGGGTCAGCTTCGGCGCACCCTCGCACTGCTGCGCGCCTTTGGTGGCCACCGGAGTGACGACCGGATGGGCCGCTCTGTCCACCAACTGATGGACGCGGTTGCGCAGTTCACTGGTGTGCTGCACCGAGGTGTAGGTCCCGCCGGTGGCCTCGGCGATGCACGTGAGCTGCTTACGGGTCTTGGCGTCCGGCAGCAGGCCGAGCGTGTCGACGGTGAGGTGGATGCCCTGCGAGGCGATGTCACGCGCCACTTCGCAGGGGTCGAGCGGGGCGCAGGTGTCCTCGCCGTCCGTGATCAGGACGATCCTGCGGGTCGCGTCGCCGCCCTTGAGGTCAGCGGCCGCACCCTGCAGAGCCGGCCCGATCGGCGTCCAGCCGGTGGGGGCGAGCGTCGCCACCGCCGTCTTGGCCTCGGTCCGGTCGAGCGGGCCGACCGGGTAGAGCTGCGTGGTGTCCTTGCAGCCGCGCTTGCGGTCCTCCCCGGGGTAGTTGGCGCCGAGGGTACGGATGCCGAGCTGCACCTCGTGCGGCACCGCGTCCAGCACCTCGTTGAACGCCTGCTTCGCCGCGGACATCCGCGACTGTCCGTCGATATCGCGGGCCCGCATCGAGCCGCTGACGTCGAGTACCAACTCGACCTTGGGGGAGGGCTTCGCATCGGGCTCGTCCGCAATTGCGGATCCGGGAAGAAGCCCGACGGCCAAGGCGGCGAGCAGCCCGCACATCCCGGCCGCCAGCCGTTTTCTTATGATCATCGCCGGATCGTATTGAGGATTCGCCCCGGCGCCAAAACGGCCTGTTTGCGGGCTTCTCGAAGGCGCGGGCCTGCACTGCCCGCACCGCCCTCACTCCCTCTGATGGGCGGCACGGGCCGCGTCCACAAAGTCTTCCAACGCTTTCCAGAAAGGACTGAAAGCGGCATCGAAGGCATCGGGGCTGTCACGGTCCCCGTCAAGCCCGGCCTTGACGGCCGCAAAGAAAGGACCTGTCGTTTTTTGCAGAGCGAGCGCTGCGTCGGCGGCCCTGGGCGGGCCTTCCAGTTCGACGACGCGTGCGCAGCGGCGGATCTTCACGTACTCGGCGACCTCGCGATCGTGCAGCGCCGCAAGGGCGGCGGCACGGTCACCGGAGTCCGCGAGGCGGAGGGTGGTGGATATTTCCCAGTACAACTCGCCCATGAGGTGGGTCTGTTCGATCAGGTCCAGGTAGGCCGCGCGCCGGCTCTCGCGGAGCCGTTCGGCGCGCTGTGCGCCCGCGGCGATCTCCGCCTGTATCCGGGCGGCCTGGGTACTGCCGCGGCTGGCGACCCAACTGGCGAGCACCGCGGTGCCGCCGGTCAGCGCCGCGATCGCCAGAGTCCATACCGTGCTGTCGCCCACGCGGCGTCACAATACCCAGGCCCCGACGAGGCACCTTGCGGAGGTGCCGCTATGAGGGGAACTGGCCCGGCGGCACCTCGCTCGTAGTCGCATTGCCGCCGATCACCTTGTTCAGCGTGAAACTCAGCACGGTGTACTGCGTGCCGCCGGCGACCCGGACCGTCCGGAAGTCCGCCGTGTCGTCGAACTTCTGGAAACTGCACTCGCGGGTAAAGGACCGCTTCCCGCCGTCCCAGTCCTCGCCGGTAGTGAAATACACCGTGTAAGACCCGCTGTTGACGCTCTGTACGGTCGCATTGTCGCCACCGCGGACATACACCGAGAACGCCGTCCGCTCGCCCCGGGTCAGCGTCACCACGGCGTCGGTACCGGTGCCGTTGTTGATGGTCAGCCGCCCCAGGCCGCCGCGGCTGCCGTCGCGGACGAAGGCGCCGTTGCCGAGCCGGCGGTGCTTGGCCTTCTCGGTACGCGGCAGCCGCACCGTGGCGTCGTAGCCGAGAGCGGTGAGCGCGCGCCCGGCCTCCTTGACGTCCCCGGGGCTCGCGGCCGTACCCAGTTGGACACGCGGCGAGGTGGCGCACCGCCCGCCGTCACCGTGAGCGCTCCGCAGATCCCGCCCCAGCCCCCTTAGCGCGGAGGCCAGTTGACTGTTCCCCGCGCCGGCGTTGTCCGGCGTCCGTGCGCCCTCCAACGCCTCGGCGGACGCATCCGCCTTGTCGGCCGCCTCCTCCAGCGCCTTGTTCAGCGCGCCGCCTTCCCGCGCCCGGTCGACCGCGCGCAGGGCGCCGGTGAGCGGGCCGAGGGCGGCGGTCAGCGTACGGCGGTAGGCGGCGGGATCGACGCTCGGCGTGGGGCTCGCGGACGGCGGCGTCCCGGCTGACGGGCTCGCCGACCCACCCGCCGCATCATCCGTTCCCCCGCCCGCCGAACACCCCGCCAACGGCAGCGCCAGCACCAACCCGACAGCGAGCCCGACGGCCCGCCGCGCCAACCGCCGCCCGATGACGCCACCTGAGCCCGCACCCGCGCCCGCATCCGTGGACCTGGACGTGGATGCGGACGTGCACGTGGACCTGGACCTGGACATGGACCTGGAACCCACCATGCTTCCCCCGTTCCCCCGGCTCGCGCATTCCCCCGTATCCCGGCGATCACCGGGACAAGCCGACCACCAGGCTTCTCCGCCCGCTGAGGGCTGTCAAGGGAGCGCAAGCCGAACGCTTCCGCTCACGCCCCCCGACCGCGTACCTCACACCACATCCGCAAGTTCTTGCTGCAATCGCCGCTTCGGCCGCGCACCCACCAGCGACCTCACCGGCTCGCCCGCACGGAAGACCATCAGCGTCGGCATCGACAGCACGCCGTAGGCGCTCTGCGTCACCGGATTGCTGTCCACATCGAGCTCAACGATCCTGAGCCGCCCCGCTTCCTCCCGGGCAAGCTCCGCCAGCACCGGCGAGATCATCCGGCAGGGCGCGCACCAACTCGCCGTGAAGTCGACCAGGACGGGCAGTTCGGAGCGCAGCACCTCCTCCTCGAACGTCTCGTCCGTTACGGAGAGCACGGCGGCGTCATGCGTCTGCGACATCAGTTCTCCTCGTGTGTGGGTGTGGCTGTGGTGGTAGGCGTGGACGCGGCTGTGGACGCGGCCGGCCGGCCGAAGGACGACAGCTCACACAGCGGTTCCGGCGCAGGCCCGGGCCCGGACCTCGGGTTGCCCCGCGCCTCCGCCTCCGCGTGCCCCAGCTGCCGCCGCACCGATTCCCGTACGTCCTGAAGTTCCTCGATGCAGCGGTCGAGTTCGGCGAGCTTGCGGCGATAGACATCGATCGAGGCGGGACACGCATCGCCCGTCGGGTGCCCGGCCTGGAGGCACTCCACGAACGGGCGGGTCTCCTCCAGCTCGAATCCCAGGTCCTGCAACACCTTGATCTGCCGCAGCACGCGCAGATCGTCCTCGCCGTAGTCGCGATAGCCGTTGCCGTCACGCCCGGCGGTGAGCAGGCCACGCGACTCGTAGTAGCGCAATGCGCGCGCCGTGGTCCCCGCGCGCTGCGCCAGATCACCGATCCGCATCTGCGAGCCCCTTCTGCATCAGTCGGTCCTTGACCGGTCTCGATGGACGGTAGACCTTGACCTTGACGTCAAGGCCAGCGCCTCGGCAGGTCGCCATGGCGGTACCGCACGGCTCCGCGTTGACAGACCACGGCCCGGTGGCTGTAATGCCTGCGTGGCACGTCACGCCGACCAAAGAGAACTGGGCCGGTCGGTAGTGGGGCGACCACCATTCATCGAGGGGCCAAGCCATGAGTTCATACTCCGCACCCCGCATCTGAGCACCCGCTGCTGAGCATCTGCACCTGACGCGAGCGCGTCCGCGCGTCGCCCCTCCCCCTTGGCGTCACCGCGTCATGCCGTGCCGTGCCGTGCCATGCCCTGACGAGCGATGGTTCGCTCCGTCCCCCGGCAACGCCCGGTTCCGGGCGGGGCCGTACGCGCCACTGCGCGCCGCGCACCACGCCGCAATCTTCCTGTCTGGAGAACCGATCCCGTATGACCAACTCCCAGCCCTTCAACCAGTGGGTAATCGACGAGTTCCGCGCCAATGCGGGACGGGTCGGTGGCCCCTTCGAGGGCGGTGACCTGCTCCTGCTGACCACCACCGGCGCGAAGTCGGGAAGGGAACACACCGTCCCTCTCGCCTACTTCCGCGAGGGCGATCTGCTGCTGCTCATCGCCTCCGCCGCCGGAGCGCCCCAACACCCCGCCTGGTACCACAACTTGCTTGCCCAGCCCATGGTGCGGGTGGAGGTCGGCACCGAGGCGTTCGAGGCGATCGCGGCCCCCGCCGAGGGCACCCGGCGGGACCGGCTCTTCGGACAGGTGGTGCAAGCGGCCCCCGGGTACGCCGACTACCAGAGCCGTACGACCCGAACCCTGCCGGTCGTGACGCTCCAGCGCGCGGCAGCGCCGTCGCCGACCCCGCCTGCGGCCGCACCGAACCGCACCGGATGATGCAGGGGTTGCGGGAACTCCTCGACCACGAGAAGGAACCGCAGTCATATCCACATCCACATCCACACCCACATCCAAAGAAGCAGACGCAGAAGCAGACGCGGATGCCACTACACAGCTACACCCCACGGAAAGGTTGCACTGTCTTATGCAAGGCCTTATGCGAGTCAAGGACTTCGACCACCTGGTGCTCAATGTTCACGACGTCGAGCGATCGCTGGCGTTCTACTGCGGCCCCCTCGGACTGGAGCCGGTCCGGGTGGACGAGTGGCGGGCCGGTGATGTGTCGTTCCCGTCGGTGCGGGTGAGACCGGAGACGATCATCGATCTGGTCGAACGGCCTCGCGGCGAGTCCAATGTGGACCACATCTGTCTGGTCGTTGATCCGCTGGATTGGCAGGAGGTCATCGACTCGGGCGCGTTCACCGTGCTGGAAGGACCGGTCACCCGGTACGGCGCGCGCGGCGATGCGCAGTCCATCTACGTAGCGGATCCGGACGGCAACACGGTGGAGCTGCGCTGGTACCCGGAGGACGCCGGGCAGTAGCACGGCGGAGGAAGCCGGTGGGGTGGGGCCGGACCCGCCCCACCGGAACCCGTTCCATCACAAGAGCGGATGAACAGGCACACAGAAACTCGACCCCCGATCTGCCAAGGCTGTCCGCGCGGGCCGGGAGCCATGGTGCAGGATGGAGCCGGGATGTGACGCCCCGTGTGTCGCGCCCACCGAGCTTTGTATGTTTATCGGTAGAATTCGCGCGATGCAGATACCTTTTCAGATGCCGTCCCAGATGCCGATTCAGATTCCGTCTCAGATGGCGATGCGGATCCCGCAGAGAGCCAGCGACCCTGTGAGTGAGGTGATTCGGTGAACGGTCCCGATGCCACCGACGAGCAGTGGGAGGGGCTCGCCGAGGTCGTCCCGCTCCGAGGCAGCGGTGAATGGCCGTCCTGGCCCGATCACCGCGCCCTCCCCGAGGACGATCCGGCGGAGGAGAAGCGACGGTTCATGGTCATCCGCGTCCAGACCTTCGCGGACGCACGCGAGGTGGCCGAGTACCTCATGGCGCAGATCCCCGTTCTGCTGGACCTCAGCGGCGCCGACACCGATGTCGCCAAGCGCATCCTGGACTTCTCCAGCGGGGTCGTTTTCGGCCTCGGCAGTGGGATGCACCGCGTCGACACCAATGTCTTCCTCCTCGCGCCGATCGGTACCGAGGTTGCCGAACCGGCCGCCGGTGCTGTCCCCCGTTCGTAGGAAGAGCTGTTGGGCGTAACGGTTCTCCGTGCGGGCCGCTGCATAGCGTCCCCATATGAATACTGACAGTGCGCGGCCGACGGTCACCGAATTGCGGCTTTCCGCCTTCAAGAACCATCGTGGCGTCACCCTTCCGATCGGCCCGGTGACCCTGCTGAGCGGCGAGAGCGGCAGCGGCAAGTCCAGCGCGCTGCAGGCGTACGAGATCCTCTCCCGGCTCGGCAGCGGAGAGCCGCTGGCGCGCGCGGTGGGGACGGTGGCGGGCGGTGCGGCGGCGTGCATTCCGGCGGGCGCGCGCCCCGACGAACAGGGGCGGCGCGGCTTCCGCATCGGCTGCACGGTCGACGGTCCGGCCGGCCCGGTCAATCTCGATCTCGCCGTACAGGCGGAGCCCGAACTCCGCATCGTCGGCGAACGGCTGACCGGCGGCGGCGAGACGCTGCTCACCACGGCGCTCATCGACCCGGCCCGCCACGCCGTGCAGGCGGCCTGGCACACGGCGGGCTCGACACCGGTGACCCGCGCGCCGCTGCCCGATGACCGGCTGGGGACCTCTCTCCTCCCGCTGCGCGTGGCCGGCAAGACCGCGGGCCAGCAGCTCGTCCTGGCCGCGGCGGAGCAGGTCGTGGTCGCGTTGCGGTCGGCCTTCGCGTGCGATCCCCGGCCGGAGGCCATGCGGGAGACGGGGCGAGGCGCGGCACCCGTGGCCGATGTGGCCACGACGGCGGTGGGTGCGGGGAGCGGGAGCGCGCGTGCCCGGGGGCGGGCGGGGGGCCGGGGCGTCGCGGCAGGCAGCTGGGGCCGGGACGGGGACGGGGGGCCGGACGAGGGGCGGCTGCGGTCGTCGTGCGAGAACCTCCCGGCGGTGCTGGAACGGACCAGCCGCGAGTGCAGGCGACGGCATGCGCTCCTGGTGGCGGCGGTACGGGATGCCTGCGCGGGTCCGGTGGACGGGCTCCACGCGGTCCCGCGAGAGGCGATCGCGGGCGGTGCGGACGGCGGGGTGAGAGCGGCGGCCGGGGCCGGGGGTGCCGGGGACCGGTCGGCCGTGGGTGGGGCGGCAGCGGGTTCGTGGGGCGGCGGACGGCCGGAGCGGGGCGCGGCCGGCGCAGTGGCGACACGGCCGGCTCCGGATCCGGGTGCGTCGCGGCCGGCACCCGCGCCTGCGGGGGTGCGGGCCCTGGTCGACCGGGGTGCGCTGGGAATGATGCCGGTCGAGCAGCTCGGCGATGGGGAGCTGAGATTTCTCGCGCTGGCGCTGGTCCTGCTCACCGGGCCCGGGGTGCTGGCGATGGATCCGGTGGGGGAGATCCCGTCGGCCCAGCAGCAGCTGACCGTGATGGCGGACGGGCTGGACCGCTGCATGGACCACCGGCAGGCGCGCGAGCTGATGTCGCTGGCCGTGCGGATGGCCGAGCGCGGGCACGTACGGCTGCTGGGGACGGTAGGGGACCCGTCGGTCGCCGAGGGGCTGCCCGGTGTGCGGGTGCTACACCTAGGGGTATGAGTGACGATCTTCATGCCCTGCAGCGACGGCTGGCCGAATTCGCGGCCGCCCGGGACTGGCAGCAGTACCACACGCCCAAGAACCTGGCGGCGGCGCTCAGCGTCGAGGCCGCCGAACTCGTCGAGATCTTCCAGTGGTTGACGCCGGAGGAGTCGACTGCGGTGATGTCCGACCCCAAGGCGGCCGGCCGGGTCGAGGACGAGGTCGCGGATGTGCTGGCGTATTTGTTGCAGTTCTGTGAGGCGCTGGGGATCGATGCGCTGACGGCGCTCGCCGCGAAGATCGAACGCAATGAGTCGCGCTTCCCGCCGGTCCGCCCGGCGGGGCCGGACGGGCCACGGGGGAGCGAGGGCCGGGTGGGAGAGGAGTAGGGGGCGCGAGCGGAGCGAGGGGGAGTAAGGGGGCGAGGGGGAGCGAGGGGGTCATCCTTTTGCCCTTCTTGCTCCCCCTCTTGCTTCCCGCCCGCTTCCCTTCTGCTTCCGTCTGCGTGCCGGGGCGCGATCGACGAGAATCGCGTTGATCCGTGTGACAGGAGTGTCGTCGAAGATTCAAGTGCCTTGTGATGGCAGGGTTGTTGGCGATGGCAGGGTGGCCTGAGGGGGAGGAGCGGGGCCGGGCGCGCATTTCGTCACTCTTTGGAGTCATCGATCTTTCCACAGCGCCTTGCTTGTCCACAGATTTGCGAAATCCTCTGGCTTTTTTGGGTGTTCACCCTCACTCTGGGTAGTGGAAACAGTGCGGGGTGAAGGCGAGTGATGGGTGATGAGGAAGGGAGGGGGCGCGGATGGACGCGGTGCGGATCATCGCGGCCAGCCGGCGCGGGCTGGCGCGGGCGAGCACGGTCCAGGACGTGGTGGTCGAGGCGTGGCAATCGCAGGCATTGGCGGAAGCGATAGGCAGCCATCTCGCGATAGTGGGGCCTTATGAAGTGCGCTCCAGAGCCCAGGGGTTGGGTGACGCGGGCGGGCAGTTCAGCGGGGGACTGCTGTGCCAGGCGCCGGCCACCGACGGGCTGCGGGCAGCCCAGCTGTCCGAAGTACGCGATGTCAAGGCCGCTTTGACGGGCCTGTGCCAACTACTGCAAGAGGTCTGCGAGGCACTGGTGAGCGTGGTGTGCTCGGCGGACGAGGAGGGGATGTACTGGACCTGTGTCGAGGCCATGGACACGGCCGATGAGTCGAGAGACCACGTAGCCGGAATACTGGAAAAACTAGAGGCGCGCGAACGCAACCTCGCCTGACGGGCGACGGGCCCGCCCCGGATCGCGACGGCGCGGTATGCCACCCGGCAGCGGCATGCCGATTGTTGCCGACCCGTCCCGCCCGTACCTGACTTCTACGCCCCTGCCCACGCCCTGCCCACGCCCAAGCCCATGCGCACGCCCAAGCCCATGCGCACGCCCTTGCCCGAGGTGGCCTCCGCCCGCCTCCGCTGCCGTCACCCCGGCCGCCACGGCCACCGCCCGGCCGATCCGGCCTTCTGCGGCCAACGCCCCGCGACCACGCACGGCTCCGTCACCACCGCCGCCGACGGCCCCGTGCCGGCCGGAGGTGACCCGACCTGGTGCATCGACCCGCCCTGACGGTTGGCCCGCCGTCGAGCGTGCAGGATGGAGGTATGGACCTACGAATCTTCACGGAACCCCAGCAGGGCGCTTCCTACGACACTCTTCTTACGGTCGCCAAAGCCACCGAAGACCTCGGCTTTGATGCGTTCTTCCGGTCCGATCACTATCTGCGGATGGGCAACGCCGACGGGCTGCCCGGCCCGACGGACGCCTGGATCACGCTGGCCGGCCTGGCCCGCGAGACCCGGCGCATCCGCCTCGGGACCCTGATGACGGCGGGCACCTTCCGGCTCCCCGGTGTGCTGGCCATTCAGGTGGCGCAGGTCGACCAGATGTCCGGCGGCCGGGTCGAGCTCGGCCTCGGTGCGGGGTGGTTCGAGGAGGAGCACAGGGCGTACGGAATCCCCTTCCCCAAGGAGAAGTTCGCGCGCCTGGAAGAGCAGTTGGCGATCATCACCGGCCTGTGGGCCACCGAGGAAGGAAAGGAGTTCACCTACCGCGGCAAGCATTTCCAGCTCGAGAAGTCGCCCGCGCTGCCCAAGCCCGCCCAGGGCAAGGTGCCGGTGCTGGTCGGCGGGCACGGCGCGACGCGTACGCCGCGGCTGGCGGCGCAGTACGCCGACGAGTTCAACATTCCCTTCGCCTCGCTCGAAGACAGTGAGCGCCAGTTCGGACGGGTGCGGGCGGCCGCCGAAGCCGCCGGGCGGAGGGGCGATGACCTGGTGTACTCCAACGCCCTTGTGGCCTGCGTCGGCAAGGACGACGCCGAGGTGGCGCGGCGAGCCGCGGCCATCGGACGGGAGGTGGATGAACTGAAGGCCAACGGCCTCGCGGGCTCGCCCGCCGAGGTCGTCGACAAGATCGGTCGGTACGCCGCCCTCGGCGCCTCCCGGATCTATCTGCAGATGCTGGACCTCGACGATCTGGATCACCTGGAGTTGATCTCCGCCAAGGTGCAGTCGCAGCTGAGCTGACACCGGACTCCGGGCGCGGTCGTCGCGGGCGGGCACTGCCGGAAAACGGGTGGGAGATCGCGGCCCGTGAAGCGATACTCGGATATGTGTTCCTGACGATAACGACCACCGGCAGCGCCGACCGTCCCGCGACCGACCTCGGATACCTGCTGCACAAGCATCCCGACAACGCCCAGCAGTTCTCGACGGCGTACGGAGTCGCACATGTCCTCTACCCCGAGGCCGACGAGCATCGGTGCACGGCAGCCCTGCTGCTGGAGGTCGATCCCGTCGCCCTGGTCCGCCGGGGACAGGGGAAGGGCCGTGGTGGCGCTCCGGATTCGGCGCTCGGGCAGTACGTCAACGACCGTCCGTACGCGGCATCCTCGCTGCTGGCAGTGGCGCTGCGCAGCGTCTTCGCCAGCGCGATGAAGGGGCAGTGCAAGGCGCGGCCGGAGCTGCCGGGGCGGGCGATGCCGCTGCGGATAGAGGTGCCGGTGCTGCCGGCGCGGGGCGGGGCGGAGCTGGTGGGCAAGCTCTTCGAACCGCTGGGCTGGTCGGTGGTTGCGGAACCGCTGCCGTTGGACGAGACGTTCCCGGAGTGGGGCGACTCGCGCTATGTACGGCTCGTCCTGGAGGGGGAGCGCAGGCTCGACGAGGCGCTGCGGCATCTGTATGTACTGCTTCCGGTCCTGGACGACGCCAAGCATTACTGGGTCGCGCCCGATGAGGTCGACAAGCTGCTGAGGGCCGGCGAGGGCTGGCTGGAGGACCATCCGGAGCAGCGGGTGATCGTCGGCCGCTATCTCGCGCGGCGCTGGGCGTTGACGCGCCAGGCCATCGAGCGGCTGGCGCTGGAGCGGCTCGCCGAGGCGGATGACGTCGACGGCGAGGAGATCGACAACGCCGTGGACGAGGAGGTGGACACCGAGCAGAAGCCGGTACCGCTCGCCGTGCAGCGACGGGAGGCGATCCTGGCGGAGCTGCGTGCGGCCAAGGCGGCGCGGGTGCTCGATCTGGGCTGCGGACAGGGGCAGTTGGTCGGTGCGCTGCTCAAGGAGCGACAGTTCACCGAGATCGTCGGGGTGGATGTGTCGATGCGGGCGCTGCACGAGGCACGGCGCCGGCTGCGGCTGGACCGGATGTCCGAGCGGCAGTCGGAACGCGTACGGCTCGTACAGGGTTCGCTGGCGTACACCGACAGCAGGCTCCAGGGATATGACGCGGCGGTGCTGAGCGAGGTCGTCGAGCATGTGGATCCGGCGAGGCTGCCGGCGCTGGAGTACGCGGTGTTCGGGTCGGCCAGGCCGCGGACGGTCGTGGTGACGACGCCGAACGTCGAGTACAACGTGCGTTGGGAGTCGCTGCCGGCCGGGCACGTGCGCCATGCGGACCACCGTTTCGAATGGACGCGGGAGGAGTTCCGGCGGTGGGCCCAGGAGGTCGGCGCGCGGCACGGCTATGCGGTGACCTTCGGCCCGGTGGGCCCGGAGGACCCCGAGGTCGGGCCGCCCACCCAGCTCGCCCGCTTCCGCCTGGCCGGGGACGACAGCGCTGGTCAGGGGAGCGATGCTGGTCGCGGGAGCGACGGTGGCGGCGCCCACAGTGGCGGCAGCAAGGAAACCGGCAGCAAGGAAACCGGCAGCAAGGAAACCGGTGGCAAGGAAACCGGCAGCAGGGAAAGCGGTAGCAGGTCGATGAGGGGAAAGGAGGCCGCGGCATGACGGACGCCGACCGTACGGAGTACGAGGACGAGAAGCAGCACCAGCACCAGCGCGAGGACCAGCAGGGGAGCGGGGGCGAGCGGGAGAGCGCGCGCCGGCCGCGGCCGTCGGCCGAGCGGCCGCGGCGCACGCTCGCCGTGCCCGACCTCTCGCTCGTGGTGCTGATCGGTGCCACCGGCTCCGGTAAGTCGACCTTCGCCGCCCGGCACTTCAAGCCGACCGAGGTCATCTCCTCCGACTTCTGCCGCGGCCTGGTCAGCGACGACGAGAATGACCAGAGCGCCAGCCGCGACGCCTTCGACGTGCTGCACTTCATCGCGGGCAAGCGGCTGGCGGCCGGCCGGCTGACCGTCGTCGATGCCACCAATGTGCAGTCCGAGGCCCGCGCCCAGCTGGTACGGCTGGCGCGCGAGCACGACGTACTGCCGGTGGCGATCGTGCTCGACGTACCCGAGCAGGTCTGCGCCGCACGCAATGCGGAGCGCGCCGACCGGGCCGGGCTGCCGCGCCGGGTCATCCAGCGTCACCAGCGAGAACTGCGGCGCTCGCTGCGGCACTTGGAGCGCGAAGGCTTCCGCAAGGTGCACATCCTGCGCGGCCAGGAGGAGGTCGAGGCCGCGGAGATCGTCACCGAGCGGCGGTTCAACGACCTGCGCCATCTCACCGGACCGTTCGACATCATCGGCGACATCCACGGCTGCCGCTCCGAGCTGGAGAGCCTGCTCGGCCGGCTGGGCTACGTCCTGGAGCGCGACGCACTCGGCCGGGCCGTGGACGCCGTGCACCCGGAGGGCCGTACGGCCGTCTTCGTCGGTGACCTCGTCGACCGCGGGCCGGACAGCCCCGGTGTGCTGCGCCTGGTGATGGGCATGACCGGGGCCGGCCACGCCCTGTGCGTGCCCGGGAACCACGAGAACAAGCTCGGCCGTTACCTCAAGGGGCGCAACGTCCAGCACACCCATGGGCTCGCCGAGACGATCGAGCAGCTGGAGAAGGAGGACGACACCTTCCGCGCCGAGGTGGCGGACTTCATCCAGGGGCTGGTCAGCCACTACGTCCTGGACGGCGGCGGGCTGGTGGTGTGCCACGCCGGGCTGCCGGAGAAGTACCACGGCCGGACATCGGGCCGGGTGCGGTCGTTCGCGCTGTACGGCGACACGACCGGCGAGACCGACGAGTTCGGCCTGCCCGTGCGCTACCCGTGGGCCGAGGAGTACCGGGGCCGCGCCGCCGTCGTCTACGGCCACACGCCCACCCCGCGTGCCAATTGGCTCAACAACACCATCTGCCTCGACACCGGCTGCGTCTTCGGCGGCACCATGACCGCGCTGCGCTGGCCGGAGCGCGAGCTGGTGGACGTACCGGCGGAGAAGGTCTGGTACGAGCCGGCCAAGCCGCTGGCCACGGAAGCCCCCGGCGGCACGGACGGCCGTCCGCTGGACCTCAACGACGTGGCCGGACGGCGCATCGTCGAGACCCGCTACATGGGACGGCTCGCGGTCAAGGAGGAGAACGCCGCGGCCGCGCTGGAGGTGATGAGCCGCTTCGCGATCGATCCCCGGCTGCTGCCGTACCTGCCGCCGACGATGGCGCCCTGCGCCACGTCCAAGGCCGAGACCGGCGGCGAAACCGCAGGTGAGGGCTATTTGGAGCATCCGGCCGAGGCGTTTGCCGCCTACCGCGCGGACGGTGTGCGCGAGGTCGTGTGCGAGGAGAAGCACATGGGCTCCCGCGCGATGGTCCTGGTCTGCCGCGACGAGGCAGCGGCGCGCGAGTTCCCCCCTGGCCTCAAAGGCATGGGAGGTACCCCCATCGGCGTGCCGGAGGGCGTCTCGGGCGCGCTCTACACCCGTACGGGACGGCCGTTCTTCGACGACCCGGAGACGACCGAACGCATTCTGCGGCGGGTCCGCGAGTGCGCGGAGCGGGCCGGGCTGTGGGGTGAGCTGGAGACGGACTGGCTGCTGCTGGACGCCGAGTTGATGCCGTGGTCCCTCAAGGCGACCGGTCTGCTGCGCAAGCAGTACGCGGCCGTCGGCGCGGCGTCCGGCGCGGTGTTCCCGGGCGCGCTCGGGGCGCTGGAGGCGGCGGCCGCGCGGGGCGTCGATGTGGCGACGCTGCTCGGCAGGCAGCGGGACCGGGCCTCGGACGCCGCCGCGTTCACGGAGGCCTACCGGCGCTACTGCTGGCGCGTCGGCGCGGAACGGCCCACCGGGACCGACGAGCTGGCGGGCATCCGGCTCGCCCCGTTCCAGATCCTCGCCGTACAGGGCCGCAGCCTGGCCGGGCTCGCGCACACCGACCAGCTCGCGATGATCGACCGGCTCATCGAGGCGGAGGCGGACGTGGTGGCGGGGCCGCGAACGGCGGCCGCGCCCGCGGAGCGGGACGGCGGTGCCACGGCACTGCTCGCCCCGACCCGCCGGCTCGTCGTCGACACCGAGGACGAGGCATCGGTTGCGGCCGGTATCGCCTGGTGGCTGGATCTCACCGCGGACGGCGGCGAGGGCATGGTGGTCAAGCCGCTGCAGGCGCTGATACGCGGCGCGGACGGCCGGCTCATCCAGCCGGGCATCAAGTGCCGCGGCCGCGAGTACCTGCGGATCATCTACGGGCCGGAGTACACCCGCCCGGAGAATCTGCGGCGCCTGCGGGTCCGCCATCTCGGCCACAAGCGCTCGCTCGCCCTGCGCGAGTATGCGCTCGGCCTGGAGGCGCTCGACCGGATGGCGGACGGCGAACCGCTGTGGCGCGTACACGAGGCGGTGTTCGCGGTGCTCGCGCTGGAGTCCGAGCCGGTGGACCCCCGGCTGTAGCGAGGGAGCCCCGGGGGCCCGTCCGCCTCGCGCCCCCGGGGCCACCCGGGCACCCGCCGCGCCCCGGTACCACCCGGTCCACGGCGAGCTCGGCGGTCTCGAGCAACCCTCGTACACGGGCGAGGTGTTGGGAACGAGGCCGCCGCTCGGGGTCGCCGCCCCGCCGCTCGGGGCCGCCGCCCCGCCGGCCGGTGCGACCCCACAACATCGGCCGAGATGTCCCGACAAGGTTCGTACTCGCCTCCGAGCGGCCAAGATGGGGAGATGGGATTCCATGTCGACTCCGAGGCCGGGCGACTGCGCCGGGTCATTCTGCATCGCCCCGATCTGGAGCTGAAGCGGCTCACGCCCTCGAACAAGGACGCCTTGCTCTTCGACGACGTGCTCTGGGTGCGCCGGGCGCGGGCCGAGCACGACGGGTTCGCGGATGTGCTCCGCGACCGGGGCGTGGACGTGCACCTCTTCGGGGATCTGCTGGCCGACAGCCTGCGCATCCCCGAGGCGCGGAAGCTGGTCCTGGACCGGGTCTTCGACGAGAAGGAGTACGGGCCGCTGGCCACCGATCACCTCCGGGCGGCGTTCGAGGAGCTGCCGGTGTCCGAGCTCGTCGAGGCGCTGGTGGGCGGCATGACCAAGCGGGAGTTCCTGGAACGGCACCCCGAGCCGATCTCCGTCCGCTTCCACGTCATGGAGATGGACGACTTCCTGCTCGACCCGCTGCCCAACCACCTCTTCACCCGCGACACGTCCGCCTGGATCTACGACGGCGTCTCGATCAACTCCATGCGCTGGCCCGCCCGGCAGCGCGAGACCGTGCACTACGAGGCGATCTACCGTCACCATCCGCTCTTCCGCGGCGAGGACTTCCACGTCTGGTCCGAGGGCCAGGCCGACTACCCCTCGACGATCGAGGGCGGCGACGTCCTGGTGCTGGGCAGCGGGGCGGTGCTCATCGGGATGAGCGAGCGGACCACGCCGCAGGCCGTGGAGCTGCTGGCGCGCGGGCTGTTCGCGGCGGGTTCGGCGCGCACGATCGTGGCGCTGGACATGCCCAAGCGCCGGGCCTTCATGCATCTGGACACCGTCATGACCATGATCGACGGGGACACCTTCACGCAGTACGCGGGGCTGGGGATGCTCCGCTCGTACACCATCGAGGCCGGTTCGGGCGAGCGGGACCTCAAGGTCACCGACCATCCGCCGGAGCATATGCACCGCGCGATAGCGGCCGCCCTGGGCCTGGACGACATTCGTGTGCTGACGCCGACCCAGGACGTGCACTCCGCGCAGCGCGAGCAGTGGGACGACGGATGCAATGTGCTGGCGGTGGAGCCGGGCGTGGTCGTGGCGTACGAGCGGAACGTCACCACGAACACCTTCCTGCGCAAGCGCGGCATCGAGGTGATCACGATCCCCGGGAGTGAGCTGGGCAGGGGACGGGGCGGGCCGCGGTGCATGAGCTGCCCCGTGACGCGGGACGCTGTACCGGGAATGGCCTGACGCGCCGGCCTGACGCGGCCGGTGACCGGTCCCGGAGCGGCGCGAGGGCAACGTATAGGGATACGTAGGCTCGTATACACTTCCAGGGTCTGAGTCCGTACCCCCGATTGCCGCGAACCAGGAGTCCACCATGGCGATAGACCTCACGGGCCGCCACTTCCTCAAGGAGCTGGACTTCAGCGCCGAGGAATTCCGCCGTCTCATCGACCTCGCGGCCGAACTCAAGGCGGCCAAGCGCGCCGGGACCGAGATCGCCCGTCTGAAGGGCCGCAACATCGCCCTGATCTTCGAGAAGACCTCGACCAGGACCCGCTGCTCCTTCGAGGTCGCGGCCGCCGACCAGGGCGCCTCGACCACCTACCTCGACCCCTCGGGTTCGCAGATCGGGCACAAGGAGTCGGTCAAGGACACCGCGCGCGTGCTGGGCCGGATGTTCGACGGCATCGAGTTCCGTGGCAGCCGGCAGGCGGACGTCGAGGAGCTCGCCGCGCACGCCGGGGTGCCCGTCTTCAACGGGCTGACCGACGACTGGCACCCCACCCAGATGCTCGCCGACGTGCTGACCATGGTCGAGCACGGCGGGGGCCGCCCCCTGGAGGAGACCGCCTTCGCCTACCTCGGCGACGCCCGCAACAACATGGGCAACTCCTACCTGGTCACCGGTGCCCTGCTCGGCATGGACGTACGGATCGTGGCGCCGAAGCGGCTGTGGCCCGAGGAGACGGTGATCGACCGGGCCCGCGCGCTGGCCGACGGGAGCGGCGCCCGCATCACCCTCACCGAGGACGTGGCGGAGGGCGTGCGCGGCGCGGACTTCGTCGCCACCGACGTCTGGGTCTCGATGGGGGAGCCCAAGGAGGTCTGGGACGAGCGGATCGCGCTGCTCGCCCCATACGCCGTCACCATGGACGTGCTGCGCGCCACCGGGAAGCCGGAGGTGAAGTTCCTGCACTGTCTGCCCGCCTACCACGACCTGGGCACGGCTCTCGGCCGGGACATCCACGAGCGGCACGGGCTGGACTCGCTGGAGGTCACCGACGAGGTCTTCGAGTCCGCGCACTCCGTCGTCTTCGACGAGGCCGAGAACCGGATGCACACGATCAAGGCGGTGCTGGTCGCGACGCTGGGGCGGTAGCCGGCGCCGGGTGCCGCGCGGCGGGCGACAGCGAACGGCACACCGCCCGCGTTGCATAGCCATACGCCGCAGAGGGCGATCATGCGGACGAAACGGCTACCATCGAGCGGCTCACGGGGTTCGGACCCACCGGTCCGGACCCCGAGCTGCGTGGCCCACCCCCGCCGCGCGCACCGCACCACCAGAGATGAGATCCACCCCCCATGAGCGGACTGCGCATCAAGTCCCCCGACCTCCTCGTCGCCGAATCCGGCGCGGACCTCGAAGGCAACGGCCTCAGGCGCAGCATGGGGCTCTTCCAGCTCGTGTGCTTCGGCATCGGCGCCATCGTCGGCACCGGCATCTTCGTCGGCCTCTCCGACACGGTCGCCGAGGCGGGGCCCGCCGTCATCGTCTCCTTCGTGCTCGCCGCCGTCACCTGCGTCTTCACCGCCTTCTCCTTCGCGGAGCTGGGCGGCGCGATACCGGTTTCGGGCAGCTCGTACTCCTACGCCTACGCCACCCTCGGCGAGCGCACCGCCTTCCTCGTCGGCTGGTGCCTGCTGCTGGAATACGGCATCTCGGTGTCGGCCGTCGCCGTCGGCTGGGGCCAGTATCTGAACGAACTGCTGGGCAGCCTGACCGGCTGGCAGCTGCCCGCCGCGCTCGCCGGCCCGCCCGGTGACGGCGGCATCGTCAACATCCCGGCCGTCGTCGTGATCCTGCTCGCCGCCCTCCTCCTCGTCCGCGGCATCCGGGAGAGCGCCCGCGCGACCGCCGCGATGGCCGTGCTCAAGCTCGCGGTCCTGGTGCTGTTCTGCGCCATCGGCTTCAGCGCCTTCCGGGCAGGTCACCTCGCGCCCTTCGCCCCGCAGAGCGTCGCCGGGATCACCTCCGGTGCCTCCCTCGCGTTCTTCTCGTACATCGGCTTCGACGCGATCACGACGGCCGGTGAAGAGGTCAAGAACCCGCGGCGCAACATCCCCGTCGCGATCCTCATCTGCATCGGCGTGGTCACCGTCCTGTACTGCCTGGTCGCGGTCGCCGCCATCGGCGCGCTCTCCTCCGACCAGGTGGCCGATCAGCCCGCCGCGCTGTCGTTGATCGTCAACCGCGTCACCCACTCCGCGCTCGGCGGCGGCGTGATCGCCTTCGGCGCGGTCGTCGCCATCGCCTCCGTCGTCCTCGCCGTGATGTACGGCCAGACCCGCATCCTGATGTCGATGTCGCGCGACGGCCTGATCCCGCGGATCTTCGAGCGGGTCTCGCCCCGGACCTCCACCCCGGTCGCCAACACCTGGATCGTCGCGATCGTCTTCGCGGTCCCGGCGGCGGTGGTCCCGCTGGACGTGGTGATGAACCTGACCACCATCGGGACGCTGGCCGTCATGGCGGTGGTCAACGTCAGCGTGATGGTGCTCCGCCGCACCCGCCGCGATCTGCCGCGCCGCTTCCGGGTGCCGCTCTTCCCGGTCAGCCCGCTGCTCGGGATCGGCTTCTGCCTCTATCTGATCTACGGGACCGGCCCGGCGACCTGGCTGCAGTTCGCCGCGTTCCTGGTCGTCGGCGCGCTGGTTTACGCCTGCTACGGGCGGCGGCGGTCGCGGCTGGCGTCGGCGGGGCCGGTGGCGGCCGGCGAGGGTGCGGCGGCCCCGGCTCCCGCCATGGCTACGCGAGAAGGGTGAACCAGACGGCCTTGCCGTGCGGCGTCGGGCGGCAGCCGGCGGCCGAGCTGAGCGACTGGACCAGCGTCAGGCCGCGGCCGCTCTCGCCCTCGCCGAGGGACCGGCCGAGGTCGTTGCCGCAGCCCGCGTCGTTGCCCGGGCCGTTGCCCGCGGCGCTCTCTTCGCGGACGGTTTCACCGCACCGGCCCGCGCACGACGCCGCTTCCCTGTCGTGCACCTCCACCTGGCAGCCGGTCGCCACTCGCTCCACCACCAGGTGAAGGGGGCCGGTGCACGGGGTGTGCCGGACGGCGTTGGTGACCAGCTCGGCGGCCAGCAGCTCGGCGGTGCCGCCGTCCGCGCCGGCCCGTAGATCCAGCAGAGCCGTACGGACCAGCGCGCGGGCCAGGGAGACGGCGGCCGGGGCGTGCGGCAGCGCGATCCGCCAGACAGGGGTGTGGGGCGGTTCCGGCATGTCCAGCATGGCGCTTCCGTTCGCAAGAGCCCGATGGGATGTCTTCACGGTAGAAAGCGCCCAGGGCGCGTGGGCAGGGCCGGGCGGCCGGGATCGATGGGACCTGAGTCCCATGGCGGACGGGACTTTGGTCCCTACGCGGCGATCACCTCGGGCACGGCGGCAACGCGGGTTCGCCCCGCCCGCGGTACACGATGCCCCCTCACCCCCGCCCACCGGCTACCGGCCAACGCCCGTCGCTCTATCGCGTTCTCGTGACGGCGGTAATGAACCGGTGATAGCTTCAAAGGGCAGCACCCCGGCGCATCCCGGCCCAGCCGACCGCGTTCCACCGCACTCCATCGCGCTCCACCGCACGCACCAGCCGTCCGGCCGAAGGGGGCAGGCAGTTCGATGAGTCCGTTCGCAGGATCCGCCCACCCAACCAGCGCCTGGGAACACATCCGTGTGACCAGGAACGACGGGGTCGCCACCGTCACCCTCGCGCGCCCCGAGAAGCTCAACGCCCTCACCTTCGAGGCCTATGCGGATCTGCGGGATCTGCTGGCGGAGCTGTCCCGGGAGCGTTCCGTACGTGCTCTCGTCCTCGGCGGGGAGGGGCGCGGGTTCTGCTCCGGCGGGGACGTCGACGAGATCATCGGCGCCACCCTGACGATGGACACCGGGCAGCTGCTGGACTTCAACCGGATGACCGGGCAGGTCGTACGGGCGCTGCGGGAAGCCCCGTTCCCGGTGATCGCGGCGGTGCACGGCGTCGCGGCGGGCGCCGGTGCGGTGCTCGCGCTGGCCGCCGACTTCCGCGTCGCCGACCCCTCCGCCCGCTTCGCGTTCCTCTTCACCAAGGTCGGGCTCTCCGGCGGTGACATGGGCGCGGCCTATCTGCTGCCCCGCGTCATCGGCCTCGGTCATGCCACCCGGCTGCTGATGCTCGGCGACGCCGTACGGGCACCGGAGGCCGAACGCCTCGGCCTGATCAGCGAGTTGGCCGACGAGGGGCAGGCCGATACGGCCGCCGCCGCGCTCGCCCGGCGGCTCGCCGAAGGACCCGCGCTCGCCCACGCCCAGACCAAGGCGCTGCTGACCGCCGAACTCGACATGCCGCTGGCCGCCGCCGTCGAAATGGACGCCGCCACCCAGGCGCTGCTGATGAACGGCGCCGACTACGCCGAATTCCACGCCGCCTTCACCGAGAAGCGGTCGCCCAAGTGGCAGGGGAAATAGCCATGCGGGTCGCCGTCATCGGCGGCGGGCCCGGCGGGCTCTACGCCGCCGCCCTCCTCAAGCGACTCGACCCCACCCGCGAGATCACCGTCTGGGAGCGCAACGCCCCCGACGACACCTTCGGCTTCGGCGTCGTCCTCTCCGACGAGACCCTCGGCGGCATCGAGCACGCCGACCCGGAGGTCTACCGCGCGCTCCAGGCGGAGTTCGTCCGCTGGGACGACATCGACATCGTGCACCGGGGCCGCACCCTGACCTCCGGCGGGCACGGCTTCGCGGCGCTCGGCCGTCGCCGGCTGCTGGCCGTACTGCACCGGCGCTGCCGCGACCTCGGCATCGACCTGCGCTTTTGCACCGAGGCGCCGCCCGCCGCCGAGCTCGCCCGCAGCCACGACCTGGTGATCGCCGCCGACGGTGTGCACAGCGCCACCCGCACCGCGGGCGCCGAGGCCTTCCGCCCGCAGCTGACCACCCACCGCTGCCGCTACATCTGGCTCGCCGCCGACTTCGCCCTCGACGCCTTCCGCTTCGAGATCGCCGAGACCGAGCACGGCGTCGCCCAGCTGCACGCCTACCCCTATGCGCGGCCCGACGGGCCGGGTGGCCCGTCCGGCGCGAGCACGGTCATCGTCGAGATGCGCGAAGAGGTCTGGCGGGCCGCCGGACTCGACCGGGCCGACGAGAACCAGTCCGCCGCATGGTGCGCCAAGGCCTTCGCCGACGCCCTGCGCGGTGGCACCCTGCGCTCCAACAACTCCAGTTGGATCGCCTTCCGTACGGTCGTCAACGACCGCTGGTACCACGGCAATACGGTCCTGCTCGGCGACGCCGCGCACACCGCGCACTTCTCCATCGGTTCCGGCACCAAGCTCGCCGTCGAGGATGCCCTCGCGCTGGCCGCCTGCCTGCGGGAGCAGCCGGACACCGCAAGCGCCCTGGCCGCGTACGAACAAGAGCGCCGCCCCGTCGTCGCCTCCACCCAGCGCGCCGCCCGCGCCAGCCTCGCCTGGTTCGAGGAGCTGGCCACCTACCTCGACCAGCCGCCGCACCAGTTCGCCTTCAACCTCCTCACCCGCAGCCGCCGCGTCACCCACGACAACCTGCGGCTGCGCGACCGGCGCTTCACCCGGGCCGTCGAGCGCGAAGCCGGCTGCCCGGACGACACCCCGCCGATGTTCACGCCCTTCCGGCTGCGCGGCCTCACCCTGCGCAACCGCGTGGTCGTCTCCCCGATGGACATGTATTCCTCGCACGACGGCGTCCCCGGCGACTTCCACCTCGTCCACCTGGGCGCCCGGGCCCTCGGCGGCGCGGGCCTGGTCATGACCGAGATGGTGTGCGTCAGCGAACAGGGCCGCATCACACCGGGCTGCGCCGGCCTCTACACCCCGCAGCAGGCCGCCGCCTGGCGCCGCATCACCGACTTCGTGCACGAGCAGTCGCCCGGCACCGCGGTCGGCGTCCAGCTCGGCCACGCCGGCCGCAAGGGCTCCACCAAGCTGATGTGGCACGGCATCGACGAACCGCTCGACGAGGGCAACTGGCCCCTCGTCGCCGCCTCCCCCCTCCCGTACAAGCCCGGCAGCCAGCGCCCCCAGGAGCTGACCCCACGCGAACTCGCCTCTCTTCGCGAACAGTTCGCCGCCGCCGCGCAGCGCGCCGCCCGCAGTGGCTTCGACCTCCTGGAGCTCCACTGCGCCCACGGATATCTGCTGTCCGGATTCCTCTCCCCGTTGACGAACGAACGGACGGACGCCTACGGAGGCTCCCTGGCCGGCCGCCTCCGCTTCCCCCTGGAAGTCTTCGACGCGGTCCGGGAGGCCTGGCCCGACGACAGGCCGATGACGGTCCGGATCTCCGCCACCGACTGGTCCGACGGCGGCACCACCGCCGAGGACGCGGTGGCGATGGCGGCGGCCTTCGCCGAGCACGGCGCCGACGCGATCGATGTCTCCACGGGGCAGGTCGTGTCCGATGAGCGCCCCGACTTCGGCCGCTCGTACCAGACGCCGTTCGCCGACCGCATCCGCAACGCCCTCGGCATACCGGTCATCGCGGTCGGCGCCATCTCCTCCTGGGACGACGTCAACTCCCTCGTACTGGCCGGACGCACGGACCTGTGCGCACTCGCCAGACCGCATCTGTACGACCCGCACTGGACCCTGCACGCCGCCGCGGAGCAGGGCTACGCGGGCCCCGGCGCCCCCTGGCCGCCGCCCTACCAGGCGGGCAGCCGCACCCCGCCCACCGGGCGCACCGACGCCCCCAAGCCCCGCCTCACCCTGCGTTAACGGGCGGACTCGGGGCTGCACAGCGGGGCGCCGCCGGACGACCGGACGGCGACCTGCACGCTGCGCCCGTGCGGATCCAGATGACTGAGCGCGCCGGGCGAGGCGAGCCCCGGCAACGTGTGCTTCCACAGGGCCGTGACGCGTTCCGGCAGATCGGCGCGGTCGGTCGCGGCCCGCGAGAACAGCTGCACGCCCATATAGGCGGCGACGAAGAACTCCGCCGCCCGGTCCGGCACCACGCTGTGCAGCAGCTCACCGTTGCCGCGTGCCTCGGTGAATATCGTCGCGATGATCTCCGTCCACGCCCGGTAGGGCATCAGCGGGTCCTCGCTGAAAGTCGTCTCGACCGCGATCCGTGTCCCGGCCTGCAACAGCGCATCGCTGCGCAGCGCGAGCGCCACCCGGTGGGTGAAGTCGATGGCGTCCTGCAGCCGGGACTCGCTCACCTGCGGGAGAAAGGGCCGGCTCTGCTCCGTGACGACCGCGCGGGCCAGCGCGTCCTTGGAGGTGAAGTGGAAGTAGAGGGCCCCTTTGGTGACCCCGGCCCGCTGGATGATCTCGGCCATGGTGGCCGCCTGGTACCCATGTGCGCCGATGACGTGGGCCGCCGCTTCGAGGACAGCGCGCCGGGTGCGCACCGCGCGTTCCTGCTTGGCCACTGATCATCCTCCGTATGCTCTCTTGGAGTTGTGGTGTCTGAGCAGGATCCGTCGCCCCGGGCCGCCCAGGCTCTTTCCGCATGATAAGGAAGCCAACCATGCGGTATCGGACCGCGACGCCGTCCGGCGGAGTGATCTGGCGCCGATCCCCCACGAGTGCTAGGAGCTGGCCGATGTCCCTGAACGCCGTACCCGCAACGCATCGGGAGGTGCGGCTCGCCGCCCATGTCCACGGCGAACTGACACCGGAACATTTCACCCTCGCCGAGGCGCCGGTGCCGCGGCCGACGGCCGGACAGGTCCTGGTACGCACCCGCCTGATGGCGGTGACCGCGGCGATGCGGACCCAGATGACCGGTGCCGAGCTGCCGATGCGCTCGTTCGAGCCCGGCCAGGCGCTGTGGGGGTCCGCGGTCGGCGAGATCGTGGCGGCACCCGACGGCGGTTTCACCCCCGGTGAACTGGTTCATCACCCATACGGATGGCGGGAGTTCGCGGTCGCCGACGAGTCCGTGGTACGGCGCATCGACCCGGACGCGCTGCCGACCCCCGCCGCGCATCTGTCACAGGGCGCCACCGCCTGGGGCGCGCTGCGCCGGGCCGCCGAGGTCCGCCCGGGGGACACCGTGTTCATCACCGGCGCGGCGGGCGGCGTCGGCAGCCTGGCCGGCCAGATCGCGCGACGGCTGGGGGCCGGCCGGATCGTCGGCAGCACCAGTTCCGAACGCAAGGCGCTGCGGCTGCGCGCCGAGCTCGGCTACGACGACACCGTCGTGCGCGGCGCCGGGCCGATCGAACCGCAGCTGCGCCGGGCCGCACCGGACGGCATCGACGTACTGCTGGACACCGTGGCCGGCGAACAGCTGACCGCGGCGCTCGCGGTGGCCCGCCCCGACGCCCGCTTCGCGCTGGTCGGCTCGCTCTCCACCCAGCTGGCCGGGGACGGCTCGCCGGCCTCCCCGGTCGCTCTGGACGCGGCGCAGATCATCATGCGCCGGGTGACCGTGCGCGGCTTCTCGCGGTACGCCCACCCGGACCTCGCGCAGGAGTGGACCCGGGAATTCGGCCGGGGCCTGCGGGACGGCTCGCTGGTCTTCCCGCATTCCCTGCTACGGGGCATCGAGCAGGCGCCGCGCGCGCTGTGTGAGCTCACCCAGGGGCGTCACACCGGATCCGTGCTGATTGAGCTGTGAGACCGGGCCGGGCCGTGACGCCTGAGCGAGGCGTCACCCCGGACGGCTGCGGCGGAGCCGGGGCGGCCGCGGGGCGCGGGGCCCCGGCCGCCCCGCCGCCGAACGGCGCGGCCGACAGCCGGTCCCACATGCCGACGATGGCCGCCTCGTCCCACCAGGCGCGGTCCTCCCCGCCCAGGTGCAGCAGGCCCGCCACGACCGTCGTCAACAGCCGGGCCGTGCGCTGCGGTTCGCCGTCGGCCTCCTCCGCGGTGTCCCCCTCGTCGCCCCGGTAGGCCGCCCCGTACGACCCGTTGGCCAACGCCTTGTCGAGGAAGAGCGTGTACCACCGGTGCTCCAGGGCGTGGATGTCGAGCCCCGGGACGGTGTCCGTCCGCAGCCGCAGCCCGGCGCGCAGCACGGGGTCGGACTGCACCCGCTCGAACAGCGCGAGGGCGAAGTCCCGTACGGCGGGGACGAGTGGCTGTGGGGAGCGGGCGAGGGCGCTCTCGACCTCCTGCAGGGCGGCGAGCGCGCTGTCATGGACCGCGAGCGTCAGATCGTCCTTGGACGTGAAGTGGAAGTAGAGCGCGCCCTTGCTCAGGCGGGCGCGCCGGCTGACTTCGACCATGCCCGCGGCGGGCACTCCCTTCTCCAGGAAAGTCTCTGCGGCCGAGCGGATGAGCGCCTGGCGGCTCTGGATGGCGCGATGCTGCGTGGGCACGGTGTCCGTCCCGTCTCTAGTGCGGCTGCGAGCTCCATGTAGTCTACAAAAAAACCGACCATGCGGTTCTATACCTTCGAGGGATTTGGCCGGAAGTACCTGCCGCGGCGTGAAGATGACGCCGGCCCTCCGACCCGGTCCGGGGCCGCCCGCCCGTTGCCGTATGGCTGACAGTCTGGGGGTTCGGGTGTGACGCTGTCGACCCCGAAGTCGTGACAGAGGCACATTGACAAACAGCGCGGACGGTTTTTAAATCTCCTGAGGCGATAAACGGGCGATCCGCTTCCGTTGAGCCGCCTCGACTGTCATGTACCGCCCTGGGACAGCGGTGCGTCATGGCGAGACCGCATCAGCCCATCCATCGTCGACCGCAGGCCGTCCGAACGACCGCGCCAGCACGTCACCGAGCCACTGCATCCACCGGAACCCGGAAAGGTCTCAGTCATGCGAGTATCAACGGAACTCCGCGAACGTCCCGTAAGAGGAATGCGGAGCACCGCCGGCGGCGAGACGATCAGGGCCGCGGTCTTCGATCTCGACGGGACGCTCGCCAACACGCTCCCCGCGATCAGCAAGCTGCTGGTCAAGGTGGCCGCGGAGCAGGGTTGTTCGGTCACCGCGCGGCAGGCGGCCACCGCCATCGGCAAGCCTCCGGGCCCCGCCTTCGGCCGGCTGCTGGGAAAGCCCGAGGACGACGGCCGGGTGCAGGCCGCCATCAACCGCTACCGCGAGCTGTTCTCGTACGAGGTCCTCTGCCAGGGCCCGCAGCTGCTCTTCCCCGGTGTGACGGCGGGGCTGTCCGCGCTGCGCGCACACGGCGTCGAACTCGCGGTCGCCACGTCCAAGACCACCCGCAGCGCCGAGGCGCTGCTCGACGTCATGGGCATCCGTGACCTGGTCGGCCCGGTGATCGGCCAGGACATGGTCCGCCGCGGCAAGCCGCACCCGGAGATGGTGCTGCGGGCGGCCGGCCGGCTGGGGGTCGCGGCCTGGGAGAGCGCGTATGTGGGGGACACCGTCGGGGACATGCGGATGGCGGTCACCGCGCGCATGGAGCCGGTCGCGGTGACGTACGGCGTCGGGAAGTTCGGCGAGCTGGCCGGGGTCGCCGGCACCCGGATGTGCAGCTCCTTCAAGGACGTGGTCTCCGTGATCGCCGCCGCCCGGCCGCGCTCGGCCGCCGCGATGGCGGGACCGCCGCGGCGCCGCTGACGCCCGCGCCTCAGGCAGTCACCTCCCGCGCGTAACGGGCCCCCGCCGACCGGAGTTTGGTGTGCAGCCGGCCGAACACCTCGGCCGCGCGCCCGCCCGGCCAGCCCTGCGGCAGGAGCGGCGAGGGCAGCCCGGGATCCGCGTACGGCAGCCGGCGCCAGGCGTCCAGCGCCAGCAGATAGTCGTGGTACGCCGCCTCCGGAGGCACCACACGCCGCCGCGACCACCGCCGTAGCACCGGCTCATGAACGTCCAGGAAGGCGCGGTGCTGCGCGGCGATGGCGTCCAGGTCCCACCACCGGGCCGCCGCCCGCGCGGTCGGCTCGAAGCCCGCGTGCGTACCCGTGAACAGATCGACGTACGAGGCGAGTTGCAGCCGCTCCAGAGTGTGCCGGGTCTCGTCATACAGGTGCGCGGGCGCGATCCAGACGCCGGGCGCCGCGGTCCCGAAGCCGAGCCGGGCCAGCCGGGAACGCAGCAGATGGCGCTTGTGCCGCTCTTCCTCGGGCACCGAGAACACGGCCAGCACCCAGCCGTCGGACAGCCGCGCCGCGGGCCGCCCGTAGATCCGCCGGTCGCCGTCCTCCAGCAACTGGTGGGCGGCGACCGACAGGCCGTACGCCGCCGCCCCGGAGGCCGTACGGTCCGCGACGAGCAGGCCGCGGCGCTTGAGCCGGGAGACGGCGGAGCGCACGGACGGCGGATCCACGCCGAGCACCCCCAGCAGCCGGATCAGTGCGGCGACCGGAACCGGTCCTGCGGTGCCGCCGGAGTCGCCGGGCCCGTCGCGCCCGTAGGCGCCGTAGAACGTGACGATCAAGGACCGTGGGGTGCGCTGCGCTTGCTGGTCGCTCACCGGATCACTCTAGATCGACTCCGCGCAGCCGGAAGCGCTGGAGCTTGCCCGTGGGGGTGCGCGGCAGCGCGCTGTGGAAGACGATCTCGCGCGGGCATTTGTACGGCGCTATACGGGACTTGGTGAAGGCGCGCAGCGCCGCGACGGTGTCCTTGCCCTCAGGCACGCCGGCCCGCAGCACCACATGCGCGACGACCACCGCCCCCCGGTCCCCGTCGGGCCGGCCGACCACGGCCGCCTCCGTCACGTCCGGGTGCCGCAGCAGCGCCTCCTCCACCTCCGGCCCCGCGATGTTGTACCCGGCCGAGATGATCATGTCGTCCGCGCGGGCGACATAGCGGAAGTAGCCGTCCGGCTCCCGGATGTAGGTGTCCCCGGTCAGGTTCCAGCCGTCGTGCACGTACTCGGTCTGCCGGGCGTCGGCGAGATAGCGGCACCCGGTCGGGCCGCGGACCGCCAGCAGCCCCGGTTCGCCGTCCGGCACCGGCGTGCCGTCCGCGCCCACCACCCGCGCCTCGAAGCCCGGCACCGGCAGCCCGGTGGTGCCCGGCCGGATCGCGTCATCGGCGGCGGAGATGAAGATGTGCAGCAGCTCCGTGGCCCCGATGCCGTTGATGATCCGCAGGCCCGTCGCCTCGTACCAGGACTGCCAGGTCGCGGCGGGCAGATTCTCGCCGGCCGCCACACAGCGGCGCAGGGCCGAGACGTCGTACGCGGCGAGCTTGGGCAGCATCGCCCGATAGGCGGTGGGCGCGGTGAACAGCACCGAGATCCGGTGTTCCGCGATATCGGCGAGCAGCCGCTCCGGCCCGCCCCAGTCCGCCAGGTACGCCGACGCGCCGGCCCGCAGCGGGAAGACGACCAGGCCGCCCAGGCCGAAGGTGAAGCCGAGCGGCGGGCTGCCGGCGAAGATGTCCTCCGGGTCCGGCCGCAGCACCTGCGCGGAGAAGGTGTCGGCGATCGCCAGCACATCCCGGTGGAAGTGCATACAGCCCTTGGGGCGGCCGGTGGTGCCCGAGGTGAAGGCGATCAGCGCGACATCGTCGGCGGCGGTCGCGACGGCCTCGTACGGTCCGGATCCGGGCTTGGCGCGTCGCTGCAGGTCATCGGTGCCCTCCCCGCCGTACGTCGTGATCACCAGCTCCGGGACCTCCGCCCTGACCAGGTCGTCCACGGAGCGGATATCGCACAGGGCATACCGCACCTGCGCCAGCCGGCAGATCGTGGCGAGCTCGTCGGGACGCTGGGCGGCCAGTACGGTCACCGCCACCGCGCCCGCCTTCATCACCGCCAGCCAGCAGGCGGCCAGCCACGGCGTGGTCGGGCCGCGCAGCAGGATGCGATTGCCCGGCACCACGCCCAACTGTCCGGTCAGGACATGCGCGATCGCATCGACCTGCTCCCGCAGCTGACCGTAGGTCCACACCACCCCGCCCGCATCGCGCACCGCGGGCCGGTCGGGGCCCAGCCGCTCGACGGTGGCGTCCAGCAGCTCGGCGCCGCAGTTCAGCCGGTCGGGATAGCCCAGGTCGGTGAGGCGCGGCCACTGCTCGCGGGGCGGCAGCCGGTCGCGCGCGAAGGTGTCGGCGTGGGCCGAGGACCGTAGCTCCATGGCGGATGCGCCCCCTGGCGACATGGCGGCCGGCGAGCGACCGGGGAGGAATGGGGGACTGTGGAGGCTGTGGTGCGGAACCGGGCGGAGCCCCGGTCATGGACGGCTGAGACAGCGCTCGGGATTGCTCGGAGCGCTTGGGGTGCTCGGAGTGCTCAGGCGGTACTCAGGCGGTATTCAGGACTGTTCGCGCTGGTCGGGAACTGATCGCGGTGCGCAGGAGCGTTCGGGCGGTGCTCGGAAGGTGCGGTGAGCGGCGTTCGGGGCCTGCCGTACGGACCCTTCGTCAGCGTAACGTGTTCGTGACGGCAGTCAACAGATCGCGATACGCGGGGCGAGGGGAAGGCGCCGCGGCATCGAGGGGCCGCCGCAGGACCGCTACCGCTACCAGGGAGCCGCCGCGTGACCGCATTCGCGCTGGGACCGGACGAACAGCAATGGTGCGCCGAGTTGCGGGCGATGACGGCCGAAAGGCTGCGCCCGCTGGCGGAGAAGGGCGAACAGGGCCGGATCAACCGCCCGTTGGTCTCCGCTCTCGGCGAACTCGGCCTGCTGCGCCGCCTGTTCCCCGGCGACGGCGCCCTGCGCGCCCTGGACCTGTGCCTGCTGCGGGAGTCCCTCGCCCAGGAGTGCACGGAGGCCGAGACGGCGCTCGCGCTCCAGGGGCTGGGCACCTACCCCGTCGTGCAGTCCGGGAGCGAGGCCCAGCGCGCCCGGTGGCTGCCCGAGGTGACCGCGGGGCGGGCGGTCGCGGCCTTCGCGCTGAGCGAGCCGGGCGCGGGCTCGGACGCCGCCGCGCTGTCCCTGGCCGCCGAACCGGACGGGCCGGACGGCTGGCGGCTGACCGGCGAGAAGTGCTGGATCTCCAACGCCCCCGAGGCCGACTTCGCCACCGTCTTCGCCCGCACCGGCGGCGCCGCGGGCGCCCGCGGCATCACCGCCTTCCTCGTCCCCGCCGGCCGGCCGGGGCTGACCGGCGAGCCCCTGGACATGCTCAGCCCGCACCCCATCGGCACGCTGGTCTTCGACGGTGTGCCCGTGACCGGGGCGGATGTGCTGGGCGAGGTCGGCGGCGGATTCGGCGTCGCGATGGCCACCCTGAACCTCTTCCGGCCGAGCGTGGGCGCCTTCGCGGTCGGCATGGCACAGGCCGCACTGGACGCGGCGCTGACGCACGCGGGCGCGCGGACGGCGTTCGGCGGCCCGCTGCGGGATCTCCAGTCCGTCGGCCACCAGCTCGCCGAGATGGCCACCCGCGTCGAGTCCGCGCGGCTCCTCGTGTACGCGGCGGCCTCGGCGTACGACACCGCGGCCCCCGACATCGCCCGCCGCTCGGCCATGGCCAAACTCCTGGCGACCGAGACCGCCCAGTACGTCGTCGACGCGGCCGTCCAGATCCACGGTGCGCGCGCCCTGCGCCGCGGCCATCTCCTCGAGCACCTCTACCGTGAGGTCCGTGCCCCGCGCATCTACGAGGGTGCCACCGAGGTACAACGCTCCATCATCGCCAAGGAGCTGTACCGCACCAGGGCCTGAACACCGGCCGACGGGCGATTGTCAGTGCCAGATGTCAGGCTGGATATCAGGCCGGGTTTCAGGCTGGGCAGCACGTGACGGCACAGCCTGGAACACCGCGGCACGCGCATCGCGGACGGCACGCGGTGGAATGGGATTGCGAAGGGAAGGCCCGCCATGATCACCACTGACTTCGTCCCCGGCTCCCCGTGCTGGCTCGATCTGGGCGCCCCCGCCGTCGACGCCGCGGCGGCCTTCTACGGCGCCGTATTCGACTGGCAGGCCGCGCCCTACGGCGAGGACGCGGGCGGGTACACCCTCTTCCGCCTCGACGGCAAGGTCGTCGGCGCGGTGGGCCCCCTGACCGAGGCAGGCGCCCGCTCCTCATGGACCATTTATTTCAACACCCCGGACGCGGAAGCCACGATCGCGTCCGCCGAGCGGGCCGGCGGCGCGGTCCGTACGCCACCGGCCGAGGTCGGCGACACCGAGGGCCGCTTCGCCCAGCTCACCGACCCGCAGGGCGCGTACTTCGCCATCTGGCAGCCCGGCAGATATCCGGGCCTCGAGCTGACGGACGAACCGGGCAGCCTCGGCTGGATCGAGCTCTACACCTCCGACTCGGCCGCCGCGCAGGCCTTTTACCAGGAGATATTCGGCTGGACCACCCAGGACATACCGCTCCCCGGTGGCGGCGGCACCTACACGCTGATCGCCCCGGAGGGCGGCGGCGAGGAGCGGATGCACGGCGGCATCATGGGCGTCCCCGCGGATCTCCTCAAGGGTGGCGGAAGGCCTTACTGGCACCCGGTGTTCGGCTCCTCGGACTGCGATGCCACCGTCGCCCTGGTGACGAGCAACGGCGGCGCCGTCTCCATGGGCCCGGAAACCGCCGAGGGCGTCGGCCGGCTGGCCGTGTGCACCGACCCGGCGGGTGCGGAGTTCGTGGTCCTGACCCCCGAGGCGGCCGCGGCCTGAGGATCCCGGACGAGATCGTCCGGCGCGGTCACCGCGCTCTCCGTCAGCCCTTCTCCGGCTCGTAGGCGTCCCGTTCACCGGGTGGAGTCCGGCCCGGATACGCCCGCTCGTACGGCTCCGCCCCCGGAGGTGGTCTGGACCTCCGTGGGGGGATTCCCGGGCGGCGGCGTGACATTTCCGGATGTCTGTTGATCATCCGGTAAGTGTTTGTTGATTGGCTTCAACGACTCTGCGGCAGTCAGTGAACGGGGGCGAGACGAGGAACTCGAGTGCTCGAAAAACGCGTCACGGTGACCGTGCACGCCTCTGACCCGCTCAGCCGGGCCGGAGTCGTCAGCCATTTACAACACCAGCCTTCCGTCGAGATCGTCCAGGACCAGGGCGGTGCGACGGCCACGGAGCGGGCTGCAGGAGGAAGGGGGCAGGACGGAGGGGAGACGGTCGGGGCGGTGGCCGTCACGCTCGTCGACCGGTTCGACGAGCTCGCCGCGGCCGAGCTGCGGCGCCTCATACGCGGGGGCGATCAGCGGGTGGTGCTGATCGCCCGGGATCTGCGCGAGCCGGAGCTGATGACCGTCGTGGAGTACGGCGTACGGGCCATACTCTGGCGCCATCAGGCCACCCCGCAGCGGCTGTTGCGGGCGGTGCAGAGCGCGGCGCGCGGCGAGGGCCATCTGCCGCCTGACCTGATCAGCAGGCTGCTCACACAGGTGGGGCAGCTCCGGAGGTCCGCGATGGCCTCCACCTCGGTCGCGCCGGCGCCGACGATCGGCATGGCGCCGCGCGAGGTCGATGTGCTGCGGCTCATCGCCGAGGGGCTGGACACCAGGCAGATATCCGAGAAGCTCGCCTACTCCGAACGCACCGTCAAGAACGTTCTGCACGCCCTGATGACGCGGCTGCAACTGCACAATCGGGCGCACGCCGTCGCTTACGCACTGCGCGAGGGATACATCTGATGCGTTCCGGAGCAGATGCGGCAACAGGGAAGACAACGGGCGTCGCGGGCCGGCGCACCAGGGGTGGGGAGCGGTCATGATTCATGAGGTCGACGAGGCATTGCGGCGTGTGCTGCGCGGCGGGGCCCTGCCGGAGGGCGCGGGGGAGGTCGCCTTCGACGCACCGAACCGCGACTGGGCGGCGCGGCGCAACACCCCCACGCTCAACGCCTATCTCTACGACATACGCGAGAACGTGGCCCGCCGCGAGCGCGGGGCGATCGCGGAGCGGGACGCGACCGGCGTGGTGGTGCGCAGACGTCAGCCGCCGCGCTGGTTCCGGCTGTCCTACCTGGTCACGGCGTGGACCAGCCGCCCGGAGGACGAGCACCGGCTGCTGTCGGCCGCGCTGGGCGTGCTGCTCGCGCGCGAGACCCTGCCGCCGTCCGCGCTGACGGACGCACTCCGGGCGCTGGAGGCGAGCATCCCGCTCACGGTCGCGGTGCCACCGGCCGAGTCGCGCTCGATCGCCGACATCTGGTCCGCGCTCGGCGGCGAACTCAAACCGTCCCTGGACGTGGTGATCACCGTGCCCTTCCCGGTCACGCCCTCGTACGAGGTGGCGCCACCGGTCACCAAGGGCGCCGCGGTGCTCGTCCGGGACGCCGACGGCCCGCCGGACGACTCCCGGCTCCGCATGCTCCGGTCCGCTCCGGACGCTCCGTCGTCCGCGACGGACCCTCGTGAGGAGGAGCGGTGAGCGGCACGACGGTGAGTGGGGGTACGGCGGTGGCCGAGGACGCGAACGGTGCGCTGCTCGGGCGGTTGGCGGGGCTGCGCGAGCGGGTGGCGGAACTCGTCGAGCGGCGCAGCGCCGGCGATCCCACGGCCTCGGACCCGTTGCGCGGGCTGTATGTGACCCCGGAAACGGCCCGACGGCTGGCCGCGCAGCCGCCGGCGGTCGGCACGGATGAGGTGCGGGAGGACGAGGAGTGTGCGGGGGAGGGGGTGGTGGACGGGGGGCCGGTTGACCGGTCCCGGGCGCTCGCCCGGCGGTTCGGGCTGTCCGCCTTGGACCTGGGGATCCTGCTGGCCGCGCTCGCGCCCGATGTGGACCGGCGCTTCGAGCCGCTCTACGGCTACCTCAACGACGATGTCGGACGCCGTCGCGCCACCGTCACCCTGGCGCTGGACCTCGCGGGCACCGGCCCGTACGAGCCCGCGGCGCGCGCCCGGTTCCATCCCGCCGCGCCGCTGCTGTCCGGTGGGCTGCTCGTCGTCGAGGACGAGGACCGGCCGCTGCCCGGCCGCGCGCTCCGGGTGCCGGAGCGGGTGGTGGCCCATCTGCTGGGGGACGACGGTCTTGATCCGGAACTGTGGGACGGCGGAGTCGAATTGCTGCCGCCGGGGGAGAGGGCCGGGGAGCGCACGGGCGGCGACAGCGAAGAACGGGCGTTCTTCGGGCGGCTGGCCGCCCTCGCGGGGGAGCGGCCGGTCGCCGTGCATCTGCGGGAGCGCCGGCCCGGTGCCGCCGCCGGGCCGGTGACCGACGTGCTGCGGGGCGCCGGCCTGCCCGTCCTGCGGTACCGGCCGGACGGTCGCCAGGACGACGGAGCGGGCCCGGCGGGCGCGCTGTTGCGGGAGGCGCGGCTGCGGGGGGCGGCGATCGTCGTGGGGCCGCTGCCGGAGCGGCCCGAAGGGCTCGTACGGGAGCTGGCGGGCCGGGACGTGCCGGTGGTGTTCTTCGGGGGTGAGCCGTACGACCCGGGGTGGGCGCCGGACGCGGGGCTGCTCGCGCTGGACGCGCCGGACGGCGGGGTGGCGGCGGCCGAGGTGTGGGGTACCGAACTCGGCGCCCTGGACGGTGACTTCGATCTCGGCGCTGCCGTGGCGCCGTACCGCCTGGCTGCCGGGCAGATCCGCCGGGCGGCCCGTGCGGCCACCGCCCTCGCCGCCTTCGACGGGACGCCGCTGACCGCCGCCCATGTCCAGCGCAGCGCGCGCCAGCAGTCCGCCCCGCTGCTGGACCGGCACGCCCGGCGCGTCCGGCCCGCCGTCGGCTTCGACGGCCTCGTTCTGCCACCCGAACCGCTGACCCTGCTGCACGAGCTGGTGCAGCGTGCCCGGCACCGGGAGAAGGTGCTCGGCGAGTGGCGGCTGCGTACCGGCGGCGGGCGCGGCAGGGGCGTGGTCGCCCTGTTCGCCGGGGAGTCCGGCACCGGAAAGACGCTCTCCGCCGAGGTCGTGGCCGGTGAACTGGGCCTGGATCTCTCTGTGGTGGAACTGTCCGCCGTGGTCGACAAATACATCGGGGAGACGGAGAAGAACCTGGAACGGATCTTCTCCGAGGCGGACCGCACGGACGCCCTGCTGCTCTTCGACGAGGCCGACGCCGTCTTCGGCAAGCGCTCGGAGGTCAAGAGCTCACACGACCGCTACGCGAACCTGGAGAGCGCGTATCTCCTGCAGCGGCTGGAGTCGTTCGACGGCATCGCCGTCCTCACCACCAATCTGCGGGCCAACATCGACGACGCGTTCACCCGGCGGCTGGACCTGGTGGTCGACTTCCCGTTCCCGGACGCCGAGCAGCGGATCGCGCTGTGGCGTTCCTGTCTGACGGCCACGCCCTGTGCGGACGATCTCGGACTGGACGTCTGCGCCAAGGAGTTCGAGCTGTCCGGCGGGGCGATCCGGTCGGCCGCGGTGACCGCCGGCTATCTCGCCGCGGGCCGTGGCGAGCCGGTGTCGGCCGAGGACGTACGGGCCGGAGCCCGGCGCGAGTACCGCAAGATGGGGCGGCTGGTGCCGGACGCGTCGCCCTTGTGGGACTGAAACTCCTGGTGCGGCCCGGGGCCGGCCGATTCTCTTCGACCGGCCCCGGTCGGCCTCACGGCCCTTCGGCGATCTTCCAGTCCTGCGCGTCGTTGGGCCCGTCGGAGCACTGCCAGGACAGCGCGCCCTTGTCGTTCTGCGTGTCGGTCAGGCATTCCTGATTGCGCATGTTGACGATGCGGGTGCGGCCGTCCTCCGCGTCCACCAGCCGCCACTTCTGCTGAGGCGGCAGCCGGCCCGACTTGAGCTGTTCAGGGTCGGCCTTCCAGAGCTCGACCTCGTTGGTGTTCTCCTTCAGCTGGACAACGCTGCCCGGGGCACTGCCCGACTCCAGGGCGACCGTGTTGTCCTCGGGGTAGTGGTGGATGATCCACCACTGGTTGCGGCCGAACTGGTCATCCGTCCACTGGGCGCTCTGGCCGATCTGCGTACCGTCCACCTGGCTGCCCCCGTTGGCCTGGAGGTACCAGCCACCGTTGGCGTTGGACCGGATGGTCTGCTCCTTCGGGCCCTCGTCCTTGGAGGGATCCGGTGCGGGCTCCTCGGGCTTCTCCTCCGGGGCCTTGGACGGCGGTGGCGGCGGTGGCGAGGGCGGCTTCGGCTGGTTCTCCGGGAGTTTGCGGGGCACGCCGGCCTTCTCCCGTGCGCTGGTGGCCACCGTGGGCTGGGCCGTGAACCACAGCGCCACGAAGGCCAGCGCCGCGGCGACCAGCAGCGAGCACACCGCCATCGCCCACCGCGGCAGCACGGACGGCTGGATGTACGTGCCCCGCAGCTCGGTCGGGTCCGGCACTCCGGCGCGCAGCGCGGAGACGGTGAAGGGGTGCTTGTTGGTGCCCCCCACCCAACTGATCGCGGCAGGACGGATCTGGAGTCGCGCGAAGGCGGCGCGGCCCGGGGCGACCTGGACCGAACCCGGCTCGGCCTCGACGGTGAGGGCGTCGCCGTTCTCCCGGCCGGAGAGCGAGACCGTCAGCGGCTGGTTGCCGAGGTTGTCGACGGCGACCGCCGCCTTGGCCCGCCATCTGCCGCGTACGGCCAGCGGGACCAGCTCACACCGGAGTTCGGTGAACGGCCCGACCGTGACCTGCCCCTCGACCACATCGCGGATCTCGGGGTGCTCGGCCGGCTCGACGCGGATGCCGAAGGGCGTCGGCCCGGCCACGGCGTCCGGTGTCCGCGGGGGCGCGAAGGTGACCTGCGCGGTGCCCTCGGCCCCGGGGTACAGCCGCAGTACGTCCGGCTCCACCCGCGTCCAACCCGCGGCGTCGCCGGCCGGCCGCAGCCGGTACTCCTCAACGGTGTCGCCCGTGTTGCGGATGCGCAGCCGTAAGGTCGCGGCGGCACCCGGGTCGACGGTGACGGCGGCCGGTTCCAGTGAAGTCCACATACTCACCCGGGCAGTCAACCTTTCCGGGGGCCGCGGGACAGTGTCCGCAAGGGCAGAGCGGGGGCAGACCCGGGTGTACCGACGGCCCCGGGTGAGCGGACGGGTGTCCACGGCACGGCGGGGGCATCGGTGCCGTCGTCGTGGCGGGCCGTGCGGGGGCCTCGCCGCCGTTGCCGAAGCAGTCGTTGCGCGAGCGGGTCCGTACGGGGACCGGCCCGGGGTCCCGCACGGGGTTCCGTACCGGGGCCGCTGCCGGGACGACGGGCCCCGCCGGGCGGCCGGGGCGGGCCGGTGCCCGCCGGGCCCACCACGGCGCCGCCCGGGCCCCGTAGCTGCCGGACGACGTCCGTCGCTCCGGCCGGGCCGAGCCGTTCCGGTACCGCCTGCGCCAATCCCCGGCAGAAGGCGTCGTCCCCCTCCCGTTCGATGGCGAGGGCCCGCTCGGCGCACTCCGGCGCCGCCCGCTCCCGGTCGCCCACGGCCGGCTCGCGGTACGCGAGCCGGGACCGGGTCAGCGCCTCCCGACGCAGGACCCGCGCCAGGTGGTACTGCCGCTGCGCCTGCCGCAACCGCACCGCCGCCTGCCGCGGACGGCCGTCCCGCAGCGGGGCACCGCCGGTCCGATACCGGACCGGTGCGAGCGCGCCGTCACGCCCCGGCTCCCGCGCCCGGAACGGCGCCGCATCGATGAGCGCATCGGCCCCGGGGGACCGGTCCGGCGCGACGTACGCGCGTGCCGTGGGGGAGGGGAACCGGATCACCTCGGCCCGGTCGCCCCGGGCGCCGCATCCGTCCCGCGCCGCCTCCGGCAGGGGCAGCGCCGCCGCCTTCCGGCTCATGGCCACGAGCACCGCGCCCCGTTCATGGGCGGCCTCGGCGCTGACCAGCGGGTCACCGGACGACTCGGCCGGCCGCAGGCCCTCCCCGAGCGCGCACTCCGCCCGCCGCTGAACGCCGGTGCCGTAGTGCGGCGCTCCCAGCAGCCGCAGGGCGCGCGCCGTGGCCACGCCGTCGCCGTGCCTCCGGGCGGCGGTCAGCGCGCGCCGGACGAGCGGTTCGAGGTCGCGGTGGCGCGCCGTGCCGCTGAGCACATGGGACCAGGCGGTGAGGAGGTCCACGGCGGAACTCATCAGGCCGGGGGTGGTGTCCAACGACCGCTCCACGGCTGCGTACAGCCGCGTGTGCGCGAGGGTCAGCCACTCGTGCGCCGCGTCGGCGTCGGCGAGCGCGCGGCCGGGGGAGTCCGGTTGCCGCAGCAGCTCCGGCATGGTGCTGGACGGCCTGGTCAGCCGCACCGTCGTCAGGACCGTGGCCAGCACATAGTCGAGGAACCTGCGCTGTGCCGCGGCGCGCTCCCGCGGGCTGTCGTGCCGCTCGCCCAGCAGCCGCGCGAAGATCCCGACCAGATCGTGGAAGCGGTACCGGTCGTCGCCGTGCAGCTCCACGAGCCCCGCGTCGACCAGCTCCTCGACCGCGGCCTCCGCCTCGTCGTCGGTGGTGTCGAGCAGCGCCGCCGCGGCGCCCCGGCAGAACGTCGGCATACTGCACAGGGCAAAGGCCCGGAAGGCGTGCGCCAGGCCGGGCCCGAGCGCCTCGTACCCGACCCGGAAGGTCGCCTCCACGCCCAGGTCGCCCATGCGGAGTTCGTCCAGCCGCCGCCGCTCATCGCTCAGCCGGGCCACGAGATCGGCCATCGCCCGGCCCGGCCGGGCCGCCAGACGGGCCGCGACGATCCGCACGGCGAGCGGCAGCCCGCCGCAGGCGGAGACCAGCCGGCGCGCGGCATCCGGATCGCCGGCCACCCGTCGCGCCCCCACGATCGCCGAGAGCAGCGCCAGCGCCTCCGCTTCGTCCATCACCTCCACATCGACACGGCGGGCACCGGGCAGCGCGAGCGTGCGCGCCCGGCTGGTGACCAGCACCGCGCACCCGGGCGCCCCGGGCAGCAGCGGCCGCACCTGCGCGCCGTCGCGGGCGTTGTCGAGGACGACGAGCACCCGGCGGCCCGCGAGCAGCGAGCGGTACAGGGCCGCCTTCTGCTCCAGCCCGTCCGGTACGGCGCCCGCCGTCACGCCGAGGGCACGCAGGAAGTGCGTCAGCGCGGTGCCGCTGTCGGCCGGTGTCCGGTCCGTGCCCTGGAGGTCGACGTACAGCTGCCCGTCGGGGAAGTGGGGCCGGACGGCGTGCGCGACATGCACCGCAAGCGTCGTCTTGCCGGCCCCGCCGAGCCCGCTGAGGGTGGCCGCCACCGGGGCCTGTCCGCCCGCCGCCCCGCGCAGGGCGTCCTCCAGCTGGGCGACGGCCTGCGTACGCCCCACGAAATCCGCGATATCGGGCGGCAGTTGGGACGGTATGTGCGGGGGTGGGGCGGTGAGCGGGCGGCGACGGGCAGGGGGTGCGGCCTCGGAGACGGGGCCGGGGCCGCGGCCGGGTCGAGCGGCAGCGGAGCCCGCCGATCCGGCTGATTCTGTCGACCCGGCCGCACCTTCCCGTAATTCCTCGTACCGCGCGCGGAGTTCGGGGCCCGGCTCGGCGCCGAGCTCGGCGAGGAGGGTGCGGCGGGCGGCCGCGTACACCGCGCGGGCCTCCGCCTGCCGGCCCTCGCGGTGCAGGGCCAGCATCAGCAGGGCCTGGGCGCGTTCGCGCAGCGGATGCTCGGCGGCGAAGGCGCGCAGTCCGGCGATCGACCCGGCCGTCGAGGCGGGGCGCCGGCCCGACTCCACGACGCACGCGAAGAGCTCCTCCTGGGCGGTGACACACAGTTCGGTGAGCCGGTCGCGCTGCCGCTGCGCGTACGGTCCGGGAAGCCCGGCCAGCGCCATGCCCTCCGGGAGCGCCAGTGCGCTCCTCAGCTGCTCGTACGCCCCCGTGAGGTCGCCCGCCGACCGCAACCGGCGGGCGGTGACCAGGCGTTCCTCGAATCCGGCCGAATCCAGCGCCCCGCCGGCCACCCGCAGCGCGTACCCGTCGCCCGCCGACACCAACAGGCGCGCGGGCTGCCGGGGCCCCCGGTCGGGCTCCAACAGACCGCGCAACCGCGAGACGTACGTACGCAACGTGCCCACCGCCCGCGGCGGCGGCCGCTCGCCCCACAGCGCGTCCACCAACTGCGGTACCGGGACCGGCCGGCCTTCGTGCAGGAGCAGCACCGCCAGCATGGCGCGCTGCTGCGGCGGGCCGAGGTCCAGGGCCCGGTCCCCCCGCCAGGCCCGCACCGGGCCGAGCACCTGGAACCGCACATCCCTGCCCTCCGCGTCCGCTGCGTCCTGCGGATCGACCGCGTCGCCGCGCACTGTCTGCTCGCTCCCCTTGCCCGTAACGCCCTGCGAGACCGCCCTTTTGGACCCGCACACATGTGCTGGCTACCCCAAACGGTAACCGAGTGCACTGACACCGACTTCCCAGGACTAACGCGAAAACGTCCGATATTGACCCACTATTTGCTCCCGCTTTCGCCCCCGCAGCCGGGCCGCCCACCGGTGCATCACCGACGCCCACCGTTGTCCGGAAGGGCAACCGCCCTGCCCCTTCGGTTCCCCTTACGCCTCTGGGCGCGGCCCCGCTCCGGCCGAAAATCGGCAGCAGGCCCAGCACGAACGAACGGGCAACGGACCAACGGGCCGGCGGACCGAGGGCCCCTCGGGTCCCTGGGCCGACGCCCGCCAGAACGGAGCCAACGTGCACGCACACGAACGGCGGACCACGCGCGAGGAACCGGCGTCACGCGCCCCGGCCCGCGGACCCGAGCACACCCGCACCGCCGCGTCGGCACTCTCCGACCGGCGACCGGACGCGCTGCGCGCCCTCCAGCGGACAGCAGGCAACGCCGGGGTCGCCCGTGCGCTGGGCCGGGACCAGGGGAGCGCGCGGGACGTACAGCGGTACGCGGCGGGGGAAGCCGCCCTGGGCTTCGACAAGGTCTCCGCCAACGGCCGCATCGCGGTCCGGGGCCGCTACGAGGCGTACGCCGACGCCGACATGATCACGGCCGCCGCGCGCGCCCTCGACGCCCGGAGCCAGGTGGCGATCACCTTGGAGCGCGGGGCCGCGGTGCAGGCGGGGGAGCGCACCCTGCACCGGGTGCTGCCCGTCTACAAGGACGAGGCCAGGGCCGAGGCCGCGGTACGAGCCGCGGGCCGGGACCCCGAGGGCACCGGTCACGAGCCGGTACGCGGGGACAGCGCGGCGCGGCGCGAGGACAAGCGCGCCGCCTACCAGCGCTCGCTGACCGAACCCCGGGAAGTCCGGCGGCTCATCGCCCTCACCCGCCGCATCGTGACGGCCCGCCAGGCACGGGACGAGCCCGCGCGCGGCGTCGTCTCCGGGCTGCGGGCCGAGGCCATGACACTGGCGATGGCCACGATGGGCGGAGGCTGGGTCGCCGCGCGGTTCCCGTATCCCGAACGCGCCGGCCGGGACGGCCTGACGGACCTCGCCGTCCTCATGCCGGGCCTGACCGCCAACGTCCTCTCCGGGCTCCCCGCCGTCGAGTCCCAGGAGAGCCGGGTGCACGAACTGCTCATCACGCTCCCCAACGACTGCCAGGGGGCGGCGGCGCAGCTCATCGGCAGGCCGGCGGACGGCGGCCTCAGCGTGCGGCGCGAGGCGCCCGCGGTGGGCGAGAACCACTTCATCGACCTGACCGGAGCGGCCGCGGACGGCTGGGCGAACCACTTCGCCGCCGTCATCCTCCGGGACGGCGACGACACCCTGACGTACGAGACCGCCGCCGACCGCGCGAGCGCACTGCAGCACGGCAAGTCCCTCGGTTACTTCGCGCTGTACGGCCGGGCCGGGAGCGAGCAGTCCTTCGACAGCGTCATCCGCGCCCAGAACCTCGACTACGCGGCGCGTGCGACTGCTCCCGCATGACCGAAGGGGCAGCGCTCTCTGCCCCCGGCGGCGCCCGTTCGTCTCTACAGCCGGACCGGCCGGTCCGCCAGGGTCGAGAGCGTAGGAACGGCATGACTGACCAGCGGTGATCGGCACCGACCCGTAACGGTCAGCAGTGGTGAAGGGGATGGGGGACCGACATGCGGGCTCAGGACCGGCAGCCGGGCTCCGGACGCGAGCGCTCGGGGGCGGCGCCCGCCGCGCGTACGACGGCCTCGCCCGCACCCGAAGCGGCCCGCCGGACGGTGGCGACCGGGGAGGCGGGGCGCCTCACCCCGGAGGCCGCCGCCGCTCTTCAACGGACCGCGGGCAACACGGCCGTCTCGGCCGCCCTGGCCGCCCAGGAGCAGCACCGGCACGGCGCGGGCTGCGGACACACCGCGCCCCCCGCCGTGCAGCGCTCCCCCGTCCAGGACGTACTGCGCACACCCGGCCGCCCCCTGGACGACTCGGTACGGGCCGACATGGAATCCCGGCTCGGCGCCGACTTCTCCGACGTACGCGTCCATACCGATGCCACGGCCCATGAATCGGCCGAGTCGGTCAACGCCCATGCCTACACGTCCGGTTCGCACATCGTCTTCCAGCGCGGACGGTACGACGGCTCCTCGGCGGCCGGCCGCCACATGCTCGCCCATGAGCTGACCCATGTCATCCAGCAGCGCAACGGGCCGGTCGCGGGGACGGACCGGGGCGACGGGACGCGGGTGAGCGATCCGTCGGACCGGTTCGAGCGGGAGGCGGAGGCGACCGCGGCGCGGGTGCTCTCCGGCGGCGGCTCGCACGACGAGCTCACACCGCACCCCGAGGCGCACGACCACTCCGGCGCCGGCCCCGCGGTGCAGCGGAGCTCCGGTCCCGCGCCGATGGAGCTGGACGGCGCATCCGGCGCCACGGACATGGACATGGGCATGGACGTCGACACGAACACGCGCATGGACGTGGACGTGGACGTGAACACCGGCTCCCCGGCAAGGGCCGACAAGGCCGAGGTCGCGAAGATCAAGGCGTCGCTGCTGAAGCGCTTCGACGCCAAGGCGAACTCCCTGTCCGAGCTGGGACGGCACCTGAGCGCGAGAGTCCACAGCGCACGCCGGGAGCTGCGCCCGCGCAAGCTCTCCGAGACCGACTGGAACACCATCCGGGACCTCTACTTCGAAGACCCGCGGCCGCAGGAGGGCGACAGCTACCGATGGGCCGATGCCGACTGGCCGCAGGTCCGGGCCGAGGTCGAGGCCATTTATGAGCACCTGAGCACCAAGCCCGGATTCGCCGACGGCGGCGGTCTGATGGTCAAGCGCAGCGACCGGCAGTGGCTCCTGCACAAGCCCGAACTCGGACCCGGGCAACAGCAGGAGATCTCCGAGGAGTTGCGCACGGCCGGCCACTACGCCTCCCCGGAGGTCAAGCCCCTTCCCGGCTCGGCCACCCCCCGCGCGGTGGCGCTGGCCGACGGCACGGAACTCAAGAAGGGCACGACATACGCCTTTGACTCGCCCGGCGGCACCGGTCACCGCGTCATCACGTACGCGAAGGACATGCCGGAGATGGAAGAGCTGGTGCTTCCGCCCTCCGTGATGGACCGCGAGAGCAAGCCCGCGCAGGGCTCGCTGGGCCGGTTCCCGGGGACGGAGAAAAGCGTCGGCCCCATTACGGTCGACAAGAAGCTGCTCGACAAGTGGGGCGGCGGTGAACGGAGCGGCTGGAAGCCCGATCAGAACGCGGCGATGAGTGGTACCTCCGCAAAAAACGCCGCCATTGCCAGTGGCATGAGCGAAGGCGGCACCTGGCAGTGGCTGCACCTGCTGGCTTTCACGTTCGGCGGACACGACGGTAAGCAGCCCAATGTTCCCCGTAACCTCGCCGCGGGGCTGGCGGCCGCCAACGGTCATCACCTCGTCCTGGAAAACCTGGTCAAGAAGATGATTCTGGACGGCGGAATCGGCCAGGTGGTGATCAAGGCCAAGGCGCGCATGGTGCCGGACAGTTATCACGTCTGCTCTGCCATCGACTACGTCCTGGAATGGGAAAAGGACGGCAGACACCATGCCGACACCTTCCACATCGACGCCCTCAATCCGCAGAAGTCCATGGGCGGTCAGCTCGAACTGCTCTACAAGCTTTATGTGCTCCACCATCCGTGACCGGCCCGCGGCCCACCGCGCCGGGTGCCCCTCAGCGCATCTGGCGCAACGACACGCCCATGACACCCGGCGCAGTGGACGCCTGGTAATACCCCGTTCCACCTGAGGAGAGAAGACCGTGCCCACCTATTTGTCCCCCGGCGTCTACGTCGAGGAAGTCGCCAGCGGTTCACGCCCCATCGAAGGTGTCGGCACCTCCGTCGCGGCCTTTGTCGGCCTGGCGCCCACCGGCCCGCTCAACGAACCGACCCTGGTGACGAACTGGTCCCAGTACGTGGCGTCTTTCGGGGAGTTCACGGACGGGTATTACCTGGCGCATTCCGTGTACGGGTTCTTCAACAACGGCGGCACGGCGGCATACGTCGTACGCGTGGGCGGGGCCGCGGACGGTCCGCAGCCTTCGGCACCCTCGGAAGCGACGCCCAGGGAGCTGACCACCGGGGAGCCGGTGTCGTTGGGGACCTTCAAGGTCGCGGCGATCGCGGCCGGTTCCACCCACGGCGGTGCGCTCACCGTCGAGGTGCAGGACGCCGAGGGTGAGGGCGCCGCCGACCGCTTCAAGCTCGTGGTCAAGGACGGCGACAAGGTCGTCGAGAGCTTTGACGTCAGCGCGAAGAAGAGCGCGCGCAACTACGTCGTCGCGCAGGTCAAGCAGCGGTCCAAGGCGATCGTCGTCGAGGAGACCGTCGCGGCCGCACAGCTGGCGAAGCCGGACGCCCAGAGCGTCACCCTCTCCCCGCCCGCCCCGGCGCCCGCCGCCCCCGCCGGGAACGGCGCCGTCGAGCGGCTGGACCCCCGCCGGTTCATCGGCGACTCCGCCGACCGTACGGGCTTCGGCGGCCTGGAGGCGCTCGACGAGGTCAACATGGTCGCCGTACCGGACCTGATGGCCGCCTACCAGCAGGGCCTGATCGACCTGGAGCACGTCAAGGCCGTGCAGCTGGGGCTGGTCGCGCACTGCGAGCTGATGGGCGACCGGATGGCCGTCCTCGACCCGCCGCCCTCGCTGAACGCCCGTGACATCCGTAAGTGGCGCCAGGAGGTCGCCGGTTACGACTCCCGGTACGCCGCGCTCTACTACCCCTGGATCAAGGTCTTCGACCCGGCCTCCGGCCAGTCGCGCACCGTGCCGCCGTCCGGCCACATGGCCGGCATATGGGCGCGCAACGACTCCGAGCGGGGTGTCCACAAGGCCCCGGCCAATGAAATCGTGCGGGGCGCGGTCGATCTGGAACTGCAGATCACCCGCGGCGAGCAGGACCTGCTCAACCCGGTCGGTGTGAACTGCATCCGGGCATTCCCCGGACGCGGAATCCGGGTATGGGGCGCGCGGACCATGGCCTCTGACCCCGCGTGGCGCTACCTGAATGTCCGGCGCTACTTCAACTACCTGGAGGAGTCGATTCTCATCGGCACCCAGTGGGTGGTGTTCGAGCCGAACGACGAGGCGCTGTGGGCCCGTATCCGGCGCAATATCTCGGCTTTCCTGGTCAATGAATGGCGCTCGGGAGCGCTGTTCGGACAGCGGCCCGAGGACGCTTTCTATGTGAAGTGCGACGCGGAGACCAACCCCGTCGAGTCCGTCGACCTGGGACGCGTCGTATGCGAGATCGGCATCGCACCGGTCAAGCCCGCCGAGTTCGTGGTCTTCCGGCTGGCGCAGTTCTCGGGCGGTGGCGGAGAGCTGGAGGAGTAGCAGCCGTATACGGGTCGTAGCCCCGTCCCCTTCCTTTCTTTCTCCCGTCACCTTTTCTTCCCTCAACAGGAGTGAACCACCTTGTCCCTTCAGCCCGGTGATGCCCTCACCTCACACAATTTCGGCCTGCAGATCGACGGCGTGATGGTCGAATATCTGCAGGAGGTCAGTGGTCTGACCATGGAGCAGGACGTCATCGAATACCAGCAGGTCTCGGCGGACGGAAAGCCCGTCGTGAAGAAGATGCCCGGCACGAAGAAGGCCGGCGAGTGCACGGTGACCCGTGGTATGACGCAGAGCGGCGCGTTCAGCGAGTGGATCAACAAGTCCATTGCGGGCGATATGGGTTCGGCCCGTAAGAACGCCACCATCATGATGATGGACTACCAGAACAACCCGGTGAAGCGTTACAACATGCGCAATGCCTGGTGCAGCAAGGTGGAGACCAGCGGGGTCAAGGCGGGCGATGCGGCCGCGCTGACCGAACAGGTCACCATCGTCTTCGAAGAGCTGGTCATCGAATAATGCGGCGCGACGGCCCGGCGGGGACACAACAGCAACGCGAGCCTTTGCGCACGGAGTTCGAGTTCGAGCTGCCGCGCGGCTTTGTGGACGAGTCCGGGACCGTCCACCGCAATGGCGCCATGCGTCTGGCGACGGCACGGGACGAACTGATTCCGCTGCGGGATGTGCGCGTACGCGAGAACCCGGCCTATCTGTCGGTCGTGCTGCTCGGCCGGGTCATCACCCGGCTCGGCACGCTCGGGTCCGTGCACGACGGCACGGTGGAGAACATGTTCGCCTCCGACCTGGCCTTTCTGCAGGACTTCTACCGGCAGATCAACGCCGAGGGACACACCCGTGCCGCCGTGGCCTGCCCGCACTGCGAGGAGTCCTTCGAGGTGGAGCTGGCCGGGAGCCGCCTGGGGGAATCGTGACGTACGCGGCCGGTCGCATCGAGGAGGAAGTCGCCTATCTGGCCTACCACTTCCACTGGGGGATGGACGAGATTCTCGACCTCGAACACGCCGACCGGCGCGCGTACGTGGCGCAGAGTGCGGCCCTGGTGGAACGGGCCGAAGGGAAGCAGTGACGGGGGATGGGCTTGTTCAAGTGGCGGCGGGGGCCTCGGAGTGCGCGGGGCGCGCAGGGGCCTGAGGGCGGGGCGGCGGTGGACGCCCGTGCCGGGAGCGAGGGGAAAGGTGAGGGCGGCGGCTGGTCGGCGGTGCCGCCCGTCCAGAGGATTCTCGGGGCGCCCCGCACCGTCTCGGAGGCCGGTTTCGCCTCGTCGCTGAGCGCGCATCGCGATCCTTCCTTCGGGGGTGACCTGGGGCATGACGTACGTGCCTCGGCACCCGGCGGGATGCTGCGCGGCGTCCTCACCCCCATTCCGGCAACCGGCGCGGGCAGCCCGGCCCGCCTCGATCTGCCGCTGCTGCGACTGCCGGTCGCGGGGCGGGGGAACGACGAGGCTGAGGGCGACGAGCCTGGCGGGGCCGATGGGGTCGGCATGGCCGGTGGTGCGAGTGGGGCTAGTAGGGCCGGTGGGACCAGCCACGGGGCGGTGGGACCGGGACCGGTCCGGCCGTCGGCCGTGCAGCGGCTGGTGTCCGCGCCCACTGCCGTGCGGCGGGAGCCGCGACGCCCCGCGCTGATGTCGGCGCCACGGGTGGCCGCCGTACCGCCGCGCCGGCTGACGCCGCTCGGCCCGACGCCGACCGGCCCCGCGTCGGCGGGCGGGTCCGGGGCAGGCCGGTCCGGGGCAGGCGTCACTCCGGGCGTGACGGGCGATGCGGCCCGGACGCCGGGGTCGCCCATGTCTGGCGCGCCCGCACCTGGCTCGCCCCTGCCTGGTTTGCCCACGCCGGGCTTGCCCACGCCTGGCTTTTCGAGGCCGGGCTCCTCGGCGCCGGACTCCTCGGCGCCGAGCGTCGCCGAGCCGACGGCCCCGGCCGACGCTCGGCCCACAGCCGTCCCGGGCCCGACTCCCCTGCCGGGACCCGGGACACCCGCCGCGACTCCCATGAACGCGGCGGCGACGCCGGCCCCCGTCCCTGTACGTCCCGAAACCCCCGTGCGGGAAGTGCAGCGACGGGCGGCCGTGCGCCGGGTACGGCGGCCCGCCCCCGAACCGGCGGCGGAGGCGAGCACGCCCGCGCCGAAGCCGCCCGCGGCCACGCCTCCGCCGGCTGCCCCGGTGGCCCCTTCCGATCCGCCGAGTGCACCTGCCGCGGCAGCTGCACCGTCGACTCCCGCCATGCCGAACGGTGCCCCCACTGCGGCCCCCGGAGACGCACCCGGAGCCGGAGTCGACGCCGTCGCGAGCGGTCCTGGGCGCGGCACGGATCCCGTAGCCGCCCCGCCGAGCAAGCCGCGCGGTGGACCTTCGTCTACGTCGCCCGCCGCGCCGACGGCACCGTCCACGTCCACGCCCACGTCGTCCCGGTCCACGCCCCCGCCCCCGCCCACGCCTGCCCCCGCCGTCACGCCGAGCGCGCACGAGTCCCGACCGGACCGCCCCCGAGCGGACCACCCCGTGCAGCGATCGGCGTCAACCCGGCGCCACACCACGGGACTTGGTGCTCCGCTGCCCTCCTCCGGCAGTCCCGGAGAGCCGGAGGCCACCGCGTCGCGGACGGCGTCACGGCCAGGGGCAGCGCCCCTGGGCAACGTCACCACCCCCGCAGCCACCACCCCCGCAGCCGCAACCCCGACCGACTCCGGCAGCGGTCCGTCATCCGTGACGCCGGAGGAACGCCGTCGAGTGGCGCAGCGGTCGGCCGGGACCGATGCGTCCTCGTCCTCGTCCTCGTCCTCGTCCTCGGGCCCGGCGCGAGGTGCCGAAGCGAGCACCGCGGCGACGGCGCGAGCCGGCCGGCGACGCCCGTTGATCGGCGCACCGTTCGTTCCCGCTGAGCCGTCGGGAGGTGCGGCGGCGCCGACGCCCGTCCAGCGCGCGAGCACGCCGCCGGTTCCGCCGCTGCGCGACGACGCCTTCCCGCCCCGTCCCTCAGGAGCCGACGCCGCCCGCGAGCAGCCGGCGGCCATGCCCATGCCCCCGTCCATGCCCACGCCCGCTCCTGCTCCGGCGTCCCCGAGCGGAGCCCCTGCGCAGGCCGTGCCGGTACCCGTACCCGTACCTGCGGACAACACGACCGTCCAACGGGTCGCGCCCGCCCGCTACCAGCCGCCCCACCGCCAAGGTCAGCCGGATCCGGTCCCGACAGCCACCGCCCGTCCCCAGGCGCCTCGTCGGCCTACCGCGTCGGCAGCCGGTGAACCGCTCCGAGGATCCGCAAAGCCGCTCACCGTTACCCAGCCCCAGCCCCAGCCCTCTCCCCTTCAGGACTCTCCGCGCTCCACCACACCACCATCGGAAGCCCCCGGCCGCACCGCCGTCCAGCGCACCCCTACACGTACCGCCCCACGACCCGCATACGTAACGACGGGCACCCCACCGCAGCAGGCGCCGACCGGTGCCGAGGCGCCGCGAACCTCCCTACCGACGCGCGAAGCGGCGACCGGGAACGGCGCCGCGCCCGCTGCCCCAGCCCCCTCGCCGGGCGTACGACGTGCCCCTCTCGCAACGGCTCGGGCGCTCGCCGCGCGCGAGCCTGCTCACCGAAGTGCCGGGCACGCCGGATCGGGCGGGCATGCCGGATACGGCGCGGCACCGGCACCGGTGCCGGGACCGGGGCCGAGGCCCGGGCACGGAACCGGGCACGGAACCGGGCCTGGAGCTTGGCCTGGAGCTGGGCCTGGAACTGGGCCTCGGCCCACGCCCGTCGTGCCGCTGCGCGCGCCGAGCACGAGCGCGCCGGTTCGGCCCGGGGGACCGGCGCCGCAGCCGCCTGCTCACCGGCCAACGGTCCAGCGGACCTCGGCTGCCTCCCCTTCCCCGGCCCCGGTTCCGCCCAGGGTCCCGGCCCCCCACGGGCAGCCGCGCATCGCCGTCCCACCGGCGTCACCGGTCGTGCCCCTGGCCATGCCCGCGCCCGTACCCACCCTCACCCCGCCGGTGATGCGGCCGGTCGTCCCGTCTCCCACGTCCCGTCCCGTGCAACGCACCAGCGCCGCCCCGACAGGTGCCGCGGCAGGCACCCCCACAGGCATCTCGGCCCACACCCCGGCAAGCCCGTCGGCACCGGCCGCCACACCTGCCCAGCGCACCGCATCCCCAGCCCGCTCCACCACCCCCACCACCGCTCCCACGCCCCCCTCAACGCCGGCCACTGCCACGCCCACCCCATCCACCCGCCCCACTCCGTCCCGGACGTCCACCCCTGCATCACCCCCGTCATCACCCGCCGCCTCACCCCCCACTTCCGCCCCGCCGCCCGCACCTCCCTCCGCGCGATCCACCCCCGCCGAGCTCGACGAGCTCGCCCGGCGCCTCGTGGCACCGCTGTCGCGGCTGCTGCGGGCGGAGTTGCGCAGTGACCGCGAACGCGTCGGCCGACTGCGGGACCGCGGCCGCTGACCGAACACAACTGACCCAACAGAGCTGACCGAACACAGCGCACCCACCCACCCACCCGCCCGAACCACCACCGCACACCCCACCACCCCCTCAGCCCCCAAGAGAGAACGGCCATGCCCGCGCCCCAGGACCCCGGATCCACCGTCTTCTTCAAGTTGTCCATCGACGGCCAGGACCTCGGCCTGTTCAACGGCTGTGACGGGCTGGCCTCCGAGGTGGAGGTGGAGCAGCGGCAGGAGGGCGGCAACAACGGATTCGTCTGGCAGCTGCCCACCCGCGTGACGTACTCGACGATCCGTCTCACCCGGCCCCTCACCGCCGACACCTCCCGGGTGGCGGCCTGGATCTCCTCCATCGCCACCGGTATCCGCAGGCCCACCGCACAGATCGCCGCCCTGCGCGCGGACGGTTCGATCGTCGCGCAGTGGGGTCTGGTCGAGGTGCTGCCCGTGCGCTGGCAGGGGCCGAGTCTGGACCCGGCCAGCCCGGCCGTGGCGACCGAGACGCTGGAGATCGCGCACCACGGGTTCACCGACGCGGGAGGTGCCTGAGGTGGCCGCGCCGACGGGCGGGAAGGCGGGCGCGAGCCTCGTACGGGCCGCGCTCGCGATCCATCAGCCCCCCACCGACCTCGGCGGCTCCATCGGCGGCCGCATCGGTGAGGTGGAGTTCCAGTTCAATCCGACCCAGTTGCAGCTCGGGCGGGAGGCGGAGTGGCACACCCAGGCCGCGGTCGCCTATACGCGCGGCGCGCCGCCGAAGTTCACCGGTGCCCGGCCCGCCACGCTCCAGCTGGAGGTGTTCCTGGACGCCTCCGGCACCCCGAACGCCGGGAAGGTGCAAAAGCAGGTGGAACTCCTGCTCTCCTGCTGCGAGGTGACACCCCAGAGCGTCAACTCCAAGCGCCCTTCGCCGCCTTGGGTCCGCTTCTCCTGGGGGGCGTTCAACACCGTTCAGTTCGTCGCGTACGTGACGAGCGTCAGCGCCACGTACACCCTCTTCAACCCCACCGGGGAGCCGATCCGCGCCCTCTGCGCCCTGTCCCTCACCGAGGTGGCGATGCCCACCAAGGGGCAGAACCCCACCTCCGGCGCGCTCTCCGCCCGCCGCATCCACCGCACGGTCGCGGGTGACTCGCTCGCCTCGCTGGCCTGGCGGGAGTACGGGGACGCGACCCGCTGGCGGCTGATCGCGGAGGCGAACGAGATCGACGATCCGATGCGGCTGCGGCCGGGCACCGAGCTGTTGCTGCCCGCCGCCGACGAAGGCCCGCCCGAGGGCCGTCCCGAAGGCCCCTCCGCGCAGAGCCCCTCCGGTCATCCCACCATCCAGGAGGCCAACCGATGAGCGAGAAGACGTACACCAGCGTCCTGCATGTGGAGATCGGCGGCGCGGTGCTGCCCGACCGGCTGGCCGCCCTCCTCACCGAGGGCTGGGTGGACGCCAGCGTCAACGTCCCTTCCGCTTTTCAGCTCACCTTCGCCGACCGCGGCTCGGACATCCTCCAGACCTTCCCGCAGATGAAGATCGGTGCCAAGGCGGTGCTGTCACCGTTCACCGACGGGCAGCGCGGTACGCCCATGCTGACCGGCGAGATCACCGCTCTCGAAGTGGACGCGGACGCGAGCGGCAAGTCCCTGGTCGTCCGGGGCTACGACCCGGGGCACCGGCTGCTGCGCAACCGCCGGGTCGCGGGCTACCCCAATATGACCGCGAGCGACATCGTGCGCCGCCTCGCCGGCCTCAACAGGCTCACCCTCGGCACGGTGGAGGCCACCCGCACCGTCTACGAGCTGGCCACCCAGCCCAATATCACCGACTGGGACTTCCTGCTCCGCCTCGCCCAGGAGAACGACGTCCACCTCTCCTTCGACCCGCAGGGCAAGCTGCGGTTCGGCAGGCTCGCCCCGGCTTCCTCCGCGCCCGCGGACACCACGCCGGCCGCACAGAGCCCGTACGTCCTGGAGTTCGGCCACAACGCGCTGCACAGCCGGATCGCCGTCACCGCCGCCGGGCAGGTCGCCAAGGCGGGTGCGCGCGGCTGGAACATGCGCGCCAAGCGCGCCCTGTCCGCCGAGTCCCCGGCCACGACAAGCAAGGACATCGTCGCCGACATCGCGCCCGGCGCGCTCAGCAAGCCCTTCGGCGCCTCCGAACTGACCGCCACCGACACCCCGTTCACCACCCAGGCCCAGGTCACCCATGCCGCCCGCGCCCTCGCCGACGACGTGGCGGGCTCCTTCGCGGAGCTGGAGGTGGCGGTCACCGGGAATCCGCAGCTGACGCCGGGCCGGCCGGTCGCGCTCAAGGGCGCCGGCTTCCCCTTCGAGGGGAAGTACACCGCGACCGGCGTACGCCATGTCTTCGAGTCCGGACGGCAGTTCACCACCTGGCTGACCGTCTCGGGCCGGCAGTTCCGGTCGCTGTACGGGCTCGCGTCCGGCGGCGTGGGCGCGGCGCCGCCCATGCCGGGCGTCGCCATGGCGCTGGTCAGCAACGCCAAGGACCCGCTGAAGCTGGGCCGGGTCAGGCTGCGCTTCCCCTGGCTCTCGGACACCTACGAGAGCGACTGGTGCCGGGTCGCGCAGCTGGGCGGCGTACGGGGCGGCGGACTGATCCTGCCGGAGGTCGGCGACGAGGTGCTGTGCGCCTTCGACCGGGGCTCGCTGGAGCATCCCTACGTACTCGCCGGGCTCTACAACGGCATCGACAAGCCGACCCCGGAGCCGGACGGTCTGCCCGCGGTGGACCCGACCAGCGGCCGGATCAACTGGCGCTCCATCGCCTCGCGCAGCGGCCACACCGTCGAGCTCGTCGACGCCAAGTCCCGGATGAAGAGCGGCATCAGGCTGCAAACGGGCAACGGCAAGCTCACCGTCCACATGGACGAGACGCGCACCCAGGTCACCATCCGCAGCGACGGCTCCGTCTCCATCACCGGGACCCGGAACGTGAGCATCAAGGCGGGCGGCAACCTGTCGCTGACCGCGGGCGGCTCGCTGACGATGAGCGCCGGCGGGGCGGTCGACATCAAGGCGGGCGCGAAGTTCGGCGTCATGGCGGGCGCCGTCGCGGACATCAACGCGACCGGCGCCATCAGCCTCAAGTCGGCCGGCGCGGTGGCCGTCAACTCGGTCGGCGCGGTCTCCGTCAGCGCGGTCGGCGCGGTAGCCGTCAACGCGGGCGCCGCCGCGGCCATCAACTCGCCGGCCACGGTCACGCTTAACGCACCGGCCGTCCTGCGCAACGGCATTCCGTTCTAGGGGGCTTGAGGAAGTGGACAGACATGCACCTCAAGGGGGTCACCGGACATGAGTGAACAGTTCGTCGGCGCGGGCTGGACCTTTCCGCTGCGTACGGACGCGGGCGGCGGCATCGCGCTGGCCCGCCGCGAACGCGAGATCGAGGAGTCGATCAGGCTGGTGCTCGCCACCGCGCCCGGCGAGCGGCCGATGCGCCCGGAGTTCGGCTGCGCCGTGCACGACATGGTCTTCGCGCCGGTCAACGAGGCGACGGCCGGCCGCATCCGTTACGAGGTGCGGTCCTCGCTCGACCGCTGGGAGCCGCGCATCGAGGTCCAGGACGTCGAGGTGAGCCCGGCGCCCGACGACCCGTCCGTGCTGTTCATCGACGTGCGCTACAGCGTGCGCGGCACCAACAACCCGCGCAGCCTCGTCTTCCCCTTCTACGTGATCCCCTCCACGGAATCACCGTCCACCGAAAGCGAAGCCTGATGGCCCTGCCCGCACCCCACCTCGACGACCGCCGCTTCCAGCAGTTCGTCGACGACGCCAAGCGCTATATCCAGCAGCGCTGCCCCGAGTGGACCGACCACAACGTCTCGGACCCGGGCGTGACCCTCATCGAGGCCGTCGCGCACATGGCCGACCAGATCGTCTACCGCCTCAACCGGGTGCCGGAAAAGAACCATCTGGCCTTCCTCGACCTGCTCGGCGTCACCCTCTTCCCGCCCTCCGCCGCCCGTGCCGATGTCACCTTCTGGCTCTCCGCCCCGCAGCCCGAGCCCGTCGTGCTGCCCGCCGGGACGGAGGTGGCCACCGGCCGTACCGAGACCGAGGAGGCGGTGTCCTTCGCCACCGAGGAGGACCTGACGGTCGTGCCCTGCGAACTGACCGCCGTGCTGCGGCAGGAGGCCGGGACCGCCCCCGAGGACCGCAGTCAGGACGTCTTCGGCGGTCGCGACGTGGCCGTCTTCGCGGCCGCCCCGCAGCCGGGCGACACCCTGCTGTTCGGGCTGTCGGCGGCGGTGCCGCGGTGCGCGGCCGTACTGCGGCTGGACAGCCGGGTGGACGGGGTCGGCGTCGACCCGCGTCAGCCGCCGCTGCGCTGGGAGGCATGGACGGCCGACGGATGGGTGGAGTGCGACACTGAGGAGGACTCCACCGGTGGCCTCAACCGGCCCGGCGAGGTCGTGCTGCACGTCCCCACCGGGCACCTCGTCTCGCGCGTCGGCCGGATCGACGCAGCCTGGCTGCGCTGCCGGGTCGTCGAGGCCGCACCCGGCCAGCCGTTCTACAGCGCCTCACCGACGGTACGGTCCGCATCCGCGTTCACCATCGGCGGCACGACCACGGTCGCGCACGCCGAGGTGGTGCGGGACGAGCCGCTCGGCGAGTCCTCGGGCGTGCCCGCCCAGCGGCTGCGCCTGGCGCAGGCACCCGTCGTCGCGGACCGTCCGCCGCTGCTGCTGGAGGTCTCCGACGGCGACGGCTGGCAGGAGTGGGAGGTCGTTGCCGACTTCGCCGCCTCGGGCCCGTACGACCGGCACCTCACGCTCAACGCCGCCACCGGTGAAATCGCCTTCGGCCCGTCGGTGCGCCAACCGGACGGTGAGATACGGCAGTTCGGGGCCGTACCACCCAAGGGTGCGGTCATCCGGGCCGCGCACTACCGCACCGGCGGCGGGCGCTCCGGAAATGTGGCGCGCGGCGCGATCCAGGTGCTGCGCAGCTCCATCCCGTATGTGGCGCGGGTGGAGAACAGGGAGGCGGCGCGCGGCGGGGTCGACGGCGAGACGGTGCAGGAGGCGAAGGTGCGTGCGCCGATCGCGCTGCGCGCTCAGGAACGGGCCGTGACCGCCCGCGACTACGAGGAGCTGGCGCGACGCGCGGCGCCTGAGGTGTCGCGTATCTCCTGCCTCGCGGTCGATCCCGCCGAGCCCGCGCCCGGCGCCGGCACCGGCGGGACGGGCCAGGCCGGCGCGGCGGCCCGCACCGGTGAGAACGCCGTCCGTGTCCTGGTCGTCCCCCAGGCCGTCCCCGACCGCGGCGGGCGCCTGCGCTTCGAGCAGTTGGTGCCCGGCGACGAACTCCTGGGCCGGATCACCCGGTTCCTGGACGAGCGCCGCCCCCTGGGTACCCGCCTCGCGGTCGGTCCGCCCTTCTATCAGGGCGTCACGGTCGTCGCGACGCTGCACTCCTTCCGGGCGGCGCGGGCCGAGCGGGTACGGGCCGAGGCCCTGGACGCGCTCTACGCCTACCTCGACCCGCTGACCGGCGGCGCGCACGGGGACGGCTGGCCGTTCGGCCGCCCGCTGCGCTCCGGTGAGATCTTCGCGGCCCTGCAGCGCGTACCCGGCGTGGAACTCGTCGACGAGGTCCTGCTGCACCCCGCCGACCCGCTCACCGGCCGCCGCGGCGAGGCCACCGACCGCATCGAACTCGCCCCGTCCGCGCTGCTGTTCCCGTTCGACCACCGCGTCCGCGTGATCGAGGCACGATGAGGGGCACCCCCGTGGGGATGGTCTCCCCGCACCCCCTGGGCGCGGCGCTCCCCGCCGTTTACGCCGACGACGACTTCACCCAGCGCTTCGTGGAGGGCCTCGACGTCGTCCTCGCCCCGCTCTTCAACGTGCTGGACTGCCTGGAGAGCTACTTCACGCCCGCCCTCGCGCCGGAGGACTTCGTCGACTGGCTGACCACCTGGGTCGGCACCGAACTCGACGGTACGGAACCGCCGGCCACCCGCCGCCGCGCGGTGGCCACGGCCGTCGCTCTGCACCGCGTCCGCGGCACCCGGCGAGGCCTGTCCGAGGCGGTCCATCTGGCCTTCGGCGTACGCCCGGAGATCACCGAGAGCGGCGGCGCGACCCGGTCCACCCGCCCCCTCGGCCCGTTCCCCGGATCCCCGCACCCCGGCCTGCGGGTGACCCTGCGGGTCCACGACCCCGCATCCACCGACCCGCACCGTCTGCACGCCGTCGTCGCGGCGGCCCGTCCGGCGCACCTCCCCTTCACGGTCGAGGTGACCGCACCACTCGCCCCTGAAGCGACGCCTGAACCCAGCCCTGAAGCGACCTCTGAAGGAACCTGACCCATGGCCACCGATCACCCCACCTGCCCGGACTGCGGCGCTCCAGCACCCCCGACGGGGCAGTCGTTCTGCGACTCCTGCGGGGCCTTTCTGCGCTGGGACCGGCCTGCCGCCTCGACGTCCTCGCCGCCTGCCGCCGCCCCGCCGGTGCCGTCACCCGGGCCTCCGCGGCCCGCGTCCCCGCCGGACGCGGCGCCCACCCACCACGCGGCGAACGGGCCGGACGGCACTCACGCCCGCCCGGGCGGTCCGGCCGCCGCCGCGCCCGGGACGAGCCCCACCGCTCCCGCTGCCGGGGGCGCCACCAACGGGCCCGCCGCCCCGCGTCAGGGCAGCGGCGAGAACCCGACCACCCCGCTCCCGGCCGCCGCCGCCCACGGCGGAGGGGCGGACCCGTCCCGACCCGCCCCGAACGGCCCGGAGCATCCGCACGGCCAGAACGCCCCCACTCCTCGTCCGGCCGCCGGCGGGAACGTCTCCGAGACCGGCATCCGCGCCCTCCTGGTCCCCGTGCCGGACGCCTCGCCCACGCCGCCCCCGGAGGCACCCGGCGGAGTGCTGCCCGGCCGGCCCGACGCGGCCCGGCCCCGGGTCCGTACCCCGCAGGCGGCCCCCGAGCCCGAAAACGGAACTCCCTGCCCCAGCTGTGGCACGCCCAACGCGCCACGTCGCCACTTCTGCCGCAGCTGTGCCTCCCCCCTCACCCACACCGCCCGCCCGGAAGCCGAAGGCCCGTATGCCGGAGAGCGCCCGCGACTGCACCGCGACCGCACTCGGTGGATCACCCGTGCCGTGGTGGCGGCCGTGATCGCCGTCGTCGTGGTCGGCGGCATCATCGGGGGCCCGCCGGCCGCGCGGGCCGTCCAGGACCACTTCGCCAAGCGCGTCCCGGTGCCCACCGCCAAGTGGAAGGCCTCGCACTCCGGGCCCAAGAACGCCCCGAAGCTCGCCTTCGACGGCTACTCCAACACCTGGTGGGGAACGGGCTATTCGGGCGCCTCCGACGGCCAGTACCTGGAGGCCGGATTCGGCCAGCCCACCGACCTGCTGAACATCGTCATCACGCCCGGCGCCTCCGCCCGCACCCCCCAGGCCACCGACCCGGCCCGCCCGCAGGAGTTCGACCTGATCGTGACGGACTCCGCGGGCAAGCAGTACATCTCGCACCAGAGGATCAACGACGGCGGGGCACAGAAGATCGATGTGTCCGTACGGAACGCGATGACCGTACGACTGGTGCTGCACACCGCGTACGGCACCGCGGACAAGAAGCAAGTAGCCATCGCCGAGCTGGAGTTCTTCGGCCGCTCAGCGGGCTAGCGGGGCGCCGGCCGCCGACCGGCCCGGCCCCCTGATAGCACCCCAACTCAGCCGCAAGGCCGCAGAGAACACCACATGTGCCACCGCACCCCCTCACGACCCGCGTTCCAGCGAGGCGTACGGGGGTGCGGTGGCTTTCCACATTGCTGTGGCGCATGGGTCACGGCGCTCGGCGATTCCCCCGCTCCCCACTCGTCGCGGTACTCACGCAGGTAACGAGGAGTTAATGGAGTGCCGATATTCCGATCCTCGCTCCCTCCGGGTGCAACGGCCGCCGCTGCCTTGCGCCTCAGACGAAGTACAGGCCCTCCAGCGAGCAGACGGACAGCTCGCTGTGTTGCACGCGGAAGGCGGTGGTCTGCATCTCCTCCCATCCCCAGGGGTCGGAGTGCCCCAGTGCCAGGCCGGCCAGGGAGGCCCATTCGATCTCGTGGAGAGGCTGGCCCATGTCGATATCGGCGGCGGTGAGCTTCCAACTGCTCAGGCCGAGGGAGGCGATGACGGCGTCGGGGTCGCCCAGGACGACGAACGGTTCGTCGCTGGGCCAGCCGGAGGCGTGGAACATGGCGCCGTCGGGGAGCATCACGACGGTTTCGGTGTGCTCCATTCCGCCGTAGTAGGTGACGTGGCCCACGATCCGCGCTGCGGGGAAGCGCTCCCGCATCCGTTCGGATTCGGCCAACAGCGGGTTTCCGTTGCCGTCGTCGGCGAAGACAGGGGTGGAGACGGCCCGCATGCCGCCCCACACGGTGGCATGAACGATGTCGAGATCGGAACGCACCGACGAGGGCAGCGGCGTCTGCACGGAGCGCGGCCCGAGATCCGCCAGGACTTCCTCGATGCTGTCGAACGACTCGACGAACAGGCGGGCCTGATCGGAGTCGTTGGCCGGGAGGCTGCGGGCATCGATGTTGAACGGCGGCTCAGCCACGGTGAGATGACACAGGCCCATCGAGCCGCGAACTATCCGGTCCGGGGCAGAAGTCCAGTACTTCGTATCGGTCATGCGGGCCACCGTAGCGGCGGGCGGTGACAACCCTCCCCCGGTACCGCACGCATCAGTCGCGGGAAGCCGACGGCGGCAGTGGGCCCCTCCATCAGCGCCTCGGGCGGCACCCGCGGCCGACGGCGGCAGACGCGTCGGGTGAGGATGCAGGGCTCGCGCGGCGCGATCCGCGAACGGTGCGGGCCCCGCTGCGCACATGGGCGATCTCCTGGTCCGACCTGCTCGGGCCGGCCGACCGTCGCGGCCGCATTCCGAGCACGCCACCCAGCGACGACCGCCACTACAAGCGACGTTGCCGTGGATGTCGCCGGAGTCATTTCTACGTGTCCGTGCTTCTGGACGCGGGCGAGAACGTCAAGGCTCTCGCCGAGTACCCGGGGCACAGTGATCCCGGCTTCACCTTGCGCACCTGCACCCGCCCGATGCCCAACAGTCAGGACCGGGCTCGGAGGGCCGTCGACGGTGTCTTCCGCACGCGCGGAGATACCGACGACGGCCCGGAGACGGCCCAGGGGGGCAAAGCGGCTCCTGGCCTGCGGGGGCGTCAGATGTCCCGGAAGAGATCAGCGAGGCCCGTGACCTGCGGCGAAGGGCAGTCGAGGGGCGCTGACCAGCATGAACGGCCTTTCGGCTGTTTCACGCACGTGCCTGTTGATGCAGCTGGAAGTCCCAGAGAAGTCCCAGGGCGTTCCCAGCGGCGGCGGCCCATGCAGCGTGTGCCTGCATGGTGTGCGCTCACGTGCGCCCTTCCTCAGTAATGCGTGGTCCTCGGCGTTGGCCAAGGTGGGAACAGACCGTCGGCGTCCACCGCCAGGTAGGTCTCGGGTGTGGTGGCTTCGAGGGCCACCGGAGTGAGGGTGAAACGCGGGGTGTCCGTCAAGCGGTGCGCCCAGGACCGGTCGCGGGAGGTCGTGAAGACCCTCGCGGAGCAGGCGCTGGACGATGGGCCTGACTTTTTCCTGACGCTCGCGGTATTCGCGACCGGCCGTCGACAGCCTCTTCCAGTTCGTCCTTCTTGTCGTCGGTGGTGTGGTCCTCCGTGCGTCGCCCCGGCTTCCGATCCGCGATCTGCCGGTCGGCTTGGAAGAGCTCGGCGCAGGTTGATAGGGCCTCGACCAGCCAGTGGCGGCCCCGGAATGGTGCCTGCCCCACAATGCGGACCGAGGATTCTTCTGCCCCTTCGCTAGCTTCGTTCCGGCTGCCGGGTCCCGGATGCCCATGGGCCAGGTGTTCTCGATGTGCCGTGTGTCGCCGAGGCCCACCAGTGAGCGGCAGGCCCACTCGGCCAACGTCATGCCAAGCCGGTAGTTGAACGCACCGAAGGCGCTGGCTTCGGTGCCGTGTTCGAGCACGACGTTCGAGGTCAGCCGCCTTCCGGCGTTGTATTCGTGCAGGCGGGGACCGTCGCGCAGGTCCAGATTCAGGGGCGCGATCGCGCCCCGATCTCGCACAGGGTGTAGTGCGGCCGGTTGAGCCAGGGGAGCTGCCACGTCCCACGCCGACCGCGGCTTGAAGGATGCTCCACTCCCCGGTGCTGCCCTTCGGGGTCGCTCAGTCGCCCACAGCCACGAACTTTGAGGCTTCCTCGAGTGCAGCCGATGCGCCATCGAGATCCGCGAGACGCGCGGCGAGTGTGGCCTCTGCAAGCCGCTGAGGGAGCGCGGCGCTGAACTTGAGCCCATGGATAGCGCGAGTGTCGACGGCGGGGAGGCAGAGCTGATCTATTGCCGCGGCCTTGGCTCGATTCCACTCGTCCAGAGTCAAGTCTTCGCGGAGTCGGATGTACGTGTCTGTTGGGCGCTGGAGAGGGTCGGCGCTGTCCGAGAGCGTGGCAGCCAGGGTGACGTTGGCCCGATAGCCGGCCCAAGTCCACCAGCGCACGTTCGTGTCCCGACCACCGCGGATAACAACTGTCCCGGCAGGGTGCACCGATTCCGCACCGCTGTCGCGAGCCTGAGCGAGGGCGGCTTCAGCGCGGCGGGTCAAGGCGACGGGCGGATCGGTGCCGAGCAGGACCTCCCGGGCGGAGCGGGTCAGCTCGTACGAGGCGGAACGGCCGGAACCGACCCCGCCCCACCGCGCCTTGCCGCCACCCTCGACCGGCTCGACGAAGCACCGCCGCCGGGACCAGTCGATGTACGTCACCTGCCAGCTCCGTCCGGCGAGGAGCAGCCGCCTGGGTCCGGCGACTTCCTCCGTCAGCAGTGCCGGGTTGGTGCTACCGATCTCGTTGCGGCCGGCCAGCACAGTGAACTCCGGTGCAGCAGTGAAGACCGCGGTGAGATCCATGAAGTGCCGGTAACCGAAGCGGCGTTCGGCCTCAGGGCCGATGAACAGCATTCCGCCGTCCCGCTCCAGGAACCCCTCGTCGATCAGATGGCGCACGATGGGTTCGGCGGAGGGACCGAAGGGGCCGAGCCCTCCCCACCACTCCTGCCAGAGCTGGTCTCCGACCCGGTGTTCCTGCAGGCAGAGAGCCAGCACCTGCTGGGCGACGATGTGCCGGGGCTCCGGTGGGGCCACTACCGGCTCGACCCAGCCACGTGACCACAGCAGAAGCAGGGCTGCTGCGCCGAGCAGACCTTCCTCGTTGGTGGCAAGGAAAAGGCAATTGCGAGTGGAACCCGAGCGCCGGCCGGTACGACCGAGCCGCTGGAGGAAGGAGGCCACAGTGCTGGGTGCGTCAATCTGGATGACGCGATCCAAGTCGCCCACGTCGATGCCGAGTTCCAGTGTGCTCGTGGAGACGATCACACAGTCTCGGGCATCGGCGAATGCCTCTTCCGCCCGCCTTCGCTCATCAACGGAGAGAGAGGCGTGCGAGAGGAATGTGGTCACCCCCTTGGCTCGCAGGCTCTCGCCGAGCATCTCGACCTGCCGACGCGATTCGCAGAACACCAGCCGCTTCTCCCCGCGATGCAGGGAAGTGATCACCGTCGCCGCATTCTCCAGGGACCCCACATAGTCGAGCTGGATGTCGCCGGGGGGCGGCAGGACTGGATTCTCCTCGCGCAGATGAGGGGCAACAACGTCAGCCGCGCGTTTGTCGTGCCCCGAGCCCTGCAGCCAGGTAAGCAGCTGTTCGGGATTGCCCACCGTCGCGGAGAGCCCGACCCGCTGTACTGACCGACCGACGACTCGTTCGAGCCGCTCGAGCACGGCCAGCAGATGCCAGCCCCGGTCGTCACCGGCGAAGGCATGCACCTCATCGACGACGATGGTTCGCAGCCCGGAGAAGAAGGCCCGATGGTCGACATTGGCGCTGACCAGCATCGCCTCCAGCGATTCTGGCGTAGTCAGCAGGATGTCCGGCCGATCCCGCAGGATCCCCTTGCGTCGTGGCTGCGAGACATCCCCGTGCCACAGCGCCGCGGTCCGGCCCAGCCATGAGGTGTAAGTCTCCAGACGGGGCAGGAGGTTGTTGAGCAGCGCCTTGAGCGGGCATACGTAGAGGATCGAGGTCCCTGTCCAATTCTCCGCAGCCATCCTGGACAGCAGAGGGAAGGACGCCGCTTCGGTCTTGCCGCCCGCCGTCGGTGCGAGCAGTACTGCATCCGCACCGTCCAGCAGCGGTTCGATTGCCTCTTCTTGGAGCGGACGAAGACCAGGCCACCCCAGGGTGTTGACGATGTGGTGTACGACCCCGGGGTGCAGCCGGTCCAGCGGTTCGGGTGCACCGGTCATGGCAGCTCCAGCTCGATCTCGTCGGCGCTGTCCGCAGCGGCGTTGCGCTCGACTTCGCTCAGCTCGTCGCTGCTGACGGTCAGCGCGTAGTGCTTGCGCGGGTCGAAGTCGTCGAACTCGTCCACCCGGTCCAATACGTCTGCGACGAGTTTGCGCAGGAAGAGTCTCGGTGCGATGCCGGCCCTTCCGCCGAGCCTTCCCGTCATGGCAGTGGCCAACTCCGCCACGTACGTATCGTCGACAAAGGCAGCGATACGCTCAGGGTTCCGGGCCGATCCCGCATACAAGTCACGTACGGCACGGCCCAGTTCGCCCAGCCGCTGGAGATCGAAACCGGTGAGCCGCAGCTGGACTGCCCGCGGTGAGTCGAAGCGGGGATCGGTGGAGAAGTCGGTTGCCAGCCGCTGAGCCAGCGGAGGGAGGCGTTGAACCCCCTGCTGACCGTCATAGAAGGCAGGTGTGCCGGTGATGACCAGAAAGAGCCCGGGGAAGCGGCCCGCGTCGATTTCATCGAGGAGCTGTCGTAGGGCGTTGAGCCCCTTCTCGCGCACGTCTCCCCGCACCCGTTGCAAGGTCTCGATCTCATCGAGGACCAGCAGGAGTCCGGGATACCCGCAGTCCTTCAGGACGGTGAGCAGCCCCTGAAGGAAGCCCAGCGCCGCGAAGTGGTCGAGATCTCCGCGCACCCCCGCAGTACGGCGCGCGGAGGCGGCGACCGACTTCTGGCCGCCCAGCCAGGCGATGATGGCTTCGGCGGTGGCCGCGTCCCCGTCCAGCGTGGCTTTGCGATAGCCGCGCAGGGCGGCGGAGAAGGCGGGAGTGGTCTGGGCGACGCCACGGAGCCGCTCCTCCAGCAGCGCTTCGACGGCAGACTCCAACGCCTCACTTTCTGCGGCGAGTTCGGGTTGCGCCTCGGTCACCTCCTCTTCCAGGGTGTAGAACCAACCATCGATCACCGAGCGCAGGGCGCTGGCAGGCTCGGTCGCTGTGGTCAGCCGCTCGGTGAGCCGTCGATAGACGGTTTCCAGCTTGTGCAGTGGTGTCTCTGTCTCCGAGATCTGAATCTCGGCGGTGGCGAGCCCCGCCCGCTTCGCCCGTTCGGCGAGCCAACGGGCGAAGAAGGTCTTGCCGGACCCGTACTCGCCGCGAATGGCATGGAAGGCCGCACTGCCCGTCGCGATCGTGGCGATCCGCTCGTCCAGCGCGGGCGCGAAACGGTCCAGCCCTACAGAGAAGAGGTCGAGACCCGACTGTGGCACGGTTCCGCGCCGCAGCGCGTCGATGACCTCGCGGCGGCGGGCCGCGCTGACGGATGCGCCGCTCACGTGTGCTCCCTGGGCAGTTCGAACTGCTCGCGCAGTGTGTCGCGGTTGAGCCGGACCCGGGTCCGGGAGTCGATCAGGCTGATGACTTCGTAGCCCTCGATGTTCAGCAGCCGGGTCAGCACAGTGACGAAGCCTTCCGGGCGGGTGTTGGTGCGGCCCCCCGAAGCGACGGCGGCCCCAGCGACTGCTGCGAGTGAGAGCGTGCCGCCCGATGCGTCGAGTGCGTCGATCACAGCGGCCACCACCTTGCGGTCGGGGACCCTGCGCACGAACTTCCCCTGATGCTCGTAGAGCTTGGTGTCCACGACCTGACGGCCGAGCGTGACCGGGGTCGGCGGATCGATGGATGCGGGCCGGGTCGACGGCGTTTCGACCGCGTCGTCGGCGAAGAGCTCACCCTCCTGTGGCCGGGCCTTCGGCTTGGCGGGTGGTGCCTTTCGTGCGGGCTTCGTGGTGGATTGGGTCTTCGGCGGTGCCGGGGCGACTTGCCCTTCCCACCATGGCGGCTGGACTGACTCTCGCGGTAGCTCGGCCCATCCGTCAGGTGCGAGGTCGATCGACGGAGTCAGGACCAGTACCGGCACCGCCATCTCGGCGAGTGCGGCGCCGCCGTGGTAGCCCGCCTTACGTGGGGTGTAGCGGATCTGCTCCGACCAGGGGGCAATGACCCGACCGTCGTTTTCCAGCACGCGGGGGCCTGCCAGTGCGATCTCTCCCTCACCGGAAGCCTTCCCTGTACGCCAGCGGGCCGATTCCACCCCCTCGGCGGTCACTGGTCCTGCGTCGGACCTCGTCCGGTCCAGTAGGTGTCCGTGATCAGATACCAGTACCACTGGACGTCCTTGCCCCCGCGCGGAGTTGAGCAGTTCGGTGAGGTGCTTCACTCGGTTCACCGACCAGTCGGCCAGCGAGCTCTGCTGCCCGTGGTCGAGGGTGTCGTCGATGGTGTTCAGCACGACACCGACCACGGCATCCGAGGCGATGGCCTCGACCAGCCGCTGGTCAAGCAACTGTCCTGCAGGACCGACGATCTCGCTCTGGTGGAAGAGAGCGGCCGCACGCCTGCGCTGCTTCCAGAAATCGACGAATCCCTCCTTCTCCGCACTCTGCCCGCCCGATACCGGGCGTCCGCACAGCAAGGTGGCCCGGCTGACGGCAGTCACCGAAGGGATCATGGCGACCGCAGCCGCCCGCCGCCCGTCGCCGGACAGTTCGCTCCACCGGCCCGCACCGGTCAACTCTTCGCCCAGCTGCGCCGCGACCGCGCCGCTCATCCCGTTCAGTACGAGGACCAGGGGAGGTCGCTTCGCCGCCAGCTTCACGGCGATCTTCTCCAGCACGTCCTCGATGAGCAGCGTCCCACCGGGCTGCGCCGTACTGGCGTGCTGCGCCCACGGCCCGAGCTCAGCCGCGAAGGCTTCGTCGAGCGTCGCCCGTCGCCGCCACGCCGCGTCGTGCACAGTGCGGTACGCATCAACCAGCACAGGTTCGGCGTCGGCGTCTCCCACCCACAGCTGTGTCAGGGCCCGGTCCACCCATCCCCAGTCGGCGACATGAGTGTGCACAGCCTGGTCCACCGAGGACACCACCGGTTCCGGCGCGTCCAGCCAGTGCTTCAGCCGTACGGCCATGCGCGCCAGCTCGACCCGCTTCGCATAGAGAACAGAGGCAAGGTGATGCTCTTGTACGTGCTCCCAGGCGGTCTGAGCTGCTTGGGGCTCCTGGGCCAGCGCCTCGGACAGCCGACGCAGTCGTGCCTGGAACCCTGAGGGGAGAAACGGATTGTCGGCGAGTGCAGCAGAGAGATGGGCCTCCTTGGCCAGTTGATCGGCCTGGCGCAGTACGTCGAGAACCCGCTGCCGTGCCTCCTCGCTCTGCGCTCCCCGCCCCGTCGCCTCACCGATCCATCGGGTGAGCGTGCCCTCTACCGCCCTTGCGTAGGCGCGCAGTTCGGTCGGGCGTGAACCCATGCCAAAGACTGAGCCCAGAGCGACGGCCTCATCGGCCGAAGCGGCGTCCCCGTTCATGACCGAGGCCAGCACACCCAGCGCGGTCGCCTCGGTGCCGCGGCCACTGAGCGCGAGTCGCAGGAGCACTGGGGCAGCCTCGCCCGCGTTCTGTGTCAGCCAGTCGGCGATGCCCTGCTGTTCGACTTCCGGCAACGCCGCGAAACGCTGTGGGCTGCCGGGAGCGCGGGACCAGGCCAGCAGCGCGTCGACATCCACCGATGCCTCGCCCTCGAAGACGCCCTCGAGCCCGAGCCGCACCCCGACGAGGGCGCGCATCGCCGCGTCCAGGGTGAGCACGGCCCCACGCTGGGGCCAGCCGCCGTCCGGCTCGGCGGTGATCAGTGCGCTTGGCAACCAGAGCCATGGGTCGCGCCGCATACGAGGGTCGAGGTCGGCGGCGCCGAAGAGCTGCTTGACGATCTCGGCCTCGTCGACGGCGATGATCTGCGAGCGCACCATCTCTCCCACCAGGTCGAGACTGATCCGCTCACCGGACATATCGGTGGTGACCACCAGCAGGTCTGAACGCTCGGTACCCAGATGAGCCTGCCAGGCGTCGGTGATGCCGAGCACCGAAGTGGAGTGCACGACCCGGACCTTGCGGCGTTCACCTTCGCCGACCGGCACGGTGAACTCCTGTGGCCCGCCTGCCACGTATTTGCCGTGGACCAGCACCAGCCGTCGACCCTTGGTATGGGCCAGCCGTGTGGTCAGAAGTCCGGTGATGACCCGCTGGTCGAGTTCCGGCACCGTGGCTCCCATCAGGCCTCGCCGCCGTGTGCCGGCACATCATCGCCCTGGTCGGCGTGGGGCACCCGCCACTGGATTTCGATCTCAGCGCCGGGGTGTGCGGCCGCGTAGTCGCGGATCTCGCCCTGTATCGCGTCGAGGGCCTGACTGAGCACGGTCTCCAGCGCACTCGTGGACCCCGCCGAGAGCCGACGCGTACGGCGAGTGGCAACAGGAGTGACCGGTGTACTGGGCGCCGGCTTCGGCTGCTCGAAGGGCTCGTCGTCCTCGTCGTCCGTCTCGTCAGAGGGGAAAGCCACCACTGGCTCCGCGGGCGGGGGCGGTGTGGGCGCGACGGGCGCCACGACGCTGCGGCGAGCGGCCTCGTTGATCATCGACACGGCCTGACTGCGCGCACTGCGCAGCACCGGGGTGAGCTCGGTGTCGAATTCGTCGGCTGCCGCTGTTTGCGCAATTTCGTCGAGCAAGAGCCTGGACCGGTCAGCGAGATCATCCCCGCGCTCGGTGTACTGCTGAAGGCTCTCGATGAGGTCCCAGTCGGTGCTCTCCAGAGCATCCAGCACACGCTGTGCCGAGGACATGGTCTTGGCCAGCACGACATCGGTGCTCGCATACGTTGCCGCGGCAAGGTCACGGGTCAGCGGAGTCGGCTCCGGGGTCTGCTTGATCCGAGCCAGCAGGTCGGCCGCGTCGTGTACCGACTGCTCACGTGCGCTGGGGGCCTCGCCACTGATGCCGAGCGCGGTTCTGAACTGGGTCAGCGCCTTCCGCAGCCCGCTGACAGCGGCCTCTCGCTCCGCCGCTTTCGCATGAACGTCCGTGGCGAGTGCGTTGACGTTCCGGGCGAACAGCAGCTGCGGGACACTCGTGCCAAACAGTGCCGCGGCCCGGGTGTGTGCCGCCGTGAACTCGTCCTCACTGGGACGCTCCTGGGCCCGCAGTGCCCAGCCGGGGCCGATCTGGTCCAGCGCGGGGGCCTCTTCCGCCTGCCCGTGGTAGATCCAGGAGCGATCCGAGAGCAATGCGTACGTGGCGATCACCAGGTTGGAGACCAGCTTGTCGAGCCCCGTCCAGCCGAGCTCGGCGATCCAGACACGGATGTCCTCGACCGAGAAGTCGCCCTTGGCCCCGTGCTTGCCCGCCTGCTGGTCGATGTGGCGGCGCCAGTCCGTGGAGACGTTCAGCGGTCCGTCGTGCACCTCACCCAACTCCAGCGCGTGCACGATCCGCGCCACGTCCGTGATGTCACCGCTGTCGACCACGACCCGGCGTGAGCCATCGTCCATGGCCTTGACTATCCAGCCGTAGGTCTTCTTGAACTTTGCGGCAGTGACCGGCTTGCGGCTCTCCTGACGATCGAAGTTCGGGTGCTTGGGGTGGAGCGTGTCCAACAACCCGTCGCCGAGCTTCAACAGGTTGTACTCAAAGAGGCCGCCGCCCTGGAGCTGCGGAGTGTGTCCGGCGTACAACGAGTGGACGTGCTTACCCTCGGTCACCTGGGCGCCGAGGTCGGTCTCGTTGGCCTTGGCGATTCCGTACGCCTGGTGGAGTACCTGGCCCAGCTGCGAGACAAGCGTCTCGCGCTGCGCCTCCAACTGATGCCTGACCCGCACCTGGTCGTCGGACGACAGATGGGTCGCAAAGTCCTTCAACCGGTCCCTGCCGAGCAGGTAGTTGATCTTCAGGAGTCGGCCGAGCTGGGTGCCTCGCTGGGCGGAGAGGAAGGACGGCAGCCAGACGATGGTCGCCGCATCGGGCTTCTCCCGCTGCACGCGGAAGACCCGGTTCTCGTCCGCGCTGGGCCGGCCGTCTACGTTTTCGTCGAAGGGGTAATCGATGATGAACCGGATCCGGTCCGACGAGGACGGCTCGAACTGCGCGTCGGGCAGGATCTGGGGATCGCTCACGTTCTCGAAGACGAACTCGGCCATACGCCGCGTACCGTGCCAGACGATCTCGCGATCGGCGACGAAGCCACCGTTGTCGACGACGCCCAGCTCTCGCCACAGCCATTCCTGCACCCATCGCTTGCGGGCGCCGTGCGTGTCCTTCTCGCCGACGCTGTCCAGGATCGGCTCCACGTCCAGATCGGACAGGTGCAACGTGAAGACCGGGTCCGCGTCGTTGCCGTCACTGCGCAGCTCACCGGGGAACTCTGCCTGGAGCTCCTGCATCCGCTTGACCACGATCCGGTCCTCCTGCCCGGTGCGGGAGCGGATCGACCCGTGGTTCAGGGCGGCGAGGCGTGGCCCCGTGAGGCGAGTAAGAGCGGGCACCTCGGGCGCGAGGTAGGCGAGCAGCATCGTCTTGATGAAGCGGTCGTCGGCCTTGTACTTGGCGTCGCCCGCCGAACCGTACTTCTGGAGGAGGTGATCCTTGACCCTGCCGTGAAAGCGAGTTGCCGCGTCGGCCTCGCTGCGCAGCCGGTCGGTGAACGCCTCGCCCATTCCCTCGGCCAGCACGTCCCATAGGTCACCCAGCGGGATCAGCTCACCGACCTTCATGTCCTCGCGCCGCTTGTAGAGCATCTGCTGGAGCAGCTTGAGACCGGTTCGCTCGCGCTGGAGCGCACCGGAGAGCGCTACCAGGACGTTGAGGAGGACGGGCGAGACCGGGTACAGCGCCTTGAAGTCGGCCCAGTCCGCGTGGGTGGCGCCGTTGGCGTCGAGCAGCACGTCCCGCACCGACTGGTTGGACGTCTCGACCCGGGCGAAGGCGGCTTCGAGCGCGGCCTTGGCGGCGTCGTCCTTCGGCTTGAGGACCCGTTCCTTGATGATCTCCGGGAGGTTGCGGTCCTCCAGGCTGATCGGGTCGATACGGCCCGCCAGGTACTTGACCTGCTGTTCCAGGTTCTTGGCGTCAGCGCCGACCGCGTCCGATCCGATCAGCTCGGAGAGGTCACGCTGGCGGGAAATGAACGAGATGACCGGCAGGGCGCGGCCACCCGTACCCGACTCGATCAGCTTGACGAGCTTGTTGACCTCGTCATTGACGAAGGTCCGCTCCCGCAGATGCGCCTGCAGCCAGAGGATCAGCTCGTCGAGGAAGAGGATCAGTCCGTCGTAGCCAAGGGACTTGGCGTGCCGGCTGATGATGTCGAGGCCGTTTTCGAGGGGCAGGAAGGCGTTCTTCGCGCCCATTGCACTGAGCGCGTACGAGGAGTACGGACCGGAGATCAGCGCGGACGCAAGCCAGTTGCGGACCTTCTCGCCGGGGGCGGCGGCGAAGGCCTCGTCGAGGAGTGCCGGCGTCCAGACCTCAGGAGCCTCCTTGACGTCGAGGTTGACCAGATCGTCCTCGTCATCGGCGGCCGCTTGCGGGGCGGTGCTTGTCTCCACCGGTAGCGAGGGGTTGCCGAGCCAGCGGACGAATTCCGTGTCATCGGAGAAGAACTGCCGCTGGCGGCGGGCGTCTTCGAACATCGCGTCCGCCCGGTAGACCGGAGGCACGGGTGCGTCCGGGTGCAGACGCTGAACTGTGCGGACGTACCCACCGAGGATCGCCGAATCGAGGTCGGTCGCACCGACCAGGTGGAACGGGACCATCAGGAACTTCCGGTCCCGCAGCCACGCGTCGTGGTCCGCGATGATCGGCTGGAGTGTCGGCTTGGTGCGGGCGGCCGGGTCGTTGGAGAGGATCGCGTGCAGCACGGTCATGAAGTGGCTCTTACCGGAGCCGAACGAGCCGTGCAGATACGCGGCGTCGGACGACCCCGCCCGCACGGACGCCTCAACGATCTTCAGCGCCTTGCGGAGGGACTGCTCCAGCTGCGGGGTGACCACGTACTCGCGTACGCGGTCGGCGGTCGCGTCGAAGCCGCCGGACAGCTCGACCTTGAAGGAGCCGGCGAGCACGGACTCGGGTAGGTCGAGTACGTCCCGGAGGTAGAGCTCGCCGTTGCCGCTACTCATCGTCTTCCGCCGCCTTCTTCTTTGCCGTCTTTGCCGTTGCTGTTGCCTTGCGTGCCCGGGTCTTCGTCGCCGGACGCCAGGCGGTGAGTGTTGCCGGGGTGAGCTGGTCGCGTGCCAACTCACCGTCCAGGAAGCTCTGGAACTCCTCGGCGGCGGACTCCTCGCCCCACTCGTCGTCGACCTCGCCGAACCACTGCCGCAGCCACGGCAGCTGCTCGTTGATCCCCGCGAGCAGCGGCACGAGCTGCTCGCCGGACCAGTCCTGCTGTTTGCGGCGCTCGCTGACGATGTTCAGCAGGGCGGTCGCCTGGTCACGCTGGTCCCAGCCGGCCCAGCCGAGAAGGAGGGTCGGGTCGGAGCCGGGACCGGCGTCCGGGTAGGAGACGAACCGCTCCTTGGGCACGTCCAGCTTCCCGCGGTTCGACCAGTAGGACTGCTTCAGGAAGTCCGCGGAGGTGTACTTCGGCGGCACGGGGATGTCGAGCCGCTCGCCGGTCCGGTCCTCCTCGCGCTGCTGCTCCCAGACGTCCTCCCACTGTGCGCGCTTGCGCAGGCCGGTGTCCTTGTAGCGGTACGCGGCGAGGTACGGGACGTGCTCGGTGTCGACCACGTCCTGGAGGACCTGGGTGAGGGAGAGGTTGGGCTTGCCGAGGTGGGTGGCGTAGAGGGAAGCGGTGTTGAGGATCGCCTTGGCGTCGGCCCGCTTCTCGAGCTCGTCGGCAAGCTGGCCGACGGTGAGGGTGCGAGGCTGCTCGAAGTCGTTGAGGACGTGGAACCAGAGCGATTTGTCCTCGCACTTGTCGAGCAACCAGGTACGAAGTGCGGCCTTCTCCCGCTTCTCCCAGGGTTCGGTCGCCCAACGCCGCTTGCACTCGGGCCGCTCGATGAGGGCGATGTCGCGGCGGGAGGTGATGGTGTCGATGCGGGCCTGGACGATGTCCTGGTACCAGTCCGGCCAGCGGGAGGGGATCTCGGTGACGGGGGTGGAGCCGTGGCGGTCGAACCAGGCGGTTTCGATCTCGCCGGCGGCCTGCTTGCGCGCGAGTACGATCTCGAACGCCCGCTCTCCGAGCTTCACTTGGGGGATGGTCGTGGGCGCGGGGGAGGGGTCGGTGAGGCGGGCTTTCTCGGCGTCGGTGAGCAGCCCGTAGGAGTGGTAGACCTCCCAGTCCAGCTCTTCCTGGAGCGCGATCATGCGCTGGCGGGTGCGAGACCAGGCGTCGCGGGCGGCGTTGAGGCGGGCTCGGGTTGGGGGCTGGTCGACGGTGCAGACGCCGGAGGGCTCTTGGGTGGCGAATTTTTGGGCGAGGGTGTCGAGGGCGCGGCCGAGGGGGAGGGGGAGTTGGGTGGGGAGGGGGAACTCCTGGAGCTTGGTCCCCGTGAACTCGTAAAAGCGCTCCCATCCCGAACTTGTGATTCCACCGCCCTCGCCACGATTGCCCTTGTCGTGGCTTACCTGCTTGAGCCAGAAGCATGCCGTCGACGAGTTAAGTACCCCCAGCAACGCCAGGTGATCGTCCTCGCCCGTCCCCTCCGGCAGCTTGATCACTGGGGCGGAACGGTTAAAGACCTTCCCGCCCCGGTCCAGCACGAAGTGGTTGTGCGTCGCCACAAACGCGAACGCCAGGAGCCGCGGTGCTTCAGTCCGATCCCAGGACAGCATGATGTGTTCGTGCCAGGCCATTCCGCGCGCTTCGCGGGTTTTCCCGAAGGTCAAACCAGCTCGGAGCAGGGCCCTGTAGGGCCAGAAGAGCGGAGTGCTCTGAAGTCCCAAGTCCGCAAGCCGACCCTTGTACGGCCACAGGACAGGGGAGGCATCGGTTCCCCAGTCGCGCAGCACATCTCCTGTGACCAGTGGCTTCGAGGCGATGGCGAAACGGGTCCACTGCGATGGGACGCGATCCGCAGTGAAGACTTCGTCTTCTCCGAGGATGTCGTGGAACCCGGTCGAATCGAACGTGTTGGCCAGGGTTTGGCGAGCGTAGCTTTCGATCAGGGCTTGCAGATCGCCCGCGCCACCTCCGCTTACGCTCCACGGGAAGTCCGCAAACCGGCTGCGCGATGCGGCTTCGACTGATACCCAATCCGATTCGCTTCCAGGGCGTCCAACCTGGTTGACGATCGCATTCCAGACAAGCCCGTCCTCGGCGGATGCAGGCTGCGTCGGCTCCCCCCGAACCCCAAGGACTGCCCGAATCGGCTCCTCTGGCCGCGTCACATGGTTCCGCCCCACCAGAATCACCGTCGGCGTCCCATGCCCCGGAATGTATGCCCCTGACGTATCGATGATGTGCGTCAGGTGGACTCTGAGCCTGAAGAACTCTTCGATCAGCTTCTTTCCGAACTCCCGCTTCATAAAGGAGTTCGCGGTGATCTGGCCGACGTACCCCGCATCTCGATTCGACCCCGATGCTCGCACCGCCAGTTGGAACAGCCGCTCGGCGAACGGCACGGATAGTGCATATTTGCCCGAGCAGGACTCGTACACCCGGTAGTTGAGGTTCTCCCGCTTGTCCTTAACCGTGATGTACGGCGGGTTTCCCACGATCACGTGGTACGTGTCGCGCGTCATCAGGTCGCAACGCTCCGCGTACTCGCCTATGTCCTCGGGCCGGTAGAAGAAGGTTTCCAGGCTTTCTCCCGACAGGGAGAACATGGTCTCCGATTCCCGCTTCGGCGCACCGCGACCGTGGATCAGGGAGTCACCCACTGCCACGTTAATCGGGAAGCCTGGCGCTGTATCAAGCCGCCCCGCACCCGCAGCCTTCAGCGCAGCGATCAACAGCCGGAACCGGGCGATCGACACCGCGAAGGGATTCTTGTCGCACCCGTGCACCGCATTCAGAGCCCGGCGGATCAGCGTCCACTCGTCCGCGCTCTTGTCCTCGTCTCGCCACTTCTCCAGCAGCCGCTCGAACAGCCCCAGTAGGAAGTGACCCGAGCCGCACGCCGGATCGATCGTTCGTAGCCCCGCTGGGAGTTCCCGGTCCACGCCGTGCCCATCGCGGATCGTGACGACCGGTTGCAGGCCGAACTCCTCCACCGCCGGCTCCAGCGTCAGGTCGAGGATGAACTCCTCCACGAACACCGGGGTCTGGAGCAGCGCGTACGTCTTCCGCGCGTGCTCGCTCAGGTCCTGGTAAAGGTCGCCCAGGAAGCGGGTGCCCAAGTCGCCGTCCACGAACGAGTGGATGAGTTCACCGTCGGAATCAACCCGCCGCCAGAACTTCAGAAGCGCCGTTGCCGCCTCGTACGAAGGCGTGATCTCCCACAAGGGATTGTGTCCACGGTCGAACAGTCCCGCCACCGTCGGGTTGGTCCCCGCCAGGTGGTCGAACGACGCGACGATCCAGTCGCGGTCGTTCTTCTGCGGGTTCGCCGCGAAGAACGCCGCGTCGTGATCCTCCGCGTCCTTCAGACGCTCACCGACACCCGCCAGCCACGCACGCTCGATCAGCCCGTTGTCCTCGCAGAACCGTACGAAGACGCAACCGAGTACCCACGCGGCCGCGGCCTGGGTAACTCGCTCATCGCGCCACGACTCGTACGTCGCTGCCGTACGGTCTGCCGCATACGCCCGCGTGTACTCGTCCGTGAGCCGGTCCCGGTACTCATCCACCGACTCGCTCCGCGCCCGCAGGTCGTCTTCCAGGAGCGTGACCTGCTTGCGTAAGTCCTTCAGCAGGCCGTCCTGACCCCCATTGCGCGCGCTCACAGTCCCAAACCCTCCCGATGTGCAGCTAAGTTCTTGAGGAAGTCCTCGGTCAGTACCACGCGTTCCGCGTCGCCACCGGTTACCTCCACCGTGCGCCCGTCCAACTGCGGTCCCCCCTGCGGGTTGTGCGACGGCGTGAGCAGCCACAGGCCGTGCGGTCGCCCACCAGGCTTGCGGGCCTCGCGCTGCAGTTCCACCAGAAGCTCGTGCCCACCTGCCTCGTAGTAGTGGGAGAGCAGGCCCGCGGTGTGAACGAACAACACCGCCCCGGGCTCCCGAGAGGCTGCCCCCTTCATCCACGCCGCGACCCTCGGCCACACCCGGACCACGAACGACCGTAGCCCACCCGGAAGTTCACTAGTCCTGGTGTACCGGGTGTCCGCGCCCAGCACCTTCGACCAGTCCGTGCCGTGCTCGCCCGCCAGCGCCCGGAACTCCTCCAGGAAGACCCGCGCCAAGTTCACCGGAACCACCGGGAACGCCTCCGCGATCGCGTCCGCAACAGAGCCGGCCTCACCCCGCAGCCGCTTGACGTGCACATTCAGTGCGAGGAATCCGCCCTCCCGTATCGCGGAGTTGAGCTTGGCGGCGAGCAGCGCCGACGGCTCGCGCCCCCCGGCGGCGCCGGCCACCCGTGCGCGAGAGGCCCTCGTCACTGTGCCCGTCGAGGTGGGCCAGCTGCTGCTGCCCACCGCTGACACCGGCACGGGGGGCTTGAAGCGCGCCTCCGCCGTCTCGTACGTCAGCGGGAACCCGGCCTTCTTGAGCGCGTCCTCGACCTCGACGTACGTGGGCCTGCCCATCGCCATCTCGGGGAAGCGAGAGCGCAGACGAGAGAGCAGCCCCTCCAGGCTGATGCCTACCTCGCGCCGCACACCGGCCGCGGCTTGAGATATCTGCAGGGCACGCCACAGCTCCAGCGTGTGTGGGTACAGCTCAAGCCGGGGGGATGCGGCGGCACCCAATGAAGTTGCCGCGGCCAGCGTGACCAGCCGGGCGTCCGGCAGCGGGGCCACGCCTTCAGGTGTGCGCACCGCCCGTAGGTCGCGGAGCGCACCGGACCGGTCCGGCAGGGGATCGGCAGTGGCGATCTTCTCTGCCGCTTCACCCAGCTCTATCGCGTAGGCAGCGAGTTCATCGGACGTCGGGTCATCGGAGCCGTCCAGCGACTCCAGGGCCACGATCAGCCGGCCCCGCCGCCGCATCTGTGCGAGCCGCGGTTCATGGTCCTCGTCGCGTCCGGTGAGGAGTGTTTCGGCGGCGACAGCGGCTCGTACGACCGCGAGCGCGGCGGCCTCCTTGCCCTCCGTGGACTCGCTTTCGGAACCGTGGCTCGCGGCCAGCACCCGGGACAGTTCCCTGGCGGTCATCACGCGGCCCGCGTCCCGGACGGCGTCTACCAATTCACCGCGCAGGACGTTCATCCATCCCGCGTCGGCCCACTCCGTGATCGCCGCGGTGAGGTGCTTCGAGACGGTGAACTCGGAGACCTTTACCGTCTCCGCGACCTGGCGGTTGGTGGGCCAGGAACCCAACTCAGCCTTGCCGTCGAGCCCAAGCCACGCCGCGACGACCTGCGGCCGCTTGTTGTCCTTGCGGCCCGGTGGCACCGGGTTGAGGAGCGCGGCCAAGTGCTCCACGTCCTGCCTGGCCTCGTGCTCGGCACCGAGCTTGTCGTCCGCCGGCACAGGTACCACGGGCCGCGCTGGAGCAGCGGCGGCCTTGGGCTTCTTGGGACGCAGCGCAGCCGTCCACTGACGGTGCCGCCGGTTGAGCTCCTTCTTCACCACCGCGCCGATACCGCGCTTCCCGCGGAAGCGAGGCGAGGGAACGTCCAGCAGTTCGCCGACCGTCACCGCGCCGAGTTCCTCGGCCACCGCAGCCGCCCGTTCGGTCAGCCCCGCGTCTCTCAGCGTCGTGCCGAGCTTCGCCTTCTCCGCGTACACGTCTCGGATGTCATCGTCGGAGAGGCTCTCCTGTCGGCCCGCGCCGCCCAGCAGCGAGACCGGGTCCGACGCGGGCGGCGGCTGGGTGCGGTCGGCCTCCACGAATATGGATCGCCAAGCGTCACGCATCTGCCGCAGTGACTCGAACCGGCGGTTCGCTTCACGGTGCAGCGCCCGTTCGAAGAACTTCTCGAGTCCTGGTCCCAGGACGGGCACGAAGGCATCCGCGGCGAGGACGGGGAGGTCGTCCTTGAGGGCCGTCTGCGGGTCGTCCGTGCCGTTGCCCCACATGGGGCGCTCGGCTGCAGCCATCTCATGCAGAACGACCGCGGCGGCGTACCGCTCCGCGTAGTCGTCGTAGATGGGGCGCCGGGCATCCCCGAGGAAGGGATCGAGATAGCCGCGCGTGCCGGCCTTGATGTCGCGGTCGGAGACATTGGCCAGGGAGAAGTCGAAGAGCATCAGTTGCTGCTCACCGTCGTCCCGGACCTTGATCCCGAGGTTGTCGGGCTTTAGGTCGCGGTGGCGCAGGCCCCTGGCCGCGAGGTCGTCGAGGGCGGTGAACAGGTCCTCGCCGAAGGATGCTAATTCCTCGTATCCCAGTTGCCCGTAGCTTGCCAGCCGTTGGCCGAGGGTCTCAGGACCGGCGTACTCCAAGGCGAGGACGGTCCGACCGCCGATCGTGCGCGGGCCTTCGTGCAGCTTGACGATACGGCCGCTGCTGATCTGCTGGAGGGCTGCAGCTTCCGAGGCCAGGCGCTCGTTCTTCTCCGCGTCCAGCGCGACCTTGAGGACCCGCTCCTCCTCCACGCGGCGACCGCGCTCGTCCTCGGTGACGCGCGTCACGTACAGCGCCCGGGCCGTCGCACCTGAGCCGAGCACCCGCTCGACGGTCCAGTCCCCGTCGACAGCCTGCCCCGGGGTGGCGGTGAGCGGGTCGGCCTCCATGGCGACCGCCTGCGCGGCGCTGGCCTGCTCGGCATCGTCGAGCTGCCTGAGAAAGGCGTCGGCGGAGTCGAGGCGATCGTCCACGGACGCGCGGGTCGCGGCGTATACCAGCTCGTCGAGGCCGGCATCCATGGCGTCGCTCACCGCGTACAGGTGCAGTCCGCCGTCGGCCGCAAGTCGCGCCTTCAGGGCGGTACGGGTCTCGGCAGGCGGCATTCCGGTCAGGATGTGGTGCGCTATGGCTCCGAGACCGAAGACATCGAGATCCACGGGGTCCGGATAGTCGGCGTCGGTCTCGGGAGCGAGGTAGCACTGGGCGGCGTCCTCGATGTGCTCGCCGGTGAAGGAGCTCTCGCCGAGCGAGCGCAGTGAGGTGGTGTCGAAATCGCGGGCCGATGCCTGCCAGTCGATGATGCGCAGGACGGGGTCGTTGCCGTTCTCGCGGGCACTGACGTACACCGAACGGGCCGCGAGTGCGCGGTGGTAGAGCGAGCGGCGGTGGGCGTAGCGGACGGCCTCGGCGAGCTGGCGCACCATGTCGCGGCGTACGGCTTCGGAAAGCTTCGGGCCGTGCACAGCAAGGTAGTTGTCCAGCCGCAGGTCGCTCTCCCGGTGGCGGAAGAGGATTGCCGGGCCGCCTTGGTGCTGCCGGAAGGCGACGGCCTGGGAGATGCCGCGGTGGGCGATGCCCTGGAGCACCTGATACTCGCGCTCGGCGGCGCGGGTGGCGGAGCGCCGCTTCTCCTCGCTCGCCTGCTGCTCCACGAGGTAGACCCGGACCCGGCCCTCCTCGTGGATCATCTCCTTGCGCTCGGCGAGCCGGTCCTCCCAAGTGGGCCCCGCGTCCAGCGGGCGGGAGGAGAGCCTCCAGCCGTCGCCGAAGTTGAGGTGGGCAGTGGATGCCCGCACACCGATCTTCTTCATCAGCTCGGGTAGATGCCGCGCGAAGACGTCTTCCTTGATCCGCCAGCTCTCTCGCTCCGGCGGCAGGCTGAGGAAGTCGTCCCAGATGCCCGGGAGACCGCTCTGGACGCCGTCACGCCCGTACACACGAGTGCGCTGCACCGTGTCCAACTCGCTTTGGAGCAGCGGGTCGGACAGGAACACGATCGGGTCGATCCGGGGGACGCGGATGCTTGGGTAGAGCTCGCGAGCCGCCTCCTGGAGGCGGGCCTTCAGCTCTTTGGACTTGAGATCGGTGAGGTGCAGGGGGTTGCGGATCGTGCGGACCCGGCCGTCGGGGGCGTGGAAGCTCCAGGTGTCCCCGCTGTTGACGACGCGGCCGGGGTGCCCCTTCAGCTCGACCAGGTAGAGACCGCGGGGTGTGGCGATGAACAGGTCGCACTCGTTGATGCGGCCGCTCATAGCGGTGAAGGAGAACGTTGCCCAGGCATAGTGCGGAGCCGTGGCCGGCATCCGCTGCTTGATGTAGTCGAGGGCTGTCTGCTCCCAGGGGAAGGGGGACGGCCGGGTCTGGTACCAGCGCTTGGGCTGGTGCTGGCCGGGCTTGGGGGGCGCCGGACCTCCTGCTGCCGCCACCGCCGTTCACCGCACCTTTCCGCTGCCGGACTCGCCTGATTGCCGATGTGGTCCGTGCCGGCGGCAATGGTATGGGCGAATCGCGGTATTTTGAGATCGTCAGACCGCTGCTCTGGACATCTTGCCAGGTGGGAGGCGGTGTTGCAGGAGGACGGGAGAATCCGGTTGGGGGTGTGGGAAGTAGGGGAACGCGGTTGTCCCTATCAGGCCATCCCGTGAATGCTGTGCCGTGTGCCACGGTGAAGGCACTTACGATCATGTAGGAACGCGGAGCCTGAGAGCGGGGGAGGCGGGCGTGGCCCGGACAGTACGCAAGCGAACGGTCTTCTTCTTCGAGGTCGTTGAGGCCAAGTGCGGTCAGCCGCGCATGGCTCACCAGGACTGGCGGAGCTTCCTCGACCGGGTCACGGCCTCGGAGTCGTACGAGCGCGTGGTCCGCAGCGCGGATGATCAGCTGGTCGGGGTGATCGACTCAACTGTCCCTACTGATCATTTGCAACTCGCCAAGATCACCGGTGAGGTGCCGCACCAGCTCGACCGGAGCAACGGAACAATTGAGGCGCTTCAGGTCGCGGCAGGCAAGGATGTCGTCCATGTGACGACGATCTGCTTCCTTCCGTACGCCAACATCATTGGGGTCCTGCCCGGAGGCTTCTCGGCGCCGCGGGCGAGTGCCATCACCAAGTGGCTGAACGGCGTTGGTCTGCCATGGGGTGAGGTGGTGCTCAAGCCGGTCATCCACGTGCGCGCTCGCGAGAAGCTCAACCGCATCGAGGCGGTCACCGAGTTCACCGTGCAGTTGGAGGGGGCTCCGGCCGACACCGTCAGTGCCTTGAGCGCCCACGGTGGCCTTGCTGATTCGCTGCGGAGCTTCGGGCAACGGCATCCTGACACTTCCATCACGCTCTCGCTGAAGGTTCCCCAGCGTGGCAGCAGGCTCTCCGCGATGCGCAGGAATCGGGCCGCGACCGAACTGCGCACTGATGTACTCCAGTTCATGCCGGATCTGGACGAATGGGTGGACGAGTCCGGAGTGATCCGGTCCGTGACCGGCACGGTCGCGGTCCGGGACCCGCACCGTCAGTCCCTTGAGTACGAGCCGCTCGACTTTCTCGCCCACCGCATCACGGCCCAGTGCGATGTCCCGCTCGCTTTCACCGACGGACGGTCGGTCGATCTGCGGTACGCCGTCGACGAGATCTTTGCGGCGGCCCGTGCGCATGAGCAGGCGCTACAGGAAGCATGTCAGTATCGGCCGCTAGCCTGAGCAGCAGTTCAGGGCTGAGGTTGGGGGCGGCGTGCTGGATTGGCTGTGGCGGCGCTGGGTGGGTCGACCAGTGGTGGACCTGGTGATCGCAGGTGCAGTGGTCGGCCTGCACGTGGCGGTTGTACGGATCACGGGCGCGGGCGATGTGCTGGGATGGCCCGGCAGGGAGCAGAGGATCGCGGTCTATACGACGACGGCGACCGTCGTCGCGATCATCGGCAGCTTCATCACTGCGGCCGTGACCCTGTACGCCGCGGCCACAGGTCCCCGCATGCGGGTGTTGCGCACGCACCCTCAACAGGGCCCGGAATTCCGGCGGAATTGGATGAGCATTCTCAGCGCGACACTGGTGGTCTCCGGTCTGTGCCTGCTCGCTGTAGCCCTCGACACCACGGAGCACGATCCGGTCGGAGCGCACTGGTTGGCCGAGGGCGCGGCAGCCCTGGGGGTGGCGCGCGCGGTGCGGTTGATGTGGCTGTTCGGCAAGGTCATCATCGGCAATGACCTCGACCTCGGCGACGCCCGGGATCCGGCGTCGCAGCCCTCAGCGCCGGTGCGGCAGCCGGGGGCGTGATCGCGGAGCCCAGTGCAGCTCGAAGGCGTTCGCCGAGGCCTGCCGCACCGCTGGGGTCCGCCGGTCTATGAGGGCTGCCGGATCGAGCGCGGCAGATGCTGTCGCCGAGTCGTTCTTCGCCTCTCTCAAGCGGAAGATCCTGTCCGGTCGGCGCGGCTGACACACCGAACGAGCCGCTCAGCTCGCGGTGCTCCGCTGGCTCGGCTTCTACAACCACAAGCGGAGGCGCTCGGCGCTCGGCTGCCTTGCGCCCGTCGTGTTCGAGTAGAGATCAACTATGCTGCCCATCGCTGCATGACAACGGTGTCCACGATCACGGTGGAAGCCCCCAGTAGTAAAGCCCCAGAGAAATCCCACTGATGCTGCCGCACCCCGTCCTGCCTCACATTCGTGCAGGTCAGACCGAGCGCGGCGGCACCCTTTCGCGGAGTTCTCAGATGTCCCGGAAGATCTCGATCTGCGCCCCGATGGAGTTGAGCCGCTCCGCCAGGTCCTCGTAACCCCGGTTGATGACATAGACGTTGCGCAGTACGGAGGTGCCCTCGGCGGCCATCATCGCGAGGAGGACGACGACGGCCGGGCGCAGGGCCGGGGGGCACATCATTTCTGCGGAGCGCCAGCGGGTGGTGCCCTCGACCAGTACGCGGTGCGGGTCGAGCAGTTTGACCTGGGCGCCCAGGCGGTTGAGGTCCGTCAGGTAGATCGCGCGGTTGTCGTAGACCCAGTCGTGGATGAGGGTCTGGCCCTGGGCGCTGGCCGCGATGGCCGCGAAGAAGGGGACGTTGTCGATGTTCAGGCCCGGGAAGGGCATCGGGTGGATCTTGTCGATCGGGGCCTGGAGTTTGGAGGGGCGTACGGTCAGATCGATCAGCCGGGTGCGGCCGTTGTCGGCGGGGTACTCCGTGCTGCGCTCGTGGTCGAGGCCCATCTCCTCCAGGACGGCCAGCTCGATCTCCAGGAATTCCACCGGCACCCGGCGGATGGTCAGCTCCGACTCGGTGACGACCGCCGCCGCCAGCAGGCTCATCGCCTCGACCGGGTCCTCGGACGGCGCGTAGTCCACGTCCCGGTCGATGTGCGCGACGCCGTGGACGGTGAGCGTGGTCGTGCCGATGCCCTCGACCTTGACGCCCAGCTCCTCCAGGAAGAAGCACAGGTCCTGGACCATGTAGTTGGAGGAGGCGTTGCGGATGACCGTGACGCCGTCGTGCCGGGCGGCGGCCAGCAGGGCGTTCTCGGTGACCGTGTCGCCGCGCTCGGTCAGTACGATCGGGCGCTTGGGGGCGACCGTGCGGTCGACCTCGCCGAGGTAGGTGCCGTCGGTCGCGGTGATCTCCAGCCCGAAGTGCCGCAGCGCCGTCATGTGCGGCGTCACGGTACGGGTGCCGAGGTCGCAACCGCCCGCGTACGGAAGCTTGAAGCGGTCCATACGGTGCAGCAGCGGGCCGAGGAACATGATGACGCTGCGGGTGCGGCGGGCCGCTTCGGTGTCCATCGCCTCGAGGTTCAGCTCGGCCGACGGGAGGATCTCCAGGTCGTTGCCGTCGTTGATCCAGCGGGTGCGGACGCCGATGCTGCCGAGCACCTCGAGGATGCGGTAGACCTCCTCAATGCGGGCCACCCGGCGCAGAGTTGTGCGGCCTGCGTTCAGCAGCGTGGCGCAAAGCAGCGCGACACAGGCGTTCTTGCTCGTCTTGACGTCGATGCTGCCGGACAGTCGACGGCCGCCGACCACCCGTAGATGCATGGGCCCGGCGTAGCCGAGCGAGATGATTTCACTGTCCAGCGCCTCGCCGATGCGAGCGATCATCTCAAGGCTGATGTTCTGGTTGCCGCGTTCGATCCGGTTCACCGCGCTCTGGCTGGTGCCGAGCGCCTCGGCGAGCTGCGTCTGTGTCCAGCCCCGGTGCTGTCGGGCGTCACGGATGAGCCTGCCGATGCGTACGAGGTAGTCGTCTGCCATGCAGTGACCGTATCTCAGATATGAGATGGATGCGTGTATTGACGATGGTCGGATTGTCTAGTTCTCTGTTCTATTCCTCCCCCCAGTTGTTCTACTAGTATGCGAATAACTACAACGGGAGGTTGTCATGGCCGACATGAAGGCCGGGAAGACGGGAGAGGCGAGGGGAGCGGGGGAGGAGTCCTCGGGCTCGCCCGAGCCGGCCTCCGGGCCGCTGCGGAGTTGGCTTGCCGCATTCCCCTTCATCGCGTCCCTCGCGTCCGTCGCGGGCATCTACGCAGCGGTCTCCGACCGGCTGCCCGAGCCCATCGCCACCCATTTCCACGGCCTCGACGGACGCGCCGACGGCTACTCCTCCACCCAGGGCTTTCTGACCGGGACACTCATCGCGACCCTTGTGCTGGGCGTCGGCCTGGGCGTCCTCGTCCGGCTGCGCAGCACCGCGCCGGGCATCCGCTGGTCGATATCCCTCGGATGGGGGGTCGCCACCCTGCTGGGCGCCCTGACATCCGTGACGCTGCTGGACAACGCCGGTGTCACGGACGCCGCGGAGGTGCGGCTGCGGCTGTGGCAGGTGGCGGCGGCGGTCGCCGCGGCCGTCCTGTGCGGCGCTTTGGGCTGGCTTCTCGCCGGTCCCGACCGGCGGCCGCCGTCCCCGCAGGCCGGGGGCCGTGCGCAGCGGCTCGCCCTGGCCCGCGGCGAGACGGCCGGCTGGTCGCGTTCCATCAGCTCGCCGCTGCTGGTCATCACGAGCGTGGTGCTGCTGGCCGTGTCCGTGGCGGTCGCCTTCACACCCGGCCGGCTCGCCGCCGTCGTCCTCTTCCTCTCCGTACCGATGGTCGGGGCGCTGGCCTCCGTACGGGTGACCGTGGACCGGCGTGGACTGGCGCTCGCCTCGACACTGGTGCCGTACCCTTTCCGGCGCATCAGGCTGGACCGGGTCGAGGAGGCCACCAGCCGGAGGATTGTCCCGCTCGTCGACTTCGGCGGCTGGGGCTATCGGGTCCGGCCCGGCCGCAGCGGTCTGGTGCTCCGTTCCGGTGACGGGCTGGTGCTGCGGCTCACCAACGGGCGGGAGTTCGTGGTGACGGTGGACGATGCGGCCACCGCCGCCGCACTGGTCAACACCTATCTCGACCGTGCGCGGGAAAGGCAAGGGGACTGAGATGCTCTTCCGGGTCGACCCCGGCTCCGCCGTTCCGCTCGGGGACCAGATCGCGGCATCGGTGCGCGGGGCCATCGCCGACGGCTCGGTGCACGCCGGGGAACGGCTGCCGGCCGCCCGTGCGCTCGCCGCGTCCCTGGGGGTGAACGTCCATACCGTGCTGCGTGGCTATCAGCGCCTCAAGGAGGAGGGGCTGATCGAACTCCGCCGCGGCCGCGGCGCGGTGGTCACCGGCGCCGCGTCCCCCGCCCGTGCCCGGCTGGGCGAGGCCGCCGAGCAGCTGATCGCCCAGGCCCGCCAACTGGGCCTGTCGGACGAGGAGATCGTGACGGTGGTGCGGGTGGGGCTGGCGGGGCGATGAGCACTCGTCCTCGTCGCGTGGTGCGACCGGGCCCGCGGCGGCCTCTTCGGCGACGGCTACATTGGCGCCGTGATCTCTCGCCCCTCCCGTGACGGAGCCTCAGCACACCCCGGTCCCTCTCGCCGGCCCCGTTCCCGTGTCCTCGCGCTGAGCGCCGTACCGGTGGTGGCGCTGCTGGCCGTCGCCGGCTTTGCGCCGCTGCCGTACTCCGTCGCGCGGCCCGGTCAGACCACGGATGTGCTGGGCCCGTACGGCGGCGACGAGGTCATTTCCGTCAGCGGCGCTCCGGTGCGCAAGACCAGCGGCCAGCTGCGGATGGTGGCGATCCAGGCGACCGCACCACGGGTCGATATCCGCTTGGCGGATGTGATCGGCGGCTATTTCCGTGCGGATCGCGCCGTGATGCCCAGTGATGCCGTCTTTCCGCCCGGTGCGTCCGATGCGCAGGTCGCGGCGCACAACGCCGCCGATATGAAGAAATCGCAGAATGCGGCGGTGGCGGCCGCGCTCGGATTTCTGAAGAAGGACCCGGACCGGGTGAAGGTGAAACTGAAACTCGACGATGTGGGCGGGCCGAGCGCCGGTCTGCTGTTCGCCCTCGGCATCGTCGACAAACTGGACGGCGATGGCGGCGGTGGGAGCGGGAGCGGTGACGGCGGTGGTGATCTCACCGGCGGGCGGAAGATCGCCGGTACGGGCACGATCGACGCCGACGGCGCGGTGGGCGCCGTCGGCGGGGTGGCGCTGAAGGCGCAGGCGGCCCGGCGCGACGGAGCGAGCGTCTTTCTCGTGCCGAAGGCGGAGTGCGAGAGCCTGCGGGGCGCCCCCGACGGGTTGCGGCTGATACCCGTCACGACCCTCAAGGGCGCCGTTCACGCACTCCGCGAGCTGGACAACGGCGGTCCGGTACCCGCCTGTTGACCCTGGTCCCCCGGCCTCTGCCTGTAGTTCCCGGCCCGTTGACCTCGCCGGGCCGGGCACCGGTCAGAAGGCCGTCACATCGAGCCGCCCCAGGCGCTCCGCGTCCGCCAGGATGTTGATCTCGACGACCCTGCCGTCCGCGATGGTGAATCCCATGACGGCGACCGCCCGGCCGTTCTGGACCGTGACCACCCCCGGCACCCCGTTCACCAGCGCCGGTCGCGCGAGGTGGGCGAGGCGGGAGAACATCAGCGCCTGCTGCACCACGGCCCGCGCCCCGCGCACCACCTTCGACAGGTCCACCGTGCCGCCGTCGGCGCGCAGCAGGACCTCCGGGTCGAGGACGGCGAGCAGTGCGTCGAAGTCGCCGTTCCGGGAGGCGGCGAGGAAGGCGTGGACGACCTCCCGCTGGCGGGGCAGGTCGGCGTCGGGTGCCGCCGTGCCCTGCACCCGGCGGCGGGCGCGGCTGGCGAGCTGGCGGGTGGCGGCGGGGGTGCGTTCCACGATGGGGGCGATGTCGTCGAAGGGCACGGCGAACATGTCGTGCAGGACGAACGCCAGCCGCTCGGCGGGGGCCAGCGTTTCGAGGACGACGAGCAGCGCCAGCCCGACCGAGTCGGCCAGCAGCACCTCCTGCTCGGGGTCGATGCCCTCCTCGCGGCTGATGACCGGCTCGGGGACGTGCACCTCCAGCGAGTCCTCGCGCAGGGCCTTGCGGGTGCGCAACATGTCCAGGCACACCCGCCCGACGACCGTCGTGAGCCAGCCGCCCAAGTTGTTGACACCGTCCGCCCCGGAGCGGCTGAGCCGCAGCCAGCTCTCCTGTACGGCGTCATCCGCCTCGGTCAGCGAGCCGAGCATCCGGTAGGCGACCGCCCGCAAATGGCCGCGGTTCTCCTCGAACCGCCGGGCCAGCCACTCGCTCTCGCTCCCGCCCTTCTCGTTCCCGCCCTCGGTCTGCTTCCCGAACTCGTCCATCGCTCACATTCCTCCGTTGCGTGCCGTCACTGCAGTGACGGACGAGCGCCGGCCGATGTGACACGAGGACGTGCGAGGCCGGCGCGATCGCTCCATCCTCGCGGATGATCACGCCGACCGAACTGCTCTTGCGCGGACTGCCGGTTCAATGCGCTTCCGGTTCAATGCACCACCGGTTCATGGCGACTGCCGGTTCATGCCGGCAACCGGTCCCTGCCGACTACCAGGTCGCGCCCGCCACCTGCTGGGTGGTGACGTTGAGGCGGTTGAAGAGGTTCGTCAGGCCGATCATCAACGTCAGCGCGGCGAGCTGCGGCTCGTCGTAGTGGCGGGCGGCCTCGTCCCAGACGGCGTCCGGCACCGGGTCGGACCGGTCGGCCAGCCGGGTGGCGGCCTCGGCCAGGGCCAGCGCGGCCCGTTCGGCGTCGGTGAAGTACGGCGCCTCCCGCCACGCGGCCACCGCGTGCAGCCGCTCGTCGGTCTCGCCCGACTTCTTGGCGCTCTGCGCGCCGCCGACCACGCAGTAGCTGCACCCGTTGATCTGGCTGGCGCGCAGATGGACCAGCTCCAGCGTCGTGCCCGGCACACCACCCTTCTTCGCGGCCTTGACCACGTCGAGGATGGCCGACATGGCGTCGGGGATGACCACGGCCGGGTTCTGCATACGTGCCTGCATCGGTGCTCTCCTTGGTATTCCTGCGCCTTGCGCATCGCTCGATTTCGTCGTCATCGCACTGACGGATCGCGGCGCGCGGATGTGACAGGCGACGGCAGACGAATGCGAGGCGGCGGCCGCGGCGCGCGCAGGGTGGCCGTCGGTCTCCTTGACCTCGAGCGCGGTTGAGCTCTTAGCGTTCGGCTGTACCGGCCGGCAACGGGCGGCCGATGCCCGGGAGTCCGGCGGAACGAGGGTTCGGCGGAGGGGGCTCGGCATCCCGGGACCTCGGCAGGCCAAGAGGCCAAGAGGCCAAGAGGCCAAGAGGCCAAGAGGCCAAAAGGCCAAAAGACTCAGAGATCGGGAGATGACGGCGATGATCCTCGTGACCGGCGCGACCGGAAACATCGGCACCGCACTGCTGAGGCAGTTGAGCGACCGCGGCGCCGGGCCGTTGCGGGCCCTGACCCGCAACGCCGCACGGGCCACGTTCCCCGCGGGGGTCGAGGCCATGGCGGGCGATCTCGCCCGGCCGGAGACGCTCGGGCCCGCACTGGACGGGGTCCGCGCGCTGTTCCTCGTATCCGGCATGGGTGCCGACGCCGATGTCCTCGCGGCCGCGCGGCGAGCGGGTGTGGAGCATGTGGTGCTGGTGTCGTCCATCACCGTCCAGACCCATCCCGACCTGCCCGCCGCCCGCCAGAACCTGGCCGTCGAAACGCTGCTCCGGGACAGCGGCATGGCCTGGACGATCCTGCGGCCGACCCAGTTCGCCTCGAACGCCCTGTGGTGGGCGGAGTCCATCCGCGTGCACGGGACGGTTCACGCGCCGTACCCGGACACGGGGCTGCCCACCATCCACCCGGGCGACATCGCGTCGGTGGCCCGGCTGGCCCTGACCGAGCCGGGTCACCGGGGGCAGATCCATGCGCTGACCGGCCCGGAACGCATCACCGCCCCGCAGCAGGTCGAGGCCATCGCCGCGGCTCTGGGCCGAGACCTGACCTTCGTCGAGATCAGCCGGGAGGAGGCACACCGCCGGATGGCCCCCGTCATGGGGAGCGAGACCGCCGATGCCGTCCTCGACGTCACCGGCGGCGATGTCAACGCCGACCTGTCGGCGGTGCGCGACACGGTGCCACGGCTCACCGGCTGCCCGGGCACCCCGTTCCGCCGGTGGGCAACGGAGAACGCGGCCGCCTTCCGCGCGGCCGCGCCCGCCGTCGGCTGAGCCCGCTACCCGCTACCCGATGACCTGCTGACGCGCCGCTCGCCAGTCCGCTGCCGCCGTCCCGCTGCCCCGCCGTACCGCTGTCCGCTGCGCGGTGGCGCACTTCTCGTCCTTCTTCACCACCGTCAGCGTGATCTTCAGCTCGTCCATCCGGGCCCCGGGCGCCGGCTGCTGGTCGCAGACCTTCCAGCTGGCCGGCCACAGCACATGGCGGCGCCTGCCGAGCCCGTCCGCGAAGTGGATGCCGGTGTTGTAGTGCAGGTCCTGATACGCCGCGACCAGGCCCTTGCCCTTCACGTTCGGCATCTTCTCCGGGCCCGGGTCGGCGTGCGCCGGCGCGGCCGGCGACACGGCGGCCAGGGCCAGCGCTGCGGTGATGACGGTCTTCTTCATGACCGGAGGAATGACCGCTCCGGATGCCGGTCACGCCCCGGCCGACCTGATCGGCCCAACTTCGAGGCGCGCTCCCCGTCGGATGCTGACCCGGGGCTGCGTAGCCGCTGACCAGGCGACGACGCGAAAACGCCTCGATCGGCCGAGACGGGACGAGACCGACCACCGGCCGGGGCATGACCTCGCCGCACCGATGTATTAGAGTTATCTCGACATCGAGATATCTACCAAGAGGCGTACCGCTGCCGCGCCAGTAAGGCATGCCTAACTTAGGCACACCTTAGCGGAATGGCAAGCACCTGTGGCGGCACCGTGCGGCGACAGCCGCATAGGGTGCACAGCGCGGTGGTACGCGCGAAATTCATGCATGAAGGAGACTGTCGTGTCGGCGAACAGCTTCGACGCCCGCAGCACCCTGCAGGTGGGCGACGAGTCGTACGAGATCTTCAAGCTGGACAAGGTCGAGGGCTCCGCCCGTCTGCCGTACAGCCTGAAGGTGCTGCTGGAGAACCTGCTCCGCACCGAGGACGGTGCGAACATCACCGCCGACCACATCCGGGCGCTCGGCGGCTGGGACTCCCAGGCCCAGCCCAGCCAGGAGATCCAGTTCACGCCGGCCCGCGTGATCATGCAGGACTTCACCGGTGTGCCCTGTGTCGTGGACCTCGCCACCATGCGTGAGGCCGTGAAGGAGCTCGGCGGCGACGCCGACAAGATCAACCCGCTGGCCCCGGCCGAGCTGGTCATCGACCACTCCGTCATCGCCGACAAGTTCGGCACGAAGGACGCCTTCGGCCAGAACGTCGAGCTGGAGTACGGCCGCAACAAGGAGCGCTACCAGTTCCTGCGCTGGGGCCAGACCGCGTTCGACGAGTTCAAGGTCGTCCCGCCGGGCACCGGCATCGTCCACCAGGTGAACATCGAGCACCTGGCGCGCACGGTCATGGTCCGCAACGGCCAGGCCTACCCCGACACCCTCGTCGGCACCGACTCGCACACCACCATGGTCAACGGCCTCGGCGTGCTGGGCTGGGGCGTCGGCGGCATCGAGGCCGAGGCCGCGATGCTCGGTCAGCCGGTCTCGATGCTCATCCCGCGCGTCGTCGGCTTCAAGCTCACCGGTGAGCTCAAGCCGGGTACGACCGCCACCGACCTCGTGCTGACCATCACCGAGATGCTGCGCAAGCACGGCGTCGTCGGCAAGTTCGTCGAGTTCTACGGCGAGGGCGTCGCCGCCACCTCGCTCGCCAACCGCGCCACCATCGGCAACATGTCGCCGGAGTTCGGCTCCACCGCCGCGATCTTCCCGATCGACGGCGAGACCCTGAACTACCTGCGCCTGACCGGCCGCTCCGACCAGCAGGTCGCGCTCGTCGAGGCGTACGCCAAGGAGCAGGGCCTCTGGCTGGACCCGAAGGCCGAGCCGGACTTCTCCGAGAAGCTGGAGCTGGACCTGTCGACGGTCGTCCCGTCGATCGCCGGCCCGAAGCGCCCGCAGGACCGCATCGTCCTGGCCAACGCCGCGCAGCAGTTCGCGCAGGACGTCCGCAACTACGTGGACGACGCCGACGAGGCGGGCCAGGAGTCCTTCCCGGCCTCCGACGCCCCGGCCGTCCACAACGGCGTGCCGACCCGCCCGACCACGGTCACCGCCCCCGACGGCACGACCTACGAGATCGACCACGGTGCGGTGACGGTCGCGGCCATCACCTCCTGCACCAACACCTCGAACCCGTACGTCATGGTCGCCGCCGCCCTGGTGGCCAAGAAGGCGGTCGAGAAGGGCCTGACCCGCAAGCCGTGGGTCAAGACCACCCTCGCCCCGGGCTCGAAGGTCGTCACCGACTACTTCGACAAGGCCGGTCTGACCCCGTACCTCGACAAGGTCGGCTTCAACCTCGTCGGCTACGGCTGCACCACCTGCATCGGCAACTCCGGCCCGCTGCCGGAGGAGGTCTCCAAGGCCGTCAACGAGCACGACCTGGCCGTCACCTCGGTGCTTTCCGGCAACCGTAACTTCGAGGGCCGGATCAACCCCGACGTCAAGATGAACTACCTCGCCTCCCCGCCGCTGGTCGTCGCGTACGCCCTCGCCGGTTCGATGAAGGTGGACATCACCAAGGACGCGCTCGGCACCGACCAGGACGGTCAGCCGGTCTACCTGGCTGACATCTGGCCGACCGAGGCCGAGGTCAACGACGTCGTCGCCAACGCCATCGGCGAGGACATGTTCAACAAGTCCTACCAGGACGTCTTCGCGGGCGACGCCCAGTGGCAGGCGCTGCCGGTCCCGACCGGCAACACCTTCGAGTGGGACCCGCAGTCCACCTACGTCCGTAAGCCCCCGTACTTCGAGGGCATGACGATGGAGACCACCCCGGTCTCGGACATCGCCGGTGCGCGCGTCCTCGCCAAGCTGGGCGACTCGGTCACCACCGACCACATCTCCCCGGCCGGTGCGATCAAGGCCGACACCCCGGCCGGCAAGTACCTCACCGAGCACGGCGTCGAGCGTCGCGACTTCAACTCCTACGGCTCGCGCCGTGGTAACCACGAGGTCATGATCCGCGGCACCTTCGCCAACATCCGCCTGCGCAACCAGATCGCGCCGGGCACCGAGGGCGGCTTCACCCGCGACTTCACCCAGGACGGCGGGCCGGTCGGCTTCATCTACGACGCCTCGCAGAACTACCAGGCCGCCGGCATCCCGCTGGTCATCCTGGCCGGCAAGGAGTACGGCTCCGGCTCGTCCCGTGACTGGGCCGCCAAGGGCACCGCGCTCCTGGGCGTCAAGGCCGTCATCGCCGAGTCCTACGAGCGCATCCACCGCTCGAACCTCATCGGCATGGGCGTTCTGCCGCTCCAGTTCCCCGAGGGCGCCTCGGCGCAGTCGCTGGGCCTGACCGGCGAGGAGACCTTCTCCGTCTCCGGCGTGACCGAGCTGAACGACGGCACCACGCCGCGCACGGTCAAGGTGACGACGGACAGCGGCGTCGAGTTCGACGCGGTCGTCCGCATCGACACCCCCGGCGAGGCGGACTACTACCGCAACGGCGGCATCATGCAGTACGTGCTGCGGTCGCTGATCCGCAAGTAAGCGCAGTACGCGCAGTAAGCACCGCCTGCCGCGAGCAGGCACCGGCACAGCCGGATTGTCGGCGGGCCGCACTCCCCCTCACGGGTGGGGGTGCGGCCCGTCGGCTTGCGCGCGATGCCCGGCGGTCCCGGTCCCGCGCGCTACGGACCCGACAGGGCGGAATACTTCGCGCGCCGCCGAGGCTGACCCGATCATGAGTGAGATTCTTGTGACCGGCGCGACCGGCAACGTCGGCCGACACGTCGTCAGTCAACTCCTGGCCACCGGCACCGCCGTGCGGGCATTGGCGCGCGATCCCGAATCGGCCGGGCTGCCGGCGGGAGCCGCGGTCGTCGGCGGGGACCTGTCCCGGCCCGACACCCTCGAGGGGGCGCTGACCGGGAGCGACACGGTCTTCCTGATCTGGCCGTTCCTGACGACCGACGGCGCCCCCGCAGTACTGGAGGCGATGGCACGACATGTCCGCCGCGTCGTCTACCTCTCATCGTCGGGCGTGAACGAGGACGCCGAACGGCAGACCGACCCGATCAACCAGCTCCACGCCGACATGGAGCACCTGATCGAGAAATCCGGTCTGGAGTGGACCGTCCTGCGGTCGGACACCATCGCCTCCAACGCGCGAGGGTGGGCCGAGCAGATCCGCACCACACGCATCGTGCGCGGTCCCGACATCGCCGCCACGGCGGTGATCCACGAACGGGATGTCGCGGCCGTGGCGGTACATGCGCTGACCGATGACGGACACACGGGCGCACAACATGTCCTGACCGGCCCGCAGGTACTGAGCAGGGCCCAGCAGGTACGGACGATCGGTGAGGCGATCGGTCGCCCGACGCGCTTCGAGAAGGTCCCCCTGGAGGTCGCCCGAGCGCAGATGCTCGCCGACGGCAGGCCACTCGCTCTCGTCGAGGCCCTGTTGGGCAGCGCGGCAACGCGTCCCGAATCGCACGTGATCACCACCAGGGTGGAGGAGATCACCGGAACGCCGGCGCGCACCTTCCGCTCGTGGGCGGAGGAGCACGCGGACGATTTCCGCTAGTTCGCGGGTCCGGAGCGTGGTGTGGGCTCCGGCGAACGGGATCTCGCCAGGAGGCGAGCGCCGCCGGGTGTGGGGCCCGGCGGCGCTCGGATACGGCGGGGACCGCGGGCGTCAGTCCCCGGCGGCCGTGCCGGAGGGGCCGCCGGCCGACAGGAGTTCCACCTCCGCCAGGCGTGCCGTCGGCCCGCCTCCGAGGGGCACCAGGCGGTAGTGCGCGTACGACCCAGGGCGGGCGACGGTGAAGGCCTTGGTCTGGTGGTCCCAGCGGAAGGTCTCGCCGGTGCGTTTGTCGAGGTCCGTCCATGTCGAGCCGTCGGCCGAGCCTTGCAGCACCCACCCGGTGGGCGCCTTGTCGTGGTCCGACGAGGTGAGGGTGTACTGGGCCGCGCGCCCGGTGGCGGAAGTGAGGGGGAGGTCCCCGGAGGGTCCGATGGCGGCGTCCGTGGCGGAGGTGTTGTCCAGGAGGGCGGAGCCGCCCGGACGGGTCAGATCGCTTGCGGGGGACGGGATGCCGTCGCCCCGGGTGAGGGACGTCGGGCCGGCGTTCTCACCGCTGCCCCAGGACGAGGGCCGTGACCCCATCGCGAAGTCCAGCCGGGCGCCCCGGGAGAGGACCGAATGCGGCAGCGCGGTGGAATTCCAGGGCTTTCCATTGACCTTGAGGGACTGTACGTAGATGTTGCGCGCGCTGTTGCGGGGGGCGTTGATGGTCAGGTCGCGGCCGTTGTCCAGGTGGACGGTGGCTTTGGTGAAGAGCGGGGAGCCGATCGCGTATTCGCCCTGGCCCATGACCAGCGGGTAGAAGCCGAGGGCGCTGAAGACGTACCAGGCGGACATTTCACCGTTGTCCTCATCGCCCGGATAACCCTGGCCGATCTCGCTGCCGAGGTAGAGGCGGGAGAGGGCTTCTCGGACCCTTTGCTGGGTTTTGTCGGGTCGGCCGGTGGCGTCGTACATGTAGGCGATGTGGTGCGACGGCTGATTGCTGTGGCCGTACATGCCCATGCGGGTGTCGCGGGCTTCGGTCATTTCGTGGATGACGTCACCGTAGGAGCCGGCGAATTCCCTGGCGGCGGTCTCGGGTGTGGAGAAGTAGGCGTCGAGTTTCTTGGCGAGTGCGGACCGGCCGCCGTAGAGGTTTGCCAGCCCGCGGGAGTCCTGGGGGGCGGTGAAGGCGTAGGTCCAGGCGTTGGTCTCGGTGTAGTCGTTGCCCCAGACGCGGGGGTCGAATGCCTCGGGTGTCAGGCGCCAGTTGCCCTTGGCGTCCTTGCCCTGGAAGAAGCCGACCTTGTCGTCGAAGAGCGTGACGTAGTTCTGGGCGCGGTGCTGAAAGTACGCGGATTCTTCCTGGTAGCGCCGCTTGTGGGTTTTCTCGTACAGGGCCTTGCCCATGCGGGCGATGCCGAAGTCGTTGAGGTAGCCCTCCAGGGCCCAGGACATGCCTTCGCGGGTGTCGGTGCTCGTATAGCCGAGGAAGGGAGAGGTATCCATGCCCTTTCGGCCGACGCCGGGGCTGGGCGGTGCGACGGTGGCGTTCTTCACGGCCGCTTCATAGGCGGCCTCGGCGTCGAATTCCACGCCCTTGGCAAAGGCATCGGCGAAGGCCACGTCGGAACTCGTGCCGGTCATCAGGTCCGCGTATCCGGGGGAGGACCACCGGGAGATCCAGCCGCCGTCCTTGTACTGCTGGACGAATCCGTCGACCATTTTCCCGGCGCGTTCGGGGGTGAGGAGGGAATAGGCGGGCCAGGTGGTCCGGTAGGTGTCCCAGAATCCGTTGTTGACGTAGATGGCGCCGTCGACGATTTTCGAGCCGGTGTGGGTGGGGGTGTCAGGTCCGGTCTGCGGGGAGAAGGGGCTGGCGTAGCGGGTGCGGGAACCTACCTGTTCCGAACCGGAGTTGGGGTAGAGGTAGAGGCGGTAGAGGTTGGAGTAGAGGGTGGTGAGCTGGTCCCGGCTCGCGCCCTCGACCTCGATGCGGCCCAGGAGGCCGTCCCACTGGGACCGGGCGCGGTGCTCGATGGTGGAGAAGGGCGTGGCGGCCGGGATCTCCCGCGTCAGGTTCGCCTTCGCCTGCTCCACCCCGATCAGGGACGTGGCGATGCGCATGGTGACGGTCCGGTCGGCGCCGGGCTTGAAGCGGAGATAGCCGGTGACGTCCTTGCCCCCGCCTCCCCCGATCTTGCCGCCGCCGGTGACGGGCGCGTCGAAGACGCCGTAGACGAAGAGCCGGGTGGCGCCGACGGACAGGCCGCTCTTGACATCGGAGTAGCCGGTGACGACGCCCCGTTCGGTGTCGAGGGTCAGGCCGCCCTTGTTGTTGACGTTGTCGAAGATGAGGCTTGCGTCCTCGCCGGGGAAGGTGAAGCGCATCAGGGCGGCGTGATCGGTGGGGGTGATCTCCGTCTTGAGGCCGTTGTCGAAGGTGACGCCGTAGTAGTGCGGGCGCGCGGTCTCGTTGGCGTGGTGGAAGGGGAGGGCGCGGGCGGTGCGGGAGGCGTTCGGGATGCCGGTGGCGGCGGACGGCATGACCTGGAAGGTCTGGCGGTCGCCCATCCAGGGGCTGGGCTCATGGCTGGCGCTGAAGGCCTGGAGGGTGGGGAGGTTGTCGGCGTTGTTCTTGCGTGCGTACTCGTAGAGCCAGTCGGCGGAGCCCGCGTTGGTGACCGGTGTCCAGAAGTTGAAGCCGTTGGGGACGGCGGTGGCGGGGAAGGTGTTGCCGCGCGAGAAGCCGCCGCTGGAGAGGGTGCCGCGGGTGGTGAGGGCGTAGTCGGAGAGGTGGGGGAGTCGTTTCTCCGGCGGTTGCGGGGCGATGGTGACGTCGTCGAGCCAGCCGCGGAAGGCGGGTGCGGTGCGCGGCGCCTCGGGGGCGTCGTAGGCGATCAGGATGCGGTCGACGGTCTTGCCGGCGGCGACCGTGCCGATGCGCGAGGTGCGGTGGTTCCACTGGTTGGCGTAGAGGGTTTTGGCGGCGGCCTGGCCCTGTGGCGTCAGCGGGGCGCCGTACTGGTCGACGGCGCGCAGATCGCTGAGATAGGTGCCGTCGGTGAAGGCCAGGTCCACGGCGACATGGGTCGCGGGGTACGACAGGTCGGTGGTGGCCATCTCCGGGAAGAGCTTGTAGGAGAGGGAAGTCGCGGCCGTCACGGGGATGTTGACGTCGAAGAGCTTGTTGTACGCGTAGCCGCGGCCGGCGGCGGTGTGGGTGCCGGCGTAGCGCAGGGCGTGGGTGCCGGTGAATCCCGCGTGCGCTTTGGCGGTGGGGGAGTCGGCGGGGCCGGTGTCGGGCCGGCTGGTCATGCCGGGGGCCGCGCGGGTGCTCTCCGGGGTGACGCCGAAGGCGCGGGGCTTGCCGTCGGGGGTGGTCTCGACGGTGTCGGTCCAGGTCGGCGGCGGGTCGCCGGACTCGAAGGAGGAGCGGAACTCCGTCGCCGCCGGGGCCTTGCGGGGCGGCGCGGCCTGGGCCGGGCCGTGCGCGGTGATGACGAGCAGGGCGACCGCCGCGAGGGCGGCGGGGCGGGTGAATCCCCGCGGTGGACGGTGCCGGTGTCTGTGCCGCACGGTGAGCCCTCTCAACGGGGTTGACATCGTTGTCAGTTGAATGGCGCCGAGATACGCAGGGATGAGTGGCGATGAGCAGAGACAAGTAAGGGGGGTGGGGGGATTGGTGTCAAGGGTGCTGTTGCGGTCGGTGGGTCGCGGTACCGGCCATGCCCACGGCGCGTCGGCCAAAGGGGGATCGGGCCGCATGCCGGAGAGGTCTCAACTAGGGAAAGACGCCGTCCAACCCTGCATTCGATCTTGCCCCTTCGGCCGGAAGTGGACTATACCTGTCGGCATCCGAGCGGCCGGGCGACTGGGCCGCGGATCCGGGGGAGTGCGGGGGAATGGATGATTTCCCCGCGTCTCCCTAGCGCGTATCCCGCGCGTCCGGTGCACATCCCGTACAACTCAGCTTCATCTGACCTGCGGTGCCGGGGTGGCTCCGGTACACCGCCTGAGTCCTGAAGAAGGCGAGGACTTGAGCATGGGATCCACCTCAGAATTCAACCGCCGCGATCTGGTCAAGCGGGCCGCGGCCCTGGGAATCGTCGCCGTACCGGCCATGAGCATGTTGTCCGCGTGTGCCGGCGCCTCCAGCGGAGACGGTGACAAGGTCGCCAAGGGAAAGAAGACGGCGAAGAATCCACTCGCCGTCAATGAGTCCGCGGGGCTCGACGTCGTCATCTTCGACGGTGGATTCGGCGACAAGTACGCCAAGGACGCCCAGGCCGAGTACACCAAGGCGTTCCCCAAGGCCGACGGCAAGGTCAAGCTCTCCTCGACGCAGAAGATCCAGTCCACGCTCCAGCCGCGGTTCAACGGAGGAAATCCCCCCGATCTCGTGGACAACTCCGGTGCCGAGCAGATGGATTTCGGCACGCTGGTCGCCAAGAACCAGCTGACCGATCTGACGGCCCTGCTCGACGCCCCCTCGGTCGACGACCCGAACAAGAAGGTGCGCGACACGCTGCGCCCCGGCGTCATCGAGATGGGGCAGTTCGGCAGCAAGGAAACGTGGATCCTGTACTACGCGTACACGGTGTACGGCGTGTGGTACTCCAAGGGGAATCTGGGGAAGCTGGACGCGGAATACCCCGAGACCTGGGACGAGATGCTCGCGCTGTGCGCCAAGGCCAAGAAGAAGGGCATCGCGGGCTGGACGTACCCGGGTAAGTACCCCTACTACTTCCCGTTCAGCCTCTACCCGTTCATCGCCAAGATCGGCGGCGCGGAGGTGCTGCGGCGGATCGACAATCTGGAGCCGAACGCCTGGCACGATCCGGCGGTCAAGGCGGCTTTCGAGGCCTATTACGAGCTCTACAAGAAGGGGTACGTCCTCAAGGGCTCGCCGGGGCTCGACCACCTCCAGTCGCAGAACGCGTGGGCCGACGGCAAGGCGCTGTTCATCCCCAACGGTTCCTGGGTGGAGAACGAGTCGGCCAAGCAGATCGCGAAGAATCCGCACTTCGACCTCGCGGTCGGCGCACCGTCCAGCCTCTCCAGCTCGGACAAGATGCCGTACGGCACGATCTGGGCCTCCGGCGGCGAGCCGTACATCGTCCCGAAGGCGGCGAAGAACGCCGAGGGCGGCATGGAACTGCTGCGCATCATGCTCAGCAAGAAGTCCTCGCAGAATTTCATCAAGCAGGTCTCGTCCCTCACCTCGCTCAACGGAGGCACCGAGGGGCTGACGCTTCCGCCGGGCCTGGCCTCGGCGCAGGCGGTGCTGCAGAAGGCCGGCTCGAACATCGTCAACCCCCGGCTGCAGGACTGGTATGTGGCGCTGGAGAAGGAGCGGATCGGGGTCGGTGCGCTGGGCGAGATGATGGCCGGCCGGATGACGCCGGACGAGGCCATAAAGAAGATCCAGAAGTACGCGGACGACACCCGCGACGACTCCAGCGTCAAGAAGTACAAGCGCTGACCGATGAGTTCGCGGCGGCACCCCCTGGGCTACCTCCTGGGCCGGCCGGGGAGGTGGCCCGGGGTGCGTCACCAGCGGCGGCATCTCCAGGGAGAGAACGGGATCGGTAGTCATGCAGCACGGCAAATACCGTTTTATCGCGGGGTTCCTGCTCGTCCCGCTGGCGATTTATGCGATCTTCGTGATCTCGCCGTTCGTGCAGGCCATCTACTACTCCTTCACGGACTGGACCGGCCTGAGTCCGGACATGAAGATGGTCGGCTTCGACAATTACGTCCGGCTCTTCAAGGACGATGTCTTCTGGGCCGCCGTGGGCAACAGCGTCACGCTGCTGCTCCTGCTGCCGGTGGTGACGCTCTCACTCGGGCTCTTCTTCGCCTTCATGCTCAATGTCGGCGGCCGCCGGCGGAAGAAGGCGGTGATCGGCGGCGTACGCGGCTCGGGCACGTACAAGATTCTGTACTTCTTCCCGCAGGTGCTGTCCGTCCCGATCGTCGCCCTGCTTTTCCAGTTCGCCTACAACCCCGAGAGCGGCGCGCTCAACGCGTTCTTCAAGGCGATCGGTCTGGACAATGTGCAGCCGGACTGGCTGGGCGACCCGCAGATCGCGCTGTGGTGCGTGATGGGCGCAATGGTGTGGGCCAATGTCGGCTTCTATGTCGTGCTCTTCTCGGCCGGGATGAGCTCCATCCCGAAGGACTTCTACGAGGCCGCGCTGCTGGACGGCGCGAACCGTTTCAACACGTTCTTCCGGATCACCCTGCCGCTGCTGTGGGACACCGTGCAGACCGGCTGGATCTATATGGGCATCCTCGCCCTGGACGTCTCCGCCTTCGCGTTCGTGCAGATCATGAGCGTCGGTCCGGGCGGCCCCGACTATTCCACCGAGGTCCTTCCGCTGTACGTGTACCAGAAGACCTTCCGCGACGGTCAGGCCGGATACGCGACCTCCATCGGCGTTTCCCTGCTGATTGTGACCCTCATCTTCTCGGCCATCGTGATGCGGCTGGGACGACGCGAGCGACTGGAGTTCTGATGAGTGCGCAGACGGATCCCGCGGAGCTGCCGGGCGTCACGAAGGAAAAGCCGTCCGCCGGCCTTTCCGGGCCGCCGCGCAAGGAGCGCGCCCGCGGCAACGGCGGCGAGGGCCGGGTCCTCAACGTCTTTTCGCACGGCGTCCTGGTGATCTGGGGCCTGCTGGTCACCATGCCGCTGCTGTGGGCGGTGGTCAGCTCCTTCAAGGACGACACCGAGATCTTCGGCTCGCCCTGGGGACTGCCGTCGGTCCTGCATTTCGACAACTGGGCGCGCGCCTGGGACAAGGCCAACATGGGCCAGTACTTCCTCAACTCGCTCATCGTGGTGGGGGGTTCGCTGATCGGCACGATGCTGCTCGGGTCGATGGCGGCGTATGTGCTGGCCCGATTCGACTTCCCCGGGAACCGCTTCCTCTATTTCCTCTTCGTGGGGGGAATGGGCTTCCCGGTCATCCTGGCGCTGGTGCCGCTGTTCTTCGTCATGAAGAACATGGCACTGCTGGACACGTACCACGGCCTGATCCTGGTCTATATCGCCTATTCGCTGCCGTTCACGGTCTTCTTCCTCAGCGGGTTCTTCAAAACGCTGCCCACCTCGGTGGCGGAGGCGGCGCTCATTGACGGGGCCTCGCACACCCGCACCTTCTTCCAGGTGATGCTGCCGATGGCGAAGCCCGGCCTGATCAGCGTCGGGATCTTCAACTTCCTCGGGCAGTGGAATCAGTACCTGCTGCCGACCGTGCTCAATGTCGGTGACCCGAACAAGAAGATGCTGACGCAGGGGCTGGTGGCGCTGGCCGTGAGCCAGGGGTACAAGGGCGACTGGTCGGGGCTGTTCGCCGGCCTGACGATCGCGATGCTGCCCGTACTCGCCGCGTACATCATCTTCCAGCGGCAGGTGGTGGCCGGTCTGACCGCCGGAGCGCTCAAGTAGCACGTCACGCCGGATACGCGCCTTACACGCATAACGCGACATCCACCTCTTAAGCACCGCACACGCGATAAACGCCATAGGTGCAATACGCGCCATATTTTCCATACGTGCCATACAGGGGCCTCCCGCCGGTTCGCCGTGGGAGGCCCCGCCCTTGCGCGCCGATTTCCCACCGATTTCCCCGTACTTCTCCATGATCTCTTGGCCGCTCAAGGACTTGACGGGAGGTGGCCCGGGCGCGTCAGCTTAGATTCACATGTTGGAGACAGAGCCGGGCCCCGCTGCTGTGGCCCAGCCCCAGACGGGAGTGGATGAGTCAATGGAGACTCCGGGGTCGCAGTCCTCGTTGCACCGGGCCAATCTGGAGCGGGTCGTACGAGCGGTGCGCATGGCGGGCTCACTCACGCAGGCGGAGATCGCCCGGAGCACGGGGCTGTCCGCGGCCACCGTGTCCAACATCGTTCGTGAGTTGAAGGACGGCGGAACCGTCGAGGTGACCCCCACCTCCGCGGGCGGCCGGCGGGCGCGCAGCGTCTCCCTCTCGGGCGACGCGGGCATCGTCGTGGGCGTCGATTTCGGCCACTCCCATCTGCGGGTGGCGGTCGGAAACCTGGCCCATCAGGTGCTCGCCGAGGAGGCCGAGCCGATCGATGTGGACGCCTCCGCGGCCGAGGGCTTCGACCGCGCGGAACGGCTGGTCAACCGGCTGATCGAGGCGACGGGCATCAACGCGGGCAAGGTCATCGGCGTCGGCCTGGGCGTGCCGGGCCCCATCGACGTCGAATCCGGGACCCTCGGCTCGACGGCGATCCTGCCGGGCTGGTCCGGTACGAACCCCAGCGAGGAGCTCTCCGGCCGCCTCGGGGTCCCCGTATACGTCGACAACGACGCCAACCTGGGCGCGCTGGGCGAGCTGGTGTGGGGCGGCGGGCGCGGCGCCGCCGACCTCGCGTACATCAAGGTGGCCAGCGGTGTCGGCGCGGGCCTGGTGATCAGCGGGCAGATCTACCGCGGGCCGGGCGGCACCGCGGGCGAGATCGGGCACATCACGCTGGACGAGTCCGGGCCGGTCTGCCGCTGCGGCAACCGCGGCTGCCTGGAGACCTTCACCGCGGCCCGGTACGTGCTTCCGCTGCTCCAGCCGAGCCATGGCGCGGATCTGACCATGACGCGGGTGGTGCAGCTGGCCCGCGAGGGCGACCCTGGTTGCCGGCGGGTGATCGCGGATGTAGGACGCCATATCGGTAGCGGCGTGGCCAATCTGTGCAATCTGCTCAATCCGAGCCGGGTGGTGCTCGGCGGCGACCTCGCCGATGCCGGCGAGCTGGTGCTGGCGCCCATTCGGGAGTCGGTGTCGCGGTACGCCATTCCCAGCGCGGCAAGGCAGTTGGGCATCGTCACGGGCACCCTCGGCGGCCGCGCCGAGGTGCTGGGCGCGCTCGCGCTGGTGCTGAGCGAGATGGGCGATTCGACCCTGCTCGACGGCGCGCAGAGCGGGAACGCGCCCGCCATAGCGTGAAAGCGCTGAGTTCACACAGCTAACGCATGGCACCGTTGTCATCTCGTTAAGGATTTACTCCTTGACGGTCGGCTGGCGGCCGAGTTGACTTCCAGCCACCTCGGCCGCAACGACGCGGCCTCGTCAGGGAGGCAACCCCAATGAACGTTTGGACGCGTCGCGTCGTCATAGGCACCGCCGCAGTCTCGATGGCGCTCTCCGTGGCCGCCTGTGGCAAGGCCGGTGACGGTGCCAAGGCCGGCGGTGGTGACGGCAAGACCATCGGTCTGCTGTTGCCGGAGAACAAGACCACGCGCTACGAGACCTTCGACCGCCCGCTCATGGAGGCGAAGATCCATGCGCTGTGCAGCGACTGCAAGGTCAAGTACAACAACGCCGACCAGGACACCCAGAACCAGAAGAAGCAGTTCGACGCGCTGATCACGCAGGGCGTCAAGGTGATCATTCTGGACGCGGTCGACTACAAGGCCACCAAGTCCTGGGTCAACCGGGCCGCCGAGAAGGGCGTCAAGGTCATCGCGTACGACCGGCTGGCCGAGGGCAACCTCTCCGCCTACGTGTCCTACGACAACGAGAAGATCGGCCGCCTGCAGGGCCAGGCGCTGGTCAAGGCGCTCGGTGACAAGGCCAAGGACAGCAATGTCGTCATGATCAACGGCTCGCCCACCGACCCGAACATGCCGTTCTTCAAGAAGGGCGCCCACAGCGTCCTCGACAAGGCGGTCAAGAAGGTCGCCTACGAGCAGGAGATCCCGGACTGGTCGCCGGACGAGGCCAACAAGAAGATGAGCGCGGCCATCGACTCGCTCGGCAAGGACGGCTTCCAGGGCGTCTACTCCGGCAACGACGGCATGGCCGGCGGCATCATCACCGCCCTCAAGAAGCAGGGCCTCAAGGTCCCGGTCGGCGGCCAGGACGCCGAACTCGCGGGTCTCCAGCGGGTCCTCAAGGGCGACCAGGCGTTCACCATCTACAAGCAGATCAAGCCGCAGGCCGACTCCACGGCCGAGATCGCGGTCAAGCTCCTCAAGGGCGAGAAGATCGGCTCCCTGACGGACACCAAGGTCGACAGCCTCAGCGGTGAGGTCAAGGGCATCCCCGCCAAGCTGTACGACGCGCAGATCGTCACCAAGGACAACGTCGCGTCCACGATCATCAAGGACAAGGTCTACAAGGCGAGCCAGATCTGCACCGGCGACGTCAAGAAGGCCTGCGAAGCGGCCGGCATCAAGTAGCCGGTATCGAACGCCGGCACCGGGCAGCCGGCATCGCGTAACGCGCTCCCCGGGCCCGCGCCGCCCCGTCCCTGGCGCGGGCCCCCCTTCCCCACTTCGCAGAGCCCCCCGCTCTTCGCACCACCATCCCCGCCGTTTGCGACGGCGGCGAAGGAGATGATTCACGTGTCCGCTACGCCTGTGCTGGCGTTGCGCGGAATCTCCAAGCGGTTCGGTGCCGTCCAGGCACTCACGGACGTCACCCTGGAGATCCACCCCGGTGAGGTGGTCGCCCTCGTAGGCGACAACGGCGCCGGCAAGTCCACCCTGGTCAAGACCATCTCGGGCGTTCACCCCGTCGACGACGGCGCCATCGAGTGGGAGGGCCGGACGGTACGCATCAACAAGCCGCACGACGCCCAGGAACTCGGCGTCGCCACCGTCTACCAGGACCTCGCGCTCTGCGACAACCTCGACGTCGTCGCCAACCTCTTCCTCGGCAACGAGAGCCGCACCGCCGGTGTCCTCGACGAGATCGCCATGGAGAAGCGCGCCAAGGAGCTGCTGGACACCCTGTCCATCCGCATCCCCAGCGTCCGCATCCCCGTCGCCGCGCTCTCCGGCGGGCAGCGGCAGGTCGTCGCCATCGCCCGCGCGCTGATCGGCGACCCGAAGGTCGTCATCCTCGACGAGCCCACCGCCGCGCTCGGCGTCGAGCAGACCGCGCAGGTCCTCGACCTCGTCGAGCGGCTGCGGGAACGCGGCCTGGGCGTCATCCTCATCAGCCACAACATGGCCGATGTGCAGGCCGTCGCGGACCGCGTAGCGGTGCTGCGGCTGGGCCGTAACAACGGTGTCTTCGATGTCGAGGGCACCTCCCACGAAGAGGTCATCGCCGCCATCACCGGTGCCTCGGACAACGCCGTCACCCGCCGCAAGGCGCGCACGGACCAGGTGAAGAAGGAGGCCGGGGCGTGAGTGACCTCAAGAAGGAGCCCGTGGCTGAGACGGCGGCCGAGACGGCCGTCGAGACCGTGGTCGAGACCGCCGAGGTGACCGAGGCCGCACCCGCCGCCGTCGACCCCCGGCTGCTGGTCCGCGAGCAGGGCCTCGCCGGCTACCTCAACGACTTCAAGCGCCGGGTGCGCGGCGGTGAGCTGGGCTCGCTGCCGGTCGTCATCGGCCTGATCGTGATCGCGATCGTCTTCCAGCTGAAGAACGACAGCTTCCTGTCGGCCGACAGCCTCGCCAACATCGGCGTCTACACGTCGGGCCTCGGCATCATGGCCGTCGGCATCGTCTTCGTCCTGCTGCTCGGCGAGATCGATCTCTCGGTCGGCTCGGTGGCGGGCGTCGGCGCGGCCGTCTGGGCCGTGCTCAGCGTCACCCACGGCGTCAACGACTACCTCGCGGTCCTGGTGGCCATCGCCGCCGGTGTCGCCATCGGCGCCCTCCACGGGTTCTTCTTCGCCAAGGTCGGCGTGCCCGCGTTCGTGGTGACGCTGGCCGGCTTCCTCGGCTGGAGCGGCCTGCAGATCTGGATGATGGGCAAGGAAGGCTCCATCAACACGCCGAGCGGCAGCCTGGTGGAGAACCTCACCGGCTACTACTTCGAGGACAAGGCCGCCGCCTACGGCCTGGCGCTGGTCGCGGTCCTCGCGTACGCCGGATCGCTCCTGCTGGACGCCAAGCGCCGCAAGGCCGCCGCGCTGCCCTCGCGGCCGCTCAGCGAGATCCTGCTGCGCACCGGCGTGGTCGCCCTGATCGCCTTCGTGGTCGCCTATGTCCTCAACGAGCCGGCCGGCGCCCGCGGCCTGCCGCTGGCCCTGGTGCTGTTCCTCGCCGTACTGGTCATCGCGGACTTCGTGGTGCGCCGTACGACCTACGGGCGGCAGATCTTCGCGGTCGGCGGCAACGCCGAGGCGGCCCGCCGCGCCGGCATCAACGTCAACAAGATCCGGATCAGCGTCTTCGCCATCTCCGGGATGCTCGCCGCCTTCGGCGGACTGTTCATCGCCAGCCTCTCCGGCGGTGCCACCAAGAACCTGGGCTCCGGCAACACGCTGATGAACGTCATCGCGGCGGCCGTCATCGGCGGCACCAGCCTCTTCGGTGGCCGCGGCAAGATCTGGTCCGCGCTGCTGGGCATGCTGGTCATCCAGTCGATCCAGCAGGGCCTGAACCTCCTGGGCATGGCCAGCGAGATCCAGTACATGATCACCGGCGCGGTGCTGCTCGCCGCCGTGGTGATCGACTCGGTCTCCCGCCGCACCCAGAAGACCGCAGGGCGCACGTAGCCTCCGGCCGTCGTGCGTCCGCGGCAGCGCGCCGGACGTACCCGATCACTACCGGGCATTCCCGGCGGACCGGCCCCCACCAGGCATACGCCAGTGGGGGCCGGCCCGCGTCCGCGGGCGGCTCCGTTCGGGTGCCGCACCCGGGTGACATACATCGCAAGGCCCGGCCGTCGGCACCGTGAGCGGAACATTAGACTCATCTGATCGGCAAGCTCGATGCACGGCAACAGGCACAGGCAGCAGGCAGAACGCAGCAAGGAGGCAGGGGTGGCGTTGCTTTCCCGTATCAGGGGACCGCGCGATCTGGACCGGCTGGAGCCGGAGCAGCTTGAGCAGCTGGCGGGGGAGATCCGTACCTTCCTCGTCGATGCGGTGTCCAAGACCGGCGGCCACCTCGGCCCGAACCTCGGCGTGGTCGAGCTGACCATCGCCCTGCACCGCGTCTTCCACTCCCCGAAGGACAAGGTCCTCTTCGACACGGGGCACCAGTCCTACGTCCACAAGCTGCTCACCGGCCGCCAGGACTTCACGGGGCTGCGCACCAAGGGCGGCCTGTCCGGCTATCCCTCCCGCGCCGAGTCACCGCACGACATCATCGAGAACAGCCACGCCTCCACGGTGCTGGGCTGGGCCGACGGCCTCGCCAAGGCCAACGAGGTCCGTGGCAAGGACGACCACGTCGTCGCCGTCATCGGCGACGGTGCGCTCACCGGCGGCATGGCCTGGGAGGCGCTCAACAACATCGCCGCCGCCAAGGACCGCCCGCTCGTCATCGTCGTCAACGACAACGAGCGCTCCTACGCCCCGACCATCGGCGGCCTCGCCAACCACCTCGCCACGCTGCGCACCACCGACGGCTACGAGCGCTTCCTGGCCCGCGGCAAGGACCTCCTCGAGCGCACGCCGGTCGTCGGCAAGCCGCTGTACGAGACCCTGCACGGCGCCAAGAAGGGCCTCAAGGACTTCATCGCGCCGCAGGGCATGTTCGAGGACCTGGGCCTGAAGTACGTCGGCCCGATCGACGGCCATGACATCGAGGCCCTGGAGTCCGCGCTGGCCCGCGCCAAGCGGTTCGGCGGCCCGGTCATCGTGCACTGCCTCACCGAGAAGGGCCGCGGCTACAAGCCCGCCGAGCAGGACGAGGCCGACCGCTTCCACGGCATCGGCCCGATCCACCCGGACACCGGCCTGCCGGTCAAGACCGCGGCCGCCAGCTGGACCTCCGTCTTCGGCGACGAGATGGTCAAGCTCGGCCGGGAGCGGGACGACCTCGTCGCGATCACCGCGGCCATGCTCCAGCCCGTCGGCCTGAAGAAGTTCGCCGAGGCGTTCCCGGAGCGGATCTACGACGTCGGCATCGCCGAGCAGCACGCCGCCACCTCGGCCGCGGGCCTGGCCACCGGCGGCGTGCACCCGGTCTTCGCGGTCTACGCGACGTTCCTCAACCGGGCCTTCGACCAGGTCCTGATGGATGTCGCGCTGCACAAGTGCGGCGTGACCTTCGTCCTGGACCGGGCCGGCGTCACCGGCGACGACGGCGCCTCGCACAACGGCATGTGGGACATGTCCATGCTCCAGGTCGTGCCCACGCTGCGGCTCGCCGCGCCGCGCGACGCCGAGCAGCTGCGCGCCCAGCTGCGCGAGGCCGTCGAGGTCAAGGACGCGCCGACGGTCCTGCGCTACTCCAAGGGCGTCGTCGGACCGGCCGTACCCGCGGTCGGCAAGGCCGGTGGCATGGACATCCTGCGCGAGAGCAAGGCCGACCGGCCCGACGTCCTGGTGGTCTCCGTGGGCGCCCTCGCCCCGATGTGCCTGGAGATCGCCGACCTGCTCGACAAGCAGGGCATCTCCACCACCGTCGTCGACCCCCGCTGGGTCAAGCCGGTCGACGCGGCGCTGCCGGGCCTCGCCGCCAAGCACCGCGTCGTGGTCACCGTCGAGGACAACATCCGCTCCGGCGGCGTCGGTTCGGCCATCGCGCAGGCGCTGCGGGACGCCGGGGTGGACCTCCCGCTGCGCGACTTCGGCATCCCCGAGCGGTTCCTCGACCACGCCTCCCGCAAGGAGGTCATGGCCGAGATCGGGCTCACCGCACCGGACATCGCCCGCCAGGTGACGGGCCTCGTCGCCCGGATCGACAACCGCGACGGCGACGCCGCGCGGCCCGTCGAAGCGGCGGACGGGCGGACCGCCGAGGTCGCCCGCGACTGACCCGCCATACGGCGGCACGATGGGCCGGTCGGACACTCGTACGGGTGTTCCGACCGGCCCATCGGCATACCTGCCGTCACACCCCATCGGGTGAATCACCGGCCCCCGAAGGCCCGCCGACACTGACTGTTTCTCCCCATTGCGGAGACTCGGTCAGTTCAGGAGAGTTGCGAGGGTCGTCCAGGCGGAGGTTCGCCCATGAGCACACAGCACGGCACAGGGAAAGTTTCGCGCCGCGATCGCGGCATGTTCCGGACGAAGACTGTGGAGCAGTCGATCCAGGACACCGAGGAGCCGGAGCACAGCCTCAAGAAGTCCCTTTCAGCCCTCGATCTGACGGTCTTCGGTGTCGGTGTCGTCATCGGCACCGGCATTTTCGTCCTCACCGGCAAGATCGCCAAGGAACAGGCGGGGCCCGCCGTCGCGCTCTCCTTCGTCGTCGCGGGCGTGGTCTGCGCGCTGGCGGCGCTGTGCTACGCCGAATTCGCCTCCACCGTCCCGGTCGCCGGCTCCGCCTACACCTTCTCCTACGCCTCCCTGGGCGAACTCCCCGCCTGGATCATCGGCTGGGACCTCATCCTCGAACTCGCCCTGGGCTGCGCGGTGGTCGCCGTCGGCTGGTCCGGCTATATCCGCTCGCTGATGGACTCCGCCGGCTGGCATCTGCCCGCGGGCCTGTCCGGCACCCACGAGGGAGTCTTCGGCTTCGACCTCCTCGCCTGCATCCTGGTCCTGGTCCTGACCGGCATCCTGGTGCTCGGGATGAAGCTGTCCTCGCGGGTGACGGCCGTGATCGTCGGCATCAAGGTCACCGTCGTCCTGCTGGTCATCATCGCCGGCGCCTTCTTCATCAGCGGCGCCAACTACCAGCCGTTCATCCCGCCCAGCGAGCCCGTCACGGGCGGCGGCGGGCTGGCCGCGCCGCTGGTCCAGCTGATGTTCGGCTTCACCCCGTCCAACTTCGGCACCATGGGCATCTTCGCCGCGGCGGCCGTGGTCTTCTTCGCCTTCATCGGCTTCGACATCGTGGCCACCGCCGCCGAGGAGACCCGCAACCCGCAGCGCGACGTGCCGCGCGGCATCCTCGGCTCGCTCGCCATCTGCACGCTGCTCTACGTCGCCGTCTCCGTCGTCGTCACCGGCATGGAGAAATACAGCAGGCTCTCCACCGACGCCCCGCTCGCCGATGCCTTCAAGGACCTCGGGCATCCCTTCTTCGCGAACATCATCAGCTTCGGCGCGGCCGTCGGCCTGACCTCGGTCTGCATGATCCTGCTGCTCGGCCAGAGCCGGGTGTTCTTCGCGATGAGCCGGGACGGCCTGATGCCGCGGATCTTCTCGCGCTCCCACCCGCGGTTCGGCACTCCGTACCGGGCGACCATCCTGCTGGGCGTCATCGTCGCCATCGCCTCCGGCTTCACCTCCATCGACGTGCTGGCCGAGCTGGTCAACATCGGCACGCTGTTCGCGTTCGTCGTGGTCGCCGTCGGCGTCATCATCCTCCGCAGCTCGCGCCCCGACCTCCCCCGCTCCTTCCGCACCCCGCTCGTGCCGTTCGTCCCGCTCCTGTCCGTGCTCGCCTCGCTGTGGCTGATGCTCAATCTGCCCGCCGAGACCTGGGTCCGCTTCGGGATCTGGATGGTGGTGGGCTTCGGCATCTACTTCGTGTACGGGCGCGGGCACAGCCGCCTCGGGATGCGGATGCGTCAGAAAGGCCGGACGGGCACGGAAGGCCAGGAAGGCGCGGCCGGTACCCGTCCGTAAGGCCGGAACGCCGGTCGGCCCGCTACCTCCACCCGGCCCGTACGGTCACCCGGCCGTACGGGCCTCGTCATGCCCGACGCCCGCCCCGCCCGGCGCCCCAGACGGCGCGCGGTCCCGTCACCCGCGCCCCCAACGCCTCGACCCGCCCCCGCAATTCACGGTCCGCGGTGATCACCAGACAGTCCCGGTCGCCGCCCTCCTCCGCCACCAGCGTCACGATCCGGTCATCCCCGCTGCCGTCCGCGGACTCCACCCGAACGCCTTCCACGGACGCCACGCCCCGCGCCGCGCCCTCCACCACCAGCACCATCTCCAGCGGTGGCGTCACCAGCCCCGGCAGCCCCTCGTCGACGTACCGCGGCAGCGCGTCCCGCAACCGCTCCGCCGCCCCGCGACGGTCCCGCCACCAGCCGTCCGGCACCGAGCCGACCACATTCGCGGCATCGACAATGACCAAGGAATCCATGGGCCCAGCCTGCCACGAACGCGAATGCGCGGACCGGCTCCGCCGAGCCGGCCCGCGCATTCCGCAATCAGCTGTGCACCCTTACGCGGGCACGCTCGCCAGGCCCGGGGCCAGGAACTTCTTGCCCGTGACCCGCTCGGAGACGCCCTCGCGGTCCAGGTACGGCGTGATGCCGCCCAGGTGGAAGGGCCAGCCGGCACCGGTGATCAGGCACAGGTCGATGTCCTGCGCCTCGGCGACGACGCCCTCGTCGAGCATGAGCCCGATCTCCTGGGCGACGGCGTCGAGCACGCGGTCACGGACCTGCTCCTCGGTCAGGACGACATCGCCCTGCTTGAGGAGAGCGGCGACCTCGGGGTCGAGCTCCGGCTTCCCGGAGTCGTACACGTAGAAGCCGCGCTTGCCCGCCTTGACGACGGCCGCGAGGTTCGGGGAGACCGTGAAGCGCTCGGGGAACGCGGCGTTGAGGGTCTCCGACACATGCAGGCCGATGGCCGGGCCGACCAGCTCCAGCAGCACCAGCGGCGACATCGGCAGACCGAGCGGCTCGATGGCCTTCTCCGCGGTCTCGACCGGGGTGCCCTCGTCGATGACGTTCTGGATCTCGCCCATGAAGCGGGTCAGGATGCGGTTGACGACGAACGCCGGGGCGTCCTTCGTCAGCACCGCGGTCTTCTTCAGCTTCTTGGCGACGCCGAAGGCGGTGGCCAGCGAGGCATCATCGGTCTTCTCGCCGCGCACGATCTCCAGCAGCGGGAGGATCGCGACCGGGTTGAAGAAGTGGAAGCCGACGACCCGCTCGGGGTGCTTCAGCTTCGAGGCCATCTCGGAGACGGAGAGCGAGGAGGTGTTGGTGGCGAGGATCGCGTGCGCCGGGGCGACGGCCTCCACCTCCGCGAACACCTTCTGCTTGACGCCGATCTCCTCGAAGACGGCCTCGATGATGAAGTCCGCGTCCGCGAAGCCCTCGGCCTTGTCGAGCACACCGGTCACCAGGGCCTTGAGGCGGTTGGCCTTGTCCTGGTTGATCCGGCCCTTGCCGAGCAGCTTGTCGATCTCGGCGTGGACGTAGCCCACACCCTTGTCGACGCGCTCCTGGTCGATGTCGGTCAGCACGACCGGCACCTCGAGGCGGCGCAGGAAGAGCAGCGCGAGCTGCGAGGCCATCAGACCGGCGCCGACGACGCCGACCTTGGTGACCGGACGCGCCAGGTTCTTGTCCGGCGCACCGGCGGGCCGCTTGGCACGCTTCTGCACCAGGTTGAACGAGTAGATGCCGGCGCGCAGTTCGCCGCCCATGATCAGGTCGGCGAGCGCCTGGTCCTCGGCGTCGAAACCGGCCTGGAGGTCGCCGTCCTTGGCGGCGGCGATGATGTCCAGCGCGCGGTACGCGGCCGGGGCGGCGCCGTGCACCTTGCCGTCGGCGATGAACCGGCCCTTGGCGACGGCCTGGTCCCAGGCCTCACCGCGGTCGACCTCGGGACGCTCGACGGTGACATCGCCCTTGAGGACGTTCGCCGTCCAGATCAGCGACTGCTCCAGGAAGTCCGCGCCCTCGAAGATCGCGTCGGCGATCCCGAGGTCGAAGACCTGCTTGCCCTTGAGCTGCTTGTTCTGGTTGAGGGAGTTCTCGATGATGACCGAGACGGCCTTCTCCGCGCCGATCAGGTTCGGCAGCAGCGCGCAGCCGCCCCAGCCCGGGACGAGACCCAGGAAGACCTCGGGCAGCGAGAAGGCGGGCAGCGCCTTCGAGACCGTGCGGTACGAGCAGTGCAGACCGACCTCGACGCCACCGCCCATGGCGGCACCGTTGTAGTACGCGAAGGTCGGCACGGCGAGCCCGGACAGCCGCTTGAAGACCTCGTGGCCGCCCTTGCCGATGGCCAGCGCGTCGTCGTGCTGCTTCAGCAGCTCGACGCCCTTGAGGTCGGCGCCGACGGCGAAGATGAACGGCTTGCCGGTGAGGCCGACGCCGACGATGTCGCCGTCCGCGGCCTCCTTCTCGACCTGGTCGATCGCGGCGTTCAGGTTCGCCAGCGAGCCGGGGCCGAAGGTGGTCGGCTTGGTGTGGTCGAAGCCGTTGTCCAGCGTGATCAGCGCGAACTTGCCCGCGCCGTACGGCAGGTCGAGGTGGCGTACGTGCGCCGACGTCACGACCTCGTCCGGGAACAGCTCGGCCGCGCCCTTCAGAAGCTCAGCGGTGGTGGTGCTCACTTGTCGCCTCCGGCGTCCTTGTGGTTCGGGTTCTCCCAGATGACCGTGGCGCCCATGCCGAAGCCGACGCACATGGTGGTCAGGCCGTAGCGGACCTCCGGCTGCTCCTCGAACTGGCGGGCCAGCTGCGTCATCAGCCGGACGCCGGAGGAGGCGAGGGGGTGGCCGTAGGCGATGGCGCCGCCGTACTGGTTGACGCGCGCGTCGTCGTCCGCGATGCCGTAGTGCTCCAGGAACGCGAGCACCTGGACCGCGAAGGCCTCGTTGATCTCGAAGAGGTTGATGTCCTCGATGGAGAGACCGGCCTTGGCGAGGGCCTTCTCGGTGGCCGGGATCGGGCCGTAACCCATGACCTCCGGCTCGACGCCCGCGAAGGCGTAGGAGACGAGGCGCATCTTCACCGGGAGGTTGTTCTCGCGGGCGAAGTCCTCGGAGGCGAGGAGCGAGGCGGTGGCGCCGTCGTTGAGGCCGGCGGCGTTGCCCGCCGTGACGCGGCCGTGCGTACGGAACGGCGTCTTCAGCCCGGACAGGTTCTCCAGGGTCGTGCCCGGACGCATCGGCTCGTCCGCGGTGACCAGGCCCCAACCGGTCTCGCCCACCTCGGCGTTGGTGTTGCGCACCGAGATCGGGACGAGGTCCTGCTGGATCTTCCCGTTGGCGTACGCCTTCGCCGCCTTCTCCTGCGAGCGCACGGCGTACTCGTCGGCACGCTGCTTGGTGATGCTCGGGTAGCGGTCGTGGAGGTTCTCCGCGGTCATGCCCATGAACAGGGCCGACTCGTCGACGAGCTTCTCGGAGACGAACCGCGGGTTCGGGTCGACGCCCTCGCCCATGGGGTGGCGGCCCATGTGCTCGACGCCGCCCGCGATGACGGCGTCGTACGCGCCGAAGGCGATGGAACCGGCGGTGGCGGTGACGGCGGTCAGCGCACCGGCACACATGCGGTCGATGGAGTAGCCGGGCACGGACTGCGGGAGGCCCGCGAGGATGCCGGCGGTACGGCCCAGGGTCAGGCCCTGGTCACCGATCTGCGTGGTCGCGGCGATGGCGACCTCGTCGATCTTCGCGGGGTCCAGGTCCGGGTTGCGGCGCAGCAGCTCCCGGATGGCCTTCACGACGAGATCGTCGGCGCGGGTCTCGTGGTAGATGCCCTTCGGGCCCGCCTTGCCGAACGGGGTGCGGACGCCGTCGACGAAGACGACGTCCCTAGCGGTACGAGGCACGTTGGCTCTCCTCCAGGGTGCGGGATGGCACTGCTGCGGGGCGCCCCCAAGGAACGCTTCCCACCCACATGCTACTTACGGGTAACCAGGCTGCACACCCCCACCGCCGGGAGCGGCGAACATCACACCGGATGGATGCGTATCGCGTGGTGTGTCCGGCCACGCAAAAGGCCCCGGCCGCGTGTCCTCACACGCGGCCGGGGCCTGGGATTGCTGGTTGTCGCTGGTCAGCCGCCGTTCGTCAGCAGCGCCTCGGTGAGGACCGGGGCGACCTGGTCGATCTGCCAGGGGCGGGCGCCGTGCCCGGCCAGCACCTCGGCGACCGTCTCCGGGGCGGGCTCGGCCGGCGGCTCCCAGCACAGCCGGCGCACCGTGTCCGGGGCGATCAGATTCTCCTGCGGGAGGTTCAGGCTCTCGGCGAGCGTGGTCACCGCCGCGCGGGCGGCCGACAGCCGGGCCGCGGCGGCCGGGTCCTTGTCGGCCCAGGAGCGGGGCGGCGGCGGGCCGTTGAGCGGCTGGCCGGGCTGCGGCAGCTCGCTCTCGGGCAGCGCACGGGCGCGGTCCACGGCGGCCTGCCACTGCTCCAGCTGACGGCGGCCCATCCGGTGCCCGAAGCCGGGCAGTGCGGCCAGCGCGTGGCTGTTCGGCGGCAGATTCAGCGCCGCCTCCACGATCGCGCCGTCACCGAGCACCTTGCCCGGCGAGATGTCGCGCCGCTGGGCGACCTGGTCACGGGCCGTCCACAGCTCCCGGACGACGGCCATCTGGCGCCGTCGGCGGACCTTGTGCATGCCGGACGTGCGGCGCCAGGGGTCCTTGCGAGGCGGCGGCGGGGGAGCGGCGGCGATGGCCGCGAACTCCTGCCGGGCCCACTCCAGCTTCCCCTGCCGCTCCAGCTCCTCCTCCAGCGCATCGCGCAGATCCACCAGCAGCTCGACGTCGAGCGCGGCATAGCGCAGCCACGGCTCGGGCAGCGGGCGGGTGGACCAGTCGACGGCGGAGTGGCCCTTCTCGAGGGCGAAGCCGAGGACGTTCTCGACCATCGCCCCCAGGCCGACCCGGGCGAAGCCGGCCAGCCGCCCGGCCAGCTCGGTGTCGAAGAGCCGGGTGGGGACCATCCCTATGTCGCGCAGACACGGAAGGTCCTGGGTGGCGGCGTGCAGCACCCACTCGGCGTCGCCGATGGCCTCGCCGAGCTCGGAGAGGTCCGGGCAGCCGACCGGATCGATCAGCGCGCTGCCGGCGCCCTCGCGGCGCAGCTGGACGAGATAGGCGCGCTGGCCGTAGCGGTAGCCGGAGGCACGCTCGGCGTCAACGGCGACCGGGCCGCGGCCCGCTGCAAAGGCCGCGATGACCTCGGCGAGCGCCGCGTCGGTGGCGGTCACCGGAGGGATGCCCTCGCGGGGTTCCAGGAGCGGGACCGGCGCCGGTCGGGGGTCCGGAGGCGAGTCTCCGGATGCTCGCAGTGTCGTGTCTGCTGTCTCTGCTGCGGTCTTTTGGGCGTCGGTCACGTGGTCAAGGGTATCTGTGTATGCACGTCGCCCGTCGAGGGAACGTTCCCTCGACGGGCGCGATGGCCGGGTGGAGTGGTCAGTGGATGATGCCGGTGCGCAGCGCGACCGCCACCATTCCGGCCCGGTCACCCGTGCCGAGCTTGCGTGCGATACGGGCCAGGTGGCTCTTGACCGTCAGCGCCGAGAGCCCCATCGAGACGCCGATGGCCTTGTTGGACTGGCCCTCCGCAACCAGCCGCAGGACCTCGACCTCCCGGCCCGACAGCTCGCGGTAGCCACCGGGGTGCCCGGGGGCGCCCGGAGGCCGGCGCTGCATACGGGCGGCGTTGGCGCCGATCGGCGCGGCCCCCGGCCGGCCTGGCAGGCCGAGGTTGGTACGGGTGCCGGTGACTACATAGCCCTTGACGCCGCCCGCCAGCGCGTTGCGTACCGCGCCGATGTCATCGGCGGCGGACAGCGCGAGACCGTTGGGCCAGCCCGCGGCCCGTGTCTCGGACAGGAGCGTGAGGCCGGAGCCGTCGGGAAGGTGGACGTCGGCAACGCAGATGTCGCGCGGGTTGCCGACGCGGGGACGGGCCTCCGCGATGGACGACGCCTCGATCACGTCACGTACTCCGAGGGCCCACAGGTGGCGGGTGACGGTGGAGCGGACGCGAGGGTCGGCCACGACGACCATGGCCGTCGGCTTGTTCGGGCGGTAGGCGACCAGGCTCGAAGGTTGCTCGAGGAGAACAGACACCGGGCCTCCTGGGGGAGTGGCGGGGGACGGAAGCCGGCTGGGGGGAGCCGGAATGATCCGTGTTTGAAGGGTCACTGACCTCTTCGGCAGCAATCCAGCAGGACTTTAGACTTTGATCACGATTTAGTTAGGGGCAATTCGGGCAAATCGGATGCCTGAGCGATCAAGGGTGAACATCGAGTGAGCAGCGATTGCGCACCGGCCTTCACCAGGGCACGCCAAGGCGCCGATCATGCGCGAACATGATCGGCAGTGCGTAAGACATACCGGGCACCGGCGGCAACCGTCGTCGGCTGCTGCCCTGGTGCACCGCGTCGTACGGGGTCGTCGGCGGTGCTTGAGAGATACCGGGCACCGGCGGCAACCGTCGTCGGCTCCTGCCCCGGTGCACCGCGTCGTACGGGGTCGTCGGCGGTGCTTGAGAGATACCGGGCACCGGCAGCAACCGTCGTCGGCTCCTGCCCCGGTGCACCGCGTCGTACGGGGTCGTCGGCGGTGCTTGAGAGATACCGGGCACCGGCGGCAACCGTCGTCGGCTGCTGCCCTGGTGCACCGCGTCGTACGGGGTCGTCGGCGGTGCTTGAGAGATACCGGGCACCGGC
>NZ_JBIWOD010000020.1:0-20048 GCF_044767545.1 Streptomyces sp. NPDC101227 | reverse complement strand
CGGCAACCGTCGTCGGCTCCTGCCCCGGTGCACCACGTCGTACGGGGTCAGTGTGGCTGCGGGCCCCGGCGCTGTGGCAGCGGTACCACCCCGCCGTGCGGCGCCGGGTCGAGCGTGGCCGGCGGCAGCCCCGCCACCTGGCACAGCAGATCGCACCAGGCGGCCAGGTGCGCCGCCATGTCGGGCACCCCGCCCGGCCCCTCGGCCGGCGTCCACGACGCCCGGATCTCGATCTGCGTCGCGGGCTCGCGCGAGGCCAGGCCGCCGAAGTAGTGCGAGCCGGCGCGGGTCACCGTCCCGCTCGGCTCGCCGAAGTGCACCTCGCGCGCCTCCAGCGCACCGGTGAGCCACGACCAGGACACCTCCGGCAGCAGCGGATCGGTGCCCATCTCCGGCTCCAGCTCCGCCCGCGCCAGCGTCACCACCCGGAAGGTGCCCTGCCAGGCGTCGTCACCGGCCGGGTTGTGCAACAGCACCAGCCGCCCGTCCGCCAGATCCGCGTCCTCGCCGTCCGGTCCCGCCCCCGGTTCGACGACCGTCGCCTCCAGGGCGTACGCGAACGGGGCGAGTCGCTTGGGCGCGGGCGTCGGGTCGATCTCGATCTCCGGCCGCAGTCGTGCCGCACGAAGCGCCTCGACCGCCTGACGGAAGGGGATCGGGGTCTCGTCCGCGCTGTCCGCGAGGTGTTCTTGAGCCGCAGCCATGCCCGGAAGATTAGGCGGAAGGAGGCCCTCAGCCGGGGAGGACACCCGGTGCGCGCGTCGCCCATTCGGAGGTGTGCCCCCGCGCGCCGCGATGCCCGGGCACCTACCCAACCTGGTAGGTGGCCTCTCGTGCGAAGATTTGGGGCGTGAGCGCCAACGAGAGGCCCCTGGGCCAGCAGCAGACCGGTACGTACGACTCGGCATTTCTCAAGGCCTGCCGGCGCGAGCCGGTGCCGCACACCCCGGTGTGGTTCATGCGCCAGGCCGGGCGCTCGCTGCCGGAATACCGCAAGGTCCGCGAGGGCATCGCGATGCTCGACTCGTGCATGCGGCCCGACCTCGTCACCGAGATCACGCTCCAGCCCGTACGCCGCCACAACGTCGACGCCGCGATCTACTTCAGCGACATCGTCGTCCCCCTCAAGGCCATCGGCATCGACCTCGACATCAAGCCCGGCATCGGCCCGGTCGTCGAGAACCCGATCCGCACCCGCGCCGACCTCGAGCAGCTGCGCACCCTGGAGCCCGGCGACGTCTCGTACGTGACCGAGGCCATCGGCATGCTGGTGCGCGAGCTGGGCAGCACCCCCCTCATCGGCTTCGCCGGCGCGCCCTTCACCCTCGCCAGCTACCTCGTCGAGGGCGGCCCGTCCCGCAACCACGAGCACACCAAGGCCCTGATGTACGGCGACCCGCAGCTGTGGGCCGACCTCCTGGACCGCCTCGCCGACATCACCGCCGCCTTCCTCAAGGTGCAGATCGAGGCGGGCGCGAGCGCCGTCCAGCTCTTCGACTCCTGGGTCGGCGCCCTCGCGCCCGCCGACTACCGCCGCTCCGTGATGCCCGCCTCCACGAAGGTCTTCCGGGCCGTCGAGGGCTACGGCGTCCCGCGCATCCACTTCGGCGTCGGCACCGGCGAACTCCTCGGCCTGATGGGCGAGGCGGGCGCGGACGTCGTCGGCGTCGACTGGCGGGTCCCGCTGGACGAGGCGGCCCGCCGGGTCGGCCCCGGCAAGGCGCTCCAGGGCAACATCGACCCCGCCGTCCTCTTCGCCCCCCGCGAGGCCGTCGAGACCAAGGCCCGCGAGGTCCTGGACGCGGCCGCCGGCCTGGAGGGGCACGTCTTCAACCTCGGCCACGGCGTGCTCCCGAACACCGACCCGGAGTCGCTGACCCGTCTCGTCGAGTACGTGCACGAGCAGACCGCGCGCTGACCGGAGCTCCGGCGGACCGCCGGGCGTCGTGAAGATCGTGAACACGACACCCGGCTCCTTCGCCGCCCACCTGGCGGTGAGCGCGCCCCCGAGGAGGGCTACCGGCCGCTCTCGATGACCCGTTACGTGGCGAAGTCAGGGGCCGCCCCGGTCAGACCCCCGCCTCCCGCACCGCCGCGGTCGCCTTGCGGGCCGCCACCAGCACGGGGTCCCAGACCGGTGAGAACGGCGGGGCGTAGCCCAGGTCGAGCGTCGTCATCTGCTCCACGGTCATCCCGGCGGTCAGCGCGACCGCCGCGATGTCCACCCGCTTGCCCGCGCCCTCCCGGCCGACGATCTGCACGCCCAGCAGCCGCCCCGTACGGCGCTCGGCCAGCATCTTGACGTGCATCGGGCGCGCGCCCGGGTAGTAGCCCGCCCGGCTGGTGGACTCGATGGTGACGGTGACGAAGCGCAGCCCGGCGGCGCGGGCCTGGCGTTCCAGCAGCCCCGTACGGGCGATCTCCAGATCGCAGATCTTGCTGACGGCCGTACCGACGACCCCGGGGAACGTCGCATAGCCGCCGCCCACATTGGTGCCGATGATCTGGCCGTGCTTGTTGGCGTGGGTGCCCAGCGCGATATGCCGCTCGCGTCCGGAGATCAGGTCGAGGACCTCGACGCAGTCGCCGCCCGCCCAGACGTTGTCATGGCCCCGCACCCGCATCGCGAGGTCGGTGAGCAGCCCGCCGGACTCGCCCAGGGGCAGCCCGGCCGCGGCGGCGAGGGTGGTCTCGGGCCGTACGCCCATGCCCAGGACGACCACGTCGGCCTCGTACCGGGCGTCCTCCGTGGCCACCGCGCAAGCCCGCCCGGCCGGACCCGTCAGCACCTCGGTGACCGCGGCACCGCGCACCGTCTCGATGCCCAGCCCGCACATCGCCTCGTGCACCAGCGCGCCCATGTCCGGGTCGAGGGTGGACATCGGCTGTTCCCGCGCCTCGAGGACCGTGACCTGATAGCCGCGGTTGATCAGCGCCTCGGCCATCTCGACGCCGATGTAGCCGGCGCCGATGACCACGGCCCGCCGGCCCTCGGTCGCGGCCAGCGTCTCCAGCAGGGCCTGGCCGTCGTCGAGGGTCTGCACGCCGTGGACGCCCGGTGCGTCGAACCCGGGCAGTCGCGGCCGTATCGGCCGGGCGCCCGTGGCCAGCACCAGCTTGTCGAAGCCGGTCCACGACTCCTTGCCGCCGTCCTCCAGATCCCTGGTGCGCACCCGGCCGCCGTCCAGGTCGAGTTCCGTGACCTCGGTGCGCAGCCGGAGATCGATGTCCCGGGCCCGGTGCTCCTCGGCCGTGCGGGCGATCAGCGCGCCCGGCCCGTCGACCGCACCGCCGACCCAGTACGGGATGCCGCAGGCGGAGTACGACGTGAAATGGCCGCGCTCGAACGCGGTGATGGCCAGCTCGCCGGGCCCCTTCAGGCGCCGGGCCTGCGAGGCGGCGGCCATGCCCGTCGCGTCGCCGCCGACGACCACCAGTCGTTCCGCCGCCATGCCGGGTCCCTTCGCCGGATGCCGCTTTTGGATGCGGCTTTGCCGGATGCCGCGTTGCCGGGTGACGCTTGGCCGGGTGACGCCGAGCCTAACGCTCCAGTACGAGCGCGAGCCCCTGCCCCACGCCGATGCACAGGGCCGCCAGGCCCGTGCCCGAGCCCAGGGCGGCGAGCTGGTGGGCCACCGAGCCCGCGAGGCGGGCACCGGACGCGCCCAGGGGGTGGCCGATGGCGATGGCGCCGCCCCGGGGGTTCACCACCCAGGGGTCGAGTTCCGGCCACTGGGCGATGCAGCCCAACGCCTGAGCGGCGAACGCCTCGTTGAGCTCGAACGTCGCGACGTCCGCGAAGGTACGCCCGGAGCGCTCCAGGGCGCGCCGTACCGCCTCCACGGGGCCGAGGCCGAACAGCTGCGGCTCGACGCCGGTGACCGCACTCGCACGGATACGGGCCAGCGGTTCGCGGCCGGTGGCCCGCAGGCCCTCCTCATCGACCAGCAGGAGCGCCGCGGCGCCGTCGTTCAGCGGCGAGGAGTTCCCGGCGGTGACCGTGCCTCCGGCCGTGCGGAACACCGGCTTGAGCTTGGACAGCGCCTCCAGGGAGGAGGCCTCCCGGATCGCCTCGTCGCGCGTCAGGTCCACGTCCGGCAGCGGCACCACCTCCGCGTCATAGGCCCCCTCCTGCCAGGCCCGTGCCGCCTTCTGATGGCTGGCCAGCGCGAACACGTCCTGCTGCTCGCGGGTGATGCCGTGGCGGTCGGCGATCAGCTCGGCGCCCTCGCCCAGCGCCACCGTCCACTCCGGGGCCATCCGCGGGTTGACCATCCGCCAGCCCAGCGTCGAGGAGAACATCTCCTGGTGGCCCGCGGGGAAGGCCCGCTCGGGCTTGCGCAGCACATAGGGGGCGCGGCTCATCGACTCCACGCCGCCCGCCACCGCGATATGCGCATCGCCGTGCGCGATGGCGCGGGCGGCCTGGATGACCGCCTCCAGGCCGGACCCGCACAGCCGGTTGACGGTCACACCAGGCACGGTGACCGGCAGGCCGGCCAACAGCACCGCCATCCGCGCGACATTGCGGTTGTCCTCGCCAGCGCCGTTCGCGTCCCCGAAGCAGACGTCGTCGATACGCGCCGGATCGAGGTCGGGCGTGCGGTCCACCAGGGCCCTGACCACATGCGCGGCCAGATCGTCGGGCCGGACTCCGGCCAGGGCGCCGCCGTACTTGCCGACGGGGGTCCGTACGGCATCGACGATGTAGACATCCCGCAGGCGTGCGTCGCTCATCAGGCGCTGTCCTCGCTGTCCCGGCTCGGCGGTGGTGGGGTGGGGGCGGCGGGCGACGCCCGGCAGGAACCGGTCTGAAGATCGTCGTCACCCGCCCCGAGTCTTTGCCCGCCGTTGCCCGGTGTCAACGGGGTCCTCGGTCACCTTCCTCGGCCGTTGCGGCCGCATCCGGCTTCGCGGCGGCTTCGGGCTCCCCGGGCTTCCCGGACCGGTCGGCCTCCTCGGTTCCGCGGCCGTCCGCCGAAACGACGTCCGCAGCACCGCCGTCCGCCTGGCTTGCGGCCCGGCCCGCCCCCTTGGGACCGCCGCGTCCGTGCGCCCGCTGCCGGGTACGCAACCGCGCCGGCAGCCGCCCGCGGCCCAGCCGCCACAGCCCGTACAGCACCGCACCGGCCGCCGCGAACGGCAGCAGCGCGCCGATCGCCACCAGCACCCACTGCACGGCACCCATAAAGGCGTGCCAGCCGCCGGAGAGCGCCTCCCCGAACGACGTCGGCTCGTCCTGCGGCTGCTTCTCGGGCGTGGCGTCCGGCTGCCGCAGCAGCAGCGTGACGGTGGCCATGCCGGTGCGCTCCTTGAGCGACTTCAGCTCGGCCTCCAGCGATTCGAGGTTCGCCTGGCGGGTGCTGAGCTCGGACTCCAGGGAGACGATGTCGCCGATCGACGTCGCCTTCTCCATGAGTGCGCGCACCCGGTTCACGCTCTCCCGCTGCGTCTTGAGGCGGCTGTTGACGTCCACGACCTGATCGGTGACGTCCTTCGCCGAGACCTCGCGCGAGACGAGCCTGCCGAGCCCGGCCAGCCGCCCCAGCACCGCGTCGTACTCCTTGGGCGGCACCCGCAGCACGATCCGCGACCGGTCGTGGCCCCCGCCGTCCCGGTCGGTGGTCTCGTCGGAGACGTAGCCGCCCGCACCGCCCACCGCGCTGCGCGCCTTGGCCAGCGCCGCCGGCACGTCCTTGGTCTGCACCGTGAGGGTGGCCGTCCGGATGATCTGGTCGGGGACGGCCTGCGCCGCCTTGCCGTCCCGGCCCCTGGTCGCGTCCGTCGCACCGGTGCCGCTGCTCCGCTCACCGCCCGGCGCCTGCGAGGGGGCGACCGCGGCCCCGCCCCCTGCCTTCGCGTCGGCGCTCGCGCGGATGCCGTCCGACCCGCTGCACCCCGTCACCGCCAGAGACGCCGCGAGCAGCACGCCCGCCGCGGCCCCCCGACGTCCCGGTGGCCGACCCGCGGTGCCGGCTCCCCGTATTCCCCGTACTCGCCCCATCGGCTGCTCGCCCTCCAAGTGGCTTGATGGTGTTGCCGCTTCGACGGCGGCCGCGGTTCCGGGGTTGCCCTCCGTGGATCGCGATCCGGTCACGGTCTGGCCGGCGGGCTCCGCGGGCGGTGCCGGCGGGGGTGTCGGTGGGCTCTGAGAGAGTGGAGGCATGAGCGCAGCGCACAGCAGTACGGAGGGCCGGACGCCCGGCAGCGTCGGTCACGTCGTCGTCATCGGCGGCGGCATCTCGGGCCTGGCGGCCGCGCACCGCCTGCTCGAAGGCGGCGCCCGGGTGACGGTCCTGGAGGCATCCGACCGGCTCGGCGGCAAGCTGCGCACGGGTGAGATCGCGGGCGTACAGGTCGACCTCGGCGCCGAATCGATGCTGGCCAGAAGGCCGGAGGCGGTGGACCTCGCGCGCGCCGTCGGGATCGGCGAGCGGCTGCAGCCGCCCACCACCGCCACCGCCTCCCTGTGGACCCGCGATGCGCTGCGCCCGATGCCCAAGGGTCATGTCATGGGCGTCCCCGGGGACCTCGCCCCGCTCGCCGCCTCAGGGGTGATCTCCGGGGCCGGGCTCGCCCGTATCGAGGAGGACGCCCGGCTGCCGCGCACCGAGGTCGGCGAGGACGTCGCGGTCGGCGAGTACGTCGCCCGGCGCCTGGGCCGCGAGGTCGTCGACCGGCTCGTCGAGCCCCTGCTGGGCGGGGTGTACGCGGGCGATGCGTACCGGATCTCGATGCAGGCCGCCGTTCCGCAGCTGTTCCAGGCCGCGCGGACCCACCGTTCGCTGCTCGACGGCGTACGCGGCATCCAGGAGCGGGCCGCCGCCACGGTTCACCGGACCGGGCCCGCGGCCGGCGGCCCGGCCCAGGGCGGCCCCGTCTTCATGGGCATCGACGGCGGCATCGGCACCCTGCCGGGCGCGGTCGCCGACGCCGTACGGGCCAAGGGCGGCGAGATCCTCCACCACGAGTTCGTCCACGGTCTGCGCTGGGCCGGCGACGACGGCTGGGAGGTCTGCATCAGCGATGCGGCCATCGAGGCGGACGCGGTGATCGTGGCCACTCCGGCGCGCGACGCGGCGAACATCCTGCGCCATGACTGCCCGGCCGCCGCCACCGAGCTGGCCACCGTCGACTACGCCTCGATGGCGCTGGTCACCATGGCCTTCCGCCGCTCGGACCTGGACCGCGTGCCCGCCGGCAGCGGCTTCCTCGTCCCGCCCGTAGACGGCCACCGGATCAAGGCCTCGACCTTCGCCGGCAACAAGTGGGGCTGGATCGGCGACGCCGACCCGGACCTCTTCGTCCTGCGCACCTCCTTCGGCCGCTATCAGGACGACGCCGACCTGGGCCGCGACGACGCCGAACTGGTCGATCTCTCGCTCGCCGACCTGGGCGCGGCGGTGGGCCTTGCCGCGCGGCCCGTCGCCGCCACCGCCACCCGCTGGTACGAAGGCCTGCCGCAGTACGCCGTCGGCCACCTGGCGCGGGTGGCGAGGATCCGCGCCGCCGTCGCCGGGCTCCCGGGCCCGCTGCGGGTGTGCGGCGCGGTCTACGACGGCGTCGGCATCCCGGCCTGCATCGGCTCGGCCCGCAAGGCCGCCGACGACATCCTCGGCACCCTGCCGCGGGCCACCGCCGCGGGCGAGCGAGAATGGACACCATGACAGACGCTTCCACCCCCGACACCGCTCCCGACACCGCCCCGGAGAAGACCTCCGAGAAGGCGCCGAACGCCGGCAAGAAGGCGAAGGACCTCAACGAGGTCATCCGCTATACCCTCTGGTCGGTGTTCAAGCTGCGCGACGTCCTCCCGGAGGACCGCGCGGGCTACGCCGACGAGGTCGAGGAACTGTTCGCGCAGCTCGCCGCCAAGGACGTCGTGGTGCGCGGCACGTACGACGTGTCCGGTCTGCGTGCGGACGCCGACATCATGATCTGGTGGCACTCGGAGAGCTCGGACGCCCTCCAGGAGGCGTACAACCTCTTCCGCCGCACCCGGCTCGGCCGCGCGCTGGAGCCGGTGTGGTCGAACATGGCGCTGCACCGCCCCGCCGAGTTCAACAAGTCGCACATCCCGGCCTTCCTGGCCGACGAGCAGCCGCGCGCCTACGTGAGCGTCTACCCCTTCGTCCGCTCCTACGAGTGGTACCTCCTCCCCGACGAGGACCGCCGCCGGATGCTCGCCGACCACGGCAAGATGGCCCGCGGCTTCCCGGACGTCCGCGCCAACACCGTGCCCTCGTTCTCGCTCGGCGACTACGAGTGGGTGCTGGCCTTCGAGGCCGATGAGCTCTACCGCATCGTCGACCTGATGCGTCATCTGCGCGGCTCCGAGGCGCGGATGCACGTCCGCGAGGAGATCCCCTTCTACACGGGGCGGCGCAAGGCGGTCTCGGAGCTGGTCGCGGGCCTGGCGTAACGACACGGGCCGCCGGACCGGCGAGGCGGGCGCCGGCCGGCTCGCCGTTGCGGCCCCGTCCACCGTGCCGCAACGCGCCGCGGGCCGCCCCCGGAGGGACGGCCCGCGGCGCTTTCTGCGAGGGGGGTGCGGCCGGGGCTATTTCGTCGGGGTGCCCTGCCGCTGCTGGTTCGGCACCGGCTCCGCGCGCGGCGGGCAGCTCGCCGAGTGCCCCGGGACCTCCCCGCGCAGCAGATACGCCTCCGTGTAGTGGTTCACGCATTCGTTGGCGCCCAGCGCGATGCCATGGGTGCCCGCACCGCGTTCGGTGACCATCGAGGACCCGGCCAGCCGCCGGTGCAGCTCCACCGCGCCCGGGTACGGGGTCGCCGCGTCCCGCTCGGCCGCCAGCAGCAGCACCGGGGGCAGCGCGCCGGGCGCCGTGCGGATGTCGAGCGGGCCGCGCCGCCCGAGCGCCTCGTCGACCGCGGTCGACGCCATCTGGTCGGCGGCGTACACCAGCCCGTGCCCGGCCGCGTCCCTCGACGTGCCCGTGGCCATCCGGGCGGTCGCGGCATCGAGCCCGGCCGCGGCCGACTCCGTACGGTCCGGCCAGAAGGCGCACGGCAGGTTCATCCAGGCGTTGTCCCAGGTCTCGAACGGAGCCGTACGGGCGACGCGGGTGTTGTCCCGGTCCCAGGTCGCCCAGTCGCGCGGCCAGGACGCGTCGTTGCACTCGACGGCGGTGTAGACCGCGTTGGTGTTCTCCTCGGCCGTGTCATTGCTCGTCTTGGGCAGGGTCTGGGTGGCCATCGGCTTGGTGTCGCCGTGCAGATACGCCGCGAGCGACTGGGCGCTGATCGGCCAGTAGGCGTCGTTGTAACCCGTCTTGAGGAACGCCGACTGCAGCTGGGCGGGCCCGATCTTCCCGTTGATCGGCACCCGGCGCACCCGCTGAACGGCCGTGTCGTACGAGCGCTGCACCGCCTTCGGGGACGCGCCGAGGTGATAGGTGGAATCGTGCGCGGCGACCCAGCGCAGCCAGTCGCCCCAGCGACGCTCGAAGGCGACGTTCTGGTCGAGGTTGTTGCGGTACCAGATCTGCCGGGGGTCCGGGTTGACGACGCTGTCGAAGATCATCCGGCGGATGTGGCCGGGGAAGAGCGTCGCGTAGACGGCGCCGAAGTACGTCCCGTAGGACGCGCCCATGAACGTCAGCTTCCGCTCCCCGAGCGCGGCCCGCAGCATGTCGAGGTCGCGGGCGTTGTTGAGGGAGTTGTAGAAGGGCAGATCGGCCCCGGCGTTGCGGGCACAGCCCTCCGCGTACGCCCGCGCCTCGGCGATCTTCTGCCGCTTGAACGCCTCGGTGGGATAGCGCTGGGTGTCGGTGGGCGCCTTGGTGAACTCCTTCGGGTCCTGGCAGGACAGCGGCGCCGAGCGGCCCACGCCGCGCGGCGCGTAGCCGACGAAGTCATAGGCGCGGGCGGTCCGGCGCCATTTGGGCAGCGCGCCGTAGAGCGGGAATTCCATGCTGCTCGCACCGGGACCGCCGGGGTTGAAGACCAGGGCGCCCTGCCGCTCCTGGGGGGCGGTGGCGCGGATCCGGCTGACGGTGAGGGTGATCTTCTTGCCCTCCGGGCGCGCGTAGTCGAGCGGCACGGCGAGCGTGCCGCACTGCACCGTGGCGGGCAGATGCTCCACGGGCGCGCAGCGGCCGAAGGCGATGCGCTGCGGCACCGGGGCGGGCGGCGCGGCGGGCGGCGCGGGGGCACCGCCCGCCGGGGCGGTGGCCATGGCGGTCACGACCAGCGACCCGATGGCGCCGTACAACGCAAGTGTTCTCACGAGCCGTCCCTTCGTGGGGTGCGGGGTGCGTGGCGCACGACGAGAGGCTCGGTGCACTAGGCCGCACGGTGTGCATACAAAAGGGATAGTTGAGCGGGGGGTTCGCGATGTAAAGCACCGGACACCGGTGTCGGACGCTATGCCCCGGAAGAGTGGAGGGCGGTCCGCAGCGCGGGATCGGTGAGCGCGGCCCGGCCGTGTACGGCCAGTGCGGTGAGGGCAGGACGGGCGTCGGCCGGCAGGTGCTGCCGCAGCAGCCGCTCGCCCGCCGGGGTCGCCCAGTCGGGGTACGGATGGATCTCCATACGGGCCATCGCCCAGGTACCGGAGGTCAGCACGAGCGGCAGCGCGAACCACACCAGCATCGGCCCGCTCTCGGTCCCGGCCGGTGCCATCCATACGGCCGCCCCGGCGGCCGTCGGCACCAGGAGAGTGGCGCCCCACAGCCGCCGGATGGCCGCACCCACTCTGTTGCGGGCGCGGGCGGGCAGCGCCAGACCCGCGGCGACGAGGCGGTCGGACAGCGCCCGCACCGCGTCGTCGGTGGCGAGGATGCCCCGTATCGCGGGTATCCGGCGCTGCCCGCCGGGCCCGATGGCGGCCAGGACGGCGCGCTCGAGGCCGTCACTGCCGACCGGGTCGATGACCGAGGCCCAGCCGGTGTGCGCGAGCAGCAGGCGGTGCTGCCGGGCCATCGACACCAGGGCGACATCGACGAGCCGCTGCGGGCCGCCCGCCAGGTAGGCGGTCTCGTAGAGGGTGAGCTCGGGGGGCCGCCTGTCGTCGGCGCCCGGGCCCGGCCGCTCATGGTGGGCGGCGGCGACGGCCGCCCGGCAGACACCGACGCAGGCCAGAACCGCCGCAACCCAGGCGACGGCGAGGAAAAGGAGCCACATGGCGGATTCCTATGGGATGGCCGCCCGGCACCGCCACGCCTTTTCTCAGCATCCGGGCACGACATCCGCGTCTCACGGGCGCCGTGCCCCCTTCCCCGTCCGGTCAGCTGCTCCCGCAGCCGCCCCCGCCTCCGCACGAGGAGCCGCCCCCGCAGGACGATCCGCCGCTCCCGCAGCTCGAACCGCCCCCGCCTCCACCGCAGGACGAGCTCCCGCAGCCGGACGACGACCCGCCGTCGGAGGAGCCGCACCAGGAGCCGCCGCCCCCGTCGCCCGGGGTGGCCCAGCCACAGCTGCTGCCGGACGAGCCGGTGGAACCGGTGGCCGACGACGATGCGGAGGTGGCCGCCATGGTGCGCTGAGCCTCCGTCAGCTGCGCCCGCAGTATCTCGTCCGCGATCACCGCGGCACCGCCGAGCGCCACCACCATCCCCGCGGCCTGGACGGCATCGCCGACCGCGCCGGGGCCGTTGGCGGTCCGCGCGGTCTTCAGCGCGAAGGTGCCCGCCATCGTGACCCGCCGCCGGAGGGCCAGCTTGCAGCCCGAGGCGATGGCCATGCCCACCAAGAGGCCGGGCGCGATCGCGATGATGGTCGGCACCTCGGAGTCGTCGTCCCCGGTGGCCCCCGCGATCGTCAGCAGAAAGCCGCCGAAGAAAAGCACCCCACAGGCCACCATCTGGATCCGCGCCATCAAGCGCCAGCCGCTGCCTGTTCGTGGGTGCCGCAGCAGGCCTCGGGCGGCCAGCCGGTCGCCGATCGCCTGGACGGGCAGGCTCTGCATGGCGGTGGTGCGCAGCGCGGGCAGCGCCCCGCCCGGCGTCCCGGCGACGGCGTTGAGGACGGCGGCCTCCACCGCGTCCCGGGGCGCGGACTGCCGTACCGTCACCACCCCGGGGCCGCCGACCGCCAGCCGGCCGTCCTCGTGCATCGCGGCGATCGCGGTGTCCACCACCCGCCCCGGGCCGCCGGCGAGAAACGCGATCTCCCAGACGTCGTGGGTCAGCGAGTCCACCAGCCGGACACGCGGCGTGGCCCGGCGGGCCGTGACCGTACCGATGATGAGCACCAGCGACGAGACGACGACCGCTACGTACACCCCCGTTGCGTACGTCATGTCACTCTCCTCCCCGGTGGAGCGCGAGCCGGACCGCGCGCACGAGCCGGGAAGCGGGCCCGGCTGACGGCGGCTTGGGGCCCGCACGATCCCGCCACCACTGCGTCAGCCGCCGCCGCGCGTCCGGGTCCTCGGGGAGGTTCTGCGCCAGCAGATGCCCCGCGAAGTCCAGGGCGTCATGGCGGTAGCCGCCGCTCATCGGGCGGTGTCGCGCATAGTCGAGGAAAGCGGCCCGGTAGCCGTCGCCGAGGATCTCGGGCAGCTCGGGCGCGATCTTGGCGACGACGGAGGCCCGCTTGGCGGTCAGCGCCCGGCTCTGTACGCCCAGCCGGGCCCGGTCGAAGCCCTCCGGGGCCGGGGTGCCGCCCACCAGCGCGGACAGCAGCGCGGTCTGCGCGAGCGCGAGCCGTTGCCGCGCCGCATCGGTGCCGGACCCCGGCGCGCCCCTGCCGCCGCGCACCACCTCAAGCCGCTCGGACATGACGGGCCTCCTTCAGTACCGTGCGTATCGCGTCCAGTTCACTCGCCAGCTCGCCGGCCTCGGGGAAGTCCTCGTCCCGCTCCAGCAGCACGCCGGGCGGCGTCGTACGGGCGCAGAGCTCGGCGAGGACGTCCAGCACGGGCCGGGTCACCGGATGCGCATGGCTGTCGTGCCACACCCCGTCCCGCTCCACGCCGCCCGCGACATGGACGTAGGCGATGGCCTCGACCGGCAGCTCGTCCAGCGCGCGCGCCGGGTCCTCACCCCGGTTGACATGATTCGTATGGAGGTTGGCGACATCGATGAGCAGCCGCACCCCCGTCCGCTCGACCAGCTCGGTCAGGAACTGGCCCTCGGTCAGCTCCTCGCCCGGCCAGTTGATCAGCGCGGCGATGTTCTCCAGAGCCAGCGGCACCGGGAGCGCGTCCTGGGCGATCCGGACGTTCTCGCAGAGCACGTCCAGCGCGTCACGGGTGCGCGGCACCGGGAGCAGATGCCCGGCCTCCATCAGCGGAGAGGCGGTGAGCGGCCCCCCGGCCCGGACGAACGCGATGTGCTCGGTGACCAGCGGCGCCCCCAGCGCCTCGGCGCGCTCCGCCAGAGCGGTCAGCCGCCCGGCATCCGGCCGGTCGGCGCCGCCGAGACCGAGCGAGACACCGTGCGGGATGACGGTCGTGCCGCGCTCGCGCAGCTCCTGTACGGCCTGCGGAAGATGACCGGGGCAGATGTTCTCGGCCACGACCTCCACCCAGTCGATACCGGGCAGTCGGGCAATCTCCGGGGCGATTTCCGGCCGCCAGCCGATCCCCGTACCAAGGCGCTCCATACTTCCCCCTCTCCCTCCGTGGTGAGGGTACTCATGGCCACTGACAGCGGACCGAATCCTGCATCCGCGGTGTTCAGAGGTTGATTTGAGCTTCAGGGACGGGGTGGGGGAGCGGGGGTTCCCCGAGGGGAGCCGACCTGGGCGGCGCGGCGGCCCCGGGCACCCCGAGGGGCCCCGCGCCGCGCACCTCATGCCCTTGCGCCGTCGCGCAACTCACCCGCCGTACGGCAACGCCCGCCGCAGCGCGGGATGGTCGGCGACCACCGTGCAGGAACCCGGGGCGATCTCCGTGAACCCGGCGTCGCGGACCACGGGCAGTCCGCTGCGGGTCAGCGCGTCCCAGGCCGCGGGGTCCGCGGACCGTACGGCCAGGGGGAATCCGGCCGCACGCCAGGCTGCGCGCTCCTCCTCGGTCAGCTCCCACCAGGCGAGCTGCGCGCCGTGGCCGGTCTGGGCCATCTCCTTGCCGGCCGACATGTCCAGCTCGGGGTTGAGCCACAGCACCGGCCGGACCGCGTCGGGTGCGACCGGCGGCTCCGGGTCGCTCAGTTCGGTGCCCGACACCTGGAGCCGCGCCAGGTCCTTGGGCCAGCCGTCCAGCGGAACCGGCGGGAAGACCCGTACTTCGGCGCGTTGCCCGGTCACCGTGATGCCGGGCAGGGCCTCGGCCCGCCGCCACTCCGCGCCGCGCGCCCGGCGCACCACCTTCCGGATCCGGGCGTCCTGCCAGTCCCGTACCGCCTGGGCCCACTCGCCCTCGCCGGCCGCCCGCTCGTCCGACAGCAGCACCAGCACCGCCCGCGCCGCCGTCTCCAGCGCGTCCGTGCGCGCCGGCGGATCGTCGCGCTCGATCCGCGCGACCAGCGGCAGCACGAACTGGGGTGCCGCGTCCCTACCGGTCTCTTCGTTGTGGAAGGGGCTGCTGGGGCTGGTGGTATCGGTTCCTGTCACTTGGCCCAGTTTGCCAGGCACCGCCGACAGCACGACCCGTACGCCTTAGCATCCTGGCCATGAACAGTGACCTCTTCGCTTCCGAGAACATGGCCAAGCCGGCCACCGCGCCCGGCATGACGCAGCAGAACGCGAAGTCGATCAAGTACGCGGTCAACGGCGAGTGCTACGCGCGGCAGGGCGCGATGATCGCCTACCGGGGAAACCTGCAGTTCGAGAGGCAGGGCCAGGGCGTCGGCAACTTCCTCAAGCGCGCCGTCACCGGCGAGGGCCTGGCGCTGATGACCGTACGGGGCCAGGGCGAGGTGTGGTTCGCGCACGAGGCCGCCAACTGCTTCATCATGGACCTCACCGCCGGCGACGGCATCACCATCAACGGCCGCAATGTGCTGTGCTTCGACTCGTCCCTCTCCTACGAGATCAAGGTCGTGAAGGGCGCCGGTATGGCCGGCGGCGGAATCTTCAACTCCGTCTTCAGCGGCCAGGGCAAGCTCGGCGTGATGTGTGAGGGCAACCCCATCGTCATACCCGTCTCCGCCCAGGCCCCGGTCTTTGTCGACACCGACGCGGTGGTCGGCTGGAGCACCGCCCTGCAGACCTCGCTGCACCGGTCGCAGAGCCTCGGCTCGATGCTCCGCGGCGGCTCCGGCGAAGCCGTCCAACTGCGCCTGGACGGCGAGGGGTTCGTGATCGTACGGCCGAGCGAGCTGCGTCCGGAGAAGTCCGCGGGGAACTGAGACCGCTCTTGAGGATCCGGCGGACGGCGTGGACTGTGGACACCCGCCCGGTGTCAGTGCCCCGGGATACGCTTCCGGCTTTGCCGGCCCGCGGATGCCGGGTCGTTCGTGACGAGGGGTAGGCCGTGAGCTTCCACATGCATCTGCGTGCCGTCGAGAATTCCGAGGTCCGGCACGATCACGCCTGGCTGGAGGAGTTCATGGGGGCGGCCTGGGACTGGGACGTCCGCCGGGCGGAGCACGACGCGGGCATTGCGAATTCCATCGAGAAGGACTTCAGCTCGGTCCACGAACTCTGTGAAGCGGGCAGCGGCCTCCCCGAGGGGCAGGGCGGCACATGGGAACTGCCCATCTTCGGTGGTGACATCATCGACCACCCCGCCCACGAGAAACCGCCCTTCGTCCACCTGACCCCGGACACGACGCGGCGAGCGGCAGCCTTCCTCACGGACGTCTCGTTCGACGTCCTCTGGGAGTCGGCGGGACGTCAGCTCCGCGCAGCGTTCGGCCCTGACTGGGCCGAAGAGGACGTCAAAGGCATCTATGCCTGGCACCACGCGGGCCTCCGCGCCTTCTATCACCGCACCGCCGTGGCCGGGAAGGCAGTGGTCAAAGCGTTCTGGTACTAAGCGTTCCGGTACCAGGTGTCCGTCTTCACAGTGATCTTGCCCAGAGCGGGCACGAGCGGGTGTGACCGCTGCTTCGCGGGAAGCGGCGGTCTTCTCGTATCTCGCCGCGATGGCGCGGAAGCCCTCGAGCCGGTTGACGCCGGGCCAGGCCGAACGGGGAGCCGCGCTCGGAAGTGCGCGGGAACCAATCCGGGGGCGTGGGGAGTTGGGGGAGTGACGGTTTCGGGGGGCGGGGTGTGGAGGTGCCGGGGGGATGAGGCTCGACGGGGTGGGGCGGCGTTACGGGGTGCGGGGGCCCTGGGTGCTGCGGGACGTTCGGCTCGAGGTGCCCGCACCCGCGCTGGTGCGTATCGAGGGGACGAACGGCAGCGGGAAGTCCACTCTGCTGCGCCTGTTCGCCGGCATCGACCGGCCTAGCGTCGGACGCATCACCGGCCGCCCGCGCGCCGCGTATGTGCCCGAGCGGTTCCCGACGGCGCTGCCCTTCACCGCCGTCGGCTACCTCACCCACCTGGGGCGCATCCACGGCCTGCGCGGGCCCGAGGCGGCCCGCCGGGCCGAGGCCTGGCTCGACCGGTTCGGGGCGGCCGGACACGGCAGCACTCCGCTGGTGGAGCTGTCCAAGGGCACCAGCCAGAAGGTCGCGGTCGCGCAGGCGCTGCTCGCCGAGCCCGAACTCCTCGTACTGGACGAGGCCTGGACCGGCCTGGACCAGGGGGCGCGCGATGTCCTCGACCGCGCGGTCGCCGAGCGGGTCGCCGACGGCGGCACCGTCGTCTTCGTCGACCACGACCCGCGCCGCCTGGCAGGCGTGGCCGACGTCCGCTACCGCGTCGCCGACGGGAAGCTGCTGCCAAAGGAGCCCGGCCCGGCGGCGGAGACGGTGGCCGCGGGCCCCCGGGTGATCATCGAGGTCGAGGGCGCACCGGGCGGCGTGCCGCGCCACGGGCCCGGCCCCGCCGCCTCGCACTTGCCCGGTGCACCACAGGTCTCGGCCGGTTCCGACGGCGTGACCCGACTGACCGTCGCGGCCGCCCACTCCGACGCCCTACTACGGGCGCTGCTCGCCGCGCGCCCGCCCTGGCACATCCGCTCGGTCAGCACCGCGTCGTCCGCCCCGTCCGCCGACGCTCCCGATGCCTCGTACGCGGCCCCCGCCCATGGCGCCGGCCACGTCTCCGACCCCGGCCCCGGCTCCGCGCCCGGCCACGCCCCTGACTCCGACGAGACGGCCCGCTCATGATCGCCCTGCTCCGCTATCAGGCGGCCCTGCTCGTCGGCTCGCACCGCTGGCTGCCGCCGGTCATCCTCTACGCCGCTTACTTGGCCGTCGGCATCCAGACCGGCGGACCGATTCTCGACGGGTTCGGCGTCGCCGCCGCCGGACTGCTGCCCGTCGCCGTCTGGCTGACCCGGATCTGTGTCACCAACGAGCCCCCGGCCGCCCGCAACTGCGCCGCGGCCGCCGCCGGTCCCGGCCGCGTTCACCTGGCCTGCCTGCTGACCGCGACGTTCACCTCCCTCCTGCTCGCCCTCCTGGGCACGGCGTTTGTCGCCCTGGTGTCCGATGCCCACTTCCTGCACCATCGGGTCGCCGTTCCGCTCCTGCCCGCGACCGTCGCCGGGCTGCTGACCGCGCTGGCCTGCGTGCTGCTCGGCGCGGCGATCGGCGCGCTGTGCAACTGGCCGGTCCTGCGCAGTTCCGGCTCCGCCATACCGGCGGGGCTGCTGGCCGCGCTGCTGCTGCTCGTCCTGGGGGCCTCGCCGGCGAATGCCGCGCTGTCGAGCCTGGTCACGGGATCCGAGCACGGCACGGTCAGCATCCCGTGGCTGCCGCTCGCCGGGACCGTCCCGATAGCCGTGGCGGCCGTCGCGGCCGCCTGCGCGCTGAGCTCCCGGCGTACGTGACCGGGGCGGCCCCGGCGTACGCTCGACGACATGCCGGACACCGACCGCGCCCACGACGAGGCCCACGACAAGGCCCACGGTGAGGCCCACGACGAGCATGCCGACGCGGGCTACTGCGCCGATCCGGGTGGCGCCGCTCCCGCTGGTGCCGTTTCCGGCGGCCCCGCCGGGGGGCCGCCGTACGCGGACTGTGTGTTGTGCGGCAAGCCGACCGAGTATCCGGCCGACCGTCCCGGCATGGTGCTCTGCCCGGTGTGCGAGTGGCAGGAAGCCCAGCGCTCCGCCTGCTCCGGCTAGCGGGCGCGGGTCGTCGAGGACCCCTGGACAGCGGACAGCGGACAGCGGCCACGGGTCAGCGGTCAGTGATGCCAGGGACCCGTCACCGCGAACGTCGTGCCCGGTGTGTAGCAGTTGACGTACATCGTCCGGTAGTCGGGGGAGAAGGTCACGCCCGCGAACTCTCCCCACTCCGGCTTTTCCGGGGTGCCGATGTTCTGCCGGCCACGGGCCATGGCGTACACCTCGCCGCGCCGGGTGAGCCCGAAGACGTGCTGGGCGCCCTCGCCGTCCTCGCAGACCATCAGGCCGCCGCTCGGCGCGAGGCAGATGTTGTCGGGGGACTCGCCCGGGAGCTGGAGATCGGTGTCCGGCCCGAAGACCACGACGAGGCTGAGCCGGCGCCGCTGCGGGTCGTACTTCCACACCTGGCCGAAGTGGTCGGCCGCCGAACCGGCGTCGCGATGCGCGAAGCTGGAGACGAAGTAGACGCAGGAGCCGCCCCAGTAGCAGCCTTCCAGCTTCTGGGCGTGGGTGATCCCCTGGGGGCCGAAGTCCTGGAAGCGGATCGGGGTCCGGCGCGCCAGCGGATCGGGAACGTCCACCCAGGTGACGCGGTCGAAGGTGGCGCCGGGCTGCTGGACGGTGGAAAGGTCGGGCACGCCGGGGACGCGCAGCGCCTGGAGGCGGCCGCCGGCCCGGAGCGAGCCGCGGCCGCCCATCGGCTTCTCGGGCAGAAAGCGGTAGAAGAGGCCGAAGGGCTTCTCGAAGGCGTCCTCGGTCTCGTAGACCGTGCCGGTGCCGGGGTCCACCGCGATGGCCTCGTGCTGGAAGCGGCCCATCGCGGTCAGCGGGACGGCGCCGGTGCGCCGCGGGTCGTAGGGATCGACCTCGAAGATGAACCCGTGGTCCTTGGTGTAATTCTCGTCGCCGGCCCGGAACTCGGTCTCCTCGCAGGTGAGCCAGGTGTTCCAAGGCGTGTGGCCGCCCGCGCAGTTGGTGGAGGTACCGGCGATGGCGACCCGCTCGGAGCGCACGGTGTTGTCCCGGTCGAGCTCCAGGGCCGTGCAGCCGCCCTCGCCGCCGGGGTCGTAGGTCAGATCGGGGACCCGGGGGACGGCGGAGCGGGAGTGCGTACGGTTCTCGTGGTTGCGGACGAGACAGGTGCCGCCGCGGCGCCCGGGGAACGCCGACATGCCGTCGCAGTTGCTGGGCACCTTGCCCTCGCCCGAAGGGAGGGGGTCGCCCTCCCGGGAGAGGACCTGGTAGCGGAAGCCCTGGGGGAGGTCGAGCAGGCCGTCGGGGTCGGGGACCAGCGGTCCGTAGCCGCTCTTGCCCATGCTCTGGGCGGTCGCGGTCCCCGCGAAAATCTCCGAGAGGCTCCCGGCGAAGGCGATGGACGCCCCCAACGCACCGGTTCTTGCCAGGATCTGACGTCGTGTCGCGGACATGGGCAACTCCCTGTTGGCGGACAGGTGACGTGACCCGGTTGTATGTACCACGAGCCCCCGCCGCCGGGAACCAGGCGAACCACTGTTCCTCCAGATGCCCATGGGACGGGAGCCGAAGAAGCCTTCCGCGCCCGCCCCTGACTCATCGGGCGGACCCTAGGTCGTGTCCGCAAACTCCCGCCTGGCTCGCGACGCTCCCCAGCTAACGCTGGGGGCACCCCACGCGGCGTTGTCGGCTCACCCGCAGAGAACCTCCCCCACGCCTTAAGGGCGCGGGGGACCCCCATTGTGGGCGCACCTGCGCCTTGCGATGCAGCTCGGCATCCGGGGATCGCATCGAAGAGTCGAGACGGAGCGAGCGAAGCGAGTGCAGTGCACCAGACGCCGCGAGCCCGCCCTACGGGCGACAACGGGAGTTTGCGGACACGCCCTAGTTGTATTGATCACGAGCGTTGTTAACAGTCGCTGGGCTTGATCAATGGCGAAGACCTCCGGTGTGGTGGAGGTGTCTACGCTTCACCGCACGGAGG
>NZ_JBIWOD010000019.1:0-194168 GCF_044767545.1 Streptomyces sp. NPDC101227 | reverse complement strand
AAGAGCCGAGACGGAGCGAGCGAAGCGAGTGCAGTGCACCAGACGCCGCGAGCCCGCCCTACGGGCAACAACGGGAGCTTGCGTACACGACCTAGCTGATCGAGTACCGAGGCCCCTGGCGCGACGCTGAACAGGTCGAAACGCCATCGTCCAGTGGGTCGGCCGGTACAACACCGAGCGGCTGCACTCCGCCCTTGACTCCCCCAACCGAGGAATCCGAAGCCCCGTACCACCTTTCCCTGGCGACCCCGAACGCCGCCTGAAAACACACAAGCCGGACGCTACGACACTCGGAGGGCTCAAGGCTCGCGCAAGAACTGCTTTAGGTTCTCCGTTCACAATGGCCGAATAACACGCAGTCCAACTCCGGACGTCCATCACCGACCTGGGGGAGTCAGTCATGGGAGGCCACCAGCTTCTGAGCACACCTCAACGAACGGGCTCTCCGCCCGGCAGGAACACCCCCGACGAAGCACACGGTGCTCGCCGAGCGGCGGGGGTGATGCGCCGGAGCGTTACGGACGATCGCCCTTATCCGGCAGGCACTTACGATCCACGGATCGCCGGTCTGCGTCCGCAAGGGGATCTGCCAACAGTCAGCGCGTCGCGGTCGGCCGGCGGCGCTGGGCCGCGCGGTTCGTCGACTCCGAGGCCGATATGCCGGAAGGCGTCGTCCTCGTCTGCTCCGCGCACGGCGTCTTCCCGCTCGTGCACGGCAACGCTGACGCTCGCGGCCTCCGGGTGATCGCAGTTACCCCCTGACGTATCTGACGCATACGAAACCGGCGGTGGACGACACTGCCGGGATGGACGAACGGACGGACCACGGCCCCTCATCCTGGTAGTGGGGGCGCTCAATTCCAGCAACTCCAAGTCTTCTTCCGGAGCAGCTGATCGACCGGCCGGCTCTGCTCGGCTACGACGGGATCACCACCGACGTCACCTCGGTGGGAGCAGGACGGCGGCTTCGCCGTTCCGTCGTCCCTGACCAATCCCGAAGGAGTCAGCCCCCCACCTCAGTCAGCTGGAGTGACCCTTGGCTGACATCGGGCCGAAGGCCGGTCAGGACGGCTGTCACCGAATCAGCAGGGGTGTGACGAACGCGGTGCGCCGGCGTTGCATGACGTCGCGAGGAGGATGAGCAGCGCACCGCCTCAGGAATTCCGAACGGTCCGCAGCCGCGGTCCGCGACACTCCGGTTTCGGTGCAGTCGATGACCAGGACGCTGGCCACTGACCTCACTACCACATCGCAGCAGCTCGCCGAGTAGGCCTCGCCCGGGTGACAGATCGTGGGGGCGACCTGTTCGACACCGACGACACCGACGACACCGACACGCTACCGACGACCACGCGAAAGTCGTCGATCCCTGTTGAGCCCCGTAATAGAGCTTGAGCACGAGAAAGGAAACGAAATGACCACCCTGGAACCCGACATCTCAGATGTCAGCAAGACGCTCACTCCGAGACAGACCGAGGTGGTCCGGCTCGCAGCGCTGGGTCTGACCGCAAAGGAGACCGCCCGACGACTCGGCATTTCGAAGACCACCGTGGACGAGCACGTGACCGAGGCGCGGCGACGTGTCGGGGCCAGCACCAAGTCGCACCTGGTCAGCTTGGCGATCTCCGCCGGGATCGTTTCCAGGTGAATCCCGATATCCCTGCGGGGGCGTCATACGGACGTGAACCTGGCTATCTAGTGGCCACTTCAGCCCCGGACCTGTCGCCCGAGTACTGCTGAGCCTGTCCACGGCCATGTGTTTCTCCCCAGATCTAAAACGGACGGACGTTGTTGCCAGGTGGGTCGCTCGTGTCCAGGAGACCTGCAGGACGACTGAACGCGAGCTATCAAGGCGTACGCGGCACCGGCCGGCGGTGCTACGCCATGTGGAGAAGGTCAGCGGCGGTGTTGCCGCCACCTGCCGCTACTACGGCATAAGCCGCCAGTATTGCTACATATGGCGCCGGCGCTATGAGGCCGAGGGGCAGGAGGGGCTGAAGGACCGATCGAGCGCGGCGCACCACACACCGCATGCCACCCAGGCAGACGTCGCAGAGAAGATCTTGTGGCTGTGCCGGCAGTACCACTTCGGACAGGCCAGGATCGCGATGTACCTGGAGCGGTATCACGACGTCAAAGTCAGCTCGTCCGGCGTGTGGCGCATCCTGAAGAAGGTGGGTGTCAACCGCCTGCCTGCCTCCCAGCGCTACAAGTGCCGCCCCACCCGCTGGAAGCGGTACGGGAAGCAGCGCCCCGGCCACCAGCTGCAGGCAGACGTCAAGTTCATCGAACCGCTCGGCCAGACGCCGCAAGAAGCGCTACTACCAGTACACCGACATCGACGACTGCACCGGCTCCGTGTCCCACGTGCCTACTCGTGCAACGACCGGAAGACCACGATCCAGTTCGTCGACCAGGTGCCGGCCAAGCTGCCGTTCGCCGTCGAGCAGATCCAGACCGATAACGGCCAGGAATTCGGCTCGACCTTCCACGGGCATCTGCTCGACAAGGGCATCGGCCACGTGTGCATCAGGCATAGGCGTACGTGAGTCGCGCAGCCCTCCGAGTGCATTCCGGTCACCCGGGGTCTGACTTGCTCGTGGTCGCCTGCGGAACCGGCATCGCCTCCCGTCGTGGCGCTGGACCGCCTTCACCGCGCCGACGAGCGGATCCACCCTGTGTGCTGCGTACAGACGGACAGCCGACGATCTCGGGTCACGTGTACGAGCAGCCTACCGAGGTGGTCAAACCACTCGCTGCTGCCTACCGGCGGGCTGCGTCCGACCTGTCCGCTCAGCGATGATGATCCGGGCCACCGACGCATCGGGTTAGCCGGGCGGGGTTCAGGCGTCCGCCGGGCTCTGTGCGGCTCCACCGGAGACGTCGTTGTTGCCTCGCAGTAAGATGGGCAAGTGCCCACCTTGAGGCCGTGCGCCCACTGGGCGACAACGGGCGCCGGCAGGCTGACGTACGAGAGGATCGACGAGTGCCGACTGGAGTGCACCTTCGCGACGCGCGGCAGCAGCTGTTCGACGCCGCCGAACGCGTGCTACTACACGACGGACCGAACGGGCTGACCGGCCGGGCTGTCACCGACGAGGCAGGCTGCGCCAAAGGCGTCCTGCACCGGCACTTCACCGACTTCGACGCCTTCCTCACCGACCTCGTACTCGACCGGGCCCGGCAACTTGAGAAACAGGCGAGTGCGCTGCGCGAGTCTGCCGGCACCGGCACCGTGGCGGACAACCTCACCAATGCGCTGATCACCTTGTTCGGACCGATTCCGGTGGCGATCATTCCACTGATCACGTTCCGGGACGAGCTGCGCGCTCGACTGCGGCAAGCCATGCCTGGAGGCGGCATCGCGATCCTCGCCCAGGCCACGAGTGCGATCTCCGCTTATCTGGCCGACGAGCGTGGTCTAGGGCGCATCGCGGCCGACGCTGACATCGACTCACTCACGCTCTCCCTGGTCGGTGGCGGGCATCTCCTGTTCGCGGACCGCGACCCCGGCCCGCCGACCACTGCAGCCGTCAACAAGCTCGTGACAGCGGTCATCACCGACGCCGTACAACGACGACCGGCCTAGTACCGCTTCGTTAGGTCTGCCGGTCGGACCCCGGAACACGCAGATCGTCCTGTTTAGACCGTATCCCATGTGGTGAGGCGGCATCCGGCCACGGAGCGCCTCCGCAAAAACCCGTGAGCGGGCCACGGCGACCACTGCTGCTTTTCCGGAGGCCGTGCGAGAGAACGAGGAGGTGATACCCGTGAACGCAGTATCGACACGGGTGCTCCCCTCCGGAGTCACGGTCGGGCGATAAGTCGTCCGGGAGCGCGGTTCAAGAGCACTCCCGAAAGGCACGACCATGCAATTCGCTTCCGATAGCGCCTCGACGACGGCGCCCTCGAACGCGAATTCACCCGGGGCAAGATCCCCGGCATCCTGTGGGCGCCTGGATCCGCCCCTGCCCCGCTGATCCTGATCGGCCACAACGGCGGCTTGTACAAGCGGAAGCCCCGGCAGGTGGCCCGGGCTCGGCACTCCGCGGCGGAGTACGGCTAGGCGGTGGCCGCCATCGACCACCCCGGGCACGGCAACCGACCCCGTTCCGGCACGCGCCTCACCCTGCGGAACCATGGGCGATCGCCACCGCTCACCCCCACCCAATCGTCGGGTAGGACGCCGAACCGTGTCGGCGTCCTACCCGACGACTGGGCATCTGCCGCTGATTCACACACGGCTGGATCCAGCCACGCGGCGCCCCCTCCATGGCCGCCCACAGCGGTTGCCACCTGCACCGGAAGAGCGTGCGGCGGCAAAATCAAGACCAATGCGGACCGGACGACACCGCATGAAAACAACAAGCCACAATCGGAGTGCCGATGAATCCAGCGGCAGCCACGCAGGGAAAACAGACCGTTTCCCGCCGCGACGAGGAGGAGGAGAACTAGTGCAGGCCAGCAGCGGAGCGAGAAATTAAACCAACAGGACGTAATAATCCCACAAAGACGCCGCACCTTGAGGCGCTTGAGAATCACGGGGTAAAGAATTAGGGAGTGTCTCATTCCGCCCTGTTGCCGACTTAGATACGTTGCCCTCTAAACCTTGAGCTGCGCATGATCAGGAGCGGCTCTGCGATGTGGTGACACTGTTGTCAGTGTTCCTGGCGAAGGGAATGATTTGCCTGCCTCCCCCCCACCCCCCATGTCGGACTCCTGGATACGTCACTTTCGGCCCCGACCGGATGCCGATGTCCGCCTTGTGCGCTTCCCCTACGCGGGCGGCTCGGCCAGCTACTACCACCCCCTGGCGCAGTCCCCCACTCTGCTGCCCGACACCGAAGTGCTCGCGGTGCAGTACCCCGGACGACAGGACCGGCGCAGCGAGCGGCTCATAGACGACATCCCCGAACTGGCCGACGGCTACCGGGCGGCCGAGCTGTACCAATGGGCTCCGGCGCCTCCACTGACCTGCCCCGTCACCACTCTCGTGGGCGAACGGGACCGGCAGGCCGCACCGGACGACGTGGCGGCCTGGCGGGAGCACACGGAAGGACCCTTCGACCTCAAGCTCTTCTCCGGGGGCCACTTCTGCCTCAACACACACCAACAGGGCTTGACGGAAGTCGTCTCCAAGGCCCTGGTGAACCGCGCACAACAGACCGCGACAGCAAGGGGGGACGCCCGGTGAGGTACGAGATATTAGGCCCACTGCGCATCATGGACGAAAACGCGTACTCCACTATCAAGGCGCAGAAAGTGGAAATCGTCCTCACAGTTCTCCTCATCCGCGCCGACCAGGTGGTCTCCCTGGAACAGCTGATGCGGGAGATCTGGGGCGAGGACCTGCCACGGCGCGCCACGGCGGGACTCCACGTGTATATCTCCCAGCTCCGCAAGTTCCTGAAGCTGCCCGGCTCGACCGGCAATCCCGTCGAGACCCGTGCGTCGGGGTACGTGCTGCACAAGGGTGACGACCAGATCGACGCCCAGGTCTTCCCCGAACTGGTCGACGTGGGAAGGTCGTTGCTCCGCGAGAAGCGGAACGACGAGGCGGCCTCCTGCTTCGGGCAGGCGCTCGCGCTGTGGCGCGGCCCGATCCTGGGACAGGGCGGCCACGGAACCGAAGTCAACGGCCCGATCATCGACGGCTTCTCGACCTGGCTGACCGAGATCCGCCTGGAGTGTCAGGAGATGTTCGTCGAGTGCCAGCTCCAGCTCGGCCGGCACCGCGAGGCCGTGGGCATGCTGTACGCCCTCACCGCCGAGAACCCCATGTGCGAGGCGTTCTACCGCCAGCTGATGCTGGCGCTCTACCGCTCCGAGCGGCAGGCGGACGCACTGAAGGTGTACCAGTCGGTGCGCAAGACGCTTAACGACGAGCTGGGGCTGGAGCCCGGGCGCCCGCTCCAGGATCTGCAGCGGGCCATACTCTCGGGCGACATGCACCTGATGTCACCGCACCTCGCGATGTCGGGCCGCTGACCACCGGACGGACCATCATGAGGTGGACAAAGGCCTGGTGAGGCGTACGTGCGCGGAGGAGGCGTACGCGCTCGCAAGGTGCAGTGCACTGGTGCTCCAGTTGGAAATCGTTGCCTGGGCTGGTCTGCTTCGTCGTTCTGGGCATGGCGGGGTGGATGAGGCCGGTCTGTGGGCGGCTGAGCCGGAGACGGTGCTCGCTCGGGTGGCCGGCCGGTTCTCGCGGGTGGATCTGCGGTGGCGGATGCGGGACTACGTGCGGGGCTTGCTTTCGCCGGTGGAGTGAAAGGACGGCCCCGTCGCCTGCCGACTCCAGCAGCCGGCGCAAGGGTTCGGCCGTCTTGGCGGGTGCCTCGGGCGCTACGTTCATGAGGTGCCAGAGGCCCTCGACGTCTCGTCGGCGCTGCCGGGAAGCCGGCGCGGAAGGCCCGGCCGAGGGCGCGGCGGGCGCCGTCCGGCCTCCTGCCGGACGATGCCCCACCGGCCGGTTCCGTCTTCGGCGGAAATACTACGGCGCTCGGAAGGCCAGGACCGCGTTCTGGCCGCCGAAGCCGATGGAGTTGCTGAGCGCCGCCCGCAGGCACTGGGAGCGGGGTGCTTTGGTGACGACGTCCAGATCGATGTCGGGATCGAGGAGGTCGAGGTTGGCGGTTGGCGGGATGATCTGGTGTTGCAGCGTCAGGACCGTGATGGCGGCTTCGATGGCGCCCGCGCCGCCGATCGAGTGTCCGAGGATGCTCTTGTTCGCCGTAACCGGCGGCGGTGCGCCGAAGACCGAGCAAAGGGCGCGCGCTTCGGAGAGGTCGTTCTGCTGAGTGGACGTCCCGTGGGCGTTGATGTGGTCGATGTCCGACGCCGACAGGGCGGCATCCGCGAGTGCGGCGCGGATGGCTCGCACCACTCCCTGGCCCTCCGGGTCGGGTGAGGTGAAGTGGTAGCCGTCGGAGGAGGCTCCGTATCCGGCGAGGAGGGCACGGACCGGCGCATTTCTGGCTTGGGCGTCTGCCAGCCGTTCCAGTACGAGGATGCCCGCACCCTCGCCCAACACGAACCCATCCCGGTCTGCGTCGAACGGCCTGCACGCACCAGCAGGGTCGTGGACCCTGGTGGACAGCGCACCCATCTGGCCGAACCCAGCCGCGGGCAGGGGTTTGCAGACGCTTTCGCTGCCGCCGGTGATCACGATGTCGCACGCTCCGGAGCCGAGCAGGTCGCGGCCGACGCCGATGGCGGTGCCCCCGGACGCACAGGCGGTGGAGGTGACCAGGCTGGGGCCCAGCGCCTGGAGATCCGCGCTGATTTCGCCGGCGAGCATGTTGGGCACCGAACGCGTGATGCACAAGGGGGAGATTGCCTTGTGCCGACCGCTGTTGAGCAGGCCGTACTCCTTTTGAGCCTGGTCGTTGCCGCCGCTTCCGTTGCCGAGGACCACGGAGACGCGAGCCCCGTCCCAGGCAGCGGGGTCCCATCCGGCGTCGGTGACCGCTTCGCGGGCGGCGACCAGCCCCATTTGGATGAACCTGTCGATACGCCAGCTCAGCCGGCGCCCGAGGCGGGCCGCGGGGTCGAAGTCGGCCACCCTGCAGGAGAAGTTCACCGGAAGGCCGGCCAGCTGCTCGTCCGTGGCTGCCCGTGACCGGCCGGAGAGCATCCCGTCCCATGTGGATTGAACACCGATCCCGGCGGGGGTCACCAGCCCCAGTCCGGTGACCGCGACGTCGACCGCCTTCATGGGCCGGTGGGGGTGGTCGACACATCCGGCTGGGCGGTGTCCATGCCCACGGCCTTCCTGCCGTCGCGCCGCTCCTCGACGATTCGGCAGAACTCCCCAAGGGTCGGCTTGAGGTCCTCCTCCGTCAGCTTGACGCCGAGCTGCTCCTCGATGATCACGCTGAGTTCGACAACCGAGAGCGAGTCGAGTTCCAGGCCCTCGAAGGTGGCGCTGGGATTGATGGTGTCCTCCGGCACGCCCAGGTGCTCGGTGAGCAGGCCGGTGATCCATTCGTATGTGGTGGTCATGAGGCTCCTCGTGGAGGTGAGTGTGGGTGGGTGGATGCGGAAACGTCCTGGGCCGACTCGTCAGCCCCTGAGACGACGTGGCATTCGTGGTGGTCGGTGCGGGATATGCGTCCTGGCCAGACGGGACAGGACGAGGGCGCGGACCCGCAGGAGCGGAGCCGGGGCCCACCAGTTCCAGCGTCCTGCCAGGCCCATGAGCGCCGGAACGAGCAGGCAACGTACGAGCGTGGCGTCGATGGCCACGGTGAGGGCCAGGCACACTCCGAGCTCTTGCAGAACCGCCAGCGAAGAGGCGGCCAGCGCGCCGAGGACGATGACGACGGCGAGAGCGCCGACGGTCACCAACCGTCCGGTGCGCTGCAATCCGGTGACGACGGCCTGTTCGTTGTCCCCGGTGCGCAGATACTCCTCGCGGATGCGCGCCACCAGGAAGACCTCGTAGTCCATCGAGAGGCCGAACGCGATACAGAAGACCACCGCCGGAATCAGTGGATCGACATGCCCGGTGGCCGTGCCGCCCAGGAGCCGGGACAGATGTCCGGTCTGGAAGAGGAACACCATGGCACCGAATGCCACCGTCAGGCTCAGGAGGTTCATGACCACGGCCTTGACCGGGACGAGCACGCTCCCCGTGAAGAAGAACAGCAGCACCCCGATGGCGGCGATGACCAGTGCGGCGGCCCAGCCCAGATGCCGTGCCAGGGTCTTCTTCATGTCCACCAGCGCGGCCGTCTCCCCGGACACCAGTACGGGGCCCGCCCCCTTCTGCGCCCTGACCGCACCGACGAGCCGCTGAGCCGTTTCACTGTACGGTCCGGCTCGCGTGGTGACGGAGTACCAGGTCCCGTGCCCGGCGCCGCCGGCCGACCGGGCGGGCGGTGTGGCGAGTCGGCGGCCGTCGCGGAAATCTCCCCCGGTGCCCGTGACCATGCCGGCCCCCGGCAGCCGGGAGAGGGCCTGGCCCATGCGGGCGGCGGCCTCGGAGCCCGCCGGAGTCCGGGGAGTCAGCACCGTGAGCGTGGTCCCGTTCAGCAGCGGGAACTCGGCGCGCGCCCGCTCTGCGGCGAGGCGCGGAGCCGCGTCGCGGGGCAGCCAGTCCTCGTCGATGAACCCCATACGTGCCGCCGCGGCAGGCGCGGCGAGGAGTACGAGGAACGCGGAAACTGAGATCAGTACGGCCAGTGGGCGCCGCAGCACCGCACGGGCCAGCCGCTCCCAGAACTCCGGCGCGCCGGCGTTGCGGGCCCGCCACCACCGTGCGCGCACGGGGCGCCGGCTCAGGCGGCGTCCGAAGAGCGCGAGCAGCGCCGGCTGGACCACCAGCGCGGCGACCCCGGCCAGGCAGACCACCGCCACGGCGCCGGCTCCCAGCGAGCGGTGGAAGGACGTGGGAAAGAAGAGCAGCGCGCAGAGGGACAGCGTCACCACCGCTACCGAAACCGCCACCGTACGGCCCGCCGATCGCACGGTGGCACTCACGGCGGCCGGCACCTCCAGACCGCGGTCCAGCTCCTCGCGGAAGCGGTTGACCATGATCAGGCTGTAGTCCACCGCCAGGCCGAAGCCCAGTGCGGTAAGGATGTTCAGCGCGAAGACGTTCACCGGATAGTGACGCGCCAGCAGGTCCAGGACGGCCATGGCACCGGTGACGCTGATCAGTCCCATGGCGAGTGGCAGCGCACAGGCCAGCAGCGAGCCGAACACCAGCAGGAGCACGGCCGAGACCAGCGGAACACCGATCATCTCGGAGCTGACGAGGTCGCGGCGGCTCTGCTCTTCGGCGTACCGGTTGATGGACAGCCGTCCGGAAGCCTCGACTCGCAACGGAGGCCGCGCACCGGCGTACTTCCGGATCAGGCGCTCCGCCGTCCGCGTCATCTGCTGGTCGTCCCCTGCGACGACGAGCATCAGCAAGGCGGCATGCCGGTCGGCCGACAGCAAGGATGGGGTGGGCGAGGACCAGGGGTCGCGTACGAAAACGACACCGGGCTCGGCGGCCAGTTCGGCGACGAGTCGCCGACCGGCTGCCGAGGCCTGCTCCCCGTCCGCCGCACCCGTCGAACGAGCCACGAACATCAGCTTCGGGGTCCCGGACCCGTAGTCCTCCGTAAGCAGCCTTTCCGCGCGGCTCGACTCCGCCGACCGGTCGAAATAGCCGCCGTCCACCAGGCGTCCGTGCACACCGGCGGCAGCGATACCGGAACCGAGTACGGCCACGAGGGCCAGGACCAGGATCCGCCATCGGTACCTCACGGCCCAGTGCCGAGGGGCTGTGGCGGGCCGTTGCGTCTCCTGCTCCCCAACGGTTTCTCTGCTCATGAGTACCTTCGATGTCCCCGATTTCCGTGGTGGCGCACAGGACAGCCGGTGGTCTGCGCAGCGCTGCGCGGCCCGTAGGCATCAGAGCGCGGCGCGCGCCGTCACCTCGTCCAGCTCACGCATCCACAGCTGCACCAGGTCGTCGCAGCCGCCGACTGCCCGGTCCGCGACGAAGCAGATTTGCGCGGTGGAGGTGTAGGTGGACAGACACGCCGCGAGCGCGTGGCCGGCCGGAAGGAGATCCAGCGGTACTGCGTCGGTGATCACCCGGTCGCCGAGGCGGAGAGGTTTCCCAGGCCCTGGAACGCAGGAGGCCAGTATCGTCGTGCTCCGCGGGTGCAGATCGAGTTCGAGGAGCCACCGGCCGAACCGTTGGGGGGCCATCCGTCCCAGGGCGCCGGCGTGCGGGTCGAACAGCGAGGAACGGGCCTTCCGCGTACGGGCCTTCACGTACTCCAGTCGCTCCACGGGATCGTCCAGATCGGCCGGCAGCCGTACTGCCGCGCCCAGCACCCAGTCTCCCCTCTTGCCTGCGTCGTCCCGGCGCCGCAGGGTGACCGGCACCATCAGGCGCATCGGTTGCCGGCCGAGCGGCCGACCATGTTCCCCGGCCCACTTCTTGAGCGCGCCGGCGAGGGCTGCCAAGTACAGATCGTTGGGGGTGACTCCGTATGCGGCGGCGAGTTTCCGGAGACGGGGCAGCTCCACACTGCCCCACGCATACTGCAACTTGCCCGTCAGGGGAAAGCCGCGCGGTACGAGACGAGCGGCCCGGCGCAGCCCGCCCATGGCGCTGATGCCTTCGCGGACGGCGGTCGCCAGCTCAGCCGCCGTGCCTCGGCGGGCGGCTGCGGGCAGCGGCGCGCCTTCCGCGCGGGAGGCAGCGGGCCCGCTGAGGGTGCCACGAAAGATTTCGCTGATCAGCATGCCGTCGAAGTGCGCGTGGTGACCCCGCAGTACGACAGCGAACTCGCCGGGGGCGTAGCCGTGAAGAATCCACACTCCCCAGAGACGCTTCGGCAAGGGTGCTGTGGCCAGATCCCCCAGCGCGGCCCGCAGCCCGTCCACTCCTGTCCCCGCGGCGACAGAGATACGAAATACATGGTCTTCGGCGGCAAACGGGACTCCCGCCCCCCGGCCACCCGGTGGAGATTCTCCGAGCTCCGGATAGCGGGCTACCGCCAGGTCTACCAGGAGACACAATTCCTCGTGATCGGGAACGTCACCCGTGACGCGGCTGACACCTCCCACGGCGACCGACGTCTCCGGATGTGCCGCTGCGTAATCGAAGAAAGCTCCCTTCCCTTGCCTTGCGCAGGCCTGCCGCCGTGCCGTGGGGACCGGATCTCGTCCAGCAGGGGTCTGACGAAGGGCGTCTCGGAGGCCCATGTCGATCCTTTCCTGAAAGAACTCCTTCAAGGTCGCCCGGCCACCGTGCCCACGCCGTCGACAGCGGCGAGGCAAGATGAGGACGAAGAGCGATATGACGTTGCGTCAGATCGCAGTGCGCCTACCCGGAGTTGAGCCGAGAGCGGAGCGTCGGCGCCCCAGCACCTACTGCGCCCGGTGCTCGGCAAAACCCGCACAAAGCCAACGGTCTAAAGGAGTCGACTGCGATGTCTGGCGAGTTCGCCGAGAGTGTCCAGGGAGCTCTTCGAGCCCCCCAAAAGCGAGGGGCCGTCCCCGACGAAGCGTTCACATATGCCGATGTGCGCGGCGTACACCTCGTCCACCACGTCCAGCAGGCGCCGGTGGGTTTTACAGGAATCCATGCATATCTCACCGTGCATCGCACCCCAGGCGCGCAATCGGGTGACGAGAACGCGGTGATCGGCTGACCAGAGCCCGGAGAAGCGGGGGGTGGAATGCTGGGGCGGCTCCATGGAAGGGCGCACGACGAGCTCGTACGCGGACCGGGAGAAGGACGCGGTCAGGCGCATGGCGGCGGCACTCGCACGCAGGAAGGCATGGGCGGCCTGCACTCCCTGCCCGCAGGAACGACCACGTGGCGCGGCCAGTGCGTCCTGTAGGCCCACAATGGCTGCTTGGGTGAGCGCGAAGAACAGCCGGTGCCCGTGTATCCAACGTTGCTGAGCGGGTGCATCCGGCTTCAGCCCTGATTCCGCGACGAGAGTCAGGCCGGCCGCATCGAGAGCCTGGCGGAGTGCCGGTTCGGCGGCGCCTTCGGGTAGCGAGGCCATTGCGCTCACCGTGGTGGTCAGGGCCTCGGAGAGCAACGGGGCCGCTGGACCGGAGACCCGGATGACGCCGAAAAAGGCGTCGTAATCAGCTTCTCGCGGGTCGGACAACGGGCACCGGACTGCGCGAACCGGATGATCTTCTCGAACGGATGAACGCCATAGCAACTCAAGCCTCTCGGGCAGTCGCTCCGGGGAGGGGAGCCTGAGTTCGACGCGATATTGCCGCATAACCGACACAGTAGACAAGATATAATAAGACCGCTATTTTTATGCCATGGGCGATGAGTTTGAGGCGGCGGTAGAAACGGCCACCAGGCAACTGGTCGCGCACTGGCAGGCGTTGTCAGCCCGAGAGGTGCCGGTAACCCCGCAGTGTGAACCCGGCTCGGTGCTTTCCGCGCTGCCGTCCACGCCTCCCGAGGAGGCGGAGAGCCTTGAGGAGATGCTGGCGGACACCTGGAAGGTCATCGTCCCGGGCTTGACCCATTGGCAGCATCCGGCATTCCTGGGCTACTTCCCGACCAACAACTCCCCTGCGTCCGTACTCGCCGAGTTCGTCACAGCGGGACTGGGCGTCCAAGGCATGATGTGGTCGACATCGCCGGCGGCCACGGAGCTGGAGCAAGCGGTCACGGATTGGCTGGCCCAGGCCCTCGGCCTGCCGGAAGCCTTCCGCCATGCGAGTGGCCGCGGCGGCGGAGTCATTCAGGACTCAGCTTCATCGGCGGTACTCGTCGCCACTGCTGCGGCCCTTCAACGGGCGTCGCAGGGGCGATGGCGTTCGTCCGGCACCGAGGGCCGCTACCGGATGTACTGCACGGAACGGGCCCACTCCAGCGTTCGCAAGGGCTCCCGGCTCGCCGGCCTGGGGGAGCCGCAACTCATCGCCACACTGGCGGAAACGGGCCGAATGGATCCCGACGCGCTCAGCGCACGGATCGACAGCGACCGTGAGGCCGGTTTCATCCCCGCCATCGTCGTCGCCACGATCGGCACGACCGATATCTGCGCCGTCGACCCCGTACCGGACATCGGCCGCCTGTGCCGACAGGAGAACGTGTGGCTGCACGTGGATGCCGCCTACGCGGGCTCCGCGACACTGTGCCCCGAATACCGGCACCTCAATGACGGTGTCTCCCTCGCCGACTCCTACGCCGTCAACGCCCACAAGTGGATGCGTACGGGGACCCCGTGCGACGTCCTGTGGACCTCCGACCGTGCCACGCTCACCGACGCCATGAGCATCACCCCCTCATACCTGCGGAATCCTGCGACCGACTCCGGCCGCGTCGTGGACTTCCGTGACTGGCAGGTGCCCCTCGGCCGCCCGATGCGTGCCCTCAAACTCTGGTACGTGATGCGGGCCCATGGCGTGCAAGGCTTGCGCGAAGCCATCCGTCACGACGTTCAGCGGGCGGCCCAGCTGGCACGCCTCATCACGGCCGAGCCCGGGTTTCACCTGGAGGTGCACGAACTGGGCCTGGTCGTCTTCCGCCGCGAAACCGACGACGACACCCGTCGCCTGATCTCCCGCCTGCAAACCGACCGCACGCTCCTTTGTACCCCCGCAAGCATCAACGGCCGCCCCGCCGTACGGGCTGCCTTCGGCTCCCCGTACGTCACCGCAGACACAGTGCACTACGCATGGGAACGGATCCGCACCCATGCCCAAGCCCCGGAGAAGGCCTCGGCCTCCACGCGGGGTGCCGGGGCCTCTCGGTAACCTGGATACCGGCCTTTGAGCGAGCCACCTGGCGCGGGGCGTACTCATCGACGTCCGGGGATCTGACCACGGTTGCCTGAACCTCGTTGTGCAATTGCGGTGGCCCGGCGGGGCTGTCGGTGGCGTAACGGACTCGGGGTGCGGTGAAGAAGGCGCTCACTGCACGGTTGTTGGGCGGAGTGCGACAGCCGCGAGCACGTCATTGCGCTCTCAGGCCGCCCGATACTCGTCCCTCAGCCAGGCGCTCTCCCGGTCGCCGCAACCCACCGGTGCTGGCACTCCGGACAGGTCTTCGCAGGGGCACCGCTTCCAGTGCTCGCGGGGTGACGGGCAAGCTCCCCGCACACCCGGGGCGCTGGTGAGGGGATCGATACTCGGCGTTCGGTCTTCTGTACGGCGGCCGGAAGACCATCGCCGCCAAGCTGATCCCGAACGACGACTCACTGCTGCAGCCCGTGGACGGAACTCCCGACCGACCCGAAGATTCGCCTCGGGTCACTCACCTGTTCGGTGATCCCCAAGCCGACCAGCCTGCCGAGCGCGTTCGCGATGGCGCCCGAGGACTTCTCGATGACGCGGCCGATCTTGGTAGCGCTGAATGCTTCGTCGGGCTGCGCCTGGAGGTGGTCGATCACAATGTGCCGCAGCGCTCCTGGCGCGAGCCGCTGCCTTTCGCCGGCCAAGGTGATCGCTTCCGTCAGTCATGTCGTCGCCATTTCATCGGCCGTGGTGAGCGTCGACGCTGTCCGATGCAGGCAGACCGCCCAGCGTCGGTCGTTTTCCACCGAAGGGTTCACGCACAGCAGACGCGAGGAAGGGGCAGATGCGAAGAATCACGTACTTGCTCGCTACAGGCGCTGCCGTACTCGCTCTCACGGTGACCTGCTGGTCGTAGATCCTTTGGTGGGTGTCGCCTCCCCACAGCCCTCGCACAAGCGCCTACCGACGGGCAGGAGCGCCCCGCAGTGGGGGAACTACCCGAGGAATCCAACCCCTGTTGTGGCCACGGAAATCAGCACGGTTCGCAACAGGGACTTCAGCGTACGCCGGCGCGTGGAACTACCGTCTTCCCCTGAGGTCTCGGATATCAGCGATGTTCCCACGCTGAACTCTGCAACAACTGGCGCGATTTTCCGGACACATCTTATTGGCCACAGGAAACAGCGAGCCCACCGCCAGGGACAGGCGCGGACGAGCCTCGCGTGCTCGACTGCGGGGCTCCCTCCGGGTAACGGGTCGGCCGCCCCACCCGTCAATCCCGTGCGTCAACCTCGCACTTCCCGCATACCACTTCAGCCCCACCACCCACATCCCCAGCGGTCCGCTCCTGACTCACCACCGAATACGACCTGGACGCTCGCACCCTCACGTCTTCGCAGGTAAACAGCACCTTTCCACTGGCCCGGCAACGGATCACCCAACTCCCGATTCCTCTGAATCCCCAGGCCAAACGGTTCTTCTGAATTTCGCACATGAGTGCAGTTATGTGTTATACGCACTCAGGCCACAGAAACACCCTCACCCCGCTATGCTCGCTGACGCGCAGCGAGTTGTGGCGATTACCACACGTCGCCGCTGGCTGTCGCGGCGCCTTCGATCACACAAAGGCTCGGGCCTCCGGAGAACCGGCCTCATGCGTGCGAAGCGCCAACTTGGAATGCGCTGCAACCAAGCAATTGGTGAGCGCGACTCCACGGTCGTCGATCTTATTCAGGCGGCTTTCCCTTGGTGCCCATATACGCCATGTATGTCGCCCTATCCATTCCATTAGCGCTCTGAGGATGCCGATGGTTCGTGCTGGTTCGTCGCCCGAAGGGTCGAGGCCCACTTCCACCCCAATATGGCTGTTGCCATCCGTACTACTGGCCGTGTGTACGGCCGTGACCGTGTCATTGACGCCGTCAATGGCGCGTGCCCAGGTCGCCTGGATCGGCGTCATCGCGACGGTGACAGTGGCCGTCGCAGCCGGAGAGGTGGCACGCCGGAGACATGCTCTCGACTTACTGCGTGAGCAGTTCGCCGAGCGGGAGTCCACCCTGCACGGCCACCTGATCGAGCAGGAAGCCGAAACCGTACGGATGGCCAAGGAGACCTTGCCCGCGGCCATGGCCCAGCTTCAGCAGGGCTCACGGGCCGAGGAGGTACTGCAGCGCGTCGTCCATGTCTCCCGTGTCAGCCCCGAATTCGAAACCGCCCACCAGGCTGTACTGCGCTACGTCTTGGAGGCCGTCGAGGCCGAGGAAGACCTGCGCGACTCCGCCCAGCGAGCCTTCGTCAACATCGCTCGACGCGTCCAGGCCATCGTCCACCAACAGTCCCAGGAACTTCGGGAGATGGAGGACAAACACGGTCATGACCCGACAGTCTTCGGCGACTTGCTACGCCTCGACCACCGCACCGCGCTCGTCGGCCGGCTCGCGGACAGCATCGCCGTACTCGGCGGGGCCCGGCCCGGCCGCCAGTGGCAGCAGACCATCCCGCTGTTCAATGTGCTCCGCGGTGCGATGTCCCGGATCATCGACTACCAGCGCGTCGATCTGCACTCCGTGGCCGAGGTCGGCATTCTCGGCCACGGCGTCGAGCCACTGATCCACGCCCTTTCCGAACTGCTGGACAACGCCACTCGCTATTCACCGCCCCAGACACGAGTCCATCTGACCGCGACCGAGATCCAGACCGGTGTGGCCATCGAGATGGAGGACGCCGGGATCGGCCTGACCGATGAAGCCCGCACACGTGCCGAGCAGGCCCTGGCGGAGGAGTCCCCCAGGGGAATCGACCTCGACGACCTGGGTGAATCACCACGACTAGGTCTGGCCGTGGTCGGCCGGCTTGCCCGCACAAACAAGTTCAGGGTCTCCTTCCGGCGCTCCGCGTACGGCGGGGTACGCGTTGTCCTGATCGTCCCGCCGGAGCTGATCACCGCGACTCCGGTGCCCGGGGGAGCCTTGGCGAAGGCCGCGGTCCTGCCGCCGCCCCGGCGCCGCGGCGGCCCGATGCGCAGCCCCGACGGAGCCGACCAGGAGCCCACACCTGCCGCCTCGCCGCGCAGCGCCAACGGGCTCCCGCAGCGCAGGCGCCGTACCCACACCGTGATTCCGCCCATGCGGCAGGAGCCCGCGGCCTCCACCACCACTGAATCCAGGACTCCGGTGTCAGCCGATTCACCCCCGCAGGCCGGGATGTGGCTGGCCGCCTTCCAGGAGGGCATCTCAGGCCAACCCCTAACCGGGTCCCCGGCACATCGTTCCGACGGCCTGAGCGAAAACGAGTCCGAGCGCAACTGATTCATTAGGTAAGGGTGAGTAAGTAAGTGGTGACACAGCAGCGGCTCAATATGAATTGGATGCTCGAGGACCTGGCGACCAGCGTCCCGCACACACGCGAAGTCGTGGTGCTGTCCTCGGACGGTTTGTGTATGGCTCAGTACGGTACGGACGAGGACACCGCGGATCGCCTCGCCGCGGCCTGTGCCGGACTGCAAAGCCTGTCGGCGGCCGTCGCCACGGAATTCCCGCACGGCGACGGGCGGATGAAGCTCGTCGTGATCGAGGTCAACGGCGGCTTCTTCTATCTGATGGCGGCGGGTGCCAGAGCGTATCTGGCGGTGCTGGCCGATGACGATGTGGACGCAGGCCTCATGGGACAGGGAATGCGGGACCTGGTCGCCAGGATTGGTCAGCACCTCACCAGCCCGCCGCGGGCTGACCGGCAGGTTCCATGAGCGACTCGAAACCGGAAAAGCACCGGAGTTGGGAAGAAGGGGCCCCCGAGCGCCTCTACGTCCTTACCTCCGGCCGGAGCGTACCGCCCAAACCAGCCCCCCTGGACATGGTCACGCTGATCGTGACCCGGAACCGGCCCACTGCGAGCATGCAGCCCGAACAGGCCGCCATCCTCCGCATATGCGACTACCCGCTGTCGGTCGCGGAGATCTCCGCATACGTCCATCTGCCGGTCAGCGTGGTCACGGTACTGCTCGCGGATCTGCTGGAGAGCAGCCATGTCGAAGCCCGGGCACCGATCCCGGCCGCGTCGTTGCCCGATGTCGAACTTTTGGAGGCGGTGATGCATGGACTGCAAAATCTCTGAGCCCATCGTTGGTCCCCGGAGCGAAGACACCCTGCCGGCTTCGGCCTCCACCGCGGTCAAGGTAGTGGTCGTCGGTGGCTTCGGGGTGGGGAAAACCACCCTGGTCGGATCAGTCAGCGAGATCCGTCCGCTGACCACCGAAGAGACCATGACGCAGGCCGGTGTCGGGGTGGACGACATCGCCGGAGTCGAGCGCAAGACCGAGACGACCGTGGCGATGGACTTCGGCCGGATCAGCCTCAGTGACGAACTGGTGCTGTATCTCTTCGGCACCCCAGGCCAGCAGCGGTTCTGGTTCTTGTGGAACGGCCTCTTCGAAGGCGCGCTGGGGGCGGTGGTCCTGATCGACACCCGACGCCTGGACGACAGCTTCGATGTGATCGGCCGGCTTGAGGAACGCGGTCTGCCCTTCGTCGTCGCCATCAACGCCTTCCCGGACGCCCCTTCCTACCCCATGTCGGAGCTGCGCGCGGCCATGGATCTCCCCGATGACGTACCCATGGTCGATTGCGACGCCCGCAGCCGCGCCTCCAGCCGCGATGCCCTGCTGACTCTCATGCGCTATCTGTACGCCCTCACCACCACAGCCTCGGAGCCCCGGTGACCACCTCTCCTGCAAACCAGCCCAGCATGACGTCCGCTTCTGGACCGCCTCCGGGATGTCCCGCTCATGCCCGAGTCGGGAACACCGACGGAATGGCGCGGCTTTTCGGGCCCGAGGCGGTGAACGATGCGCCGGGCTTTTACGAACGACTGCGCGCCAAGCACGGCCCCGTGGCACCTGTCCTGGTGGACGGTGACCTGCCGGCATGGCTGGTCCTCGGCTATCGAGAAAACCTCGAAGTACTGCGTACGCCCTCCCGTTTCAGCCATGACTCGCGTATCTGGCATTGCTTCAAGGAAAACAGGGTCGCCGCGGACTCACCGCTGATGCCAGCACTCGCCTGGCAGCCCGGATGCCTCTTCATGGATGGCGAAGAGCATGAAAGGCTTCGCGTCGCTATCACCGAGAGCATGGGGCGACTCGACCGCCGCGGAATCCGCCGCTGCGTCAACCGGTCTGCCAATCAACTGATCGATGACTTCGCCGGCAATGGACAGGCTGACCTCGTCAGCCAGTTCGCGGAGCAACTTCCCTTGCGCGTCATGCCGCAGCTCCTTGGCATGCCCGATGAGTCCGGCCCGGGGTTGGTCGAGGCCACCCGTGACCTACTCAGGGGCTCTGAGACGGCATTCAAGAGCAACGAATACCTCGTGGAGATTCTGGAGCAGCTCGTTGCCGATAAACGGGCGGCCCCCGGCCCCGATTTCACATCGTGGCTGATGGATCACTCAGCCAAGCTCACAGACGAGGAAGTCGTGCAGCATCTGCGGCTCGTCGTGATCGCCGCAAACGAGAACACCACCAATTTGACCGCGAATACCCTCCGCACGGTACTCACCGATCCCCGCTTCCGGGCATCGCTCACGGGCGGCAGCATGACCCTGCCCGACGCACTGGAGCAAATGCTGTGGGACGATCCGCCGACCGCAGTGGCGCCCGCCAGGTGGGCCACCTGCGACACGGAACTCGCCGGTCAGTCCATCAGGGCCGGAGACATGCTGCTACTTGGCCTTGCCGCCAGCAACGCCGATCCTGTCATCCGCCCCGATCTCTCGGTACCCATGCACGGTAACCGCTCCCACCTTGCCTTCGGCAGCGGTCCGCACGAGTGCCCCGGCCAGGACATCAGTCGGGCCATTGTCGACACCGGAATCGACGTCCTGCTGATGCGGTTGCCTGATATCTCCCTGGCCGTTCCCGAGAGCGATCTGAAGTCGGTGTCCCATTGGATCGCCCGTCATCTGACCGCCCTCCCAGTGAAGTTCACTGCGAGGCGCCACGAGGGTCTCCCCGCATCAGCCAGTGCGTCGGGGAACGATGCTGCGCACAGCAAGCACACGCTCAAGGGTTCCACCGCCGGTGGTCCGAGCATCACAAATGAGACTCCTGCCTCGGCCCCCTCTTTCGGCGTGCCCAGAGCACGGTCGTCCTGGTGGGGCTTGTTGAAGAGGTGGCTGCCAGGAAAGTAGCCCTGCGCCCGGGGGCGTATGCAGAATGTCCTCGGAACCACAGGAGGTGCACGCCGGGGCACTGATGCATTCATCAGTGCCCCGGCGTGCACCTCCTGCCGCTCTTATCAAAGGCCGACGGATGATGATGCGCGTTAAACCACCTCGGCATCGCCGCAGGACTCCGCGGCCGGCATCCACCTGCTCGACCAGGTCGCCGCTACCCACCCCGCCATCCGCAAGAAATACAGGCAGTCACGTCAGAAGTGGTTCGATGTACTCGGGCGCCGTGCCGGGCTCGGTGTGGACGATGTCGGTGTATCGGGCGGTGTAAGACCACCATTCGATATGTCCGCGCATCCAGTCCTCATAGCTTCCCAGGCAGCAACGGACCTCTTCTTGGCAGCCTGGGGAGAATCCGCCGGCGGCCAGAAGGTGGTCCATCAATCTGCGTGACTCGACGTATCCCGCCATCCGGACGTTTGTCATATCCACCGCACGTTCAACGGCCTCTTGCAAGGAACACTTGATCGCCGCACGGAGAACAATCACAAGATTGTGGACATCCCCACGCGCTTCTTCCTTGCGCGTTGAAGCAATGTCGTTTTGCCAGCAGACTGCATCGATCGCGGCAACCAGCAGATCCTGGTACTCACGACTTTGATATAGCTCAAGTGGTACCTCGGCGTTGACGACCGACTCCGCGAGGTCGTAAACGATGTACATGGCCCCCGAGGCGCGGCGGTGTGGGATGTACTGAGCCAGGGTGGGAGGCGTTTGCTGCGCGCGGTTTGCGGCTTCGTCCTCATAGGAATCTATGTAGGTCCGAACATGACGGCGCAATCGTGCACACCAGGACTGAGGCATGCCCTCTTCGGAACGGTTGAGCAGATCAGCGAGCGCCAGCGCGAGTGACGGCGTCCTTTGGGCCATTACGTGAGTGTCGGCCAATACGGCGTGGAAGGGCGCCATCAGTGTTGCCCATTTCCGGGGGTCCCGGCCACGCTCACCCTCGTCGCCCTGGTCATCGAACAAAAACATCCACCCCAACCAGTCGGTGACCAGTTGGAGTTCGGCAGGACCGGCCGTCGAGTACGTGCGAGCTGCCAGATCTCCAGCGTGGACTCCCTCGAACCGTCGGACTGCCGCCTCCGATGTCATCAGTCCAAACCGGCGAGCCCATGCCAGGACTCCGGCCTCGGCCTGAGCGGCATGAGGACTGATGCGGCTGGGGAACGGCGCCTTCAGTTGCGGGAAGGTGCTGCCATGACTTTTCTGTTCCGTCTCGGTCATAGTGCACGCTCCTTGGAATTGTTTCACGATGGCTGAACCTCTTCGGAGTGGCCACCGATTGGAACCGGAGGACTCTTCACCAGAGCTCCAGGGGTGCGGGTCGAAACAGCACGCGGTTCGCTGTCCACGCAGGCTGTCGACCAGACACCGGACCGCTGTTCACTGGGGCGCTCGCCCATGAGAATGGGGTCCGAGGTCGGTTTTACGGAATCTCAAGATCCGTACCTGGATCCCGCCATCCAGCCACGCCCGGAAGAAATTGGCGTGCCAGCGTACTGACTGGGCAAGCCGTTCGCGTTCGGCAGCATCTGGGGGAAGGGTCATAATCCTGGCCTCAGCCCAGGCCATGCTCTGCACCCAGAACTCGGTGGTCTCGGCGGTAACGTCCTCATTGCGGTCCAGAGCGAATCCGGCCCGACGGGCGGCGTCGACGTATTCATTGGCCGTACCAATGGACGTCTTCCAGTAGGCGTCGAATGCCGTTCCCCACTCCGGTCGCTGCAGGAAAACGTCCTGAATGCACAGCCAGCCGCCGGGCCGGACAATCCCACCGAGCCGTGAAATGACGTCCTCACGCGGCATGTAGCACATACTCTCCATGGCTACTGCTGCATCGACGGATAGGCTGGTGGGAATCTCACGTGCGTCTGCCAGGATCGGGCGAACTCGGCCCTCGACCCCGGCCGCTGCGGCGAACCGGTCGATCAGCGGGATATGGGAGGCGACATTCGTAAGCGCATGGACGATGGCCGCATGGTGCTGAGCCCAGTAGATCGCCCCGCCGCCCAGCCCCGTACCGACGTCGACTATCTCGCCGCGTAGCACCGCGTCTGCGTCCCAGACCTGAGCCGCCCGCGCGATCAGTGCCTCTTGGGCTGCGACAATGCGATGCTTCAGTAGTGTGATATCGACGGTGGTATCGAGACGCTCCGGGCCGAATAGCCCGATGTGATAGTGAACGCGAGGCCCTGGGCCGTACTTGTCCAGAATGTTGGCGAGTTTCCCGCCCAGGTGATATTGGGCATCGCTGATCTGGGCCTCGATCGTTGCAGAGGAATGCGCTGCTGTGCCAGCCGTTTGGAACCGCCCCATGAGCTCACCGCCTGTCGTCTAATGCTTTCGCCGAATCGAAGAAGCCACAGCACCCGTGCAAGGTGGGTAGGGCAGGTCCACTGAAGAGAGTCGCATCGGCGAGCTCTCCTCCCTGCCGGCCCCCATGCTATTCCCACAAACCCCTCTTCCATATGCATTCAAGGGTCCGCTCGTCTTGTATGAATTTTGTTCGGTTTCGGTTCTTGCAGCTCCCTGCAGCCGCCGTGCGCTGTGGGCGTGAGTGAGTGCACTCCACACTGATCGATCTATCGGATGAAGCCCGGGAACTGGCCCGGTCGCCGATCGCCGCGTAGAAGTCGGGGCACCTTTCACTCAACGGGCATTAGGTATTGGCCGCCCCAAAGGCAAATTTGAGTTGGAAACGAACGAAGGGCTACAGAACACTCTCTTAGGTGCCATTTGTTCCCGTTGTTTCATCCTGGAATTTACGGTTACTTCTGGTCTATGGGGTTACGCCAGGAGATGGCGGCTTCGCCGGTGCGGCGGGTCGTGGTCGTCGGTGCCGGGCTATTGGGTTCGACGGCCGCCAAGTACCTCAGTCATGCCAGTGGGGACGTCTCGGTACGCCCGCATCCTCGGCCGCCTCCAGAAACGTCTCCAGGAGCAGCCGCCAACTCCTCAGCAAGCTTTCCGGTGGACTTTGTGGTCCAGCGCAACGGTGACATCGGGTCGCCCCGCGTGTCCGGTTCGACGAGAGCGAGCAGGGCCGGGTGGAACCTTCGGTCCACCTCGGCGGCCTTCTTCCGCCCGCCACCGGGGCGCCGCACCCGTCCAAGTGGTACCTCGCCGCTTCCAGCTCGTACACGCCTTGGCGGACCGTACCTTCGCTCAATCCAGCCGCCGACGCCACAGCTCGGATCCCGCCGTGCCCCAGCAACCGGGCCTCGGCTCCCGCCACCAGACGTCGCTGCCGCTCGTCCAGGTGCGGGAACATCACCTAGAACTTCGCGGCAGGTTGCTCTGTGGTCTCACTCGGTATGCCTCCCCGCACCCCTCTCGCGCCCGTCCACTGCTGGTCGACTTCTGCGAGCGCGATCCTTCGGGTGGCTACGGCAGCGGATATCTGGATCCATCCCGGATATGCACGTGTTGCCACCCGCCCGTCCAGCCGGCGCGCCATGCACATTCTTCCCGCAGACTCCGGCATGCCCATCAGCGAGGCCATCGTCATGTCATCGCCATTTCATCGGCCGTGGTTAGCGTCGACGCTGTCCGATGCAGGCAGACCGCCCAGCGTCGGTCGTTTTCCACCGATGAAAGGCATTGATGGGATGACGCGTCCATCGGACGAGAAGGATTCGACGACCGGCGGGCACTCCCGCCGTAAGTTCCTCAAGATCGGCGTCGGCGTCGCCATAGGGGCGGGGGTCGTCGGTTCGGGTACCGAGGTGGCGATGGCCGGCGGGCCGGGCGACCCGACCAGCCCCACCCTCGCGACCAAGATCAAGAACCTGAGCGGCCCGGTCGAGACCGGCCCGTTCGCCTCGCCGTGGACCGACCTCGGCATCCCCGCGCGGTGCCCGGACGGCACCATGCTGTTCGTCGGCGGCGACACCTTCAACGGCGACCACGTACCGCAGCCGGGCGAGCCCGCCGACGACTGGCGCGCCCCGGTCGGCCTGCGCTCCAGCAGCGCGGACCTGAACAACCTGCGTATCGACGGAAGCGTCGGCGGCGACCACGCCAACAGCCTTGTCGACGAGCCGCACAGCCCGGTCGGCGACAAGGCCACGACGGCTATCCCGTCCGACGTTTTCGTCGTGGACGGCGTCATGTACATGCATCTCATGCGCGGTGTCATCTACGACACCCACCACACGGACTTCTGGCGCTCCACCGACAACGGTGAGACCTGGGAATACCTGTGCCAGTGGCCAGGTGACCTGCACGGCGGCCAGTTCCAGCAGAAGACCTACGCGGTGGCCGAGGGCGACTACTGCTACGTCCTGTCCACGGTCTTCAACCGTGACGTGGAATCAGGGATGTTGCTGCACCGGGTACGGAAGGACAGCCTCGGCAACGCGGACGCCTACGAACCGTGGGGCTACGCCGACGGCGACTGGCGGTGGGGCGCGCCCCCGACGACTGTCTTCGGCACCCGCAAGTGGGGCGAGATCTGCTTCCGCGCCATGGATGGCAAGTACGTCCTCACCTGGCTGAACATGAACCCGCTGTCGATCCGGGCGATGGTCTTCCCGCTTCCGACCTCGGACCTGACCAGGACGCTGGAGCAGACGATGATCCTGCCCTGCAGCCCGGGGCAGGAAGTGGCCAACCTCGTCGCCAGCCCGTACGGCGGGTTCGTCATCCCGGGCTCGACGTTCGGCAACTTCCACATCGTCGTCAGCCAGTGGTACGACCCGAGGAACTACCGGGTCATGCAGTACAAGGTCAACATGCTGTCCTGAGCCGGGACGTTTCCATCGGGCGCCGTCCTCGGGCGGCGCCCGGTCCCCTCGCCGGCCTTGCCCAGGTCAGGGGCTGTCTCCGAGCCTCCGAAGACCGCTGCAACGCCATGGCACCGCGGTTCCGATGGAGTTCACCACCTCGAACCTGGACGACCTGATGGCCGGGCACGACCGGCATACCGCAGATCGCCGGGAAGAATCCTTCACCGCGCCAGCTGCATGATCAGCCCCCGGAGAACGTCCGAACACGACCCCTCGGTACAGAACGCCGGGGCGAACTCGCCTGTCGTCGGTGGCCTTCGGGCTCGCTGTTGGTACCCACGGAAAGATGTGTTCATGGCCAAGCTGATAGTCCTGCTCATCGGCATCGCGGTGATCTTCTCGGTGATCGCCTTCCAGGGCGGCAATCCGCCGGTCGGCGTCCTGTTCGCCGTGGTGGCGGCCGCCCCGGTCGTTTACCTCGGATACGTCCTGGGAAGCAGGCGCAGGGTCGGCGCGGTGCAGGACCTGCGGCCGGAACAGCGCAGGCGGCGGACGCTGTTCCTCCGGCTGACAGCGGTGTTCATGGTGGCGGCGGTCGGCTACGGCGCCTACTGGGTGATGTTCGAGCCGAAGGCCGGCGACAAAGCGCTGAGCCGCGTCTCCGACTTCGAGTCCGGCTGCGGCAGCGGCATGGCCCGCAAGTACTTCCCGCAGGCGGCCGACCACGCGGGCGCGGGCCCGCACCCGATCGCGATGTTCACCATCAGCGAGTCCGGCTCCCCCCGTCCGGCCTTCCCGGCCTCCGGCACGGCGGACTACTGGAGCGGAAACAAGCTCGACCCACACCGGGTCCAGCTCATCGCCTGCCTGGACACCCCCGACGAGGGCGAGTTCCTGACCGACTGCAAGTTCACGACGGACACCATCAAGCTGTACCGCGGCGTGTACGACGTCACCGTGTACGAGGCCAGGACGGGCAAGGAGGTCGGCAGCGAGCGGCTGCGCGGCACCGCGAAGCCCGACTGCCCGGGGTTCGTCTACCTCAAGAAGGGCACCGACGAGCTCCACACCGAGCCCGAATTCGCCGACTACCAAGCCGTGTTGCGCAAGTACGTCGACAACTGACCCCCGCCACACCGGCCGCCGGATCTGGAACAGGCAATCCACATACGAGGTACTTCTGGACGTCGAGGACGTCTCCTTCGGCTGCACCACCGCGATGCGTGGGAACCCCCAGGACACATGGAGCACAAGAAGGCCGAGCACCGGCTCCTCCCGGCGAAGTCCCTCCGGCGCCGTCCATGCCCCGGCGGCCGGGACGGGTCACTGTCCGTTCAGGGGGCGATCCGCCAACTCAACTTCCCGGACAGCAGCTTGCGCACCGCCGGGTGGCGCACCGCGTCCGTGCGGTCGGTGGCGCGGGCGGTCACGGTGTGGCTGTAGCCGTCCGCAAGGACGCCGAGAGCACGCGGAACGACGGCGGTCCGGCCGCGCGCGGCCTTATGCTCGCGACCGTCGACATACCACTTCACCCGTGCGGAGGTGGGCAGCGAGACCCTGATGCGATCCCCACGACGCAGCGCGCGGTCGGTGGCGACCGGGCTGCTCAGTACGCTCGCATGGCGGTAGAAGGCGGCAATCATCGCCTCGCGGCCGGGGAGGTTGAACTCCCGGCCGAGCGAGCGCATGATCGAGTTCTCGGTGGGCCGGTTCAGCCCGTACTGGTAGTAGCCGCCACCCTCGTACGCACCGACCGTGCCGCCGTCCGGCGACTCCTGGCCGAGCCAGCGGTACCACTTCTGCCGCTGGGCGGTCATCTGGTCGGCGGAGAGGGTGGTGAGGTTGGTCTCGGTCGGCTCGGGGCCGGAGTAGGTGCCGGACTCGCCGTAGTCGTACTCGTCGGCGAGCTTGCCGAGCGAGTGACCGGTCTCGTGCACCGCGATCTGGTCGGACCGGTCGTTGTCGGACGAGGCGGTGGCGATCCCGTCGTAACCGACCTGTGAGGAGATGTCGTTGTAGCCTGCGCCTCCGTACTTGGTGGAGTTCGACAGGACGACGACGAGGTCGGCGGCCGGGGCCTTGGAGGCGTACGCCTCGACCTTGCCGGTGTCGACGCAGAGCAGGCGTTCGGTGCCGTCGCAGAAGAAGGCCGAGTTCAGCGCGGTGTCGCGGACCACGTCGTTGGTCGGGTCACCGGAGACACCGGAGTCGTTGGACACCGCATCGACGGCCCACACGTTGAACAGGCCGGTGTACGAGGCATACGGCTCGACCGCGGATATCTTGGCCCATTTGGCGCGGACGTCGGCGTGGAAGTCCTCCTGCTGGGTGGCGGTGTAACCGTCCCCGATGAAGACGACGTCGAGCTTGTCGCCCACGGGGCCGTTCTGCACGATCGGGGTGACATCTCCGTCAGTGGCTGCGATCGCCGCCTTTGCGGACCGGGAGAGCGGCTTGGGGGCGGGGACGGTGGTGTGCCGAGGATGGCCGCCGGGTCCCGTGAAGTACTCGACCTGCTGGGTACGTCGGGGCTGCGGGGAGTGGTCCGGGGTGCCCGGTGCCGCGGTCGCGGCGGCCGTGGTGCCGGTCAGCGCCGCGACGGCCAGGCAGGCGGCCGCCGCGGTCCGTAGGGATATTCGTCTGAGCATGGGGGGTTTCCTTCCGCATCCCGCCTGCTGAGCGGGGATGGAACCGGATTCAAACGCGCCCAACGTAAAGGGCACGGCGGATACGGAGCAACGGATGATGCCCAAGTGGTGTTAGATAGAGGTGAGTTCAGGCCCGAGCCCAAAGAAGGACCGCAACGATCGCAGGAACGGACTTCGGGGGTCACCGGCCCAGCCCCTTCGGCCCTCCCCCGCCGCCGTGACTACGTGGCCGCGATCCGCCGATCTGCCGACCTGCCGACCACCGGCCCAGCTCCTCCGAATACAGCAGCTCGTGCCGGCCTCCCCATGTGCTCCGGTAGAGCTCACGGCCCAGGTGCGGTGTCGAAGCGCCCAGGAGGCAGCTCCGCCGGCTCGGCAGCGGGACAGCGGGCGAGGGATGCGAGGCCGGCGGGGGCGCTGGGGGGACGGTCATGCCCGGCCCCCGATCGTTGTGGCTCGCCCGCGCGGCCAGTCCGTAAGGCCGGCCACGGTCTGGGGCGCTGGAGCGGCGCGCGCGGGTGGCCGAGCACTGTGTGGTCCGGAAGGCCAGCCGCTCGGGTTACCTCGTCAGCCCGGGTGTAGGCCGCTGTCTGCCCGAATGCTCGTATCGGGTGCCACATGTCCGGATGTACTGAGCTGACGCCGGCGCAACCTCGACGACCACCACCCGTCCCGCGCCGCTGTCCTACCCGAGCGTCTCGTGGTGGTGGTCCGTGCAGCAGGATTCGGACCCGTTAGGCCCCCCGTTTCAGGCCCGCACGTTCACCAAGTCGATCGCTCAGCGGAACCAGTTCGACTCGCCACGGGCACCGAGCTCGCCGAGGACCAGACGGTGGAGCTCGGCCCGCACTCTGGCCCAAGTCAGCCAAATGAGATGACGCCTTGACCGCGCAGCCCCAACTTCCGTCCCTCTCATAGCTGTTGCCGCAACGGTGGAATTACTTCACCGCACACCGAAGAACGGCGCATGGGCGAGTTCAACCGCGTCGGGACACTTCGTTACCTCCACCTCCGTGAAGGTCCGCGAGCGCGCTTATCCACACATCCGTTTGAGCACATGGAGTTCATCTGGAAGCGACGGATGAACTCAGCCTTTCGAGACCATGGAGATGCCTCCCGAGGCTATGGAGAACATTCCCGCAAGCGCCTTTCGAACCTGCGGATCTCGATCAATTCTCTCCATCGACGCGAGCACCTCTGGAGCGATGTCAATCGTGGTCACGCCGCCTGCGGCATCCCCCTTTGCCGTCCGGAGTAGAACGAGGCACCGATAGGAGCGGACTTCACCATTTCGCTCCTCCCGCAATAGAGTGCAGAGGAATACGGAAGCCTCCTTCACCTGCCCACGGAGAGACGCCTCGGAGGGCCACCGTGTTGCCCATCCTTCCCTCTCTGCCCGCGACTGCAGTTCGAGCAGATCCCCGAAGCTGACCTGGCACACGCGAAAATCAGGATCCGAAGACCGGACGAGTGACATAGACGCTACTCCCCTGACGTGGGTTCTCATCCCCGCCAAAAACATCGACACGGATGGGAGTTTCGGGGTCGATACAGCCATCGCCCACCCTGGTCATGATCTCATCCCATCGCTGGTGCCCACCGAGAACTTGCCCTCCGCGCGAAAGCGCTTCGGCCGCCTCCGCGATGCCGAGGGTCGCGACGGCCGCAGCCTGGTCGGCAATGAAGGTGATGGCCAGTACGGTCAGTTCAGCGATCGCCTCCACCTTCATCGCCACGATCGTGTCCGCCGCGATATCCAGCGCGTCGACCACCACATGACAGGCGTTGACCAGCTCCGTCATGTGACTGTCGGACATCTGGCCCCACTTGGCCAGCAACGCCTCATACGACGCGCCCTGATACACGTCCTCCAACTGCTTGACCACGGACGTGGATTCCTTGTGGGTGCGCGAAATCCCGCACATGGGACCCGAATTCGCGGACTTTATCCTCATTGATGTCCGGCCAGTTCACCCCGATGAACTGAAGGAACGACACCGGCTCCGCCTGCATTCACTCGCCCCCATTCGCCCCTGCCGCCGGTGAACAGCCCCCGGCGCCGCGCAACCGGAGCATCGGCACGGCCCAACCGGTAGCGAATCACGCCCTCGCTATCGGGGCTCCGTAGCATCAGCCACCGTACCGTCAAGGCCGGCGTCACCCATTCGGACGGCCACCCGCTGCCAGGGAGTCGATGAGCCACGGCACCCAGCCCAAGAAGGTGTCAATCATGACGGCACCCCATCCATCTCGATCCACCAGCCAAGCCAACAGTCCCCCACGGCATGGGTTGACCAAAAGGGCCGCAACCGGGGCGGACAACAAGAAACGCGAGCCAGCCGGATGCGCTTCGCCTGCTACGGCTGTGTCTCCACCGAGGACCACCAGGATCCCGAGGCTTCGCGTGCCAGGCAGCCCCGCGAGGAGATCATCCTGCCGGAGCTGGACAAGTGGATCGCGAAATCCTTCGCCCCGGGACAGCTCACTGCCGCTCTCCGCGCCATACAGGAAACGCAGGCCGGCTCCGCGATCCCCGTCGATGCGGCGGCAGTGACAGCCCGGAAGACGATCACTGATTGCGACCGCCTCACCCAGTACCAGGCGGCGCTCGACGCCGGAGCCGACCCGCAGCTCGTCAGCAAATGGATCAACGAGACCCAGACCCAGAAAACCTCGGCACAACAAGATGTCCTCGCGGCGACCACCGCCCAGCCCGAGATCCCCACCTCGGCCCAGATCGCGCACATGGTCACCGAGCTCGGCTCGATGACCGACCGGCTACTCGCCGCCGAGCCCGAGCGCAAGCACCCCCTCTACGAGGGCTTCGGAATCATCCTCCACGTCGACATGCAAAACAGGGTCGTGACTGTGGAGTCACGACCCTGTTTTGCGTGTACATATGATCCGTACGATCTGTTATCTGTGTCCGAGGGGGGACTTGAACCCCCACGCCCGATAAAGGGCACTAGCACCTCAAGCTAGCGCGTCTGCCATTCCGCCACCCGGACTAGGTGTGATCTTCGCGGGGCGTTCCCCGCGGCGACATGGACAACAATACCAAGGTTTCGGAGTGCCTTTCACCTGCGTATCCGTGCGGGGCATAACCTCACCTTATGGGTAATGAGGGACATCTCGCTCAGCTCTGGAGGCCGCGTCGGCCGCGGGTGCGGTCGTCGTTGCGGGAGCATCTGCGGGACACGTTCTGGTTCGCGCCGACGGTGGGGCTGGCGTGTGTGGTTCTGCTGTGGGTGGGGGCGCTGGCGGCCGATGCGGAGATTGTGTCGGCGTTGCAGGAGGCGAGGGCGTATGACGAGGTCAGGGAGCTGATCTCGATCGCCGAGGACGCCAGGACGATCGTGACGACGATCAGCTCGGCGATGATGACGTTCATTGGTGTCGTCTTCAGCATTTCGCTGGTGGCGGTGCAGATGGCGAGTGGGCAGATGACGCCTCGGGTGGTGCGGATCTTCGTCCGTAGCCGGATCAGCAAGGCCACGCTCACCGTCTTTCTGGCGACGTTCTTGTTCTCGCTGCTGGTGCTGACGTCGTACGAGAGCGAGAGCGATGTGCGGCAGGTCACCTCGGTGCCCGTGGTGCAGAGCCTGCTGACCATGGCGCTGGTGGCGTTGAGCTTGTTGCTGTTCATTGCGTATGTGTCGGCGACCCTGCGGCTGATGCAGGTGGGGCCGGTGGTGGACCGGATTGCCCGGGAGACGTTTCGGATGCTGGCGCGGAGCGAGGGCCAGGGCGAAGAGCGGGACGGAGTCGGGGGGCCCGGCGGGGTGGCGGTGCCGGCGGAGCGGGGGCGGGTGGCGTATCAGGGGCCGGCCGGGGTGTTGCTGGATGTGCGTGTGGCGCGGCTGGTGCGGGTGGCGCGGCGGCACGGGGTGGTGTTGCGGCTGATTCCGCGGATCGGGGATTTCGTGATGCCGGGGACGCCGGTGCTGGCGGTGCACGGCGGGGCGGTGCCGTCGCGGCGGGCGCTGCGTTACGCGGTGTCGGTGGGGGTGGAGCGGACGTTTCACCAGGATCTGGGGCTAGGGCTGCGGCAGCTGTCGGATATCGCGCTGCGGGCACTGTCGCCGGCGGTGAACGATCCGACGACGGCGGTGCAGTGTCTGGACCGGATGGTGCAGATCCTGGCGGCGGTGGTGCACCGGCCGCTCGGGGCGGTGCACCACCGGGACCGGCGGGGTGTGGTGCGGCTGACGCAGGGCGGGCCGACGTGGGGCGATCTGGTGGATCTGGGGATGTCGGAGATCCGGGAGTCGTCGGTGGGCAGTCCCCAGATGACACGGCGGCTGTTGGCGGGGGTCGATGATCTTCTGCTGCTGGCGCCGGCGGGGCGGCGGGAGCCGTTGGTGCGGCACCGCGCGCTCCTGCTCCAGGCGGTGGAGCGTACGGTGCCGACCGCGGCCGAGCGGCGGTTCGCCTGCTGCCCCGATCGGCAGGGAATTGGGTAAGGGGGTACAGGGGGCGGGGGAGGCGGGACGCGCCGGTGACGGTGGCTAGGGCATCAGGTGGTAGTCGGGGAAATTGCCCGGCAGGCGCTCGGACGCGGGGCCCTCGGTCACCGCTCGTACGAGGAGTTCGCCGCCCACGAAGGCGCCGCTCCAGGAGTTGCCGAAGCCGCCGAAGAGTTCCTCGCGGTCGCCGCGGGAGCGGGGCTTGCCGTGGCCGACCTTGAAGGCGCGGATCTGGGGGGCCAGCCGGGCGTAGGTGTCGGGGTCGTCGGTGGAGAGGGTGGCGACCAGGGCGCCGTTGCTGGCGTTCATGGCGGCGAGGAGTTCGGCCTCGGTGTCGACGAGGACGATGGTGTCGACCGGGCCGAAGGGCTCGGCGTGGTGGAGGGGGGAGGACGGGGGCGGGGCCAGGAGAGTGGTGGGCGGGAGGTAGGCGGAGGTGTCCTGGGAGGGGAGGAACCACCCCGTGGACAGGTCGCCGCGGTGGAGGGGGACGGCGCCGCGGGAGATGGCCTCCGTGGCCAGGTCGGCGAGTTCCTTGGCCTTGGCGGCGTTGATGAGGGGGCCGAAGTCGAGGGTGGGGAGGGGGTCGTCGGGGGCGGCCACGGCCAGTGGGTGGCCGAAGCGGACGCCGCGTACGGCCGGGAGGTAGGCGGCGAGGAAGTCGGCGAACGCCTCGCGCTGGACGACGAAGCGGGGGTAGGCGGTGCACCGCTGTTTGGCGTAGTCGAAGGTCTTGTGGAGCAGGGGGGTGAGGGCGTCCCAGTCGGTGTAGTTCCAGATGGCCCAGGTGTTGAGGCCTTCTTGTTCGAGGATGTGGCGTTTGCCGAGGTCGGTGACGGCGGTGGCGACCCGGGCGCCGGTGTCGCGGCCGCCGACGAAGGAGACACAGCCGATCTCCGGTGAGCCGACGAGCGCCGGGGACAGCTCCCCGCCGCTGCCGCTGACGAGGGTGGCCGGGACGCCCTCGCGGGCCGCGAGGGCGCAGGCGAGGGTGAGGCAGGCCAGGCCGCCGTCGGTCGGGGTCTTGGCGATCACGGCGTTGCCGGCCAGGGCCTGGACGAGCATCGCGTGGATCAGGACCGACATCGGGTAGTTCCAGCTGGCGATATTGCTGACCGGGCCGGGAAGCGGCGACCGGTCGGTGAGCATGCGGTCGATCTCGGTGACGTACCAGCGGACCCCGTCGATGGCGCGGTCGACGTCGGCCTGGGCGAGCTTCCAGGGCTTGCCGATCTCCCAGACGAGGAGGAGGGCGAGGAGCTCGCGGTGTTCGGTGAGGGCGTCGAGGGTGGCGGAGATGCGCGCCTTGCGTTCGGGGAGCGGGACGTGGCGCCAGTCGCGGTGCTGGTCGAGGGAGGCGCGTACGGCGCGGCGCGCGGCGTCCGCGTCGAGTCGGGGCGGGCCGACGATGGGGGTGCCGTCCACCGGGCTGGTGGCGGGCAGCGGGGCGCCGTCCTGGTGCCATGCGGCGGCCCAGAGGTTGAGGACATGGTCGTCGCGGAACGCCTCGGGGGCGGCGGCCAGGCTGCGCTGCCAGGCGTCCTGCCAGGACGTACCGGGTTTGAGGGTGAGGGTGGGGGTGGAGTGGGCTTCGGGGGTCGGTGCCATCGGTGTCTCCGCTCTCGGTGCACGGCCGGAGGGGCAGGGTGGTGGCGCTCGGGCGGCTCCCGGGGGAACCGTGTTACTGGACGGTAGTGGTGCGGGGCGGTGCGTGGGACGGTCCGGCGTCAGGTATGGCGAGTGTCACTCGGCGCGGGCGGCGGGACCACCGGGAGGAGGCCACCGACGGCCGGTGCCGCGGATGCCGTGTGGCCGTGCCGTGCGGAGCGCGGAGAACAACACGCCCAGCCCGTCGGAGAGTTGCCTGGCCCGGTGTCCGGACGGGGCCCGCGGCCGCTGCTCCTTGACCTGATCGCCGTGCGCCCTCTGGACATCGGCGATCCGATGAGGGATAACGGGTTCATACAGTATTCGTCGACTGTATGCAATCTGCCGCGAAGTCGGCGGACCGGTCCGTACGCACCCCTGCCGACACCCCTATGAAGGGAAGCGATGCCCCATGCCCGAGGATGCCCAAGACCTCATCTCCGGTGGGCACTTGGTCGCCAAGGCGCTCAAGGCGGAGGGGGTCGACGTCATCTACACCCTCTGCGGCGGCCACATCATCGACATCTATGACGGCTGCGTCGACGAGGGCATCGACGTGGTGGACGTACGCCATGAGCAGGTCGCCGCGCACGCCGCGGACGGCTATGCCCGGATCACCGGCAAGCCGGGCTGCGCGGTGGTCACCGCGGGTCCCGGAACCACGGACGCGGTCACCGGCGTCGCCAACGCCTTGCGCGCCGAGTCCCCGATGCTGCTGATCGGCGGGCAGGGCGCGCGCAGCCAGCACAAGATGGGGTCGCTGCAGGACCTGCCGCACGTCGACATGATGACGCCGATCACCAAGTTCGCCGCCACCGTGCCGGACACCGCGCGGGCCGCCGACATGGTCTCCATGGCGTTCCGCGAGTGCTATCACGGCGCGCCGGGCCCGTCGTTCCTGGAGATCCCCCGGGACGTGCTGGACGCCAGGGTGCCCCGGGAGACGGCGCGGGTGCCGCGGGCGGGGCACTACCGCGCCTCGACCCGGTCGGCCGGTGACCCGGAGGCCGTACAGAAGCTCGCCGATCTCCTCGTACGGTCCGAGAAGCCGGCGATTCTGCTGGGCAGTCAGGTGTGGACGACCCGGGCCACGGGCGCGGCGACCGAGCTCGTACGGGCCCTCGACGTCCCCGCGTACATGAACGGCGCGGGCCGTGGCACGCTGCCGCCCGGCGATCCCCACCACTTCCAGCTCTCCCGCCGTTACGCCTTCGCGCACGCCGACCTGATCGTGATCGTCGGCACGCCCTTCGACTTCCGGATGGGCTACGGCAAGCGCCTCTCCCCCGCCGCGACCGTCGTCCAGATCGACCTGGACTACCGGACGGTGGGCAAGAACCGGGACGTCGACCTGGGCATCGTGGGCGATGCGGGGCTGGTGCTGGCGGCCGTTGCCGAAGCCGCGTCCGGGCAGCTCAACGGCGGCGCCGGCAAGCGCAAGGAGTGGCTGGAGGAGCTACGGGCCGCGGAGCGGACCGCCGTCGAGAAGCGGCTGCCGCAGCTGCGTTCGGACGCCGCCCCGATCCACCCGTACCGCCTGGTCAGCGAGATCAATGACTTCCTGACCGAGGACTCCGTCTATATCGGTGACGGCGGCGACATCGTCACCTTCTCCGGGCAGGTCGTCCAGCCGAAATCGCCGGGCCACTGGATGGACCCGGGCCCGCTCGGCACGCTCGGTGTGGGCATCCCCTTCGTCCTCGCGGCCAAGCAGGCCCGGCCCGACAAGGAGGTGGTCGCCCTGTTCGGCGACGGCGCCTTCTCGCTCACGGGCTGGGACTTCGAGACCCTCGTCCGTTACGACCTGCCGTTCGTCGGGATCGTGGGCAACAACTCGTCGATGAACCAGATCCGTTACGGCCAGAAGGCGAAGTACGGCGAGGAGCGCGAGCGGGTCGGCAACACCCTCGGCGACGTCCGCTACGACAAGTTCGCGCAGATGCTGGGCGGTTACGGCGAGGAGGTCCGCGACCCCGCCGACATCGGCCCCGCGCTGCGCCGGGCCCGCGAGTCCGGCAAGCCCTCGCTGATCAATGTGTGGGTCGATCCGGACGCGTACGCCCCCGGGACCATGAACCAGACCATGTACAAGTGAGGAGCTGACGGCCATGACCAAGGCCCTCGACGGCATCCGTGTCCTCGACATGACCCACGTACAGTCCGGTCCGTCCGCCACCCAGCTGCTCGCCTGGCTCGGCGCGGACGTCATCAAGCTGGAGGCAACCACCGGTGACATCACGCGCAGGCAGCTGCGCGACCTCCCGGACGTCGACTCCCTCTACTTCACGATGCTCAACTGCAACAAGCGCAGCATCACCCTCAACACCAAGACCGAGCGCGGCAAGGAACTGCTGACCGAACTGATCCGGCGCAGCGACGTCCTGGTGGAGAACTTCGGTCCCGGCGCGGTGGACCGGATGGGTTTCACCTGGGACCGCATCCGGGAGATCAACCCGGGGATCGTCTACGCCTCGATCAAGGGCTTCGGCGACGGCCCGTACACCGCCTTCAAGGCGTACGAGGTGGTCGCGCAGGCGATGGGCGGGGCGATGGCGACGACCGGCTTCGAGGACGGGCCGCCGCTGGCGACCGGGGCGCAGATCGGCGACTCGGGGACCGGTGTGCACTGCGTCGCCGGGATTCTGGCTGCGCTCTTCCAGCGCGAGCGTACCGGCCGTGGACAGCGGGTCAATGTGGCGATGCAGCATGCGGTGCTGAACCTGTGCCGGGTCAAGCTGCGCGACCAACAGCGGCTGAAGCACGGGCCGTTGGCGGAGTATCCGAACGAGAGCTTCGGCGACGAGGTGCCGCGCAGCGGTAATGCCAGCGGCGGCGGGCAGCCGGGGTGGGCGGTGCGGTGTGCGCCCGGCGGCCCCAACGACTACGTGTACGTCATCGTGCAGCCGGTCGGCTGGCGGCCGCTGACCGCGCTGATCGGGCGGCCGGAGCTGGCCGAGGACCCGGACTGGGCGACGCCGGAGTCCAGGCTGCCCAAGCTCGCGAAGATGTTCCAGCTGATCGAGGAGTGGAGCCGCACGCTGCCCAAGTGGGAGGTGCTGGAGCGGCTGAATGCCCACAACATCCCCTGCGGGCCGATCCTTTCGACGAAGGAGATCGTCGAGGACGCCTCGCTGGCCGCCAACGAGATGGTCGTGACCGTCGAGCATCCCGAGCGCGGGGCCTTCACCACCGTCGGATCGCCGCTGAAGCTGTCCGACTCCCCCGTCGAGGTCGACCGTTCGCCGCTGCTGGGCGAGCACAACGAAGAGGTGTACGTGCGCGAGCTGGGGCTGGATGACGAGGAACTGCGGCTGCTCAAGGCGAACGGGGTCATCTGATGGCGCATCCGGGGAGGGACCTGAAGGGGGATCCGGCGGTGCGTCCGACGAGTCCGATGCGGGATGCGCCGGGCCGGCAGGAGGCCGTACGGGCCGTGCTGGCGGCCGCGCGGGCCGAGGGGCGGACGGCGCTGACCGCCCCCGAGGGCAAGCTGATCGCGGATGCGTACGGCATTCCCACCCCGGCCGAGGGCCTTGCGGAGTGCGCCGATGACGCGGTGGCGCTCGCCGACCGGATCGGGTTCCCGGTCGCGCTGAAGATCGTCTCGCCGGACATCCTGCACAAGACGGATGCGGGCGGTGTACGGGTCGGGCTGGGCTCGGCGGCCGAGGTCCGGGGCGCGTTCACCGCGATCGTGCGGAACGCGAGGGCGTATGACCCGAAGGCGGCGATCGCCGGTGTCCAGGTGCAGCAGATGGTGCCCGACGGGCAGGAGGTGATCGTCGGGACGGTCACCGATCCGACCTTCGGGAAGATCGTGGCGTTCGGGCTCGGCGGGGTGCTGGTCGAGGTCCTCAAGGACGTCACCTTCCGCCTCGCGCCGGCCTCGGTGCACGACGCGGCTTCGATGCTGGACGGCATCCGGGCGGCGGAGATACTGCGCGGGGCGCGGGGCGCGCCGCCCGTGGACCGTGCCGCGCTGGCCGACCTCATCGTCCGCGCGTCCCAACTCGCCGCGGAACACCCGGAGATCGCGGAGGTGGACCTCAATCCGGTGTTCGCCTCGCCGGAGGGGGTGCGGGCCGCGGATGTCCGCATCCTGCTGAGCAAGGGGGCGGTGGCGGAGCGCCGCAGGCATTCCCGGGACGAGATCCTCGCCGCGATGCGCCGGCTGATGCAGCCTCGGTCGGTAGCGGTCATCGGCGCCTCCAATGAGCCGGGCAAGATCGGGAATTCGGTGATGCGCAATCTCCTCGAGGGCGGGTTCCCCGGGGAAATCCATCCGGTGCATCCCAGGGCCGATGACATTCTCGGCCGCAAGGCGTACACGTCGGTGATGGACGTGCCGGGAGAGGTGGATGTGGCGGTCTTCGCCATCCCCGCGCCCCTCGTCCCCGCGGCGCTGGAGGAGGTCGGCCGCAAGGGCATCCCGAACGCCGTCCTGATCCCCTCCGGCTTCGCGGAGACAGGTGAACACGCCCTGCAGGAGCGGATCGTGGCCATCGGCGAGGAGTACGGGGTGCGGCTGCTGGGGCCGAACATCTACGGCTACTACTCCCCCTGGCAGGACCTGTGCGCGACGTTCTGCACGCCGTACGACGTCAAGGGCGGGGTGGCGCTGACCTCGCAGTCCGGCGGCATCGGGATGGCGATCCTCGGCTTCGCGCGGACCACCCGGACCGGCGTCTCGGCGATCGTCGGGCTCGGCAACAAGTCGGACGTGGACGAGGACGACCTCCTCACCTACTTCGGCGAGGATCCCCACACCCGTTGCATCGCCATGCATCTGGAGGACCTCAAGGACGGGCGGGCGTTCGTCGAGGCCGCGCGGGAGACCGTACGCAAGAAGCCGATCGTGGTGCTGAAGGCGGGCCGGACCGGCGCCGGGGCGAGGGCCGCGGGCTCCCACACCGGGGCGCTGGCCGGTGATGACGCGGTCTACGACGACATCCTGCGGCAGGCCGGCGTCATCCGGGCGCCGGGCCTGAACGACATGCTGGAATACGCGCGGGCGCTGCCCGTACTGCCCATCCCCAAGGGCGACAACGTCGTCATCATCACCGGCGCCGGCGGCTCCGGCGTCCTGCTCTCGGACGCCGTCGTCGACAACGGCCTTCGGCTCATGGACATTCCCGAGGACCTGGACGCCGCCTTCCGCCGCTTCATCCCGCCGTTCGGCGCGGCCGGCAACCCCGTGGACATCACCGGCGGCGAGCCGCCGTCCACGTACGAGGCCACCATCCGGCTGGGCATGTCGGACCCGCGGATCCATGCGCTGGTGCTGGGCTACTGGCACACCATCGTGACCCCGCCGATGGTCTTCGCGAAGCTGACGGCGCGGGTCGTCGAGGAGTTCCGGGCGCGCGGCATCGAGAAGCCCGTGGTCGCCTCGCTCGCCGGGGACACCGAGGTCGAGGAGGCCGCCGCGTACCTCTTCGAGCGGGGCGTCGTGGCCTACCCCTACACCACCGAGAAGCCGGTGGCGGCGCTCGGTGCGAAATACCGCTGGGCGCGGGCGGCCGGGTTGCTGAGCTGACCCGGCCGCTCTCCGGGATCACGAAGAGATCGGACAGGGTGCGCGCCGACCGGGTTCTTGCGATTCCTAGGGGAATTCCAAGGGGATGAGATGAGCACAGAGAAGGAACGGCATGCGAGGGTGGTCGCGTTCCGGGAAGTCACGGACGCCAAGGGCCGTGTCTACCGAATCGGCGAGACGGACCGGGATCTGCTCGGCCATTCCCGCAAGTTGATGGTGTATCTGCCGTGGATCGCGATGATGGCCATCAGCGTTTCGGAGTACGCATACGGTTCGGCCGAGGACACCCTCTCGCAGGCCCACGGCTGGACCCAGAGCAACACCTTCTGGATCCTGAGCGTCTGGGTGTTCTTCCAGGCCGGCATCGCCTTCCCCGCCGGCTGGCTGCGCGAGCGGGGAATACTGACCGCCCGCAACGCCATGTTCCTGGGGTCGGCGCTCTGCCTCGTCGGCTTTGCGGCCCTGGCCCATCTGGACGATGTCTTCCTGGCCATCTGCGGCTTCGGCGTGGTCGGCGGCCTGGGCTCCGGCCTCATCTACGCCACCTGCATCAATATGGTCGGCAAATGGTTCCCCGAGCGGCGCGGGGCGAAGACGGGATTTGTGAACGGCGGTTTCGCCTATGGCGCGCTGCCCTTCATCTTCGTCTTCAACTACGCCTTCGACACCGGCAATTTCGCCGGGGTGCTGGACCTCATAGGCGTCTACGTCCTGCTCGTGGTGGGCGTCTGCGCCTGGTTCTTCAAGGACCCGCCGAAGAACTGGTGGCCCGCCGGCATCGGCCCGTTCCCCAGCTCCCGGCGCGGCGCGAGCCGGGGCGAGCCCCCTCGCCACGCCGGCAACAGGAAGAGTGCCGCGAGCCTGGCCAAGAACCCGCCCGCGGTACGGCAGTTCACGCCCGGGGAAGCCATTCGGACCGGCATGCTCCCGCTGATGTGGATCACCGTCGTCATGACCGCCGGCGTTTCCATCTTCGGGATTTCCTTCCAGGTGGACTTCGCCAAGGAAGTCGGCTTCGGCCCGCTGGTCGCCGCCTCGTCGATGGGCGTGATGTCCGTCGTCAACGGCGTCGGGCGGGCGGTGGTCGGCTGGCTGTCCGACCTGTGGGGCCGAAAGCTGACCCTGGTGTTCGTCATCGTCGTACTGGGTCTGGCGCAATTCGGCGTGATCTGGGCCGGCGAGATCCACAGCGAATGGCTGTTCCTGTTCTTCGCCTTCCTCTCGGGATTCGGCGGCGGCGCCTTCTACCCGATGTTCGCGGCCCTGACCCCGGACTACTTCGGCGAGAACTACAACGCCACCAATTACGGGCTGGTCTACAGCGGAAAACTGATCAGCGGCCTCTTCGGCGGCGGACTGGGATCCATGGTCGTCGACGCCTGGGGGTACAACGGCGCCTACGCGCTCGCCGGCGGCGTCTCGATGGTGGCGGCCGCACTGGCCCTGTTCCTGCACCAGCCGGGGCGCACCAGGATGCGCGATGTGACGCCCAATCCCCGGCCGATCAGCCGCGAAATGATCTGAGGCGGCGCGGGGAGTGATCCGGCGCCGCCGAAGAGGCCGTGAAGGCCGTAGCGGCCGCAAAAGCCGTCCGCGCGGCTCAGCCCCCGGACGGCCCGCCGTGGAGGCCCAGCGTTCCGTCGGCGATCGCGCGGTGATGCCGGACGACCTCATCGATGATGAAGTTCAGGAACTTCTCCGCGAACGCCGGATCCAGCCGGGCGTCCTCGGCCAGCCTGCGCAGCCGCTCGATCTGGGCGGCCTCCCGAGCCGGGTCGGCGGGCGGCAGGCTGTGCCGCGCCTTGAGTTCGCCGACCTGCTGGGTGCACTTGAAGCGCTCGGCGAGCAGGTGCACCAGCGCGGCGTCGAGGTTGTCGATGCTGCTCCGCAGATAGCTCAGCCGCTCGCGGGCCGCCTGGTCGGCGACCGCGGCCGCCTCGCCCGCGGAAGGTGCGGTCCCCTCGCTCATATGCGTCTCGCCATTCGTGGTCGGTGCCGTGGTGGTGAAGGTGTTGCGTTCGTGGTCGTGCATCGTTTGTGGTCGCGCAGCGTTCGTGGTGCCGCATAGTGCGTGATCGGGTGCACATTACCCGGATGGGGGTGCGGTGGCGGGGCTGGTCTCGCGGATCGGAACGAGGGGTGGGCGCCGCCGCCCCACCGCTCCGCCGGTACCGGCGTACCTCAGGAGCGCTCGCGCTCGTGGTAGGTGCGGCGGGTGTGCTCGGTGTGCGCCCGCATCACCTCGGTGGCCCGTGCCTCGTCCCGGTCGGCGATCGCGGCGATCAGCGCGCGGTGCTCGGTCCACGACTGCTTGCCGCGCTGCCGGGCCACCGGCGTGTAGTACCAGCGCACCCGCCGCCCGACCTGCGCGGCCAGCTCCGCGAGCACCGCATTGCCGGCCAGCTCCATCACCTTCGCGTGGAACGCGGCATTGGTCGCCACCGCGCCCTCCACATCGTCGTCCAGTACGGCGCGCTCCCCCGTGGCGCACAGCTCCTCCAGCTCCCCGATGCCGGCCGACCCGGCGTTGGCCGCCGCGAGCCGGGCCGCCTCCGCCTCCAGCAGCGTACGGACCGTCAGCAGCTGGTCCGCCTCCTCCTCGGTCGGCTCGTGCACAAAGGCACCCTGGGCCGGGCGCAGGTCCACCCATCCGTCGGTGTTCAGCCGCTGCAGCGCCTCGCGGACCGGCTGCCGGGAGACCCCGAGGTGACCGGCGAGCTCGCTTTCGACCAGATGCTGGCCGGGGCGCAGCGCACGGGTGGTGATCAGCTCGAGCAGCGCTTCATAGACGCGCTCGCGCAGCGGGCCGGGTCGTTCGAGCTTCGGCACGGCTCCCTGCGGTAGCCCTGTGGACAGCATCGAGGTCCCCCTCTGTGGACGCGTACGGAAAGCGGTACGGGAGCGGAATCGGCACGGAAGGCGGAACGGCGAGCGGGCGTGATGTGGCACGGGCACATGGGCACGCAATTGGTTATCGTCTACAGTCTACCGAGCGCGCGCCGCACCACACGGAGCTGCCTGGTGACGTGGGTCACGGACGCGATCACCGCGGCCCCCAACTCCCATGAGAGGGCGGCCGGTCGGCAACCTCCGCATCAAGGGCCGCTTTCGGCCACCGGCACGCGGAACCGGGACTGAGCACCACCGGCGAGGACGGGACTGATCGGACATGGGACGAGTCACGGAGCGACGCAAGGTGATCCGTATCCGCGACGGTGCCGTGAGCACCCGACCGGACACCCTCGTCGCCGAGGAGCCGCTGGAGATACGCCTCAACGGCAAGCCGCTGGCGATCACCATGCGCACGCCCGGTGACGACTTCGCGCTCGCCGCCGGCTTCCTCGTCAGCGAGGGTGTAATGGCCGCCGCCGACGATCTCGCGAACATCGTGTACTGCGCGGGGGCGACGGAGGACGGGAGCAATACCTACAACGTCGTCGATGTCCGGCTCGCGGACGGAGTGCCGGTCCCGGAGATCACCCTGGAGCGCAACGTCTATACGACGTCCTCCTGCGGGCTGTGCGGCAAGGCCAGCCTGGACGCGGTACGCACCCAGGCACGCTGGAAGCTGGACGACTCCCCCGGCACCCCCGTCCGCATCGAGCCGGCGACCCTCGCCGCCCTCCCCGACCGGCTGCGGGCCGCCCAGCGGGTGTTCGAGCGGACCGGGGGGCTGCATGCCGCGGCGCTGTTCACGGCGGACGGCGAGCTGCTCGACATACGGGAGGACGTAGGACGCCACAACGCCGTCGACAAGATCGTCGGACGCGCACTCCAGCAGGGGCTGTTGCCGCTGTCGTCCTGCGTCCTGATGGTCTCCGGCCGGGCGTCCTTCGAGCTGGCGCAGAAGGCCGTCATGGCGGGCATCCCGGTGCTGGCGGCGGTCTCCGCGCCGTCCTCGCTCGCCGTCGATCTGGCCGCCGAGACCGGACTGACCCTCGTCGGCTTCCTGCGCGGCAGCTCCATGAACGTGTACGCGGGCGAGCACCGCCTCGCCCTGGGTTCGGCGGCCACCACGGGCTGAGGCGATGCGCCCGCGGATCGGCAGACCGGCCCGTCCATAGCCGTCCTCGCCCGGCGGCGCCCTTCCCTACTCCGGCAGCGCGATCCTGGTCAGCAGGGCGACCAACTGCTCCCGCTCCGCCGGGGTCAGAGTGGCGGTCAGCTCCGCATTGGCCTCGTCGCCGAGCTGCTGCGTACGGCGCAGCCTGCGCTCGCCGTCGGCCGAGATCTCGATGGCGTTCTTGCGCCGGTCCTTGGGGTCGGGGGTGCGGGTGACCAGCCCGTCCTTCTGCAGGTCGTTGACGATGGCGACCATGTCCTTGGGGTCGATGCTCAGCGTCCGGCCGAGTTCGGCCTGCGATACGGGGCCGAGTTCGGCGACCGCGGACAGCACGGCGTGGTGCATCATCCGCATGCCTTCGACAGCGAGGGCATCGGCGACCAGGCGGTGGCCGCGGGCGGCGGCGCGGCCCAGCAGCCAGCTGGGGAGCGCGCGGATACCGGAGGGGGCGTAGGGGTGCTGGTGGTCGGACATGGCACCACCGTAGCGGGAAATCCATGGGGGCCACCAATGAAAACCACCCGGAAACCATTGGCACTCCCAACGTTTCACGGTTACTGTTGGGACACCCAATGAATCACCGGGCGGCGTGCGGACCTTCGCGCGCCGTTCGACGACCCCTGGAGGTGCCGGCCCATGCGCCGAGTCCGATTTCATGCGTACGGCGGCCCGGAGGTCCTGCGTGTCGAGGAGGCCGAGCCCCCGGTGCCCGGCCCCGGCGAGCTGCTGGTGCGCACGGAGGCGATCGGCGTCACGCTGCCGTGTGTGCGCCGGGTGCGCGGGGACGGCAAGGGCGGCGGCGATCCGCTGCCCGGCACACCCGGCGGCGAGATCGCCGGGGAGGTCGTCGCCGTCGGCCCGGACGTCTCCGGCTTCGCGGTGGGCGACCGCGTCACCTCGCTGACCTTCAAGGGCTCCTACGCCGAACTCGCCCTCGCCCCCGCCGTCCTGGCCGCCAGGATCCCGGACGGGGCGAGCGCCGTGCAGGCGGTCGCGCTGGTACGCGGCGGCCAGGTCGCGCTGGCGGCGCTGAGCACCGCCGCGCCGGCCGGCACCGAGTCCGTACTGATCACCGGAGCCGCCAGCGCCACCGGACATCTCGCCGTCCAACTGGCCAAGCTCCAGGGGGTGCCGCGGGTGGTGGCCGCCGTCAGCTCCGCGGCCAAGGCGGAGTTCCTGTACGGGCTCGGGGCCGATGAGGTCGTGACGTATGACCAGGAGTCATGGGGTGAGCCGGCCGACATCGTGCTGGACGGCGTGGGCGGCGAGCTGCTGCCGCGGGCGCTGGCCGCCACCGCCGAGGGCGGCCGGCTCGTCTTCTTCAACTCCGGTGGCGGCACCGTCCCGGCGTATGAGCTGCTGGCGGGCTCGAAGACCATCACCGGGCTGACGATGCGGCGCTTTTCCACCGTCCACCGGGAGCGGTACGATCGGCACGAGGCACAGCTTTGGGAGCTGGCCCGGACGGGACGGCTGAGGGCCGCCGTACACGCCGAACTTCCGCTGGCCGACGCCGCCAAGGCGCACGAAATCATCGAGACGCGGGCCAATCTCGGCAAGGTGGTGCTGCTGCCGTGAGGGGCGGCGGACGGGGCGGACCCGCACGGCGCACTGCCTGCGGGCCGGGCGAGTGATTTCCTGGCCCCCGGCGGAGAACTGACGCAGGCTCCTTGTCGCGGTCCGCACACGGCAGTAGCTTCCGTCGCGGATGCACATAGGACGTGGGATGTCCTGATGACCCGACGCCGAACCCCGAAAGGGCAGGCCGGACCATGACGTCAGTTCTCCGCGCACACCCCAGCCCCCGCAGCAGACCTCGGCGGCGCCGCGCCGCGGCCGTTCTCGCCGCGGTGACCACCGCAGTCCTCGCCCTCCTACCGACCTCCGCCGCGCAGGCCACGCCCGTCCCGGCCGCCCCGGACGCTTCGGCTCCGGCCCCCGAGGGCGGCTTCGACCAGCAGGTTCTCTTCAAAGCCGCGCAGGAACAGGGCTATTCCTGCTTCCGCATACCGGCCATCGTCAAGTCGCAGCGCGGCACCCTCCTCGCCTTCGCCGAGGGCCGGGCGCACGACTGCGGCGACGCGGGCGACATCGACCTGGTCGTCCGGCGGTCCACCGACGGCGGCCGCACCTGGGGGCCGCTCCAGGTGATCAACCACGGCGCCGGCGACACCCACGGCAATCCGGCCCCCATCGTGGACCGCCGCACCGGCCGCATCGTCATCGCCGAGACGTACAACAAGGGCCGCAACGACGGTCTCAGCTGCGATGTCCCCTGCGACCGCACCCCGCACCTCCAATACAGCGACGACGACGGAGCGACCTGGTCCGCACCCCGGGACCTGACCCCCACCATCCGCCCGCCCCAATGGAACTCCTGGTACGCCACCGGGCCCGTGCACGGCATCCAGCTCACCCGGGGCCGGCACGCGGGCCGTCTGGTCTTCGGCATCAACGCCGAGAGCTACGCGCAGGGCCGGGTCACCGAGAACCACGCGGCACTGGTGCACAGCGACGACGGCGGCCGCACCTGGAAGGTCGGCGCGCTGGACACCTGGCCGATCTCCGGGAACGGCACGTTCCGTCAGAAGCCCTCCGAGATGACGCTCCTGGAGCGTTCCGACGGCTCCATCTACGTCAACGGCCGCGAACAGGACGGTACGGACCTGGGCCACCGCACCGCCGCCGTCAGCCGCGACGGCGGCGAATCCTTCGCCGCTCCGTTCCGCGCGATCCCCGATCTGTACGCCCCCATGGTGCAGGCCTCGGCGCTGCGCCTGCCCCACTCCCACGACGCCGGCCGCGGTCACACCCGTACCCTCTTCGCCGCCCCGGCCGACCCCGACCGGCGCCGGACGATGACCATCCGCTCCTCCTGGGACGAGGGCCGCACGTGGGAAGGCGTCGACCGGGGCGCACGGGTCACGACCGACTGGTCGGGCTACTCCGACATGGTCGCCATCTCCCCCGACGTCACCGGTCTGCTCTACGAAGGCGGCAAGGCGGACGCCCGCGACGAGATCCGCTTCGCCCGCTTCACCGAGGACTGGCTCGGCCCGCGCCGCGCCCCCGACCCCACGACCCGCGACGACGCCCCCGGCGCCCGCCCGGCGCTCGTACTGGGCGGCGCCCGCAGCACCGACGGCGTGTTCGGCGGCGCGCTGGCCTTCGACGGCAAGGACGACGCCGTACGCCTCCCCTACCGCGACTCGCTCCCCCTCGGCACCGACGACTTCACCTGCAGCCTCTTCTTCCGCTACGACGCCACCACCGGTGAGCAGCCGATTCTCTGGATGGGCGGCGTGGGCAGCCGGTCACCGCAGGTCGCGGTGAGCGCCGACCCCGCGAACAAACGGATCACCGCACACATCACCGCCGTCGACGGCGCCCGGCCGACCGTCACCGCGCAGGTGGCGACCAAGGACGCGTACAACGACGGCCGCTGGCACCATCTCGCGCTGCGGCGCACCGGCGGCCGACTGCTGCTCACCGTGGACCTCGTCGGGACCACCAGCGTCCCGGACGTCCCGGGGTCGGTCAGTCGCGGCTCGGTCTTCGGCGTACACCTCGGCCAAAAGCTGGACAGCCGCGCCCAGTTCACCGGTGCGCTGGACGAGGTACGCGTCTACCGGCGGGCCCTGAGCGATGCCGAACTGGCCGGTGTACGCGCCTCCGATGCGTACACCGCGGGGCCGCTGGTGCTGCGGCTGGCACTCGACCGGGTGCACGGCGGCGGGCGGGACTGAGACGACCGGGCTGCGCCGGTCGCCGGCCCGGGCCGTTGTCAGTGGGCGCTGGTACCACTGAGTCATGGCACCCGCGCAGCCCGAACGGTCCGTACGAACCGACCGGTCCCTACGGTCAGAACAGCCCCTACGACCCGAACAGTCCGCACGGCCCGAACAGTCCGCACGGCCGGAACAGTCCGTACGGCCCGAACGACCGGAGCAACCGGAGCGCCTCGAGCAACCGGAACGACCCGCCGACGTCGACTGCCTCGAGGCGCTGCGGGCCGCCTGCGCGCCCGGCGGGGGTTCGCCCCCGCTGGGCCGGGCGGCCGTGCGCGCCTTCGAGGCCGAGCACCGCATCACCCTCCCCGAGCCGTACCGCACCTTCGTCGCGGACATCGCCGACGGGTGCCCGGAGGGCCCGCCGGACTACGGCCTCGTGCCTCTGGCGGCCCTCCCCGGGGACTGGTCGGGCAAGCCGGCCGACCGCGCCCTGGACGCTCCGTTCCCGCTGACGGAGGCCTGGCTGTGGGAGGACGATCCACGGCCTGCTGTGGGGGTCCCCCCGGCGTTAGCTGGGGGAGAGATCGATCCGCTGGTGGCAGCGGTCTTCAACCACGGTTCGGTGGTCCTCGGGACGGACGGCTGCGGCATGTACTGGCATCTGATCGTCAGCGGCGCACACCGCGGCCACATCTGGCTCATATGCGGGGAGGGTGCGGCCCCCTTCGGAGCGCCGTTCGGCCACACCGCCGGGGAACCGGGCTTCGCGGGCTGGGTACGGCACTGGGCGGCGGGCAGGCCCTGGTACGACGCCTCCTAGCGCAGCGGTCCGCCCGCGACGATCGGCGCCGCCGCCCCGGCCTCCGCGACCTCGGGCATGTCCGTGCCCGTCCCCGTGACCGTGTCCGTGGCCTCCGCATCCGCGTCCGCCCGCGCCGCGAACCGCTTCGCCAGCACCGCGCACACCATCAACTGCATCTGGTGGAACAGCATCAGCGGCAGCACCGCCAGCCCGGCCTGCGCCCCGAAGAGCACGCTGGCCATCGGCAGACCGGCCGCCAGGCTCTTCTTCGACCCGGCGAAGGTGATCGCGATCCGCTCCCGGCGGTCGAAGCCGAGCTGCCGGGAGCCGTGCCAGGTGCCGGTCAGCATCAGTGCCAGCAGTACGGCCTCCACGCCCAGCAGGCACAACAGACGCAGCGGCGAGACCTGGTGCCAGATGCCCTGGACCATGCCGGCGCTGAAGGCGGTGTAGACGACGAGCAGTATCGAGCCGCGGTCCACATAGCCGAGGACCTTCTTGTGGCGGGTGAGGAACCCCCCGACCCAGCGGCGCAGCAGCTGACCGGCGACGAAGGGGAGCAGCAGCTGGCAGACGATGGAGAGCAGCGAGTCGGCCGAGAAGCCGCCGCCCCCGTTGCCGTGCAGCACGAGGCCGGCCAGCAGCGGGGTGACGACGATGCCGATGAGGCTGGAGAACGACCCGGCGCAGATCGCCGCCGCCACATTGCCGCGTGCCATGGAGGTGAAGGCGATCGAGGACTGGATCGTGGACGGCACCAGGCACAGGAACAGCAGCCCGGTGTACAGGGTCGGCGGCAGGACGGCGGGGACCAGCGCGCGGGCGGCCAGCCCGAGCAGTGGGAAGATCGCGAAGGTGCAGGCCAGGACGGTGAGGTGGAGCCGCCAGTGGCGCAGGCCCGCCATCGCCTCGCGGGTGGAGAGCCGGGCGCCGTAAAGGAAGAACAGCAGGGCGATGGCTCCGGTGGAGGCGCCGTCCGTGAGGGTGGCGGCCACTCCGCTCGCGGGCAGCAGCGCCGCCAGGCCGACGGTCCCCACCAGAGCCAGGATGTATCCGTCCACGGGCAGCCAGGAGGGCAGGGCGAACAAAGGGCGGCGCATGGTCTCTCTTCGGGTGGTTCGGCGATGCGTGGGGCGCGGGCACGGACGGTGCCCTGGCCAGCGTGCCTTTTCGAGCGGCAATCGGGAACCCCTCTTACCGTGGTGACTGCCATCACGAACTGCGATCATCACGGCCCGGTCATCACGGGCCGATCGGCAGGGTTCATCGCGGGCTGCGATCACGAGCCCGCGACGTCGGCGGTCGGGACGGCATGGGGTGGACGCACCACACGGACGACGGGGAGGCGACGGACGATGAAGGCCATGTTCGAACCCGCGCAGCTGCGCACCTTTCTCACCGTGGCGCAGACGCTGAGCTTCACTCAGGCCGCGCACCGCCTCGGGCTGCGGCAGTCGACGGTGAGCCAGCACGTACGGAAGCTGGAGGATGCCGCCGGGCGGCGGCTGTTCGTCCGGGACACGCACGCCGTGGAGCTGACCGAGGACGGCGAGGCGATGCTCGGGTTCGCGCGCACGATCCTGGAGGCCAACGAGCGGGCCGCGAGCTTCTTCGCGGGGACGCGGCTGCGCGGCCGGCTGCGGTTCGGGGCCTCGGAGGATTTCGTGCTGACCAGGATGCCGGAGGTGCTCGAGGGGTTCCGGCGCGAGCACCCCGAGGTCGATCTGGAGCTGACGGTCGAGCTGTCGGAGACGCTGCACGAGCGGCTGGCGGCCGGCCGGCTCGATCTCGTACTGGCCAAGCGGGGCCCGGAGGAGTCGCGCGGGCGACTGGTGTGGCGCGATCGGCTGGTGTGGGTGGGCACCGAGCGGCTGCGGCTGGACCCGCAGCGGCCGGTGCCGCTGGTCGTCTACCCGCCGCCCGCGGTGACCCGCGCCCGTGCGCTGGAGGCGCTGGAGCGCCAGGGCCGCGAGTGGCGGATCGCCTGCACCAGCGGCAGCCTGAACGGTCTTATCGCCGCAACTCGGGCCGGACTGGGCGTTATGGCGCACACCATGGGCATGATTCCGCCAGGCCTGGTGCGTATTTCGTCGCGCGCGGGGCTGCCGGAGCTCGGCGGAGTGGATTTCGTCCTGCTGCACGGGCGGCGCTCACGTGCGGCGCGGGGTCCGGCCGATGCATTGGCCGACGCGATCCTGGTGGGCGGCGACCGGCTGCACATGCCATAGGCACACGGGACGCGGGCGCCGCATGCAGAGATTTCGTGCAGAAACAGTCCCGGCGTGGTGATAGTCCGGAGGCGAATTGGCCGGATCATGTCCGCGCTTACCCGAAGTAACCCGAATTCTGACCTTGGCCATTTCCCGTGCACGCCGGTCCGCGCCGTGGTACCGCCCTCCCGGACATCGTCGCCTTGGGGTACGGTCTCGGCCCTGTGAGGAGCACCACGAAGGGCTGGGTCATTGCGCGAGTTCACCGTCCCCCCTTTGGCAACCGCACCGCGGGTCGGTGGGCTTGCGGATTCCGTCTACGACAATGCCGATAGTGACCCCGGACGCGTCGCGCTGACGCGCAAGGACGACGAGGGGCACTGGCAGAACGTCTCCGCGGCACAGTTCCGGGACGAGGTCATCGCGCTTGCCAAGGGTCTGCTGGCCCAGGGCGTCCGGTTCGGTGACCGGGTCGGCATCATGTCGCGTACGCGCTATGAGTGGACCCTTTTCGACTTCGCGCTGTGGTCCGTCGGCGCCCAGTCCGTTCCGCTGTATCCGACGTCGTCGGCCGAGCAGGTCTTCTGGATGCTGCACAACGCCAACGTCACGGCCTGCCTGGTCGAGCACGAGGACCATGCGATGACCATCGGTTCGGTCATCGACCGGCTGCCGCACCTGCGCAAGCTGTGGCAGCTGGATGCCGACCCGGTGGCGGAGCTGACCGCGGCCGGTGCGCATATCGAGGACGATGTCGTGCACCGCCACCGGATGGCCGTCACCCCCGACGCCACCGCGACGATCATCTACACCTCGGGCACCACGGGCCGCCCCAAGGGCTGCGTGATCACGCACGCCAACTTCATGGCCGAGTCCGACAACATCGTGCTGCGCTATGAGCGGGTCTTCAAATCCAAGGCGGGCGAAGAGGCGGCCACGCTGCTCTTCCTCCCCCTCGCCCATGTCTTCGGGCGGATGGTGCAGGTCGCGGCCGTCCGCGGCCGGGTCAAGCTGGCGCACCAGCCCGAGCTCGCGGCCCGTGCGCTCCTGCCCGACCTGCAGACCTTCCGGCCCACGTTCATCCTCGCGGTGCCCTACATCTTCGAGAAGGTCTTCGCCGCGGCCCGGCGCAAGGCCGAGGCGGACGGCAAGGTCGGCCCCTTCGACAAGGCCGTCGAGATCGCGATCCGCTATGCCGAGGCGCAGGAGAACAAGGCGTTCGGCACCGGCTCCGGGCCCAGCGCCGCGCTGCGGATGCAGCACTCGATCTTCGACAAGCTGGTCTACAGCAAGGTCCGGGACGCCATGGGTGGCCGGGTGCGGCACGCCATGTCGGGCGGCTCGGCGATGGAGCGCCGGCTCGGGCTGTTCTTCGCCGGCGCGGGAGTGATCATCTACGAGGGCTACGGCCTGACGGAGAGCACCGCGGCCGCCACCGCGAACCCGCCCGAGCGGACCCGCTTCGGCACCGTCGGCGTGCCCGTCCCCGGTACGACCGTGCATCTGGCGGAGGACGGCGAGATCTGGCTCTACGGCGGCCAGATCTTCCAGGGTTACCACAACGACCCGAAGTCGACCGATCTGGTGCTCAACGACGGCTGGTTCTCCACCGGCGACCTGGGCGCCGTGGACGAGGACGGCTATCTGACGATCACCGGCCGCAAGAAGGAAATCCTGGTCACCTCCGGCGGCAAGACGGTCTCGCCGGTGCCGCTGGAGGAGCGGGTGCGGGCGCATCCGCTGGTCGCCCAGTGCATCGTGGTCGGCAATGACCGGCCGTTCATCGCCGCCCTGGTGACGCTGGACCCGGAGGCGGTCGCGCACTGGCTGACCATGCGCGGCAAACCGGAGATGCCGGCGGGCGACCTGGTACGCGACCCGGATCTGGAGACCGAGATCCGGCGTGCGGTGGTCGCCGCCAACACGCTGGTCTCGCAGGCCGAGTCGATCCGTACCTTCCGGATACTGGCCAACCAGTTCAGCGAGGAGCACGGGCTGCTGACGCCGTCCCTGAAGCTGAAGCGGAAGGCGATCGAGACGGCGTACTCGGCCGAGGTGGACGCGCTCTACCGGGCGTGACGGCCCCATGGCGCGGTGACCCGGCCTCCGCCGCGCGGCGGAGGCCGATCGTCCCCGGGCCTGACGTCCGCCGGGGCGCGGGTCGGCAGACTCCGGCGCATGAACACCCGCCGCCTCACCCTGCTCGGCCGGATCGCGGTCGCCGCCTGCGCCCCGTACCTCACCCTGAAGCTGCTGTGGGTACTGGGCATGGACATCGGCGTCGTCGACACCGGGCGCATCGACCATGCCTCCTGGCTCGCGGCCAATGCCTTCACCTTCCTCCTGGACGCCATCGCCGCCCTGGTGGCGCACACCCTCACCCGCCCGCGCGGGCTCCGTACCCCGGCGTGGCTGCTGGCCTTCCCTCTGTGGATGGCATCCGGCCTGCTCATCCCGCTCATGCTGGGCGTCCCCGGCAGCCTCCTCGCCGCGCCGTTCGTCGACGGCCCGCACCCGATGGCCCGCGGCGACTTCCTCGAGCCATGGGTGTTCGGCGTCGTCTACGGCGGCTTCATCGTCGAAGGCCTCGCGCTCTTCGGCGCGTTCGCGGTGTACGCGCACCGGCGCTGGGGCGGCCTGCTGTGCCGCCCGCTGCGCGACCTTCCGGATACCGGTACGCGCGCCGTGCAGCGGATCCTGGCGCTGCCCGCCGCCGTGCTGACCGCCGTCCTCGCGGTCGTCCAGCTCCTGTGGGGCACCGGCTCCACACTGGGCGTCACCGCGGCCGAGGCGGACGCCCGCACGGCCGTGACCTACACCTCCGACTGCGTACAGGGCTTGCTCTCGCTGGCCGGCGCGCTCGGGGTCCTGCTGCTGCTCTTTCCCCGCCTGCTGCCCCGCCGGGCGCCGCTCGCCGGGCTGCGGGTACGGGTGCCGCTGGCGCTGGCCTGGGTCGGCAGCGCGGTGGTCTTCGGCTGTGGTGGCTGCCTGTGGGTGACGCGGACGCTGGCCGGTGATCTCACCACGGGTGTCTCCCCGGCGCCGGGCGGCCTGCCGGCGCTCGTCGGCGCCGCGGAGCTGTTCACCGGGCTGGTGCTGCTCTGCGCGGGCGCCTTCACCCTCGCCGAGCTGACGTCCGGGACGCGTGTCGGCTCCCCTCGGCCCGGCTCATCGGTCCGGCCCGAGATCTCCCCCTCGCGTCTGCCCCGGCGGGAATGTTCGACAGTGGATGTTCGTTGAACATTCCGGTGCGTATTCCCACAGGAACACGCACAAGCGCACAAACGCGTTACCACGCAGTCGACCGATGTAAGGATCGAATCCCCCGTGAGCAAGGTTCCGTCCATCACGCTCAACAACGGCATCGCGATGCCCCAGCTCGGTTACGGCGTCTGGCAGGTCCCGGACGACGAGGCGGCCGCCGCCGTCGGCCAAGCCCTCGAAGCGGGCTACCGCAGCATCGACACCGCCGCGATCTACGGCAACGAACACGGCACGGGCAAGGCCCTCGCCGCCTCCGGCATCCCGCGCGACGAGCTCTTCGTCACGACGAAGCTGTGGAACTCCGACCACGGCCATGACTCCGCCCTGCGCGCCTTCGACGCCTCCCTGGCCAAGCTGGGCCTGGAGTACGTGGATCTGTATCTGATCCACTGGCCGCTGCCCTCCGAAGGCACGTACATCGAGACCTACAAGGCCTTCGAGAAGATCTACGCGGACGGGCGCGCCAAGGCCATCGGCGTCTCCAACTTCCTGCCCGCCCACCTGGAGCGGCTGCTGGGCGAGACCTCCGTCGTCCCGGTCGTCAACCAGATCGAGCTGCACCCGCAGTTCCAGCAGGCCGAGTCGCGCGCCGCGCACGCCCGGCACCACATCGCGACCGAGGCCTGGTCGCCGCTGGGCCAGGGCCGCGGGCTCCTCGAGGACCCGACGATCGCCGCTCTCGCCGAGAAGCACGGCAGGACCCCCGCGCAGGTGGTGCTGCGCTGGCACCTCCAGCTCGGCAACGTCGTGATCCCCAAGTCCGTGACCCCGTCCCGGATCCGGGAGAACATCGACGTCTTCGGCTTCGAGCTGGACGACGCCGATATGAAGACCCTCGCCGGTCTCGACGCGGGCAACCGCCTCGGCCCGGACCCGGCCACGTTCGCCTGACGGTCACCCCTCCAGGCGTCACCCGCCGCGCTGCCGCCCGGTCCGTCCGGGCGGCGGCGCGGCGCACGGGCCGTGCGGGGGGGGCGGCGGCGGACCGGCCGCCGAGTGGCGGGCCGGGCGGGCGGCGGGAAGTGTGGGGAGAGCGGGTTGCCCCTGCGCTCATCGGCAGGGGCACGTCCACGCCCTCCGAGGAGGCAACGATGCCTGAAGTCACCGCTCCCTACGCACCCGGAACACCCTGCTGGGTCGATCTCGCGGCCCCCGACCAGCAAGCCGCCATCGATTTCTACTCGGGACTGTTCGGCTGGACCGGGGAGATCGGGCCACCCGAGACCGGCGGCTACACCGTGTGCCTGCTGAAGGACAAGCCGGTGGCCGGAATCATGGCCGCGATCCCGATGGGCGGCCAGCCCGCGCCCCCGACGGTGTGGACCACCTACCTCACGTCCCCCGACGCCGACGCCACCGAGCAGGCGGTCGGTTCGGCGGGCGGCATGGTGCTGATGCCCGCCATGGACGTGATGACCATCGGCCGGATGTTCATCGCCGCCGACCCCACCGGAGCCGTGTTCGGCGTCTGGCAGCCGCGTGATTTCCCCGGCGCCGGCATCGTCAACGAGCACGGCGCCGTGATCTGGAACGAAATCAACACCACCGACCGGGACGCCGCTGCCGCCTTCTACGAGACGACCCTCGGTATCCGGACCGAGCCCCTGGAAGGCGCCGAGGGCTACTTCGCACTCAGCGTGAACGGACGCCCGGTGGGCGGCCTGCAGTCGATGCCCGAGGGCGTCCCCGCGGGCACCCCCTCCCACTGGCTGACGTACTTCTCGGTGGCGGACACCGACGAGACGGTCGCCAAGCTCCAGGAGGGCGGCGGGTCGACGCTCAAGCCGCCGTTCGACATGGTCGCCGGGCGGATGGCCGTCGTGCAGGACCCGCAGGGCGCGCCCTTCGCCGTGATCAACCCGAAGCCGATGAACGGGAGTTGACCGCCGTCACACCAAGCCGGCGCCCTCACCGTCAGCCTCACTGCCACTGCCACTGCCACTGCCACTTCCACTGCCACTGCCGTTGGCGTTGGCGTTGGCGTTGGCGTTGGCGATCAGCATGGCGACCAGCCGCTCCGCCTGCGCTCGCGGGTCCGGTGCGCCGGACCAGCTGGTCATCAGCAGATGGTGGACCGTGCCGACGAGCGCGAGCGCGACCGTGCCGGTGTCGGCGCCGTCCGCCAGGCGCCCCAGCCGCTGTTCGGCGCGCAGGTAGGCGGCGATCGCCTCCTCGATGGCCGCGAAGCCCGGCGCCCCGGTCTCCAGCGCCTGGCGTACGCGCAGGAAGGCGGCGGGGCGGGTGAGGGCGAGGGTCGCGACCGTGGGGCCCACGGAGTCCAGCAGTACGCGCGCGACGGCGACGAGGTTCTCGGCGATGGTGCCCCGGCCCGCCCGCGCGGGGAGTTCCCCGGCCGTCCGGGCGGTGCGTCCGAACCGGTCCAGACAGAGCTCGGCGATGAACTCGTCCAGCCCGGCGAAGTGGACGTTCAGCAGCCCCTTGGCGCAGCCCGCCTCACCGGTGATCGCCCGCCCGGTCAGGCCCCCCGGGCCCTCCCGCGCCAGGACCCGCTCGGCGGCGGCGAACAGCCGCTCGCGGACATCGGGGATCGCCACTCCACGCGGTGTCATCTGACCTGGGACCTCTTTCCTCGTACGGGCCGGCGCCCCCATCCCATCACGTCCGAACAGCGTTGCGCCGGGCGGGGATTGCCAGTTTGGGCATGCGCCCATACTGTTTGGGCACTTGCCCATACTAGGCGCGGCCCCCCGCGCCCACAGGAGGTCGTCCGGCATGCGGCGAATCGCCAACACCGACCAGGAGAAGGCGTGGAACGGTTACGAGGGCGCCCACTGGGCCCGCCATCAGGACCGGTGGGACGCGGTGAACGCGGGCTTCGACGAAGCCCTGTTCGCCGCGGCCGCGATCGGGGCACGGGACCACGTCCTCGACGTGGGCTGCGGGTCCGGGCGTACGACCCGGCTCGCCGCGCGCCGGGCCGTCGACGGACGGGCCGTCGGTCTCGACCTGTCCGGCCCCATGCTGGAGCGCGCCCGTGCGTCCACGACCGAGGAGCGGCTCGCCAATGTGGCCTTCGAGCGGGGCGACGCGCAGACCCACCCCCTCCCCGCGAACGCCTTCGACGTCGTGATCAGCCGCTTCGGGGTGATGTTCTTCGCCGACCCGGTCGCCGCCTTCGCGCACCTCCGCCGCGCGCTGCGCCCCGGCGGCCGGATGGCGTTCATCTGCGGCGCGGGGCCCGAGGGCAACGAGTGGCTGGGGGCTGTGACCGGGCTGCGCACGTATCTGCCCCTCGGGGATTTCGGTGTCCCGGGCAGCGCCGGGATGTTCTCCCTCGCGGACCCGCGGCGCATCCATGACGTGCTGTCCGCCGCCGGATTCACGGACATCACCACGGACCACGCGACGGGCTACGGAACTTGGGGCCGCGACGCCGACGACGCGGCCGCGCTGCTGCTGGACTCCGGACCCGGGCGCCATCTGACCAGCCAGGTCGCACCGGAGGTACGGGACCGCGCCCGCGCCGCCCTCACCGACGTCCTGCGCGGGCACGAGGACGCCGACGGGGGCGGGGTGCGGCTGCGCGGCACGGGGTGGCTGGTCACCGCCACCGCCCAACTGGCCGCGTAGGCGGCCTCGTTACTGCGCGCGGGCAGTGTGCACCGTCTGGGCCGCGAGCAGGAACGCGTCCGGGCGGCGGGCCAGACCGGCCGCGTCGTGCGGGTCGCCGAGCCGGGCGAGGGTGGTCAGATCCTCCTCGTCCAGCTGGTCGCCGTAGGCCTCCATGGCACGGGTGAGCCTGGACAGGGCGTAATCGCGGGCGGCGCCGGACAGCGGGGCCGGCAGGTCCAGGAGGAAGCTGCGGGTGACGGGGGTGCGCAGACCGGCGTCGGCGAGGAAGGCGGGCCAGTCCTCGATGGCGTCCTCGGCGCCCGGCAGCGCCGAACGCATCTGCGTGAACCATTCCTCGCCGAGCGCGTCGAGGCGGGACTGCAGCCCCGGGCGGCCGATGCCGATGTCGCGCGGCAGGAAGCGCGGGGCCAGGCCGCCCTCGGCGATGGCGAGCAGGCCGCCGGGCCGCAGATGCCCGGCGAGAGCGGCCACCGCGCCCCGCTGGTCGCCGACGTGGTGCAGCGCATTGCTGGACCAGATGAGGTCGGCCCCGCCGAGCGCGTCCAGCCCGTCGGGGACCTCGGCGACATGCGTGTGGACGCGGCCGCCCAGGCCGAGGCGGTCGGCGCGGGCGCGGGCGCGCTCCAGGAGGGCCGCGGTCGGGTCCACCGCCACCACCTCCGCGGCGGGGAAGGCACGGGCCAGGACGCAGGTGGCGACGCCCGGCCCGCTGCCGATGTCGAGCACCCGGCGCACCGTGCCGGGGCCGGCCGCACCGGCGCCCGGGAACAGCTCGCGCAGCCACCCCGCCACCTGCTCGTAGACCGGCGTGTGCACCTCGGCGCCGCTTTCGAGGTACGGGCCGAGCACCTCCCAGTCCATCGGGGCGTCGTGGCCGTGCGCGTGCCGGTGCCCGTGTCCGGGGTGGGTCCGGCCGTGTTCCGCATGCTCGTGATTGTTCATGCGGTCGAGCCTCCGATACGGAACGTTCCCGGGCAACCGTCGTTGCCGGTTCGGCAACCCCGGCTCCCGCCGGATCACCGGCTCGCCGTAGGGTCGGGCGCGTGGTTACTGCGGGATGGATGCCGCCGACCGATACGGAGCGGCGACTGTGTGAAGCGACGGCGCGGGGCGACTGGAACGGGCAGATCGCGGCGATCGCCGGCGAGGATCTGTACCTGGCGGCGCCGCAGCCGGGTCAGGACCCGCTGCCGGTGTACGACGATCCCGCGGCGGGCGGCAAGTGCATCCCCGTCCTGACGCGCGGCATGCTGCCGCCCTGGCAGCCGCAGCAGTTCTTCGACCGGGTGTCGCTCGAGGAACTGGCGCAGGACTGGCCGAACGACAAATGGCGGCTGGCCGTCAATCCCGGGACCCCGTCCGCCGCCTATCTGGCCGCGGCCCCCGCCCACCGCGCCACCTGGATGCAGATCCGCGCACACTTCGGCGTACGGCCCGGCGGGCTGCTGGCCACGCACTACGGCGGGCCCCTGCACGGCCCGCTCGCACAGGGCCTGGCCTGCGGCGCACCCCTCGCCGTGCACCACAGCGTCCCGTGGAACGAGCTCGGCACCGTCTTCCTCGACCACGCCGCGGACGCCGCGACGCTGCGCGAGCAGTGGTCGGTGACCGACCCGGCGAGCTGGCAGCAGCGCCTCGACCAGCTGCTCGGCGGGCAGTTCGTCCCCGCGGAGACGGAGGCGGCGCTGCGCGCACGGGCCGGTGCGGGCGAGGGGCAGCCGGCGGACGGGCCGGACCCGGACGACGCCGAGGCCGCGCCGACGGCCACTGACCTCCCCGGACGCCCCGAACTCCCCGAACTCGTCACCCGCTACGAGGAACGCTTCCGTGCCGACGGGCTGCTGCCGCCCGGTGGCCAGGTGGTCTCCGTCCTGGCCCTGGACCACGCCCACGCGGTGCACCTCGTCCGCCGGGGCCTGAGCGCGCGGCTGTGCACACCGCAGCAGGCCGAGCAGGCCGTGCTCCAGGCCGGCGCGCGGGCCAGGGAGGTGTACGGCTCGTGGGAGGAGTTCGCCGCGGGCTACGCGCTGGGCCGCATGCTGGCGTACGACAACGGCTGGTTCGGGCCGCAGTACGCCGAGGCCCTGCACCTCCATCGCGTCCTCACCCAGGATCCGGCGTCGCCGTGGCGGAGCCTGTCCTTCGTCTGACGCCGTGTAGGGCTGGGGCATGGATGTAGCGATCTGTCTGTTCACCTCCGATCTGCGGCTGCACGACCAGCCGGTGCTGGCCGCGGCGCTGCGCGCCGCGCCGCGGGTGATTCCCCTGTTCGTCGTGGACTCCGGCATCGCGGACGCCGGGTTCCCGGCGCCCAACCGGGCGGCCTTCCTCGCCGACTGCCTGGCCGATCTCGACGCGGGGCTGCGGGAGCGCGGCGGCCGTCTGGTCATCCGTACGGGTGATGTGGTCCTGGAAACCTGCCGGGTGGCCGCGGAGGCCGGGGCCGGGGAGGTCCATGTCGCCGCCGGGGTCAGCGGCTATGCGCTGCGGCGGGAGCGTCGGCTGGCCGAGGCACTGGCTGGGGACCGCCGTGCGCTGGTGGTGCATGACGCGGTGATCACGGCGCTGCCGCCGGGTGCGGTGACCCCCAGCGGTTCCGGGCCCGGGAAGGACCACTTCACGGTCTTCGCGCCGTACTTCCGGCGGTGGCAGGCGGAGGGGCTCCGGGCGGTGCGGGCCGCGCCGCGCGCCGTACCGGTGCCGGAGGGGGTGCGTTCTCAGAAGGTGCCGTCGGCGCGGCTGCTGTGCCCCGGCGGGCGGCCGTCGCCGGGCCTGCCGGACGGCGGCGAACGGGCCGGCCGGCGCCGCCTCGCGGCCTGGCGGCGGTCGGGCCTGGCCGACTATGCGGACCGCCAGGACGACCTGCCCGGCGATGCCACCTCGCGCCTCTCCCCGTATCTGCACTTCGGCTGCCTGTCACCGGTGGAAGTGGCGGCCGGGGCGGCGCGCCGCGCGGACGCCGGCGCTCAGGCCTTCGTACGGCAGCTGGCCTGGCGGGACTTCCACCACCAGGTCCTCGCCGCCCGCCCCGAAGCGGCCTTCGCCAACTACCGCGACCGGGGAGACCGTTGGCGGTACGACGAGGCGGAGGTGACGGCGTGGCAGGAGGGCCGCACCGGATATCCGGTGGTCGATGCGGCGATGCGGCAGCTGCTGCATGAGGGCTGGATGCACAACCGCGCCCGGATGCTGGTGGCGAGCTTCCTGACGAAGACGCTGTATGCGGACTGGCGGATCGGCGCCCGCCACTTCCTCGATCTGCTGGTGGACGGCGATCTGGCCAACAACCAGCTCAACTGGCAGTGGGTGGCGGGCACCGGTACGGACTCCCGGTACAACCGGGTGCTGAACCCCATGGTCCAGGCCCGGCGGTTCGATCCACGGGGCGACTATGTACGGCGCTGGGTCCCGGAGCTGGCCGGCCTCGCGGGCCCGGCGGTGCACCGGCCGTGGCGGCTGTCCGGGCCCGAGCGGGCCGCGTACGACTATCCGGAGCCGGTGGTCGACTGGGCGGAGGGCATGGCGCGGTTCCGGAGGGGGCGGGGGCTGGAGTAGCAGTAGCCGCGTCATGCGGGGGAACACATGGCAGGGAGGGGCCGCCGAGTCGGGAGATGATGCGGGCCCGGGCATCCGGCCACGACCGGCCGGAGCGAGTGAACCGGCAGAACCGGCAGAGAGGACGGAAGAGACATGTGCGGGAGCGCTGTGCGCCGCGCGCGGACGCGGATCGCGACACCGGGAGGCCGCCGTGTGCGCTGAGTCCGCGCCGCCCGTCACCCCCACGCCGCCCGCCGCCGCACCGGCCCGCACGGCGCTGCCGACCTGGGCCCAGTGCCGTACCGCGCTGCGCCGGACCCCGCTCGCCGTCTGGCATGACGACGTCACGGACTGGGCGGCCAGCCTGACGTACTACTCGGTGCTGGCGCTGCTCCCGTCGATCATCGTCACCGTGTCGCTGATCGGCCTCGCCGACCCCTCGGCCACCGTGCAGCTCATCAATCAGATCAGCTCCATCGCTCCGGCCGGCTCCGGTACGGCCGTGCGTCATGCGCTGATCGTCATGGCCCATCAGCGCACCGCCGCCTGGGTGGTGGTGGGCGGCGCGCTGGTCAGCGCGCTGTGGTCCTCGTGCAGCTATCTCGCGGTGTTCCGCCGGGCGCTGCACGCCATGCACCGGACGAAGGACGACCGGCCGCCGTGGCGCAAGGCACCGCGCATCCTGGCGACCGCGCTGCTGCTCATGGCGTTGCTGATCAGCAGTGCGGTGGCGCTGCTGGTGAGCGGCCCGATCGCGCGCGCCCTCGGCCGTGCGCTCGGGCTGGGCGAGGCGGGCGAGGCCACCTGGAACCTGCTGAAGTGGCCCCTGTTGTTGCTGCTGGCCGCCGTGCTGGCGATGGTGCTGTTCCGCTCCGGTCCGCCGAGTTCACGCGGCGTGCGGCGGGCGGCCCCCGGCGGCATCGTGGCGATCATGCTGTGGCTGGTGTCGTCGGCGGGCTTCTCGGCCTATGTGTCGTACGTCGGGACCTTCAACCGCCTCTACGGATCGCTCGCGGGCCCGCTGGTGTTCCTGGTCTGGTTGTGGTTCTCGCATCTGTCGCTGCTGTGCGGTGCCCAGTTCAATGTGGAGCTGGTCCGCGCGGGCCGCTATGTGAAGGTGCCCAAGCACACCTGATCGCGGCGGGGCGCTCAGCGGGCGCCGTGGGCGGCGGCGATCGCCTCGATGCGCCGGGCGAGCCCGAAGTCGAGGTGGGTGATCCGGCCGCCGATGCTGTGGGTGTTCACCGAGACGGTCAGCCGGTTGTAGCCGAGTTTCAGATCGGCGTGGTGGCCCAGCTCCTCCTGGATCTGGGCGATGTGGATGACCATCACGGCGGCCGGCAGATGGCCGTCGAAGGCGTAGCGGCGGTGCAGCAGCTCCCCCTCGACGGACCAGCCGGGCAGTTCCGCGAGGCGGTCCTCGATCTCCTTCTCGCTGAGCGGTTCCACCTGGGCACTCATGGCGTTCACCCCTTCACCGTATGCACTGCCGGATCGCCACTGTGGCAGTTCCAGCCTGGCACGGCGGTGGCCCGGCGCGACCCCTACCGTCGGGTAGCGCCGGGTGCCGGGCCCTCGCCGGACGGGGCGGCGCGGGTCGGCTACCGTCCCTCCCATGACGACTGCCGCGATGCTCCCGCCGAAGACCACGGGGGTGGGGACGCTACTGCGCGAATGGCGCGACCGCCGCAAGATAAGCCAGCTGGACCTTGCCCTGCGCGCCGACTCCTCCGCCCGGCACATCAGCTTCATCGAGACCGGCCGCTCCCGCCCCAGCCAGGAGATGGTGCTGCGCCTCGCCGACCACCTCGACGTCCCCGTACGGGAGCGCAACGCCCTGCTGATCGCGGCGGGTTACGCGCCGACCTTCCCCGAAACGCCGCTGGACGATCCCTCGATGGCGGCCCTGCGCGCGGGCATGGAACGGCTGCTGACCGGCTACGAGCCTTTCCCCGCGCTGGTGGTGGACGGTACGTACAACGTCCAGGCCGCGAACCGGGGCATCACCATGCTGCTGGCGGGCGTCGACGAATCCCTGCTGCGGCCGCCGCTCAACGCCATGCGGATCACCCTGCACCCGGGCGGTCTGGCGCCCCGCATCCGCAACTTCCTGGAGTGGCGCGGCCACCTCTTCGCCCAGATGGAACGGCAGTTGGCGCTGATGAGGTCCGCGCCGCTCCGGGCGCTCTACGACGAGGTACGGGAGTATCCGCTGCCCGCCGGCGGACGGGAGGTGGCGTCCTTCGGCGAACACCCGCCCTTCGCGCTGCCCATGATGATCGAGCACGAGGGCGCGGTGCTGTCCTTCATCTCCACCATCGCCACCTTCAACACCCCGATGGATGTGACCGTCTCCGAGCTGGCGGTGGAGACCTTCCTCCCCGCCGACCCGGAGACGGTCGCCCTGCTGCGCACGATGGCTCCCTGACGGGACGCCCCGAGCGTCATGCCGCCGAGGACGGCACCCGGTCGAGGAAGCCGCTCACCGACCGGATCCGCCCGTCCTCAGCCAGCCGCACCACATCGAACCCGGCCACCGGCGCCGCCCCGTCAGGACCCACCAGCTCCCACCCGAACCGCGCCAGGTCGTGGTGCCCGTCCGCTCCGCCCAGCAACCGGAAAGCGAACCCGGGGAACTGCGCGTGCGCCCCGGCGATCAGGCCGATGAGCCCTTCGTGGCCGGCGACATCGGCCAGCGGGTCGGTGTAGGCCGCGTCATCCGTGAACGCGGCGGCGACGGCCTCCTCGAGAGCCGCGTCGTCGGCGGCGTTCCACGCCACGAAGTACCGGGCGACGGCGGCCGCGTAGCGGTCGTCCGTCTCCTGGCCGGGCCGGTTCTTCTGGTCCTGCTGGTTCTGCTGGTTCTGCTGGTTCTGCTGGTTCTGCTGGTTCTGCTGCTGAAGCTGGGTGGTCATATCGCCGCGCTCCTTGTTGGGTTCCGTCGGTTTCGGATACCGGTTCACCGGCCGGAGTGCGCCGGCCGGTGAACCGATGCCCTCACTCTGGCGTGCGGCGGCGCGGGGCGCGATTACGTGCCAGGTAATGGAGCAAGAGGCTCGCTTCGCAGGTCACATGACCGAGGCCGACATGGGAACTACACCGGTCTTCCTCCGGCGTCGCGACGCCGGAGAGAGGCATCCTGCAACACCGCGGGGGCTCCCAGCAGCCAGGCGACGGCGGCAGGGAGGCACAGCAACCACCAGTACCCGCCACGGTCCGCGGCAACCACCACCAGGAAGACCGCAAGGGCCAGGAAACTGGCCCAGAAGAGAACGCCGCTGAGATCACGCGTTCGCTCGTCCTCCCCCTCCACGATCTTGCGCACGGTTGCGTCAATGTGCGCCGCCAGGATCCGCTTCGCCTCGCTGTCCTCGGGGAGCAGGGCCAGCAGCTCAGCGTCCTGTTTAACGATCTCCCTGGTCATGGGCCGCTTACGACGGGCCTGAACGACTCCTCCCGCGACCGTGATGAAGGCCACGAGGATCGGTGCCCAGTCTGCGAACTTCACGGAACCTCCGCACAGGAGCAGTTGGACCGTGCCCCTCGCGTGCCCGGTCGGGAGGTGACCGCCGGGGAGTAGCGGGGACAGCTCAGGAACGCGCCAAGAACGCGTGGGTAAGGATCCTGCCAGGTCACGCCTCACCCGGTCACGAGATCTTCCGAACCAGCTGTACGGGGGCCACGAGGACTCACTCCAGAGCAGCTCCGCCTGCCGCGCGAGCACCCGTCTCGCCGGGGCGCCGGCGGGTCAGCGGTCGGGGGTTTTCCGGGGGTGGGGTTTGGCGCGTACGTGCATGCGCTCGCCCTGGCTGCCGAAGAGGCTGAGGAGTTCGACGGGGCCGTCGCCGGTGGTGCCGAACCAGTGCGGCAGGCGGGTGTCGAACTCGGCGGCCTCGCCCGGCTCGAGGACCAGGTCGTGGTCGGCGAGGATCAGGCGCAGCCGTCCGGAGAGGACGAAGAGCCATTCGTAGCCCTCGTGGGTGCAGGGCTCCGGTGTGCTGCGCGTGGCCGGGAGCACCATTTTGAAGGTCTGGAGCGGGCCGGGCTGCCGGGTCAGGGGCAGCACGGTGGTGCCGTTCCGGTGCTTGGGCTTGAGCCGGACGCGGGGATCGCCTACCTCGGGGGCGCCGACCAATTCGTCCAGGGGGACCTGGTGGGCCTGGGCGATGGGGAGCAGGAGTTCCAGGCTGGGGCGGCGTTGGCCGGTTTCCAGTCGGGACAGGGTGCTCTTGGAGATGCCGGTGGCCTCGGAGAGCGCCGCGAGCGTCACGGCGCGCTCGGTGCGCAGGCGTTTGAGGCGGGGGCCGACTTCGGTCAGGGCGCGGGTGATGGCGGGTGAGTGCTCCACACCGTCCATTGCACCGCGCGCTTCCCGGAAGTGGCAACACTGATTGCCGGTGAGGGGCAAGGGTGCGCTCACCCCCCGGAAGAACCCCCGGTAAACCCCCCACCCGTCCGGGGGGCGAACCGGCTGTTGGCGGCCCTCCCCCGCCAGAAGACTCGGCCGTATGACGACCAGCCTCCAGCCCCCCGTCCCCTCCGCCGTCCCGGCTGCCCCGGTCACGGTTTCCGGCAGCGACTTCGCCCGGCTGTCCCGCCGCATGGCGGAGGCCGGGCTGTTCGCCCGCCGGCCCGGCTATTACGCGGTCCGGCTCTCGCTCGTGACCGCGGCGTTCGTCGGGTCCTGGGCGGCGTTCCTCGTCCTCGGCGACAGCTGGTGGCAGCTGGCCGTCGCCGCCGTACTGGCCTTCGTCTTCGGGCAGATCGCGCTCGTGACGCACGACGTGGCGCATCGGCAGGTGTTCCGGAAGCGGCGCCCGAGCGAGATCGGCGGCCGGCTGTTCGGCAATCTCGGCGTCGGGATGTCGTACGGCTGGTGGATGAACAAACACACCCGCCACCACGCCAACCCCAACCACGAAGAGCTGGACCCGGACGTCTCGCCCGACATCCTGGTCTGGTCGCAGGACCAGGCGCGGGCCGCCACGGGACTGCCCCGCTTCATGGGCCGCCACCAGGCGTGGCTGTTCTTTCCGCTGCTCACGCTGGAGGGGTTCAACCTCCATGTGTCGAGCCTACGGGCGCTTTGGTCACCCGCGATCAAGCGCCGGGGTATGGAGGCCGGACTGCTGACGGCGCACCTGGCGCTGTATCTCGGGGCACTTTTCCTGGTCCTTTCCCCCGGTAAGGCGCTGGCGTTCCTCTTCCTCCACCAGGCGCTGTTCGGCGTCTACTTGGGCTGCACCTTCGCGCCCAACCACAAGGGCATGCCGACGCTGACGGGCGATGACCGGCCGGACTTCCTGCGCCGTCAGGTGCTCACCTCGCGCAATGTCCGCGGCGGCCGGTTCACCGATGTGCTGCTCGGCGGCCTCAACTACCAGATCGAGCACCACCTCTTCCCGCACCTGCCGACCCCGCATCTCCGCCGCGCCCAGGTGATCGTGCGGGGGTACTGCGCCGAGATCGGCGTCCCGTATCACGAGACGGGACTCCTCGCGTCGTACGGGGAGGCGCTGCGTCATCTGCACCGGGTCGGCGAGCCGCTGCGCGTTCCGTAGCGGGCGGGACGGCGACGGGACCGGCTACCGCGCCTCGGCAGAAGCGGCCGCCGGGACGTCGGCCCCCGCGGCGCCCGCCCCCGCGTCCGCCGCCGCCTCGCCACCGCGCCCGCGCCCGGCCCGTCGCGCCGCCATCACCGCGTACACCAGAATCCCCGCGAAGAGGAACAGTACGCCCTGGTAGATCGCGGCGTAACCGGCCCCGGCCACCAGCCAGAACGTGAACCCGAACGCCACCAGCGCGAGCGTCAGATCGCGGGCGAAGCGGGCCGGGCGGACCTTGTCGCGGCGGCCGGACAACAGGAAGTAGATCTGCGCGCCGGCCGCGAGGAGGTAGGGGACGGTGGCCGAGAAGGTGGTGATCAGGACCAGGATCTCGAAGACGCCGCCGGCGCCGGTGAGGTAGTTGATCACGGTCAGGGCGCTGGCCAGCAGAGCGGCGGCGAGCACACCGACGGTCGGGACGCCGCGCCGCTTGGTCAGGAAGGGCGCGGGGAAGAGACCGTCCTTGGCGGCGGCGTACGGGGACTGGGCGCTCATCAGCGTCCAGCCGTTGAGGGCGCCGAGGATGGAGATGACGGCCGCGGCGGCGATGACCGTGCCGCCCCAGTGGCCACCGAACATCGCGTTCACCGCGTCGGAGAACGGCGCCGTGGAGTGCACCAGCTCGGTGTGCGCGACGGTGCCGAAGACGGCGAGGGTGCCCAGGAGGTAGACGACGGCGGCGCCGACGGTGCCCAGGACGGTGGCCCGGCCGACGTTGCGCTCCGGGTCGCGGACCTCGCCCGCGCTCATCGCGGCGGACTCCACGCCCACATAGCTGTAGAGGAGGATCGCGGCCGCCGCGGACAGCCCGCCGACCGCGCTGCCGCCGCCCTCGTGGAACGCGCCGAGGTTGCCCGGGTCGAAGAAGAACAGCCCGGCGACGGCGATGAAGAGGAGCGGGATGAACTTGAGCACGGTGGAGATCAGCTGGACGGCGCCCACATAGCGGGTACCGGCGAAGTTGGCGAGGGCCGGGAGCCAGAGCGCGCCGAGCGCGACGGCGAGGTCGGTGCCGCCCGACGCATGGCCGGGGAAGAGGACGTGGACGTAGCCGACGGCGGCGACGGCGAGGGCCGCGTTGCTGACCCAGGTCATGGTCCAGTACGACCAGGCGGAGAGGAAGCCCGCGAAGTCGCCGAACGCCTCGCGGGCGTAGACATAGGGCCCTCCGGTGTCCGGATGGCGCTGGGCCAGCCGGCCGAAGACCAGGGCGAGGGCGACGGCTCCGACGGTCAGCACGCCGAAGGCGAGCAGGCTGACGGTGCCGAACGGGGCGACCGAGGCCGGGAGGAGGAAGATGCCGCCGCCGATGATGTTGCCCATCACCAGGGCGGTGGCGGTTCCCAGACCGAAGCGGCGGGTGTGCCGGTCGTGCATGGCGTGGTGGGCCTCTCGTCGTGCGCTGCGCACCCGGGATTGCCGGGCGGGAATATCGTCGGCGACCCGGCCCCCGTACCAAAATCGGCGATTATTGTCCGGCGAAGGGTGGGCCGTGGACGGAGAACCTTCGGAGGGGCGTGCCGGGCGCCGCAGTTCCTTCTCCGCGGGTGTGCGCGGCGGTGGGGCGTCAGCGCTCGTCGTCGAGTGCCCCTACGGGCTGCGCCGGCCCATCGGCTCCCGGCATGTCGAGTACGCGGGACGCCCCGACCGGCAGATCCCACAGGTCCTCGCGGGGGCGGCCGGTGGCGGCCCAGGCGGCGCGCACCCGGTGCAGCGGTTCCATCGGCCGTTCGGCGGAGAGCAGGAAGGTGGACCAGTGCATCGGCGCCAGCGCCCGCGCGCCCAGGTCCTGGCAGGCCCGTACGGCCTCTTCCGGGTCGGTGTGCACGGGGCGCAGCATCCAGCGCGGGTCGTAGGCGCCGATGGGCAGCATCGCCAGGTCGATACCGGGGTAGCGGTGGCCGATCTCCTCGAACCAGTGGCCGTAGCCGGTGTCCCCCGCGAAGTGCAGCCGCCGCCCGTCGGGCGCGGTGAGCATCCAGCCGCCCCACAGGGTGCGGCAGGTGTCGGTCAGGGTGCGCTTGCTCCAGTGGTGGGCGGGTACGAAGTCGAAGCGTACGGCGCCGTCGGCGGCGGGCAGCTCGACGGCCTCCCACCAGTCGAGGTCGGTGACGTGGGTGAAGCCGCGGCGGCGGGCCCAGGGCGCCAGCCCGGCGGGGAGCAGCAGCGGGGTGTGGCGCGGCAGCCGTTTGAGGGTCGGGGCGTCCAGGTGGTCGTAGTGGTTGTGGCTGATGACGACCGCGTCGATGGCCGGCAGGTCCTCCCAGCGGACGCCTACGGGGGTGACCCGGGCGGGGGTGCCGAGGATCTTGCGGGACCAGACGGGATCGGTGAGTACGGTCAGTCCGCCGATCCGGATCACCCAGCTGGCGTGTCCGGCCCAGGTGAGGGCGATGGTGGCGGGACCGGCGGCGGGCATCGGGCCCGGCTCGAAGGGGAGTTCCTGGATCTCCCGCAGCGATTCGGGTACCGGGCGCAGTTTGCCCTCCCGGGCGATCCGGGCCAGCGCGCGGACGCCGGGCAGCGGCGCGGTCAGCCGGTCGGTGAAGTCCCTGGGCCAGGTCCGGGGCGCTGCCAGGGGGCGCGGCTCGACGAGTGGTGGCGGGGTGGCGGGCGGGAGGTCAGGCGTGGTGTGCGGGAGGGCGGGGGCGGCGTGGGGTGCGACGGGCGTGACGGGCGGAGCGGCATCCGGGGTGACGGGCGGAGCGGCGTCGGGGGTGACCGGCGGAGCGGCTGAGGTGGGCGCGGTGGCGGCGCGGGCTTCGGCGACCGAGCGCTCGGTCTGTTCGGTCATCGAGGGGGCTCCATTCGGGGGACGCGTGGGGGACGGCCAGGAGGCGGACGGGGCGAACGGGGCGAACGGGGACGACCGGAGGGGCGCCGGGCGGATCAGCCGTCCGCCGGGGCCGTGAGCGCGGCCAGCGCACGCGACAAGGCGGTCAACGAATCGGCGACGGGGGGCAGTTCGAGGGGATCGGGCGCCTCCAGGGCGCGCCCGCACAGCTCCCGGTCGGCGCCCAGCAGCGCCTCGGAGCCCAGCCGTACCCGCAACGCCCCCGGATCGTCCCCGAAACGGTGTCCGCCACGGGCCGACCAGGGCGCCAACTCCCGTTCCAGCGCGCCGGGTTCACCGATGCCATGGGTCACCAGAGCACGCCGCAGCGGCTCGAGGTCGGCGTACAGGTGGCTGCCGGAGTGCGGCGGGCGGCAGACCGCGCCGGCCGCGGTGAGGGTGCCGTGGAGGGCGGCGGTCAGCGTGGCGTGCAGCCGGGCGGTGGCGGCGGTTCTGGTGCGGACGGGGCCGGGTTCGCCGAGGGCGTGCGCGAGGGCGCAGGCGAGGGGGCCGGCGAGCGGGGCGCGCAACGCGGCCAGCGTTTCCAGGGCCGCCGCGTGGAGTGCGGCGCCCCGTTCCGTATCCGGGAAGCGGGCGAGCGCCGCGGGCCAGGAGGCGGGTGCGAGGGTGGCGCGCAGATCGGTGAGCACCACGACCTCGTCGGGCAGCATCTCGGCGGGGCTGAGCACCACGGTGTCATGGGGATCGTGCAGCAGATCGCGGTGCGACTCGTCGCTGATGATCCACAGTCCCTCCCCCGCCGCCGCCTCGCACACCTCGTGCAGTTGCTCGGGCGCCGGGCAGGTGCCGGTCGGGTCATCGGCGACGGACAGCACGAGGATGCGCGGCTCCGCGCCGTGCATCCGGGCCCGGCGGACGGTCTCCAGCAGCGCGAACGGGTCGGGCATGCCGCCCGATTCGGCCGGGACGGGCGCGAAGTGCACGGGACGGCCGAGCAGCCGGGCGGGCGGTGCGTACCACTCGGAGCAGGGCCGCGGCAGCACCACCGCGCCGTCGGCCGCGGCGTACAGCGCCAGGAGCAGGGCCGGTGCGCCGGGGGCGGCGAGCGCACGGCCGGGGTCGGTGTCCAGGCCGCGGCGTTGCCAGTAGCCGCAGGCGGCGGTGCGCAGCGTCGGGGAGCCGCCGGGGGGTTCCGGTTCACTGCGGCCGGCGGCCGCGGAGAGGTACGCGGCGAGGTCCGGGAGCACCGGGAGGCCCACCGGCGGGTCCGGGGCCGGATCCGGGGCGGTCCGCTGCATCCGTACCTCCACCCTCCGCGTCGGCAGGCGATCGTGGGCCCATCACATGATTGACGGCTCCGACCACCTTGGCAGATGGGGCGGGTGGCGACCGGGGCGACACGTCAGCGGTGGGTGGGAGGGGTCGAGCGGCGGGGCGGGGCGGGGCCGGATGGGGCATCGGGTCACCCCTTCGTACGAGCGGGTGCGCGGCCGGTCCGTGGGGACCGGCCGCACTCGGGTGCGCTCAGCCCGTCCCCGCCGGACTTGACGTCCATGTCCCCAGGGCCATCTCGGCGGTGATGCCGGGACCGAATCCCGCCAGCAGCCCCCGCTGGCCGTCGAGCGCAGATGCCTCGTCGAACATCCGCCCGAGGGCGTCGAGCACGACGGCGCTGGCGATGTTGCCGTATTCCGTGAGCGTCGCGCGGCTGAAGCGGAATGCCTCGGGTGGTACGTCGAGGAAGCGGCACAGGTCGTCCAGGATGCGCGGGCCGCCGGCGTGGACGATGTAGAAGTCCAGGTCGCCAGCGTCCCAGTGGTGCTGCTGGGCGACGGCTTGCAGGGCCGGGGCGAGGGGTTCCATGGTGCCGGGTACGCGCTTGTCCAGCTGGAAGTGGAATCCGGTGGACCGCACCGCGTAGGAGATCCAGTCCTCGGTGTGCGGGATGAGGTACGAGCCGTTGCGTTCCAGGTGGACGCCGGTGCCGCCGTTGCCGCGGACCACGGCGGCCGCGACCGCGTCCCCGAACAGGCCGTTGGACAGCAGCGACCCGACCCCCAGGTCCGTGGGCTGGTAGCACAGCGAGCAGAACTCGCAGGCGACGAGCAGCACATTGGCGTCGGGGTACGCCCGGCAGAAGTCGTGCGCCCGGTTGATGGCGGCGCCCCCTGCCGCACAGCCGAGTTGGGCTATCGGGATCTGCCGTGTCTCGGACCGGAAGCCCATTTCGTTGATGAGCCACGCGGTCAGCGCCGGCATCATGAAGCCGGTGCAGGACACGTAGATGATGAGGTCGATCTGCTCCGACTCCAGCTCGGCCTGGTCCAGTGCCTTGCGCACCACGGAGGGGACCCGGGCCTTGGACTCTTCTTCGTAGATGGCGCTCCGGGCGTCGAGCCCGGGGTGCTCCAGCACCTTGTCGATCGGCAGGATCAAATGCCGTCTGACCACGCCCGTATGCTCGATCAGCCGGAGCACCTTCTTGAGCTGCAGATGGTCGTAGTGCAGCTGCCGCGCGAGTTCGAGGGTGTCGTCCCTGGTGATGATGTACTCAGGGACCGCGATTGCCGGTTTGCACAGAACCGCCATGGATTGGACTCCTAGCAGACTGTGGTCCGCTCGGTGCGATCCCTGGCTCTGACTTACGGGGTGTTCGTGGGCCGGCGGTAGCCGCCGCGGCAATGCATGCGCTCGTGTGGGTGCAACAGAACCACTGACGGTTCCGGCGGCCCGAGTCGAGGCCCCGGGGAGGGACGCGAGCGGGCCAGCCGTCGAAGAATGAACTCTCCCTGTGAGGGTGGGTCATCTGTCCAAGCAACGGTACGGCAGACGGGTGACGTCCGCATGCCGCTGCCGGGTGCGTATGTCACCAGATGACCGGAAGTGCCAGCGGATAGCGCCAGATAGAGGTTTCGTTCCAGCGCACCTCCTCGGCCGGCTTCGCCAGTTTCAGCTCGGGGAAGCGCTTCAGGAGGGTACCCAGCGCCACTTCGAGCTCAATGACGGCGAGCGGGGCACCCAGGCAGTGGTGCCCGCCCCAGCCGAAGGTCATATGGGGCGGCTTCTCGCGGTCCAGATCGAGCTCGTCGGGACGGTCGAACTTCCGGCTGTCCCGATTGGCCGTCAGATAGGAGACATGCACGATGTCCCCTTCCCGGATCGTCACGCCGCTCAGCTCCACGTCTTCGAGGGCGACGCGGGGAATGCCGACGCCCTTGCGGAACGGGATGAACCGCAGCATCTCCTCCATCACCTGCGGGAGCCTCCCGGGGTCGGCACGCAGGATGTCGAGCGCCTCGGGCCGGGTGAGCAGGGTGTAGGAGAGGTTGCCGATCTGGTAGGTCGTGGTGTCCTGGCCGGTGATGAGCAGGACCATGGCCATGACGGTCAGTTCCTGCTCGTCGAGGATCTCGTCCCCGTCGCGGGCCGTGGCCAGGGCGCTGATCAGGTCGTCCGCCGGGTGTGCGCGCCGGTGCCCGGTCAGCTCCGCGAAGTACGCGCGCATCTCGGCCTTGGCCTGGACGGCGTTGTCGCGGTTGTCGAGGCTGGTGTTCATCATCGTGCGGGCGTACGCGCGCAGCCGGTCGCGGTCGCCCTCGGGGATGTCGAGGACCTCGCAGATGGTGGTCAGGGGCAGCGGGGACGCCAGGTTCTCCATCAGGTCGCCGGGCGCGCCCTGCTCGCTCATCCGGTCCAGCAGTTCGTCCACGACGCGCTGGGTGCCTTCCCGCATGCGCTCCACGTGACGGGGCGCGAACGCCTTCGAGACCAGGCTCCGCAAGCGGCTGCTGGCGGGCGGGTCCATGACATTGATCGCCTCGGCCTGGACGATCGGCTCCGGTGTCATCCGGGGGAAGTCCCGGCCGATGACGGCGTGGCGGCTGAAGCGCCGGTCCGTGGTCACGGTGCGTACGTCCTCGTACCGGGTGACGAGCCAGGCTTCGCCTTCCCCGTACGGCAGGCGGATGCGGGCGACCGGTTCCTCGGTCAGCAGGCGCTTGAGCGTGGGGTCGAACTCAAGGCCTTCGGCGTAGTCGAAGGGGCAGTTCCAGACGTTCGGGCCGGATTCCATGCTGAGCTCCCGACGATAGGAGGTGATGCGCGGATACGCCGCCTGCGACGGCGGGCCGGAGCGCGCCCGTTCGGCGGCGCCCGGGCGGAGCGAGGTGCGCGTACCGCGATGTGCATGCACAGGAATGCGCATGCACATGGCGCAGGTATGCGGCGCATGTGCACGGCGTATATACATGGGTGCGCATATTCGCCATTGGGCCGTAATAGCCCCTTTCGTTCGCTCGCAAGCATGGTAGCCACGGAGATGGGGGGCGGCCCGGCGTCCGGTCCGGGTGCGGGTGGCGGATGCGGCCGCCCCGCCCTTCCGCTGCGGCTTACGGCGATGAGCGGGCGGGGCGGCCGGGGCATTGCGCCATTCGGGTGGCTCCGTGCCGGCACCGGCCGATTCGCCCGCCCGTCGCCCCGGGAGCCCCTGCGGCTCGGCTCGCCCCCGTTCGGCAGCGCCCGGGTCTGCCGCGGCCCCACCGGGGTAAAAGGTGCCGCATGCGTAACGTACTGACCCACCTCGACCGGCTGACCTTCGTCCGGATCGCCTCGCGCGAGTGGCCGGGGGCCCAGCGCGTACTGCCGCGGCTGTCCCGCAGCGCCAATCACGGGCTGCTGTGGTTCGGGCTCGCCGCGGGCGGCGCCGCGCTGGGCGGCAGACCCGGGCGGCGGGCCGCGCTGCGCGGCATCGCGTCGCTGGCGGTGGCCTCGGCGACGGTGAACACCTTCGGTAAGCGTTCCGTGCGGCGCGAGCGGCCGCTGCTGGATGCGGTGCCGGTGATACGGCGGCTGCACCGCCAGCCCTTCACCTCCTCCTTCCCGTCCGGGCACGCGGCCTCGGCGGTGGCCTTTGCCACCGGGGTCGCGTTCGAGAACAAGTGGTGGGGGCTGGCGCTGGCGCCGGTCGCTGTATCGGTGGCCTTCTCGCGCGTCTATACAGGGGTGCACTATCCGGGCGATGTGCTGGCCGGGGCGGCGCTGGGCGCCGGTGCCGCGTTCGCCGTGCGCGGCCTGGCACCGACCCGCGCCCAGCTGGCGCCGCCCGCCCGGCCGCGCGCCGACGCGCCCGCGCTGCCCGGCGGGCGGGGCCTGGTGGTCGTCGCGAACCAGGGCTCGGGGCAGCGCGCCGGGACGCGCCCGGACCGCAACCAGGAGGTGCGGGGGGTGCTGCCGCAGGCCGAGGTGATGGAGTACGGCGGGCCACAGGCGCAGCCCCTGACGGACGTCCTGGAGGAGGCCGCGGAGCGCGCCCGGCAGCTGGGCGGTGCCCTGGGGGTGCTCGGCGGGGACGGCACCGTCAACGCGGCGGCGACGGTCGCGGTACGGCACGGGCTGCCGCTGGCCGTGCTGCCGGGCGGCACCCACAACCACTTCGCGTACGACCTGGGGATCGAGACCTACGCGGCGGCGGCGCGCGCCCTGGAGAGCGGCGAAGCGGTCGCCGTGGATCTGGCGCGCTTCCGGAGCGGACCGCACACGGTGGGCCGGTACTTCCTCAACACCTTCTCCATCGGCGTGTATCCGGAGCTGGTGCGGATCCGCGAGAAATGGGCGGGCCGGATCGGCGCCTGGCCCGCCGGGGTGCTCGCGGCGTGGGAAGTGCTGCGCACCGCCGAGCCGTTGACCGTCGAGATCAACGGCAAGCGGCGGTCGGTGTGGATGCTGTTCGCCGGCAACTGCCAGTACCGGGGGCTGGGGCTGGCGCCGGTGCGGCGGCACGATCTGGCGGACGGGGTGCTCGACGTCCGGGTGGTGCACGGCGGCCGGCTGGCCCGTACCCGGCTGCTCGCCGCGGCACTGACGGGCGCGCCGCGCAGCTCGCCGGTCCTCGGCGAGGCCCGGATGCGCCGCCTGCGGCTGGGCGGTCTTCCCGACGGTACGGCGCTCGCCTTCGACGGTGAAGTCATCGCCTCACAGGGCGAGTTGACGCTGGAGAAGGAGAACGAGGCGCTGACGGTCTATCGCCTGTTGCCCGAATAACCCCGGGAGGGGACCGGTCACCCTCATTCCGAACTATGAGACGCCACTCTCAAGATACGAGATGCAGGCGTACGGTGTGATCAGTGCGCGGGAGGGCCTCTTCGACACCACGGCCATGCCCGCTCGCGGTTCACCCACCGACCGACCCGTACGCCCCGGTCACACGAAGGAGCCGACCATGCCGCAGGAATCCGCCGTGTACACGCACGGCCACCACGAGTCCGTACTGCGCTCCCACACCTGGCGCACCGCCGCCAACTCGGCCGGATACCTGCTGGATTCGCTGCGGCCGCACATGCAGGTCCTGGACATCGGCTGCGGCCCGGGCACCATCACCGCCGACCTGGCCGCGCTGGTCCCGGACGGGCAGGTCACCGGCCTGGAGTACGCACCCGGGGTACTGGACCAGGCGCGCGCCACCGCCGCCGGTCGCGGGATCACCAACGTCCGGTTCGCGGTCGGGGATGTCCACGCACTGGACTACCCGGACGACACCTTCTGCGTGGTGCATGCCCATCAGGTGCTCCAGCACGTGGGCGATCCCGTGCAGGCGCTGCGCGAAATGCGCCGGGTCACCAAGCCCGGCGGGATCGTCGCCGTCCGCGATTCGGACTACTCGGCCATGACGTGGTACCCGGAGGTCGAGGGGATGACGGACTGGCAGCAGCTGTATCTGCGGGTGGCCCGCGCCAACGGCGGCGAACCGGACGCCGGACGCCGGCTGCACGCCTGGGCGCGCCAGGCGGGTTGCGACCCGTCCGCCATCACCGCCACGGCCGGGACCTGGCTCTACCACACCCCCGAGGAGCGGTCCTGGTGGAGCGAACTGTGGGCGGACCGCACGGTCTCGTCGTCGTACGCCCGGATCGCGGTGGACGGCGGGCACGCCACGGCCGGGGAGCTGGCGCGGATCGCGCGCGCGTGGCGGGAGTGGGGCGCGCAGGAGGACGGCTGGTTCGCCGTCCTGCACGGCGAGATCCTGTGCCGGGTCTGACCATGATGCGCGCCGCCGGGGTGCCCAACTAGGCTGGTCCGTATGGACATTCTGGGAGCCTCACTGCGGGTATGCGTCGGCGATCTCGATGCGGCGATCGGCGTCTACGAACGACTCACCGGCGCCGAGGCCATCCGCTTCCAGCGCGGCGGCGTGTCGGTCGCGGCCGTCGGGTGCTTCTTCCTGATGAGCGGCCCCGAGGCGGAGTTGTCGGTGCTGCGGAAGATCGCGGCGACCGTCGCCGTGAAGGACGTGGACGAGGCGCTCGCCGACCTTTCGGCGGTCGGCGCGGACATCATCGCGGGTCCGCTGCCGACCCCGATCGGCCGCAACCTCGTGGCCCGCCATCCGGACGGGTCGGTCTTCGAATACGTCGACCGGAAACAGGACGCCGAGCGGAGCGCATAGCGGCGCACCGCGGCAGACGGATCCGGGGAGCCGGGTGAAGGGGTCCCCGGACCCGTCGGCGGCTACCGAGCCGGCGTCAGGAGGACACCTCCAGCACGATCTTGCCGCGGGACCGCCCCGACATGCTGCGCTTGAACGCCTCGGCCGCCTCGGCCAGCGGGAACGTCGCCTCGACCGGCACCACGAGCTTCCCCGCGTCCGCCAGATCGCCGAGCGCCGTCAGATCGGCGGTGTCCGGGCGCACCCACACCAGGTGGCCGCCCTTCGCCTGGACCTCGCCGTCGGCGATGGACACCAGTCGGGTGCGGTCCTTGAGCAGCTGCTGCGAGACGTCCAGGACGCCGTTGCCGACGAAGTCCAGGGCCACGTCCACCCCCTCGGGCGCCAGCGCCCGCACCCGGTCCTCGAGCCCGTCACCGTACGTCACCGGCTCGGCGCCCAGGGACCGCAGGAAGTCGTGGTTGCGCTCGCTGGCCGTACCGATGACGCGGGCGCCCTCGGCCACCGCGATCTGCACGGCCAAGGATCCGACGCCGCCCGCCGCGGCATGCACCAGGACCGTCTCGCCGCGCTTGGTGCCGACCCGGCGGAGCGACTGATAGGCCGTCAGCCCGGCGAGCGGGAGACCCGCGGCCTGCTGCCAGCTGAGCGCGGCGGGCTTGCGCGCCAGGGTCCGTACGGGGGCCGCGACCAGCTCGGCGTAGGTGCCGTGCTGCACCACGTCCTTGCGGACATAGCCGATGACTTCGTCACCGACCTCGTACTCGGCGGCATCGGCGCCGACCGCCTCGACCACGCCCGCCACGTCCCACCCCGGGATCAGCGGATAGTGGGCGTACATCATCGAATCGAGATAGCCCTCGACGATCTTCCAGTCGACGGGATTGACGCCGGCCGCCCTGACCCGGATCAGGACCGAGTCGGGGCCGACCTTCGGGTCGGGCTGCTCGGTGTATTCGAGGACCGAGGGGCCGCCGTAGCTGTTCACGCTGATTGCCTTCATGATCCGTCACAACCCGTGATGCGCCGGGATCATTCCAGGGGCGCGCGAACTGTCTCCCAATGGCGTACGCGGGCGCAGGGGATCCGCGGGGCGGTGCGCCGGTCGGCCGTCAGCCGGCCGGGGCGCCCAGGGCGCGCAGCAGGAACGGGAGGAGTTCGCGGGTCATCGCCGTGCCCGACGAGGGGGCGGCGGGGCCGGCCGCGGGGGTCCGGTGCGCCGCGTCGGGGGTCAGGAACAGGCGGCTGACCATCGAGCCGACGACCAGGTCGGCCAGGACGTGCGCGTCCTCGAGCGGTGCGATCTCGCCGCGGTCGACGGCCCGGCGGACCACGGTCGCCGCGCGGTCGCGGACCGGCTGGACGATGGCGGTGTCCAGGACCCGGGCGAGCGCTTCGTTGTGCGCGGCCTCGCCGATCAGGACGTGCAGCAGCCGGCCGCCGGGCCCCTCCAGCGTTTCGGCCTTGTCCCGCAGCAGCGCGGCCAGGTCCCCCTCGAGGCTTCCCGTGTCCGGCTGGGGACCGAGGTCGCTCGCCCAGCGGACGGCGGTGCCCACGACCAGGTCTTCCTTGGAGCGCCACCGGCGGTAGAGCGTCGCGGTCGACACCCCGGCCCGCTTGGCGACCGCCGCCGTCGTCAGCCCGCCGTAGCCGCTCTCCTGGAGGACCTGGACGGTCGCCTCCAGCAGCGCACGGTCGCGGCCCGCGTCGCGGGGCCGCCCACGGGCGGGCTGCCGGGCGGCGGGTGCGTCGCTCTGACTGCTCTCGGTGCGTTCGGTCACCTCAGGAGTCTACTGGCCAAGCAATACGAAACGAAATGTTTTCGTTTCGTGTACGGTCGAGGGCATGGCATCAGACACCCTCCCCACCACCGCTCTCCCGACCACCGGCCTGGACGCCGGCGCCGTGGTCGAGCGGCTCCGCACCACCTTCGCCACCCGCCGCACCGCCTCCCCGGCCTGGCGGCGGCGTCAGCTGGAAGCCCTGCGGACGCTGCTCACCGAGCAGAGCGATGCTCTCGTCGCCGCACTCGGCGCCGACCTCGGCAAGGGCCCCCAGGAGGCCTACCGCACCGAGGTCGGCTTCACCGTCAACGAGATCGACCACACCCTCGCCCACCTCGACGACTGGCTGGCGCCCCGCCCCGCGCAGCTTCCCGACCGCCTGCTGCCCGCGACCGCCCACGTCGTACGGGAACCGCTCGGCGTCGTCCTGGTGATCGCCCCCTGGAACTACCCGCTCCAGCTGGCGCTCGCGCCGCTGGTCGGCGCCCTGGCCGCGGGCAACTGCGCCGTCGTCAAGCCCAGCGAGCTGGCCCCGCGCACCTCCGCCGCCATCGCCCGGCTGCTGCCCCGCTATCTGGACGACGCGGCGGTGGCCGTCGTCGAAGGCGCCGTACCGGAGACCACGGCCCTGCTGGAGCAGCGCTTCGACCACATCTTCTACACCGGCAACGGCGCCGTCGGCCGCATCGTGATGGCAGCCGCCGCCCGGCATCTGACGCCGGTCACGCTGGAGCTCGGCGGCAAGAGCCCGGTCGTCCTGGACCCGGGTACGGATCTGGCCGCGGCGGCCCGGCGGATCGTCACCGGCAAGTTCCTCAACGCCGGCCAGACCTGCGTCGCGCCCGACTACATCCTGGCCATCGGCGACACCGCGCGGGCCGTCGAGCCGCACCTCGCCGAGGCCGTGCGCGCCGCCTACGGGGCCGATCCCGCGGCCGCCGAGGAGTACGGACGGATCGTCAACGAGCGGCACTTCGACCGCCTCGCCGCCCTCCTGGACAGCGGCCGCACGGTCATCGGCGGGGACCACGACCGCGCATCGCGCTATCTGGCGCCCACGGTGCTCGCCGATGTCGCGCCCGACGCCCCGGTGATGCGGGAGGAGATCTTCGGACCCGTCCTGCCGATCGTCTCCGTACCCGACCTGGACGCGGCCATCGCCTTCATCAACGACCGCGACAAGCCACTGGCCCTCTACGCGTTCACCGACTCGGCCGACACCAAGCGGCGCCTGCTGGCCGAGACCTCCTCCGGTGCCCTGGCCTTCGGCCTCCCGGTCGCCCACCTCACCGCCCCCGACCTGCCGTTCGGCGGCGTCGGCGAAAGCGGGATGGGGCGGTACCACGGCGAGTACTCCCTCGACACCTTCAGCCACAGCAAGGCGGTGCTGGACAAGCCGCTGGGGTGACGGGCCGTCATCCCCGGCCCCCAGCCATACCGGTCACACCGGCCGCATCCGGAACTCGTAGCGCTCCGGCAGCGGATGCCGGTCGCGGGCCTCGGCGCGTACCTCGTCCGTGACCGGGCCGGAGCCCGCGACCAGGCGTTCGGCGATGGCGTACCAGGTGTCGCTGAGGGTCTCGTCGCCCTCCCGCAGATCGGCGATCTCGAAGCCGGCGTCGAAGATCGCGCGGGCGGCGGCCGGTTCGCCCTCGGCGAGCAGGACCTGAGCGGTCAGCAGCCGGAACCGGCCGGCGGCCAGATCCTCCTGGCGCAGGTGCGCCATCAGGTCGCAGGCTTCGTCGGCGCGCCCGACGGCGAGCAGCGCCGGGACCGCCTCCCGGGCGAGCGCGGGCAGCACCGACCGCCAGATACGCGCGGCCGCGTCCTCGGACGCCAGCGTCTCGGCGAACCGGGCCGCGCAGCCGAACGCCTCCGCATACCGCTCGGCGGCGCGTTCCGCATCGCCCGCCTCGGCCTCGGCGACGGCCAGGCAGTACAGCGGCAGCGCGTCCAGCGACAGCCGCCCGCCGCCCGCCGCCAGCGCCCGCTCCCAGCTGCGTACGGCCTGGGCGCGGTCGCCGCCCTGCCACTGGGCGAGGCCGAGGTGATAGTCGGTGGCCGGGCCCGGCATCGCCGACTCCAGCAGATCGCGCCAGGCGGGGGCGACCAGCGCCGGGCCCGGGAGCGGGCCGACGGGCGGCAGATCGCCGGTCCTGAGCAGCGTCAGCCAGGGCCGCTGCGCCGCGCCGAGGGTCCCCTCGTCGAACGGCGTACCGGGCAGGTCGAGCCCCGCGCGGGCCACTTCGAGCGCGCCCCAGCCGGAACCCGTGGCCAGCGACCCCTTGGGCTCCTGGTCCGCGTACGGCCGCCAGGCGGCGTACGCGGCATCCACATCGGCCCGCGGCAGCGCCGCCTCCAGCCGGCGGGCGACCTCGCCGCGGGCCGCGCTCCAGTCGCTCCCGTGCACGGCAGCGGCGTCGGCGGCCAGCGGCCCGTACGCCTCGAGCCATGCGAACTCGCCGCCCGCGTCGAGCGGGACGTGCTCCAGCTGCGTACGGGCCAGACCGGCCTGGATCTCGGCATAGCCACCGGTGCCCGGCTCGGTGAGCCACTCCTGCCAGCGCCGTCCGGCCCGCCCCGCGCCCCACAGGAAGAGCTTGCGGCCGCGCAGCGTATCGGTGGAGGTCTGCACCAGGCCGCGGCCCGCTTCGTCCAGTGAGGCGATCCAGCGGCGTTCGCCGTCGGGGACCTCGTAGAAGTAGTCGGCGGGGAACTCGCTGCGCAGCGGGTAGGTCCGGTCAGCGCCCGCAGACTCGGGGACCGGGACGCGTCGGAGCGTCCGCTGGTAGCCGAAGTGCCAGGCCTCGTCGGCGGGCGCCAGCACCCGGGTGCGCTCGCCTTCCGGCACGGCGATGTTGGACCACCAGTAGACCGGCACGGTGTGGTGGTGCGGGTTGCGGATCCGTACGCCCACGTAGAGGAAGTCGGAGCCCTCCGGCAGCCAGAGGTCCACCTGGAAGGGCAGATCGCGCAGCCGCTCCCACTCCCACAGGCGGAGCATCTCGCCGCCGTCCGGCGCCGGTACGCGGGCGGCGTGCAGCGGGGCGCAGGAGAGGGTGGTGTGGCCCGTTGCGCCGATGTTCCATTCGATCCCGCCCGAGAACCAGGCGCCGTTGAGGGCGAAGTGGGCGGGCTGCAACACGGGGTTGCGGTAGAGGAGTTCGCGGTCGGTCGGCTTGTGGTGCAGGGAGTACACCCGGCCGCCGAGGCCGGGCAGGACGGTGGCGCGCAGCCGGTCGTTCTCGAGGACCAGGGCGTCGACGTCGGTGGCGCGGCGGGCGCGGCCGTAGCCGTCGCGCAGCCGGGTGGGCAGGACCGAGCGCAGCGGCCGGTAGCCGATCTGACGCGCCATGGCGGCGGGCAGTCCGGCGTCCTGGGGGATCTCGACACGGTGCGGATCGCGGCCGGGACGCAAGGCCGGGAGCGGGTTGTCCGGGCCGACGGGGGCGGCGGGAAGGGTCAGGGTGGTGCGTCGCACACTCGTGGCCACGGCTGCCTCGCAGGGTTGGACCGGCCACCTCGGCTCCGGCGGCCTCCTGTTGACCATGCAACCCTGTCAGCGCCCTTGTGAACAGGGCTTCTTGCGGCGGACGGGGTCAGGGTTGCGCAAAGACGCCCCCGAGGAAGGCGGTACCCAGCCCTCGGGGGCGGGGCCGCGAAACGGTGTCGTACGCCGGTGCACGGGTGCACGCGTACACCGGCGTGCGCGGAAAAAATGGCAGGCCCCGGAAGTACCGCCGAAATACCCTGCCCCTTGGCTCACCCATCCATGACAGAACGGAACACGGCACCGATGGCGACGACCCAGCACACCTACCGAGTGATCGTCCGCGGCAAGTGGGACGGTCTGACGGCCGAGTCCCGGGCGAAGCTGCTCGCCGAGGCCGACGACCACGGGCTGTCGCAGCTGCGGTTCACTCCCGAGGGCTCGCTGGCGTACGACACCGCCCTGTACTCCTTCAGCTACCGCTATGTCATCGTCTCCGCTGCGGAGGACGGCGAGGAAATGGCGGCGGCGCTCGCCGAGGACAAGGCGGAGACCGCGCTCGAGGAAGCGGGTCTCACCTTTCGGGAGCTGCGGTCCACGGTCACCGACATGGACACGATGAAGATCAATCGCAAGGGCCGCCAGGGCTCTTGAGGTCAGCGCTCTTGGCTTGTGAGCACGTCCTCTCCGGAGTCTTCGCCCCGGGGCGCGCCGGCTCGTTGAGGCGCAGGAGGTTGCCGAAGGGGTCGGTCAGGGTGAGGGACGTGCCGGTCTCGTCGTCCTCCAGGCCGGGGCGCAGATACGGATAGCCCTTGGCCGCCAGCTCGGCGTGCAGCTCGCGCACCCCCGTCAGTTCCGTGTAGATCGTGGAGCCGGGGGTCGCATCGCCGTGGTGCTCCGACAGATGCAGGACGAGGGCGCCGCGGGAGACCTGCGTGTACAGCGGCATACCGGGCTCGAAGCGGTGCTCCCAGTCGACGGTGCAGCCGAGGTAGTCCACGTAGAACTCATGGGCCTTGGCGACGTCGAAGATCCGGAAGACGGGCACGGTGCGGCCGAAGGCGGGTCCCTTGGGCTCGCCGCTGGTGAGCGCCCAGCGTTCGTGGTCGCGCCAGGCGCCGTCGATGAAGAGGAAGTCCGGGGAGTAGCCCTCCCGCCGGAATCCGGCGCGCCGGACCAGCGCGAGGGAGGCGGTGTTGGCCGGCTGGATGTTGACCTCCAGCCGGTGCAGGCCCAGCTCCTCGAAGGCATGGTGCAGTACGAGCCCCAGGCCCTCGCTCATCAGTCCGCGGCCGGCGGCGTGCGCGAAGGCGCCGTAGCCGATGGCGCCGCAGCGGAAGGCACCGTGCACGATGTTGTTGATCGTCAGGAAGCCCGCGATCCGGCCGCTGTCGTGCTCACAGATCAGGAAGCCCTCGCGCTCCGGCTCCCGCAGCTTCGCCAGGTAATTGTCGTAGTCGGCGTCGGTGCCCGGCGGGAAGAGCCAGGGGCGGTGCAGTTGGGTGCTCTCCCGGGCGAGCGCGGTGAACTCGTCGCGGTCGGCGGCGGTGAAGGGGCGGATGCCGACCCGGGGGCCGCGGGCGAGGTAGCGATCACTGGACGTCATCGGGAGATCGTACGGAGCGGCGGCCGGGCGGGCCAGCCGGTGGCGCTCCCGTCCGGCGCCCGCTCACCGCCACCTCGGCGCATCCGCCGCGCAGCGCCCCGGCGGCGTCGCCCAGTCGACCGGACCGCCGTCGAACGAGACCGGTGGCAGGGCGTACCGCAGCCGTCCCACCGGGCTGTCGGTCTCCCGGAGGTACCGCTCGGCGTCGTAGCCCGGCGCGGCCGCTCCCGTCGGCGCATCCGCCGCCGGGCCGTCGCCCCGCTCCGGTCCCCCCAGCCCGTGCACCAACCACCGCGCGGTACGGGTGAGGGCCAGCGTCGCCACGCCCGAACCGCCCACCCGCGCCCGCTCGGTCAGCCCCCGCAGCACCGCCGCCGCCAGCAGATATCCCGTCCCATGGTCCAGCGCCTGCGCGGGCAGCGCGCCCGGAATGCCACCGCGTGCCGTCGACTCCTCGCTCGCCTTCGCGTCCTCGGACGCGGGGCCGGCGTCCGCCTCGACCGCCGCGATCCCGGTGGCCACCTGGACCAGGCTGTCGAACCCCCGCCGGTCGCCCCAGGGGCCGTCGTCGCCCCAGGCGGAGACGCGGGCGACGACCAGCCCCGGGCGGCGTTCGGCCAGGGCCTCGGGGGCGAGGCCGTAGCGGTCCAGGGCACCCGGACGGTAGCCGGTCACCACGACGTCCGCGTCGGCCAGCAGCGACTCGAAGGTGGCGCGGCCGGAGCGCGAGCCCAGGTCGAGGGCGGTGGAGCGCTTGCCGAAACCGGTGTCGCTGTGGGCGTCCTGACTTTCCGGCAGCGCGGGGGCGTCGATGCGCAGGACGTCCGCGCCGAGCAGCGCGAGGGTACGGGTGGCGACCGGCCCGGCGAGGACCCGCGTCAGGTCCAGCACCCGCAGCCCGGCGGCGGGCAGCGAAGGACCGCCGGCGAGCGGCGACGGCGCTCCCCCCTGCTCGCCCGTGCCGGCGAGAAGGCGGGGCGGGGTGCCGTCGTCGAGGGTCTCCACGGTCAGCAGGGGGTGGGCGGCCACCGTGACGCCCTGCGGATGGGCGGCCCACTCCTCGGGGGTGCGGGCGGCGACCGCCAGCCCGCCCGCCGAGTAGACCGTCTCCTGCACCTCCTCGGCCCGGCGCCCGGCGAGTTCGGCCTCCACCTCGGCCGGGCCGGCGGCTTCCGGAAGGCCCAGCGCGCTCAGCAAACGGGCGTGGTGGTGCGGGTAATTGGCGTGGGTGCGCACCCAGCCGTCGGCGGTGCGCCAGAAACGGGAGAGCGGGGCGAACGTCGAGGGGGCCCGGCCGTCGATCCGCACCAGGCGGTCGCTGAGGAAGGCGGTGGCGACCGCGCCGTCGTCGACCCGTACGGCGGGCACCGGGCCGCCGGTGCGCTCGGCCGTCAGCTCCGCCGCCGCGAGCGCGCAGACCGCGACCGTGGTACGGGCCAGGTCCATGACCGGGAGCCGGGCCGGCAGCAGACCGGGCGGCCCGCCGTACGTGATGCGCTCCGCCAGACGCGGGTCACCGCCGAGAACCGCCCAGGCCAGATCCGTACCGCTGTGCTGTCGTTGCCCCATGCCGACAGTGTGGCACCGAGTGCCATCTACCTGCCAGCAGATCCGCCGTTACGCCTGCACCCTGGCCCGCTCCCGCTCCCCCGCGCTGGGTGCCGCCAGGGCCAGCCTGCGGTGCGTGCGGCGCAGCATCAGGCGCGCCATGAAGGGGTGGACGTGCCGTACGAGGGCGAAGTAGAGCCGGCCGGCCAGGTGGTGGGTGCGGACGACCGTACCCAGCGTGACCTGGCCGTTCGCGATGAGGATCGAGGCGCGGAAGTCCAGGTGGCGGGCGTCCTGGCCGAGCAGGACCTCGCCGTCCGCCCGCCCCACGACGGGGAAGGAGGCGCCGCGCAGTACGCCCTCCCAGGCCGCGGGATCCGCGGGCATGCCGGGGAGCAGTTCCATCTGCCAGGCGTCCTCGAAGTCCGTACGCGGAAAGGCACTGCGGGCCAGCCGCGCCTCGGCCGGGAGGGGGACGGCCTTCGGGCGGTCCCACAGCAGGCGGTTGAGGAGCCGTACGCGGGGTGTGCGGCGGACCGGGTGTCGGACCTGTCCGGTGGCCGCTCGCTCGATGTTGTCGAGGAGCTCCTCGACGACGGTGCGATGGACGGCGCCTATCGCGATATGCCACAACAGCCCCTGCGCCAGGCCGTGTTGGTTCTCCAGCACATGCTCGACGCGGCAGCTGTCCGGCCCCAGGGGCAGCACGGTGACCTCGTGGAAGCCGGACGGGCCGGGGGTGAAGTCGAAGCGGATCCGGCGGCCGGGCTCGTATGCGCTGACGCGGTAGCGGATGAAGGCGTGTCCGCCGTCGGCGCCGACGCCCAGCGGCCGGTCGAAGCGCATCGGCGACCAGGCGGGCACCGGGAAGACCGGGTCCGGGTCGCCGCCGAGGCGGTCCATCAGGGCTCCGACGGTCTCGGCCGGGGCGGCGATGGTACGGGCATGCACATCACGGACGGTTCGCAGCGGGCGGTTCGGACGCATCCTGCACCTCCATACGGTGGCGTATGTTTCACCGTACGGTACCGTACGGTCATGGCACAGCAGCGAGCGAAGCGGCCCCACGGCACCGGCCCCCGGCAGCGGCTGACCGCGCGGGACTGGGCGGATGCCGCGCTGGCCGCCATGGGCGAGGGCGGGCTCGCGGCGGTGGCCGTCGAGCCGCTGGCGGCCCGGCTCGGCACCACAAAGGGCAGCTTCTACTGGCACTTCGCCAACCGCGACGCCCTGATCGAGGCCGCGCTGCGGCGCTGGGAAGAGGTCGCCACGGAGGCCGTGATCAGCGAGACGGAGGCGGAGCCCGACCCCGAACGGCGGCTGCGCGGGCTGCTCCTGCGGGTCACCGACGCCTCCGCCGCGGCCTCCCTGGAGATGTCGCTGCTGGCCACCGCCACGGACCCCCGGGTGGCGGCCGCGCTCGCCCGGGTCACCGACCGGCGGATCGGCTATGTCGCCGCGCTCTTCGCCGAGTTGGGCTTCACGGAGGCCGAGGCGCGGCGCCGCGCCCTGCTCGCGTACAGCGCCCATCTCGGGCACACCCAGCTGGACCATGCGGTTCCGCAGGCGCTGCCCACCGGCGCCGCGCGCTCCCGCTATCTGGACACGGTGCTCGACACCCTGCTGCGCCGGGGCTGACCGGCGCCGGCCGGCACCGGGAACACCGCGCCCGACAGGGCCGGACGCCACCCAAGTTGGCCGGACTGCGCGTAGACATACACCGTACAGAGGCATGAAGGGAGAATCGGCGGGCCAACCGGCCCTCGCGCCACACGAGCACCTCACGCCCCTCGCACGGGAGGCAGTCAGATGACCGAGGCAACGACCGAGACATCACCGACCCAGACCCCCGGGACCCCGTCGACCGAGGCGGTCGCCTTCCCCAGGACCGCGGCTGTCCCTACCACCCGCCCACCGGCCATCAGCCCCTGCGCGGAGCCCGCTGTCGCGCGTCGCCTTCCATGACGGCCGTCAGGTGTGGGCCGGCTCGACGTCCCGTACGCCGACCACGACTTCTTCGAGGAGGAGTCCCGCCGGATCCTGCGCGGCAGTACGGGCGAGGAGGCGGAGGAGGCGCGCGGCAGGCTGGAGGAGTACTTCGCCGCGCTGATCGCCCGCAAGAGAAGGAACCGGGCGACGGGCTGCTGGACGAGCTGATCGCGGACAGGCTCCGGGCCGGGTCTCTCGCACACGAAGAACTGGCCCGGATGGCCATGATCCTGCTGGTCGCGGGCCACGAGACCACCGCCAACATGATCTCGCTGGGCACCTTCACGCTGCTGGAACACCCCGAACAGCTCGCCCGGTTGCGCGCCCGGGACGCCCTGCTGCCGACCGCGGTCGAGGAGCTGCTGCGGTTCCTGTCCATCGTCGACTCCCTGCTGCGGGTGGCGACGGAGGACATCGAGACCGACGCCGGGACCATCCGCGCCGGTGATGGGGTGGTGTTCCCCACGTCGCTGATCAGCCGCGACGGTACGGCGTACGCGGCGCCGGACGACCTGGACTGGAGCCGCGGCGCGCGGCACCACGTGGCATTCGGGTTCGGCATTCACCAGTGCCCGGGCCAGAACCTCGCCCGTGCGGAGAGGGAAATCGCGCTGCGGTCCCTCTTCTCCAGGATCCCGGATCTGCGACTCGCCGCGCCCGCCACCGACATTCCGTTCAAGTCGGGTGACACCCTGCAAGGCATGATCGAGCTGCCGGTGACCTGGTAGAAGGCGCCGGTGGCCGCGGACAAGTGAAAGGGGTCCGAGATGCGGATCGCCATTAACCAGGAATTGTGTATCGGCGCAGGCCAGTGCGCCCTGACCGCGCCGAGTGTCTTCACCCAGGACGACGACGGCTTCAGCCAGGTACTGCCCGGCAGCGAGGACGGCGCGGGCGACCCGCTCGTACGCGAGGCCGCCCGCGCCTGCCCGGTGCAGGCCATCAGCGTGAAGGACGCCTGAGCCCGCCCGTTCCGGCTGTCGTCCCTGCTCTCACCGCTTTCCGTGCCGGCCCTGCCGTCCCTACTGCGGTCACCCCATCCGCTAGCGGACGGCCCGGCCCTACTTCAAGGTCCCCTGGGTGACGGGAAGTTCGAGGACACCGGTGTCCTCGGGCGCGCTGGTGACCGTCACCGGCTTCACTCCGCGATTGCCCGCATAGGCGGTGTCGCTCGCGGCGATCACGAAGCGCAGGCGGTGCCCCGGCTCGTAACGGTGCACGATGCCCGGGAGTTCCACGGTGAACTTCCGGGTCACATCCGGCACCCGGGCCGGGGCCACCAACCGGTGCACCAGCGTCTTCGTTCCGTCCGGCGCGACATCGTAGAGCTTCGCGAAGAGCACCAGCTTGTCGGCCGCGTCGGCGGAGTTCTGCACCCGCTCCGTCTGGGGCGAGACGACCCTCAGCGTCACCTTGGGCGCGCCCACCACATCCACCGGTCGCCCCGCCACCGGGGCGGACGTCCAGTCCAGGTAGGTGCCCTTGATGTCGTACGGGGCGGGGTCCGGCAGACCGAGCATCCCGGCCAGCGAGTTCTCCGAATGGCTGGTGGGCACCAGCAGATTGCGGTACTCCCGGCTGCCGCGCGCCACCTTCCTGCGGTTGTCGACGAGCTTGCCGTCGCCGGAGAGATACAGCTTCTGGCCGCCCACGGGGACGGTGCGCGAGGTGGCATAGGTGGACCCCTCGGTCACCCAGTCCCGGTAGTAGGCGAAGGCGGGACCGGTGTCGGTTTCCTTGCGGTGCTGGAGATAGCGGTCGAACCAGGCGAGGATCCGCCGGCCGACATAACTGGTATCCAAGTTCCCCTTGCCCAGGTCGAGTTCGCCCGTCGCGGGGTCCTTCATCCCGCCGCTGTGTCCCCAGGCCTGCCAGATCATCTTGGCCGGGGTGCCCTGGGCGGTGAGGGTGCGGTAGGTGGCGGTGGCCTCGTTGAGGTTGAAGAGGGAGTCGGCCTGGCCCTGCACCAGCAGGGTGGGGGCCTTGACCGACTTCAGGTAGGAGACGGGCGAGACGCTGCGGGCATACGCCAGCATGGTGGCGGTCTTGTCCGCCGGGTACCTACGGGAATCCAGCAGCCGCTTGGTCTCACAGGCCGGCGCGACGAAGTGCAGACAGCCGGCGCCGCCCCACCGCGACGGGTCCAGGCTCGGGTTGAGCAGCCCCTGCGCCTCGCCGATCAGGAAGAACCCGTTCGTCCACTGGTACTTGTACGCGCCGGGCACCGGCCCGCTGACGCCCTGCGTACGGCCCGCGTTGTTGGGGTCGAGGGAGTACGAGAGGTCGTTCCAGGTGATCAGCGGGACCAGGGCGTCGACGCGGTGGTCGACCGAGGCGGTGGCCATCTGGATCGCCCCGCCGTACGAGCCGCCGATCATGCCGACCCGGGGGTCGCCCTTGCCGTCCTTGGTGACGTAGTCGACCCGGGTGCCGTCGTCGGATGTGCGCGACCCCGCCAGGAAGTCGACGAGCCGGCTCGCGGCCCGGCCGTCGGCCTTGGGGTCGTCGAGGGAAATCGGGCAGCCGGTCTTGCCGAAGCCGAGGCCGGAGTAGGCCAGGGCGACATAGCCGCGAGCGGCGAAGGCCTTGGCGGTGGCGTCGGTCGAGCCGTCCGCCTTGCTGCCGCCGAAACCGTTGGTGGTCAGTACGGCGGGCGCCGGGTGCGCGGCGTCGACGCCGGCGGGGCGGTAGAGGTCCGCGTCCAGGGTGCAGTCGCGGTCACCGGCGCGGACGGTCATCCTGAGCGCGGTCACGGTGTACGGGTCGGCGGCGGAAGCGTTCGCGGGGGCGGACAGGACGAGGGGCGCGGCGAGGGCGGTGCCGGCCAGCAGGGCGAGGGAAGTGCGCAGTACGGGGCGGGACACGGCTCGGGACACGCTGGGCACGAATGACCTCCACAAGGACGGCCGTACCAACCAGTCGGTAACGGCGCCTCATGTTGTGACACGAGTAACCGAGGTGTCAACGCTCCTGACAGGAGTTACTGGCACGAAGTCAGTTCACGTCGCTGCGGCGTCAATTCATGGCAGTTTGCTGTCAGTTCACTGCCATGTGCTGCCTTCTGCCGCCGGCCACTCCCCCCATTCCCGGCATCGGCAATTACGGCGACCCGACGCGGGGTTCGGAGCGGCCCGACGCCGGATCTCAGGTCAGCGGCGGCGTCTCGAACGTCAGCGTGCCGGCCGTCGCGTCCAGCTCCGCCGGTACGCCCAGGGGCAGGGTCAGCGCCGAGTCGCCGTGCCCGAAGCCGAACTCCTCGGCCACCGGCACCCCCAGCCCGCCCAGCCGGTCCACCAGCACCTCCCGCACCCGCTCGTACGGCCCGCAGCGCGCCCAGGAGCCGAGGACGACCCCGGCGACGTCGTCCAGCCAGCCGGCGCGCAGCAGTTGGGTCAGCGCCCGGTCGATGCGGTACGGCGACTCCCCCACGTCCTCCAGCAGCAGGAGGCCGCCCGCCGCACCGGGCCTGGCGTGCGCGGTGCCCAGCTCGGTGGCGAGCATCGTCAGGCAGCCGCCCAGCGTGACCCCGGCGGCCCGGCCCGGCGCCAGCGGACGGGCGGACGCCGAGGCCACCGTGCGGACCGTCTCCGGGGCGAAGAGCGTGCGCCGCAGCCCCTCCCGGGTGGCGTCGTCCTTGAGGAACACCTCACCCGCGACGGCCGGGCCGTGCAGCGTCGCCACCCCCGCGCGCACCGCGAACGCCTCGTGCAGCACCGTCACATCGCTGAAGCCGATCAGCGGCTTGGGGGCGGCGGCCCGGATGGCGGACCAGTCCAGCAGGTCGGCCATGCGCTGCGCGCCATAGCCGCCGCGCGCCGCGAACACCGCCTTGACGGACGGATCGCACCACGCCTCCTGGAGATCGCGGGCGCGGTCCGCGTCGGCGGCAGCCAGATAGCCCAAGGACTCATGAGTATCGCGGACATGGGGCGCGGCCACCGGGTCGAGGTCCCAGCCCCGCAGCACGTCCAGCCCGCAGTCCAGCCGCTCCGGCACGACCGGGCCGCTGGGCGCGACCACCGCCACCCGGTCGCCCGGCCGCAGGCGTGGCGGCCGGATCGCCCTCGTTACCGTCATGTGCGCAGCTCCAGTGCCGGGATGTCGTCGCGGGTGAAGCCGAAGGTCTGGGCGTAGAGGGAGAGTTCGGCCTCGACGGCGCGGACGATGGTCTCCGCGCGGCGGAAGCCGTGGCCCTCGCCGGCGAAGGCGAGATACGCATGCGGTATGCCGCGCCCGGCGACCTCGGTGAGGAACCGGTCGCACTGCGCCGGCGGGCAGATCACATCGTCCAGGCCCTGGAGCAGCAGGAACGGCGCGGCGATCCGGTCCGCGCGATGCAGCGGCGAGCGGTCGCGGTAGCGGTCGGGCACCTCGGCGAACGGGCCGACCAGCGACTCCAGATACTGCGATTCAAAGTCATGGGTCTCGCCGGTCGCCCAGCCCGCCAGGTCCAGGATCGGGTAGCTGATCGCGCCGCAGGCGTAGACGTCGGTGGCCGAGAGCGAGGCGGCGGTGGTCCAGCCGCCGGCGCTGCCGCCGCGGATCGCCAGCCGGGCACGGTCGGCGGTGCCCTCGTCGGCCAGCGCGCGGGCGACGGCGGCGCAGTCCTCGACGTCCACCACGCCCCACTGGCCGCGCAGCCGCTCGCGGTACTCCCTGCCGTAGCCGGTCGAACCGCCGTAGTTGACCACGGCGACGCCGATGCCCCGGGAGGTGAAGTACGCCAGCTCCAGGTCGAGCACCAGCGGGGAATGGCCGGTCGGGCCGCCGTGCACCCACACCACGTAGGGCGGCAGCTCGCCCTGGGGGGCGGTGAATTCGGGGTGGTGCGGCGGATAGATGTGCGCGTGGATGTCCCGGCCGTCGGGGCCGGTGAAGGCGCGGATCTCCGGCGTGGGGTAGTAGGCCGGGTCCACCACATCGGTGTGGCCGGCGGCGATCACCCGGGCGCGGCCGGTGCAGGTGTCCAGTTCGACGATCTCGTACGAGCCGTGCGGGCCGGCGGCGACGCCGATGATGCGGCTGCCGTGGACGGCGAGGGTGGGGGCCCATTCCGTCCAGGGCCCCGCCGAGTCGACCAGGTCGCCGGAGACCGGGTCGAGGATGCCCAGGGTGGTGGTGCCGCGGCCGTGGATGACGGCGAGGGTGCCGTTCTCCAGGGGCAGGAACCAGCGCTGCCCGACGTTCCACAGCGCACCGCCGAACTCCTCCTGGCGGGCCGGGCACAGGGCCCGGCGGGCGGCCGCCCCCGGTCCCGGCTCCGCCCGGCCGCCGTCGGGGTCGATGCGCTGCAGCTCCCACCAGCCGCTGAGGTCGGAGACGAAGAGCAGCGTGCCGTCGGCGGCCCATTCGATCTGCGGGACCGATTCCTTGGTGCCGGGGCCGCCCGGCGCGCCCGGCCCGGGGTCGCCGACAACCGGCCGGACGTCGTCGAACTCCCCCTTGGCCGTGATCCGGGCGAGCATCACCAGCGTGCCGTCCCAGGGCATGTGGGGATGGTCCCAGGCGATCCAGGCCGCCCGCTGCCCGTCCGGCGAGACCCGGGGGCCGGTGACAAAACGATGCCGGTCGTCGCTCAACTCCCTTACCGAATCCCGGTGTTGGGCCGCGGATCCGTCCAGCGGCACGGCGGCGATCACCCTGCGCACATCCGTGGGACGGTCGCCGGTGAACTCTTCCAGCACGCACCACACCTCGCCGAGCTCCGGGCGCAGTACGGGGTCGACCCAGCGCAGGCCGTCGCCGGTCGCGGACAGCGGGGTGAGCGGGCGCGGGGCGGTGCCGCCGTCCGGCTCGTAGGCGTACAGCCGCTGGTCGGCGAAGTTGCTGAAGACCACGAGGGGTCCGCGATCGGTGACCGTGCCGGCCCAGGGCTGGCCGCCGTACTCCAGCACCCGGCTGCGGACGTTCCAGGGCTCGGGCAGCACCGACTCCACCGCGCCGTCCGGGCGCCTGCGGACCAGCGCCCGGCGGCCGCCCTCGGCGGGCCGCGGCTCCGTCCACCAGACCTCGTCGCCGACCGCACCGACGAAGGCCGGGCGGCCGTCATGGGCGGCAACCGTCCGGGCGTCGATGGGGGACGGCCAGGCACCGTAGGGAGCCGTGGTCACCATGCTGATGTTCCTCCTTTGCCGGACACCGCCCTGGTGCCTGCCCTCTTCCTGCCCCGCCGCCGCCCCGTTCGTGCCTAAGCCTGTCTCAGGAAGTCGTCGAGCACGCGGACCCCGAAGTGCAGCGCCTCGACCGGCACCCGCTCGTCCACGCCGTGGAACAGCGCCTGATAGTCGAAGCCCTCCGGCAGCTTGAGCGGCGAGAAGCCGTAGCCGGCGATGCCCAGCCGCGAGAACTGCTTGGCGTCCGTGCCACCGGACATGCAGTACGGGACGACGTGGCCCTGCGGGTCGAACCGCTCGATCGAGGCCCGCATCGCGGCGTACGTCGGGGAGTCCAGCGGGGCTTCGAGGGCGACCTGGCCATGGTGGTAGTCCCAGGTCACCTCCGGTCCGGTGAGGGCGTCCATGGTCGTACGGAACTCCGCCTCGCCCCCGGGGACGACCCGGCCGTCCACATAGGCGACGGCGCTGCCCGGAATCACATTGACCTTGTACCCGGCCTCCAGCATCGTCGGGTTGGCGCTGTTGCGGACCGTCGGCTCGACCAGCTTGGCGCACGGTCCGAGCTTGCTCAGCAGCGCGTCGACGTCGACGTCGGGCGATACGACATCGACGTCGATGTCGTGCAGCGCGGCCAGCTCGCGGAGCGCGGCCCGTACGGTCGGGGTGAGCCGGACCGGCCAGGCGTGCTCGCCGATGCGGGCCACGGCGGCGGCCAGCCGGCTCACGGCGTTGGCGTGATTGACCTTGGAGCCGTGGCCCGCCTGCCCACGGGCGGTCAGTTTGAGCCAGGCCGTGCCGCGCTCCCCCGCCGCGATCGGGTACAGCCGCATGCCGCCGCCCGCGTGGAAGGTGAACGCCCCGGACTCGCTGATGCCTTCCGTGCAGCCCTCGAAGAGGGCCGCGTGGTGGTCGGCGAGGAATCCCGAGCCGTCGTGGGCGCTGGCCTCCTCGTCCGCGGTGAAGGCCAGCACGATGTCGCGCCGCGGCCGGACTCCCGCGCGCGCCCACTGGCGGGCGACCGCCAGCACCATCGCGTCCATGTTCTTCATGTCGACGGCGCCCCGGCCCCAGACCACACCGTCGGTGATCTCGCCGGAGAACGGGTGCACGCTCCAGTCGGCGGGCTCGGCGGGCACCACGTCCAGATGGCCGTGCACCAGCAGGGCATCGGCCGACGGGTCCGCGCCGGCGATCCGGGCGACGACGTTCGTACGGCCCTTGGTCCGCTCGAGGAGCGCCGGTTCGAGACCGGCCTCGGCGAGCCGTTCGGCGACATACTCGGCGGCCGGGCGCTCCTGGCACGCGCCGTCACCGGCGTTGCTCGTATCGATACGGATCAGCTCGGAGGTGAAGCGGACCACTTCGTCCAGGGCCTGCTGATCCACGGTGTCGAGGGGATCGACGGCCTTGGCGGGGCCGACGACTCTCGCCGGGCCGACGGTTTTGGTGGGGCCGACGGATCTGGTGCGGTCCCCCTGATGCTCAGCCATATTGTTCCTCCACGGCCGACGAGACGACGGTGGTGACCGCCTTGAAGCACCGGATGGCTTCGTACATGTTCTCACTGGTATACGTCACGCGGCGCTCTCCGCTGCGCTCCACGCCGGGCACGCACGTCGCCGCGCCCACCAGATGCTCGGCGTCGAATTCCATCTCGAAGCGGTAGGGACCGCGCCGCACCGGATCGTGCCGCACCGCCAGCGCCGCGCCCGACTCCGCAGCCGCCCGGATGGCCGCCGCCGTACGCGCCGGGGGCCGGCACACCGCGGCATAGCGCGACACATAGTCCTTGACCGCCACCCCCGGCGCGTCCGGCGCATACCCCAGCGCGTCCTGACAGGTCCGGTCGTCGCCGGTGACCAGCACCACCGGCACGCCGTATTCGGCCACCACCAGGGAATTGAGATACCCCTCGCTCGCCCGGGTGCCGTCGACCCAGACCCCGGTGAGCGAATTCGCCAGATACGTGTGCGCGAGGACCCCTTCGGTGCCCGCGCCGGTGTGATAGCCGACGAAGGCGATTCCGTCGACATCGCCGTGCTGGACGCCCTCGACCATGCTCAGCGACTTATGCCGCCCCGTGAGCATCTGCGCCCGCTCGTCGAGCTGCTCGAGCAGAAGGTTGCGCATCGTCCAGTGCGCTTCATTGACGAGCACCTCATCGGCCCCGCCGTCGAAGAACCCGACGACCGCCGCATTCACATCGGAGGTGAACATATGCCTACAGCGCTCCCACTGCGGCGTACCCGGCAGCACATCGGCGGGCCAGGTCACGCCCGTTGCGCCTTCCATGTCCGCGCTGATCAGGATCTTCATGCCTCGTCACGTTACGCGGACCCGAACACCCCGGCCAGGCCTGTGGATAACTCCGGAGGTCCAGACCGGTGAAGATCTACCCGGGTGGGCCGGCGGGCGGGCCGGCGGGGGCGGGCAGCGCCGGACCCCTACGCCACCGCGCTCGCCGAATCCGCCAGCCGGCGACGCGCCACCCGGACCGCAGGCAACAACGAGACCGCACCCGCAACCAGCACCGCGGCCGCGTCGACCGGCACCAGCGTGCGCAACGCCGGGCGCTGGGCGATTCCCGTCCCCCAGCCGCTGGTGTGGCCCTGGAGGTCGATGAGCCATTCGGCGGCGAAGACGCCGAGTACGGTGCCGAGCAGCACGGCGGCCAGGGCGACGAAGACGGTCGCGGCGACGATCACCGCGGCGATCTGGCGTGGGGTCAGGCCGACGGCCCGCAGGGCGAGGAGGTCGCGGCCGCGGTCGCGTACGCCGGCGGCGACCGTGGTCGACAGCTCGGCCAGGCCGATCAGTACCAGGACCGCGATCAGGCCGATGATGACGGCGCGCACCGCGGAGAGCTGATCGGCGGGGTTGGGGATCTCGCGTACTTCGAGCCGGCCGGCGGACGCATCGGTCAGGGCGTCGCGGACCGCGGCCGGGTCGGTGCCGTGGCGGAGGACCAGGTTGTAGAAGTCGGGGTGCAGCGCCGGGGCGCCGTCGCGGAGGGTGTCCAGGCCGGTGGAGATGACCCGGCCGCCGTCGGCCGGTTCGATGCTGCGGCCGACGATGTGCAGGACGTGGGGCGCTCCGGCGACGGTCATCCGCACCCAGTCGCCGACCTGGGCGTCGAGGAGGTCGAGCAGGCCCTGGCCGGCGATCGCCTCGTCGGGGCCGTCGGCGGCGCGGCCCTCCACGATGGTGAACGGGTAGGGGTGCGCGTCGGTCCCCAGGCCGCGCAGGGTGATGGTGCCGGTCTGTCCCGGTACGAGGGCCTGGACCTCGACGCCCGGGTAGGCGGTCACCCGGGGTTGCGCGGCGAGGAGCCGGTGCAGGTCCCGCTCGCCGAGGCTGTCGGAGCGTGCCGTGAGGGCGGCGGGCAGGCCGACGCGCTCGGGGTGGGAGGTGAAGAGGTTCATGGTGGACCAGGCGCCGAGGGCGATGGTGATGAGGAGGAGCGGGACGGCCAGCCGGGCCACGGCCGACGTGGCGCGCAGCGGGCGGTGGAAGGCGCCGCGCCAGCCGAGTACGACGGCCGGCGGGATACGGAGGCCCAGCGCGCGCCGGGTCGAGCCCGACATCCGGCGGCCGGAGGGTACGGCGGCGCGGGCGACGGGCACCGGTGGGACGCGCCCGGCCCGCCACGCGGCCAGCCAGGTGGCCGAGCCGATGAAGACCACCACCCCGGCGGGGACGGCGAAGGGCAGCCAGGAGTGTCCGGGGAGGTCCCGCCACAGGGCCAGCGCCTCACCGATCCGGCCGGGTGCGAGGGATCCGAGCGTCTGGGTGAGCAGGGCGCCGAGCGCGCCGCCGAGCAGCGCGAAGCCCAGGTGCAGGGCGAGGAACATGCGGACCACCTGGCTGGGGGTGAAGCCGATGGCCTTGAGGACGGAGATGTCCCTGAGGTGCCCGTGGACCCGGGTGCTGATGGCTCCGCCCACCGCCAGGGCCGCGGCGCACAGCGCGCCCAGGCCGAACAGGGCGAGCAGCCGGCCCAGGAGCTGGTTGTCGCCCGCGGCCTCGGCCTTGGCCTGCCGCCAGGTGGAGACGTCGGTGATCCGGTCGGCGCCGAGCCGGGTGACCGCCCGTTGGACGACGTAGTCGGTGTCCGCAGGGTCGGTCAGGCGCAGGCCGACGGTCTGGCCGCGCTGGTCGCGGCCGGCGTCCGAGGCGGCGAGCGTGGCGGGGAGCACCCAGGCGACGCCCGGCGTCTCACCCGCGCGGAAGCCGGCCTCGGCGGTGTCCGCGACGCCCACCACCCGCAGGGGTGCGGGGAAGCCGCTCAGCGCGAGGGAGTCGCCCGGTTTGGCCCACATCGCGCGGGCCACCGAGCTGTCCAGGACGATGCCCCGGTCCGCGCCCGCGCTGGTGCCCTTATCGGCGGCCGGATCGAGCCAGCGGCCCGCGGCGATCTGGGGGACGGCGGTGGTGGGCAGCGCCGGTGCGCCGCGCAGTTCCAGCGTCGCTTTGGAGCCGCCGAGTTGGAAGCTCGCGGTCGTGGTGACCGTACGGAAGGGGCCGGCGGCGGCGCGTACCTCGTCGAGGCGGGCGAGCGAGGCGGCGGGGGCGCCGGCCTGGGTGTGGATCCATACGTGGGCGCCGGTGGACTGGGTGAAGATCCGCTGCCAGGGGTCGGTGGCGTACGCGAACAGGGCGCTGGCCAGCAGCAGCGAGACGGTGATCCCGGCCGTTGCCAGCACGATGAGCACCGCGGACGCGCGGTGCGATCTGAGGTGGGCGTGGGTCCAGCGGGCCGCCGCTCGCACGCGTCAGCCCTTCAGCTTGAGGACGTCGGTCACACCGGCACCGGGACGGCCGCCGCCCAGCTGGACATCGTCGGCCACCTGGCCGTCGAAGAAGCTGATCACCCGGTCCGCGGCGCTCGCCATCCTGGCGTCATGGGTGACCAGGAGGATGGTCTGGCCTCTCTGGTGGAAGCGGGTCAGCAGCCGCAGCACCTCTCTGGTGCCCTTGCTGTCCAGGCTGCCCGCGGGTTCGTCGGCGAGCAGCAGGCTGGGGGCGTTGACCAGGGCGCGGGCCAGCGCGACACGCTGCTGTTCGCCGCCGGACAGCTCGCCGGGCGTGAAGTTCTCCTTGCCCGTCAGGCCCAGCTCCTCGAGGAGCTCCGCCCGGTCGGCGCGGGCCTTCTTCGGGGAGCGGCCGGCCAGCAGTGCGGGGAGTTCGACGTTGTCGGCGACGGTGAGGTTGGAGACGAGGTTGAAGAACTGGAAGACGATGCCGATGTGGTTACGGCGCAGCACCGCCCAGCGCGCCTCGCTGACGGAGTCGACCCTTCGGCCGTCGAGCCAGAGGGCGCCGCTGTCGGGCCGGTCGAGGCCGCCGAGGAGGTGGAGCAGGGTGGATTTGCCGGCTCCGGAGGGTCCGGTGACGGCGACGAATTCGCCGCGTTCGACGGAGAGGTCGACGCCCCGCACGGCATGGACCGGCGCGGCGCCCTCCGGCCGGTGGGTCTTGACCAGGCCGGCCGCCCGCAATATCGGGCCGGATATCGCGCCCGATGGCTCGTCCCGCCTCATTCCCACTCCTCCTGGCAGCGCTCCAGCCAGTCGAGATCCGCCTGCAGATGCAGCATCGCGCCCTCGATCAGCAGCTGCGCGACGCGGTTGCCGCGATCCTCGGCAGCGGCGAGTTTCGACAGGTCGCGCATGGTGTTGAGATAGTGCCGGCGCTGCTTGTTGATCAGGGCGATCTGGTCGGCGGCTCCGGTGTACGGGGCCAGGGCGAGCTTCATGAAGAACTCGTCCCGCACCCGTGGTTCGGCGGTGGATTCGTCGAACCACGCGTCCACCGCCTCGCGTCCCGCCGCGGTGATCCGGTAGATGCGCTTGTTCGGGCGATCCGACTGTTCGACGTCCTCCCCCTCGATCAGGCCCGCTTTCTCGAGCCTGCCCAGGGTGACGTAGATCTGGCCGACGTTCGGCTGAGGGTATGCCGCGCCCAGGAGGTTCTCAAGGGCCTGCTTGAGTTCATAGCCGTGTGCGGGTCCGCCGACCAGCAGCGCCAGGAGTGGCAGCCGCAACGCCTTCCCTCTCCCTCTCCGCCCGTGGTTGCCGGTCCGTGCCTGCCGGCCTGCTGAACTCGTCCGGCCGGGGGCCGGTTCGCCGTCGTATATTCCTGCAGAGCCGTCCGTTCCCGCAGCTCTTCCTGCGTTCCCGCAGCGTTTGCTGCCGGATCTTGAGCCCGTCCGGTGGATGAGGCCCAGGCCCTAGTATCCCTGCATGGCTAACAGGTATACAGGGGGCCTGCCGTCGGGCCGCTGACCCGTCGGTGCCGGTACGAGGAGGAGCCCATGCGGTGGAAGCGTGCCGCGGCCCGGGCTCTGCTCGTGTGCTCGCTGCTGTGTGCGGGGATGTCGGGTGCGCAGGCCGGCGAGCCGCGCGGCGACGCGGACGGGCGCGGCCCGCTCACCCTGGTGACCGGCGGCGACCTCACCGGCTATCTGCGCGGGGTCCTCGGCGGCTGGAACGACCGGCATCCCCGCGAGAAGGTGACGCTGGTCGAGCTGCCGGACGCCGCCGACGAGGTACGGGCGCAGATGGTCAGCGAGCTGCGCTCCGGCAGCGACCGCTTCGATGTGCTGAACATCGATGTGGCGTGGACGTCGGAGTTCGCGGCCGCGGGCTGGATCACCCCGGTGGACGGGCGGCGGTTGCCGCTGCGCCACTTCCTGCCGCCCGTGGTGGACACGGCCACCTTCGGCGGGCGGCTGTACGCCGTCCCTTATGTGACGAATGCCGGGCTTCTCTACTACCGCAAGGACGTACTCGACCGGGAAGGCGTCCGGCCGCCGCGCACCTGGGCGGAGTTGGAGCGCCTGGCGAAGACGGTCGCGCCCAAGTACGGGCTGGACGGCTACGCGGGGCAGTTCCTGCCGTACGAGGGGCTGACCGCCAATGTCACCGAGGCGGTGCAGTCGGCGGGCGGCACGGTGCTGGCGGGCGAGGGCGCGCGGGTCACGGTGGACTCCGCGGCGGCGCGCCGGGGACTGTCCTTCCTCCTCGACGGGGTGCGCGAGGGGTGGATCCCACGGCGGGCGCTGGCGTTCAAGGAGGAGGAGTCCCGGCAGGCCTTCCAGGACGGCAAGCTGCTGTTCCTGCGGAACTGGCCGTATGCGTACGCGCTTGCCCGCCCCGGTTCGCCGAAGGCGGCGGGCAGGGTCGGCACGGTGCCACTGCCGGGCCCGGACGGCCAGGGCTCCAGCGTGCTGGGCGGCTCCAATCTGGCGGTGAACAGCCACTCGCGGCACCAGAAGTCGGCCGCCGACCTGATCTCCTATCTGACGTCCGAGCCGGTGCAGCGCCGGGTGCTCACCGAGGGCGCGCTGCCACCGGTGTGGGCCGATCTGTACGGGGAGCCGGCACTGGTCCGGCGCTTCCCGTATCTGCCGACGCTGAAGCGGAGCCTGCTGGCGGCCCGGCCGCGGCTCAAGAGCCCCCGGTACGACCAGGTGAGCCTGGCGGTGCAGGCCGTGATGCATGACGCGCTCGTGCACGGTCGGAGCACCGACGCGACGGTGGCGCGGCTGAGCCGGGAGCTCAGGGCCATCGCCGGTCGCGGTTGATCAACTTCTATCTTCTAGTTACACGTTAAGTAGCCCGCGAGGGATCGTCGCCTTCTCATACCGCGACAAACTCGGGCATCTATCTGCCATTTTCGGCCGCTTCATTGACACTCAAATGACACACCTACTTAACATGCATGCATACCAACCAACTGACCGGCGAACTGCAGGCCGCTTCGGCATGCTCAGGTAAGAACGGGATCACGGCAGATGCTCACAGCCTCGGCAGGGAACGGCCCCTCGGTCGGACTCGCACCTTCTCCCCCGCTGGCACCGGCCACCGAAGCGGACACCACACCGGACACCACACCGGACACGGCACAGCGCTGGTGGCGCGATGCGGTCATCTACCAGGTGTATGTGCGCAGCTTCCGCGACACCACCGGTGACGGCGTCGGCGACCTGGCCGGCGTACGGGCCGGGCTGCCGTACCTCAAGAAGCTCGGGGTGGACGGCCTGTGGCTCAGCCCGTTCTTCCCCTCGCCGCAGCACGACCACGGCTACGACGTCGCCGACTACCGCGAGGTGGACCCCGCCTACGGCGATCTCGCCGAATTCGACCTCCTGGTGGACGACGCCCACCGGCTGGGCCTCAAGGTGCTCCTCGACATCGTGCCCAACCACTGCTCCAGCGAGCACCCGTGGTTCCGCGCCGCCCTGGAAGACCGGCCCGGCGGCCCGTCCCGGTCGCTCTTCCACTTCGCGGACGGGCGCGGACCGGACGGCGCGCTGCCGCCCAACAACTGGCGGGCGATGTTCGGCGGACCCGCCTGGTCCCGGGTCACGGAGCCGGGCTCCGCCTCCGGCGAATCGGAAGGGAGCGGAGGCGCAGCGAAGGGAAGCGGCCGGCCGGGGCAGTGGTACCTCCACATGTTCACGCCCGAACAGCCCGATCTGAACTGGCGCAATCCCGAGGTGAGCGCCGACTTCGAGAAGGTGCTGCGCTTCTGGCTGGACCGCGGCGTCGACGGCTTCCGTATCGACGTGGCCGCCGGCCTGTTCAAGCACCCCGAACTCCCCGACTCCCCCGACCCCTCGGCAGACGAGCGGACCCGCGACTCGGTCAACCCCCTCGCCTGGAACCAGCCCGAGGTTCATGACGTATGGCGCCAGTGGCGGGCGCTGTGCGAGGAGTACACCGCCCGCGACGGCCACGACCGGCTGCTGGTCGGGGAGGTCTCGGTCCGCACGCCGAGCGAACAGGCCGCCTATGTCCGGCCCGACGAGCTGCACCAGGCGTTCTTCTTCCACCTGCTGACCGCGCCCTGGGACGTCGACGTCTTCCGCAAGGTCATCTCCGAAGCGCTGACCGACATCGCGAGCACCGGCTCCACCGTCACCTGGGTGCTCAACAACCACGACCAGGTCAGGACCGTCACCCGGTACGCGACCGGGCCCGGCGGCGAGGCGAGCGGGGCGGGAGCGGCGCGGGCCCGCGCGGCCGCGCTGCTGATGCTGGCGCTCCCCGGGGCCGCGTATGTCTACCAGGGCGAGGAGTTGGGCCTGCCCGAGGTCGACGATCTGCCGGACGAGGTCCTCACCGACCCGATCTTCCACCGCACGGGCAGCCGTCAGCACGTCCGGGACGGGTGCCGGGTGCCGCTGCCGTGGACGGGTGACGCCGCCCCGTTCGGCTTCAGCGCCACGACGGGCGCCACCGGAACCGGCGGCGCCGGGACCTGGCTGCCGCAGCCCGAGCGGTTCGCCGAGCACACCGCGGACCGGGCGGTGGCCGACACCGGGTCCTTCTGGCACCTGTACCGCGAGGGGCTGCAGCTGCGCCGTACGCTCCCCCAGCTCGGCGAGGGCACGCTGCGGTGGCTGGAGACGCCGCCTCAGGTGCTGGCCTTCGTCCGCGGGGATGGCCTGGTGTGCGCGGTCAACTTCGGCACCCTGCCGGTCCCCGCCCCCGTACCCGGCGCCCCCCTCCTGGCCAGCGGCGACTGCCCCGCGGGAACCCTCCCCGGCGCCACCGCGGCCTGGTGGATGCACACCCCCGACGCCGACTAGTTCAGCCGGTTCCGCACACCCCGACAGCCCCCGAGCACCGACCGCTCCGACCGCTCCGACCGATGGGAATCCGACCATGAGACACCCCTCCGCGCGTCAACAGCGCATCGCCCGCACCGCCATATCCGGCGCCGCCGTACTCGGCCTGGCGCTCACCGCGACCGCATGCGGCGGCAACGTCTCCCCCGGGGGCGGGAAGCAGGAACTCAGCGGCCAGTCGCTGACCGTCGCCGGCGTCTGGACCGGCGTGGAGCAGAAGAACTTCAAGCGGGTGCTGGACGCGTTCTCCGAGAAGACCGGCGCCAAGGTCACGTTCGCCTCCACCGGCGACAACGTCTCGACCGTCGTCGGCAGCCAGATCGAGGGCGGCAACGCCCCCGACGTGGTGATGGTCCCCCAGGTCGGCGTGCTCCAGCAGTTCGCGAAGAAGGGCTGGCTGGCGCCCCTCTCCAAGGAGGTCGACGCCCAGGCCGGGAAGAACTACGCGCAGGTGTGGAAGGACTACGGCACGGTCGGCAAGACCTACTACGGCCTGTACTTCAAGGCCTCCCACAAGTCGACGGTCTGGTACAGCCCGGACGCGTTCGCACAGGCCGGGGTCAAGCCCGCCGCGACGTACCAGGAGCTGCTGAAGTCCGGCCGTACGCTCTCCGATTCGGGCGTGCCGGCCTTCTCCGTCGCGGGCGAGGCGGGCTGGCCGCTCACCGACTGGTTCGAGAACATCTATCTCTCGCAGGCCGGCGGCGAGAAGTACGACAAGCTGGCCGCCCATAAGATCCCCTGGACCGATCCCAGCGTGGTCAAGGCGCTGACCACCCTCGGCAAGCTCTTCGGCGACAAGAACCTGGTGGCCGGGGGCGGTTCGGGCGCGCTGCGCACCGACTTCCCCGAGTCGGTCCAGCAGGTCTTCGGTCCCGAGCCGAAGGCGGCCATGGTCTACGAGGGCGACTTCGTCGGCGCGCTGGTGAAGGACGAGCTCAAGAAGGAGGTCGGCAAGGACGCCAAGTTCTTCCCGTTCCCCTCGGTCGACGGCGGCAAGGCCCCGGTGGTCAGCGGCGGTGACGCGGCCGTGGTGCTGAAGGCAGGCAAGAACAAGAAGGCCGCGATGGAGCTGGTGAAGTACCTGGCCACCCCGGAGGCGGCCGGCATCTGGGCCAAGGCGGGCGGCTATATCTCGCCCAACAAGAACGTCCCCGCGGGCGATTACCACGACCAGGTCACCCGCAAGGCGGCCCAGTCGCTGACGGCCGCCGGCAACTCCGTGCGGTTCGACATGTCCGACCAGGCGCCCGCGGCCTTCGGCGGCACCCAGGGTGCCGGCGAGTGGAAGCTGCTCCAGGACTTCCTGCGCAACCCCTCGGACCCCAAGGCCACGGCCGGCCGGCTCGAGGCCGCCGCGGTCAAGGCGTACCGCAGCTAAGGGGCCCTGCCATGCCAGTCACCACTTCCGAGGCGCCGCCCGCCAAGACGGGCGGCACCCGGCCCGGCCCGCCGGACGCACCGTCCGGCCGGGCCGGCGCCCCCGGGCGGCGCGCCGTCCGCCGCCGCCGGCGCATCGCGGCCGTCTTCCTGCTGCCCGCACTGCTGCTGCTGGGCGCGCTCGTCGCGTACCCCATCGTGTTCTCCGTCGTGCGCAGCCTGTACGACGCGTCCGGCACCACCTTCGTCGGCGCGGACAACTACACCCAGATGTTCCAGGACCCGGCCACCCTGCGCGCCATCCGGAACAGCGCCATCTGGGTCGTCTTCGCCCCCGCGCTGCTGACCGGACTCGGCCTGGTCCTCGCCGTACTGACGGAGAAGATCCGCTGGAAGACGGCGTTCAAGCTGCTGATGTTCATGCCGATGGCGATCTCCTTCCTCGCCGCCGGCATCATCTTCCGGCTCGCCTACGAGCAGGATCCGCAGCGCGGCGTCCTCAACGCCGTCACCGTCGGCATCCATGACAGTTTCCAGGGGGATGCCGCCTCCTTCCCGACCGCCAAGACACGCATCGGCGACAAGCTGCTGGTGAAGGGGCACGACGGCTCGTACACGACGGCCCGCCGTACGGGGCCGGGAAACACCGTCAACCTCGGCCTGGTGGGCGTGGCCCCCAAGGACATGCCCAAGCAGGCCGCGCCGGCCGCGAAGGCGGGCGACGCAACGGCCGGCGACGGCGAACTGCGCGGTGTGGTCTTCCTCGACTTCACGCCCGGTGGCGGCGGCAGGCCCGGCAAGGTGGACGCCGCCGAACGCGGTCTGCCCCGGCTCGCCGTCGAGGCCGTCGATCGGCACGGCAAGGTGGTCGCCCACGGCACGACCGGCCCGGACGGCGCGTACCGGCTGACCGGCCTGACGTCCGGCTCGTACGCCGTCCGGCTCCCCGCCCAGGACTTCGCCCCGCCCTACGAGGGCGTCTCCTGGCTCGGCCCGGCGCTGATCACGCCCGCCATCATCGGCGCCTACATGTGGATCTGGACCGGCTTCTCCCTCGTCCTGATCGGCGCGGGGCTCTCGGCGATGCCGCGGGACATCCTGGAGGCCGCGCGGATGGACGGTGCGAACGAGTGGCAGGTGTTCCGCAGGATCACCGTGCCGCTGCTCGCGCCCGCCCTGGGCGTGGTGTTCGTGACCATGGTGATCAACGTGATGAAGGTCTTCGACCTCGTCTACATCATCGCCCCCGGCCCCGTGCAGCAGGACGCCAATGTGCTGGCCCTGCAGATGTGGCTGGTCTCCTTCGGCGGCGGCAACAACCAGGGCCTGGGCAGCGCCCTCGGTGTCCTGCTGTTGCTCCTGGTGGTCCCGGCCATGGCCCTCAACATCCGACGCTTCCGCAGGAGCCAGTCATGACCACCGTCCAGCAAGCCACCGCCCCGCGCGGGCGAAAGACGGCACGGCCGGCGAAGCGGCTCACCACCAGCCTGATCCAGGCCCTGCTGCTCATCATCGGCCTGGTCTGGCTCACCCCCGCCGCCGGACTGTTCCTCTCCTCCCTGCGGACGGAGGAGGCGAATGCGAGCGGCGGCTGGTGGCAGGCGTTCACCACCCCGGGCCAGCTGTCGTTCGACAACTACTCGGCGCTGCTGAAGGACTCGGGCATCGTCCAGGCCTTCTGGAACACCGTGCTGATCTCGGTGCCCACCACCATCGCCGTCGTGGTGATCGCCGCGCTCGCCGGATACGCCTTCGCCTGGCTGGACTTCCCGGGCCGCGACTGGATCTTCCTGCTGGTCGTCGCGATGCTCGTGGTCCCGGTGCAGATCGGGCTGTTGCCGGTGGCCAAGATGTTCGGCGCGCTGGGGCTGTTCGGCTCGATCCCCGGCGTGGTCCTCTTCCACACCGCCTACGGTCTGCCCTTCGCCATCTTCCTGCTCCGCAATTTCTTCGCGGAGATTCCCAAGGAGATGCTGGAGGCTGCCCGGATGGACGGCGGCGGGGAGTGGCGGATCTTCTCCCAGCTCGTGCTGCCGCTGGGCCGGCCCGCCATCGCCAGCCTGGCCATCTTCCAGTTCCTGTGGGTGTGGAACGACATGCTCGTCGCCCTGCTCTTCGCCGACAACGAGTCCCAGCCGCTGACGGTGGCCCTGCAGTCGCAGATGCGGCAGTTCGGCAGCAATATCGGGGTGCTGGCGCCCGGCGCGTTCCTCTCCCTGATCGTGCCGCTGATCGTGTTCTTCGCGTTCCAGCGGCAGTTTGTGCAGGGAATCATGGCGGGGTCGGTGAAGTAGGAACCGGGCGACGTTTCCGCCGGTCAGGCACTGGCGGCAGGCACGGTCGTCAGGCGCTCGGGGTGATTCGGGCCATGGTACGGAGCGGTGTCCGGGTGGTAGGCGTACCCGGACACCGCATCCCCCGCTGACCCCCGACCGACCCCGACGAGCAGGACTCCCATGACCTCGCACGACGCCTTTCACCCCGACCTCCCGGACGACGGCCGGGACGACCCGGCCGGAGGTGCCGGCTCCCTGCCGCTGCGCGCCCGGCTGCATCACCTCCGCGCCGATGCCCTGGACGGCGATACCGCCCAGTCCGGGGGCATGCGGCGGTTCGCCGCGATCAGCGGGCGGACGGTCGGCTCGGAGCGCATCTGGATGGGGCAGACCCATGTCGCCCCGGCGACCACCTCCGCCAACCATCACCACGGTGCCTCCGAAACCGCGATCCATGTCATCAAGGGCCACCCGGAGTTCGTCTTTCTCGACGACTCCAGCGGCACCCCCGAGGAGATCCGGCTCCGTACCGCGCCCGGCGACTACATTTTCGTCCCGCCGTACGTCCCCCATCGCGAGGAGAACCCGAGTCCCGACGAGGAGGCCGTCGTGGTGATCGCCCGCAGCACCCAGGAAGCCATCGTGGTCAACCTTCCCGGGCTGTATGTCCTCGGCCACGGGCCGAGCGCCGACTGACCCCGTCGAACGGCCTCCCCCTTCTCCTCGCTCCCCTTCCCCTCCCCTATTCCGCCCCCGCGTCCTCCGGTGTCCCATGGGCCAGTTCGGCCAGTACGCCCAGGGCGTCGGCCAGGGCGTCGAGGGGCGGGGAGGCCAGGGCCAGGCGTACGGCGTTGGGCGCGTGGCCCGGACCGACGGCGAACGCTCCCGAGGGGGTGACGGCAATACCGTGGCGGGCAGCGGCGGCGACGAAGGTGTCGGCCCGCCAGGGGTCCGGGAGCTGCCACCACAGGTGGTAGGCGTGCGGGTCGGCCTGGATGGCGTGCGGGGCGAGGCGTGCGGCGGCGAGCCGCTGACGGTTCGCGGCGTCGCGTCGCTTGTCCTCCTCGATGGCGGCGGCGGTGCCGTCCGCCATCCAGCGCGTCGCCGCATCCAGGGCGAAGCGGGCGGCCGTCCAGGTACCCGACCGAAGCGCCGCGGCGAACTCCTGCGTACGCCCCTCGGGGGGCATGACGAAGCCCAGGGTGAGGCCCGGGGCGAGGCGTTTGGACAGGCTGTCGACGAGAACGGTGCGTTCGGGGGCGAGGGCGGCGAGGGGGCGGAGGTCGCGGCGGAGAAAGCCGTAGATGGCGTCCTCGATCGCGAAGAGGCCGTGCCGGCGCAGGGTTTCGGCGAGTTGCTCGCGGCGGTGGTCCGGCATGGTGATGCCCAGCGGGTTGTGCAGGGCGGGCTGGAGGTAGACGGCGCGCAGCGGCGGGGCGGCGTCGACCGCCTCGGGGAGGAGGCCGTGTTCGTCCATCGCCAACGGTACGAGGGTGACGCCGAGGCGGGCGGCGATGCCCTTCACCACGGGGTAGGTCAGCGATTCGACGCCGAGGCGTTCGCCGGCCGGGACGAGGGCGGCGATGGCCGCGGCGATGGCCTGCCTGCCGTTGCCCGCGAAGAGCAGCCGCTGGGGGTCCGGGGCCCAGTCGCCGCGGGCGAGGTGGGAGGCGGCGGCCTCGCGGGCGGGCCCGGTGCCCGCCACGCCGACCGGCCGCAGGGCATCTCCCAACACATCGGCGCGCAGCAGGTGTTGGAGGCTCTCGGCGAGTCGGGCCGGCTGTTCGGGCAGCACCGGGAAGTTCAGTTCCAGATCGATCCGCGCCCCGCCCGGCTCGGCCAGCGCGGGCTCGGCCGCCGGCGCGGAGGTCCGTACGAACGTTCCCCGTCCGACCTCACCCACCGTCAGGCCGCGCCGGGTCAGCTCGCGGTAGACGCGTGCCGCGGTCGAACTCGCGATGCCCCGCTGACGGGCGTACCGGCGCAGCGGCGGCAGCCGGTCCCCCGGGCGGAGCCGGCCCGCCGCGATCTCGGCAGCCAGCTCATCGGCGATCACGCGATAGTCGTCCACCAGCAGGCCCCCACGTCCCCGCGGCGCGCGCCGCACATTCAACATTGCACCGAGCGCATTGTTTTTATTGCACCGAGAGATTGCCCTCTATAGCATCGAGTCGTCAAGTCGACGGACGCCGATGGAAGTTAACGAAGCCAACGGAAACCGGCGGCAGTTGGCGGAAGAACGCGGAAGAACGGGGCAGGAACAATGACCATCACCGGCGCATACGAGGATGCGGGCGACGGCGAGCCGCTCGTCCTCATCCATGGACATCCCTTCAATCGCTCGATGTGGCGCCCGCAGATCGACCATTTCCGGCGGGCGGGCATGCGGGTGATTGCCCCGGACCTCCGCGGTTACGGCGAGAACCCGGCCGTACACACCCCTGCACCAGGAAATTCCGCACCCGGCAAAACCGCAGCGGGAAACACCTCACCGGGAAAAACCACACTGGAGACCTTCGCGCGGGACATCGCCGGCCTCCTCGATCACCTCAAGGTCGAGCGCTTCGTCCTCGGTGGCCTGTCCATGGGCGGGCAGATCGCGATGGAGTTCCACCGGCAATTCCCGGACCGGATAAGCGGCATGCTGCTGGCCGACACCTTCGCGGCCGCGGATACGGACGAGGCCCGCGCCGTCCGCCGCGACACGGCCGATCGCCTGCTGCGCGAAGGCATGGCCGGCTACGCCCGGGAAGTGCTGCCCAAGATGATCGCGCCGCGCAACATCGAGACGCAGCCGGCCGTCGCCCGACACGTCCTGGACATGATGCGGGGCACCTCTCCCGAGGGCGCGGCCGCGGCGCTGCGTGGCCGCGCCGAGCGGCGGGATTACACGGACCTGCTGTCGCGCATCACGGTTCCGACCCTGGTCGTCGTGGGCGAGGAGGACGAGTTCACGCCCGTCAGCGACGCCGAGCTGATCGCCGACCGGGTGCCCCACGCCTCACTCAAGGTCATTCCGCAGGCGGCACACATGCCGAATCTGGAACGTCCCGAAGAGTTCAATGCGGCGCTCCAGGAATTCCTCGAGGACCTGCCGGCGGCGCGCATTCCGCAATCGGTGGAGCGATAGCCGGCCAGCCCCTCTCGCTGTTCGCCTCCTCATGGACGCCAATAGGGCGCAATGGTCCTCAACAGGCCTCAATGGGCGTCAATGGGCCTCAATGAGCGTCGTAAATTCCGCGATAGTGCCCCAGCGCCCTCTCGCGCACCTTCCGGTCGGTCCAATGGTCGAAGCGGCCCGGGGCCAGCCGGTCCGGGTCCACGAGGGGGTGCCCCGTGTCCAGGAGGAGGTGGGCCAGATGGCGGCCGACGCCGCCGGCGTGGGTGAGCCAGCTGGCCTCCGCGACCCAGAGGCCGGGGGCACCGGGGGCAGGGCCGACGAGGGGAAGTTCGTCGGGGGTGAGGGCGAAGACGCCGTTGAGCCGGCGTCCCTGCGGGGCCTGCCGGAAGGCGGGGACGAGGGCACGGGCCTCGGCGAGCGCGGTGCCGAAGTCGGTTTCACGGAAGGGGCGTTCGGCCCCTTCGAGTCCGGCGGTCGGCTCCACGGGGAGGGGGGTGTGCGCGTAGCTGCCGAGGCCGTAGCGGCGGCCGTGCCGGCGGGTGTAGACGGCGTGGTCCGGGTACCGCACGATCGGGGTGTCGAGGGGGGTATCGCGGGGGGTGTCGTCGAGTTCGGGGCGTTCGGCGGTGAAGAGATAGGGGTGCTGGACGTCCACCATCGGCAGCCGTACGCCGGCCTGGCCGGCCAGCACCGGGCCCCAGATCCCGGTGGCGAGTACGACGCGGTCGGCCCGCAGCAGGTCGTCGCCGTCCGCCCCGGTCCGTACGCCGACGATCCGGCCGCGCGCCAACTCCAGCGCCCGCACCGGCGTCTGCCAGCGGAACCGGGCGCCGGCCCGCTCCGCCGCGGCGACCAGGGCCGCGGTCAGCGCCGACGGGTCGGCGGCGCCGTCGGAGGGGATGTGCAGCCCGCCGAGCGCCCGCTCGCCGTCGACCAGGGCCGGGGCCAGCGCCACCGCGGCCGCCGCGTCGATCACCTCGGCCTCGATGCCCAGCCCGCGACCGTGCTCGACGTCCTGGTGGGCCTGCGCCAGCCGCGCCTGCGTCGTGGCCACCTCAAGGCAGCCGACCTGCCAGAAGGCCGGGCGGTCCGCGCCGGCGGAGAGCGACCGGTAGGTGGCGACGCTGTCCTTGGCCAGCACGGCCAGTTCCGGCGTGGCGCTGAGCTGACCGACGAAGCCGGGGGCCAGGCCGGTGGAGCCGGGCAGCACATCCCGCTCGCGGGTGTCCAGGACGGTCACCCGGTCGTGCCCCAACGCGGTCAGGTGGTAGGCAACCGATGCCCCCACCACTCCGGCTCCCACGACCACTATTTCTTCGACTGCCATGCGCCGTCTCCCGCCTCCCCGTACTGATCGCGTACTTGGTCGCCTGCTGATCGCGTACTGATCCCTCCAGCGACCGCTGGTCACCATAGCCAGCCACCACAACCGGCCGCCGGCGTCGGCATACAGCGGGGCGGTACGGGGCAGCACCTCGTTCGCCGGCACAACCCGAGGGCGCATACCCACCGCGCGAACGACAAAGGCGAATAACGGGTGCGCGGAACGGGCAGACGACCAACGACCAGGGGAACAACGCCCGTCCGCCCGCGTGAGCGAGTGGTGACGATCCGGGGTCGGCTCGGCGCACGACACCGGTACAGGGCAACTGCGCACTCAGTGCAGTCCTTGTGCCATTGCCGGCACACCGATCACGGGAGAACCACGCATGCGCAAGCCCAGCTATGACTATGACCTGCTCGTCAAGGATGCCCAGCTGCTCGTCGTCGACGGCGCCACCGAGATCGCCGGCGGCTGGATCGCCCTGCGGGACGGCCGCGTCGCCGCGGTCGGCGGGCCCGGCACCGAGCCGGAGAGCGTCGCACGTACGATCTCCGCAACCGGCCGCCTGGTCACCCCCGGCCTGATCAACACCCATCACCACATCTACCAGAACCTCACCCGTTCCTTCGCCCCCGCGGTCAACGGCACCCTCTTCAACTGGCTCACGGCGCTCTACCCCCTGTGGTCCGCCCTCGACGCGGAAGCCGTCCACCTCTCCACCTACGTCGGCATCGCCGAACTGCTGATGGGCGGCTGTACGACCTCGATGGACCACCTCTATGTCCATCCCCGGCCGCGGCTGGTCGACGCCGAGATCCGTACGGCCCAGGACATCGGCTTCCGCTTCCACGCCACCCGCGGCTCGATGACCCGCTCCGTCGAGGACGGCGGGCTGCCGCCGCGCTCCGTCACCCAGACCGATGACGAGGTACTCGCCGACAGCGAACGGGTGGTGACCACCTATCACGATCCCTCGCCGGGCGCCCTGATCCGCGTCGCGCTGGCGCCCTGCTCGCCGTTCTCGGTGACCAAGGAGCTGATGGTGCAGACCGCGGAGCTGGCCGAGCGGCTCGACGTACGGCTGCACACCCATCTCGCGGAGGACCGCGACGAGGACGCCTTCTGCCTGGAGACACACGGCTGCCGGCCCGTCGAGTACTTCGATTCCGTCGGCTGGATGACCGACCGGACGTGGGTGGCCCACTGCATCTACCCGGACGACGCGGAGCGCGCCCGGCTCGCCGCGGCCGGCGTCGGGGTGGCGCACTGTCCCAGCTCCAACATGCTGATCGGCGGCGGCACCGCCGCCATCCGGGAGATGCGCGAGCTCGGCATGCCGGTGGGCATCGGCTGCGACGGGTCCGCCTCGACCGACCACGCCTCGTTGTGGATGGAGACCCGCGGCGCCCTGCTGCTCGCCCGCTATCGCGGCGGCCCCGGGGCGATGACCGCCCGCGACGCCCTCGACATGGCGACCCGGGGCTCCGCCCGCTGCCTCGGCCGCGACGACGAACTCGGCCATCTGCGGCCCGGCGCCTGCGGCGACCTGGTCGTCTGGAACACCCATGAGGTGGCGCTCGCGGGCTCGTTCACCGACCCGGTGGAGGCCTGGCTGCGCTGCGGGCCGTCCCGCGCCTGGACCACGATCGTCGGCGGGCGCGTCCTGGTGGACGGGGGTGAGCCCCAACTGCCGGAACTGGAAGAGAAGTTGCGGGAGCACGCACGGGTGGCGCGCCGGATCCAGCGGCTGAAGTGAGAACCGGTACGGTGCGCCCCCTCGTCTCCCGCTCCCTCAGAAGCTGAAGTTCATCAGCGCCCCCGACTCCAGGCGGGCCGTGGCGTCGAAGAAGCTCACCAGCGTCTCGTAGGCCCCCTTCAGATACTCGAGCTCGTCTTCATCCTCGGGATCCCAGACGTTGGGGTACACCCCTTCCTCGGTCATCCGAACGGGGTCGTAATGGGTGGCCAACCGCTCCCACGGCAGCGCCCGCAGCCTCTTCGCCACGCCCTGGACGTGCTCGACGCCCCAGCTGAACAGCGTGCCGTCGTCGTCTATCTGGTAGCCATCCATCAGGAACTCAATGGACGCATCGGCCGCGCCCAGCAGGAACTCCAGGCCGGCCCAGGCCTTGTCGAGGTAGGCCTCGGGGTTGTCCGGCCGGAGCTCGTCGACCTTCCAGAGGAATTCGCTCGCCCACTCGTGATCCTTCTCCGCCCTGTTCAACTCCTCCGGCGTCACGCGCGTGAACGAGATGACCATGCCCATGAAGACAGCCCCCATCATCGAGTCGAGATCGATCCATCGCTTCAACGAACAAATGTTCCATGCCGCACTGACAACGCGAGCGCAGACAGCCAGAGCAGGGCGGGCATCGAAGGTCTCGCGATCACGAGGCCGGGGGTCCGGGCCGCCACCGCGCTTCAGCCGCGGTCATGAATCCGATCCAACGGTGGGTCCCGACGCCAGGAAGCTCCGATTCAGGCCACTAGAGGACCCCGCCCGTCGTCCGCCGGTACGTGGAGCGCCGGTCGTCGATGTCGGCCCGGCGGTCACCGTAAACGTTCGCCTGGACACCGGGCTCGTTCAGGAACGCATGCGGGAAGCCCAGCGGCACCGCGCTCGCCCCGTCCAGCCGCGCCAGGGCATCGGCGTCGAGGTGCACGTCGACGCTGGCGAGATTGTCGGCGAGCTGGCTCTCCTTCGTGGCACCGATGATCGGGATGATGTTGCCGGGGCGGCTGCGCAGCCACGCCAGCGCCACCTGCGCCGGGCTCCAGCCGCCCTTTTCGGCGATCTCCAGTACGGCGGTGATGGTCTCGTCCTCGTTGTGGTTCCCGCCGCTGTACTCGCCGACCACGGTCAGCCGGCCGTCCGCACCCCGGCGGTACTTGCCGGTGAGCTTGCCGCCCGCGAGCGGCGCCCACGCGAGCACCGCCTGGTCGAAGGCGCGGGCCTGCGGGAGCAGTTCCCGCTCCGGCGTCCGCTCCAGCAGGTTGTAGCGCATCTGCGAACCGGCGAAGGCGGTCCAGCCGCGGAGTTCGGCGAGCGTACTGGCCTGCGCGATCTCCCAGGCGGGCCAGTCGGAGACGCCGATGTAGAGCACCTTCCCGGCGCGTACGAGGTCGTCCAGCGCACGCATGGTTTCCTCGACCGGGGTGAAGTTGTCCCGCGCGTGCACCCAGAGAATGTCGAGGTGGTCGGTGCGCAGCCGCTCCAGACTGGTCTCGACGGACTGGACGAGGCTCTTGCGGTGATTTCCCGCGGAGTTCACATCACCGCTGCGGGTGGCGCAGGTGAATTTGGTGGCCAGGACCAGTTGCTGCCGGCGGCCGCCGTCGAGCAGTTCGCCGAGAATCGTCTCGGATTCTCCGCCGGTGTAGATGTTGGCGGTGTCGATGAAGTTGCCGCCGGCGTCCGTGTAGGCGTCGAGGAGGCGCGCGCTGACGTCCTTGGAAACGCCCCAGCCGCTGTCTTCCCCGCCGAAGGTCATCGCCCCCAGGCTCAACTCGCTCACCCGCAGGCCGGTCTTGCCGAAGAGTGTGTAGCGCACCGCGTTTCCTTTCGTGGCAGTTCGTGTGGCAGACGCTAGGTGCTGGAGTGCGCTCCAGCACAAGACCGGCCCGCTGTGGTGGCACAGCTGACACCTGACTGCCCATCTCTCTGCCACCCCGTCTATGTGGCCGTCGTCGGTGCAACGCTCTTCGGCAGCACCGGACCGCCGGGTCACCCCCGTGGCCCGGGTGGTCCGGTGTGTCAGCCTCAGCCCCACTTCGGGAGGAAGACCATGAAGATGCTGAAGACGCTGAAGACGCTGCCCACGACGACGCGCCCCTTGACGACGTCACGCCTGGCGACGGCACGCCTCACGACGCTGCGCCGTGCGTTCATCGCCGGAGTCCTGACCCTCGCGCTGGGGGGACTGGTCGCCCCGGCCGCCTCCGCCGTGGCCCCGGCCGGCGCCGCGGACGCCCGGAGCACGACCGCGTCGGCCGCGCTGAGCTGCCGCGCCGCCGACAACCACGAGGAGATCGCCGCGAAGTTCATCTCCCGGTGCAAGAAGGGGTCCATCCGCAGCGAATTCCCCAGCGACCGGCTGTCCCGTTCGCTCGGCCAGATCTACGCCGGCAAACGGAGCGGTGACCGGGACGACGTCAAGGCGTGGAAGCTGCTGAACGACCGCCGGTTCGACAAGTGAGAAACGGGCGGATCGCGGGGAGGGTGAGGATCGTGGGGAGCGGCTCACCGCGAACGCACCCGCCGATACCGACCGGGCAAGGAGTCCGCCATGACCGCCATGAACCCCAAGACGATTCCTCATGTGGCGATTGTGCTGATGGAGGCACGCTCCGAGGCGGCGGACCGGCCGTCGCTCTTCCAGGAGAGCTTCCTGCTGGTGCACGCGCCGGACGAGAAAGCCGCACGGGAGCGGGTCGAGCGCCGGGCCCGGGAGGCGGAGACGGGCTACCGCAACGAGCAGGGTGAGACCGTCGTCTGGCGGCTGCGGGCGATCGTCGACGTCAAGGAGGCCGAGGACACCGATCTGACCCGGGACGCCGATCTCTACACCCGGCACTTCCGGGACTACGCGTCCTACGAACGGTTCGAGCCGCTGCTCTCGGGCGAGGAGATCTGAGCCCCGCCCGGCCCCCGCAGCTCACCCAAGTGGCCCGCCCCGCCTTGCCGGGGCGGGCCACCGCGCGTATGCGGGCACGGATACGCGACCGGCACCCGGGCCGGGCCGCGAACGCGAGACCGGCACACCAAACGGTGAACCGAGTCGCCGGCCGACGCTACGTACAGGGCGTAACCGGAGGACATCTGACGGCACCCGTGGGAGAACGCATGACACACGACACCCTCGCCCCGCCGCTCGCGGGCAAGCGCGACAACCCCTCGCTGGCCACGGTGCTGGGCACCGAGCTCGCCCGCAATCGCCGGGGCTTCGTGCCCTGGTATCACCTCCTCGCGCCGGTCATCATCACCGTCCCGCTGTTCCTCGGGGCGCTCGGCTCCTCCGAGGCCAAGGCGGGCCAGACGTTCGAGGTGTTCCGCAATGTGACGCTGGAGTTCTGGGGCGTGCTGGTGCCGATGACGGCGGGCCTGGCCGCGGCGCTGTCGGTCCGCGCCGACCAGGACGCGTGGCGACTGCTGCTGTCGTACGGCGTGCCGCGCGGCCGCTATTTCGTCGGGAAGGTGGCCGCGCTGGGTGTGCTGGGCTTCCTCTCCTCCACGGTGCTGCTGGTGATGCTCTCGCTGGGCGCGGTGCTCAGCGGCAAATTCCCCGGCGCCTTGGGCACGGTCGTCGCCGCGGTCTATCTGCCGTGGCTGGTGGGACTGTCGATGACCGCGCTGGCGGTGCTGGTCGCCGTGATGTGGGGCATGGGGCCCAGCATCGGGGTGGGCGTGGCGGGGCTGCTCTCCGGCGCGCTCATCTCCGACAAGGTCTTCTGGTACGCGGTGCCGTTCGCCTGGCCGATGCGGGTGGTGCTGCCGCTGGCCGGGATCGGTCCCAACGGCGTACCGCTGCCGAAGGACAGTCCGGTAACGGACCCCTCGGCCATCCCTCTGGCCGTCGGCCTCGCCGCCGCATTGACGGCGGTCCTGCTGATCATCGGCAGCCTGCACATGAGCCGTAAGGAGATCTGACCATGACCGCGATGACACCGGGATACTCCGAGATGCCGACCGGCCGGATGCCGACGGCCCTCAAGATCCGGCAGCTGCACAAGCACTACGGCGCGCACCGCGCCCTGGACGGGGTGGATCTGACGGTCCAGGTCGGGGAGGTCTATGGCCTGCTCGGGCCGAACGGCGCCGGCAAGACGACGCTGATGAAGGCGCTCCTGGGACTGCAGCGGCCGACCTCGGGGAGCATCGAGATCTTCGACCGTCCGGTGGGGCGGCAGTCGCTGGCGGATGTCGGCGCGCTGATCGAAGTGCCAGGCCTGTGGCCCACATTGACGGGTGATGAGACGCTGCGGGTACATGCCAAGCTGCGCGGGGTGCCGCAGGAGTGGATCGAACCGGCGCTGCAGTTGGTCAAGATGACCGATGCGCGGAGCCGGAAGGTCGGGGCGTACTCCCTGGGTATGCGCTGGCGGCTGGGGATCGCCGTGGCGCTGCTGGCCAAGCCGCGGCTGATCGTGCTGGACGAGCCCACCAACGGTCTGGATCCGGTGGGCATCCGCGAGATGCGCGGGATCATCCGCTCTTTGGCCGGGGAGGGAGTGGCGGTACTGATCGCCAGTCATCAGCTGGCGGAGGTCGCCCAGGTCTGCGACCGGGTGCAGGTGCTGGTGGCCGGGCGCACCCGCTTCGAGGGGCCGCTCGCGGGGCTGGCCCTCGACGGAGATGTGGAGGCCGGTTTCTTCCGGCTGCTGGAGACCGCGGACGCGGGGATCCGCTGATGCGGGAGCCCTCGGCAGCGGACCGCGGGCGGCCCCGGTGGTGTGTGCCACCGGGGCCGCCCGGACGCCGCCCTCCCGCGGGACCGTCGCGCGGCGCTTCAGCTGGCGCGTGCGGGCACCGGATGCACCAGACCCCACCCGGCGGCCAGCGAGAGCAGCTCGGACCGGCCGGCGACGCCGAGGTCGTCGTAGAGACGGCGAATACGGCGGTACATGGACCGCTCGGAACAGTAATGGCGCCGTGCGATTTCCGACACGGTCGCCGAGGTACAGAGCGAATGCAGCAGTTCCCGGTCGCAGTCCGGCACGCCGGACCCCGGCGCGAGCGGTGCCGGCGGGTCGGGCGGCGGCTGGGGTTCACGGCGCCGTTCCGGGACGGAAACCGGATCGGGGGCCGCGCCCCGAGCCGGCTCGGGGGGTGCGTCGAGCGCCGACCGTGCCCTGGCCACCGAATCGGCCAAGGCGGACTCCGGACGCCGTGATCCGTGCGCCTCCCGGTGCGGCGCGAGCGGAGGTTCCCAGCCGGCGTGGCCACTGTCGTCCGCACAGCGATGGCCGCCGTGGTCGCCGGTGACACCGGGGACGGAACGGAGCCAGGCGGCGGAGCCGTCGACGGAGCTTGCCACGCGGTGCGCCCGGCACTGCGCGTACAGCATGTCGGTCTGGCGCTCCCCGGGGATGGCGAGGTTGAGCACGAAGTTCGCCCCGGAGCGGATGGCGTAGTACGTCTGATGGCCCGAGACATCGTTGGTGACGGCGACGAGCAGCGCGAGGGGATGCCGGACCCGTACGACGCGCAGCCCCTCGGCCTGGAATTCGCTGGTGACGGGCATCAGGACCGGGAGGTCGAGGGCGGTGCCGGGGGCGGTCAGAGCCGCGTCCTCGACGAAGTCGACGCGGTCCAGGCCGGGGCGGAGACCGCTGAGCGGGGAGTGTGGCGACTCGAATTGGGCTCGGAGGCCGGACTGGGCCAGGAGATGCAGCCCGGTGGCGGACGAGGCGTGCTGATGCTGCATGGTGTTGCCCCCCGTGTGGTGCGTTCGTGCGGTTTTCCTTTGGTGGTGCGCGGGCCGGCCGGCTCGGGTCAGTGAGCGGCGCGGCAGAGCTTGAGGGTCTTGCTGAGCAGGGAGCCGAGGCTCACCTTGTCGCCGTTGTCACCGGAGGCGCGCAGCGGGTCGATGTCACGGTATCCGGCATTACGGGCACGGTCGTTGAGAGCGTAGGTGGTGCCGTCGGGAACGGTGAAGACCGCCTGATTGTCTTTACGGCATTCGGCAGTTCCGTGGTCGACCTTGAGCGGCCAGGTGTAGCCGAGGTTCTTCTCGCTCATCTTCTGCTTGCCGGCGGTCGGACTGGGCAGCGGTACGGGGTCCGTGGTGTGCGGTTCGCTGCGGCCGCCGCCCCCGCAGGCGGTCAGGCCCAGCAGGGCCAGTCCGGCCAGGGCGGAGGCGACGGCGGTTCGGGGCTGCCGGGCGGATCGGGTGTATGCGCTCATGTGTTGGCCACCTCGCTATCGGAACTGTTGGAGCTGTCGGAACCGCTGGAGCTGTCGGAACCGCTGGAGTGACGGGGATTGCCGGCGCTGCCGGAGGCCCCGGTGGGTTCGGAACGGTCTGGCCGGCTGTCGGTCTGTGAAGAATTCGCGCGTTCTGGTGCGCGCGCCTTCCCATCGGCGCACAGGAGCGCGGCGTAGCCGTCCTCGAGCGACGGCTCGACCGGGCGCGCCCCCTCGGGCGGATGGGTGGTGACGATGCGGTACTCGGGCCCCTCGGCGGTGGTCACCGCGCTCACCACCTCCGCGCCGGGCGGCGGCCCGGCCGCCTTGAACGCGTAGGTGCACCCCGCGGCCTGGCTGACCAGCGCGGCGGTGGTGTCGTGGAAGACCAGCCGGCCGGCGGTGAGGACGGCGACTTCGGGGCAGGTCTGGGCGACGTCGTCGAGGATGTGGGTGGACAGCAGGACCGTACGGCCGCCGCCGAGCCCGGCCAGCAGGGCGCGGAAGCGCATCCGTTCGTGCGGGTCGAGTCCGGTCGTCGGCTCGTCGATGATCAGTACGGAAGGGTCCCCCATCAGCGCCTGGGCGATGCCGACCCGGCGCTTCATCCCGCCGGAGAACCCGGCCAGCCGTTCGTCCGCACGGTCCTCCAGGCCGACCTCGGCGATCTTGGCCTCGACCTGCGTGCGGCGGGTGCGCTTGTCGCGCATGCCCTTGAGGACGCCGATGTAGTCGAGAAACTCGCGGGCCGTCAGGTCGGGGTAGAGGGAGAGCTCCTGCGGGAGGTAGCCGAGGGTGCGTTTGACGGCGGTGAGGCCGTGGCTGGTGGACAGATCGTGGCCGGCGACGGTCACCCGCCCGGAGGTGGGCCGCAGTACGCCGGTGAGGATGCGCAGCAGCGTGGTCTTGCCCGCGCCGTTGGCGCCCAACAGTCCGACGGTGCCACGGTCGATGTGCAGATCGACGGCGTCCAGCGCGCGGCGGCCGCCGGGGTGGACCTTCGTCAGTCGCTCAGTGGTGATGTTCATGATGCTCCGTGTCGGCGTAGTCGGGCGACGAGATGGCCGAGGGCGTAGCAGGCCGCGGCCATGGCCAGGACGAGGGCGAGGTTCAGCAGGGCGGTGGCGTCGGAGACTTCGGGGCGCAGCGGGCCGGAGCCCTGCCGGTTGGCCCAGATCTGGGGGGCGTGCGCCCAGGCGGCCAGCGGATAGCCGCCGAGCGGGGAGAGGACCGTGCCGGTGGCGGTGGGCAGCGGGGAGAACCTCGGCGGGAAGTGAAGGGCCCACAGCCACACCACGACCGTGACGGCGCGCGCCGCGGCGACCGGCATCAGCACGCCGAGCAGCCCGGCGAACGCGGTCACCAGGAGCGCGGCGGGCAGTACGGCCACCACCAGGGCGATGACCGTCGAGGCCAGCGGGGCGGCGGAGCCGGCGGTCACCGAGATCACCGCTCCGTAGAGGAGGAAAAGGCCGACGACCGGCGCCAGCGCGGTCAGCAGCGGCCCGATCAGGGTGCCGGTCGTGCGTGCCAGCAGCCCGGCGGGCGTGGCGGTCAGCAGTTCGGGCATGCCGCGTGCCTCGAGGGAGCGGCGCAGCCGGTCGGTGAGCGCGAGGCCCACGCCCAGGGTGCACAGGGTGTTGACCAGCACCGCGGCCGCGCCGCATCTGGCCGCCGGGTCGCTGTGTCCGGTGACGACGGGTGAGGTGGCGGCGAGGAGGAGGCTCAGCAGGGCCAGCGGGAGGACGGCGGCCCATACGGCCTTGCGGCGGGCGGCCATCAGCGCTTCGTAGCGCAGGGTCACGAGCAGGGCGGTCATCAGGCCTCCCCGGGGCCGAAGCCGGGACCGGAGGCGCGGCCGAGCCGGGCGCCCTGGCTCCCGCCGGGCCGGAGGGCGCGCAGCGCCAGCGCGGTCAGCCAGCCGCCGGCCAGCAGCGCGGGCACCGCCTGCGCCGCCCCCTCCGGTACCACCCGGTCGATCAGCAGGAGTTTGGCCAGGACCATGGCCACGACCAGTCCCGTGGCGGGCGCGGCCGAGCCGGACCGTACCGTCGCCCATACCGCGCAGCCGCCGAGCAGGACGGTCAGCCCGGCCAGCTCGACGAGGGTGACGGCGGGGTCGAGGTGCTGGCCGGTGGCCGCCAGCGCCCCGGTCATGGCGAGGCCGGCCGCCGCGGTGACGGCGGCGGGCCAGGTCAGACGGCGGGCGACGGTGCGGGCGTAGGCGGTGGGCAGCGACAGATGGAGCTCGGTCATCGGCTCCCGGGCGACCACGGCCGCGCAGGCCAGGGCCGCGGCGGTGGGCGGGGCGCAGGTCACCAGCGCGCGGCCGAGCAGCAGGCCGTCGCCGGTGCGCGTGGCCGTCGCCCCGTATGCCAGGAGGGCCGCCAGCAGCGGCAGGACATACGCCTGCCGCCCGCAGCGGCGGACCTCGTAGGGCCACCAAGTCGCAGCAGTCATTGCGCCATTCCTCCCATGTGATCCCGCGGAAAGCAGGCGGTACGGACAGTACGTAGCGTTCCGGCTCTCTGCGGTTCACATGCGTCCGGAACGCTGGAATCGCCTGCGCCCGGAACGGGGGTACGCCTGCGCCCGGAACGCCTGCGCATGGAGCGGCGGCGCCAGGGGGCGGAGGCGCACGTACGCCTGGGGCAGCGGTACGCCTGCGGCCGGAGGGCCGCTGTCGGTGCGGCCGTACCGAGAGGTGGTGGTACGCCTGCGCGCCGAGCGAGGGCTTGATCGCGCCCGAATTCGGGCGCTTTGCACCCCCCTACCCCACCCACACACCCTCCCCCGCCCCCACCTGCCCTCCCCCCGTAGGGGGGAGGGCAGGTGACGGGGGGTGGGGGCGGGGGCGCGCGAACGGAGCGTGGGCCCGGCTAGTCCGACGGCGCCGGCCCCCCGGCCGTCCGCATGGCCATGGCGGCCCAGGCCAGGAGTGCGAGGGCCGGCAGCAGCGTCCAGGGCGTGGTCGACAGCAGGCTGCCCGTCAGGTTCTGCAGCGGCGTGGTGAACATGCCCTGGGGGCCGCTGAGCAGGCCGAGCAGCCAGAGTGCGCCGCCGGCGGCCGCGCCCACGGCGGGGGCGAAGCGTACGGACAGGGCGAGCGCGAGGGACGCGGCCAGCAACGATTCTCCGAGCCAGCTCGCGACCACCGTCCGCCAGGCCGGCCCGTCCAGCAGCGCCGAACAGGCCAGGGCCAGTACCACATCGGCGCAGAGCACCACCGTCAGCCGGGCGAGGAACACCGCCGCGGGCGGCACCGGCAGGGTGAACAGCAGCTCGCGCCGGGGGTCCCGGCGAGGCGAGGCCACCAGCAGCGCGCCGAACAGCATCAGCAGGACCACGACGCCACCGAACACCCGCAGCGCGAGACGTTCCTGGGTGAAGGTCGAGGCCAGCAGCGCGGCGCCGACGATGCCGAGGGCGCTCGCCGGCGCCCAGATACGTGGCAGCAGCGCGGCCTGCCGCACTGCGAGCAGCCCGGCCAGCCGCCAGGGCTGGGCGAAGCCCCGGGGCGCGAAGCGGCGGGCGGGCCGCTCCGCCGTCCCGGTCTCCGTGGCGGACTCCGCCTCATGCCGGCCGGCTTCCGCCAGCGCGGGCCCCATGAGCACGTCGAACGAGGGGACCGCCACGGTCTGTTCCACCGCATCCGCCCGGGCCGCCTCGCCGATGCCCTGCCACACTGCCATCCGCGTACGGCAGTCGAGGCAGCCGTCGAGATGTCGCTGGTGCTGCGCGGGGACCGCGCCGGGCCGGGAGAGACGCGCCAGGGCGTCGTCCGCGAGGTGAGGTGTCATCGTCGTCCCGTTCCTTCCAGCCGCGTGGCGGCGAGCATTTTGCCCAGCCGCCTTCGCGCATGGGACATCCGGCTCTTGACGGTGCCCACCGGGATGGCGAGCACGGTGGCCACTTCCGGGTAGGCCAGGTCCTCGACCAGCACCAGCGCAAGGACCTCGCGCAGATGTTCGGGAAGCGCCCGCACGGCTGTCAACAGCGCCGTACGGTCGGCGTCCTGCACGATCTGGTCCTCGATGCTCGGCGCGGGGTCCGGCACATCGCGCGCCTCGGCGAGATCGGTCAGTTGCGGCCGCGATTTCCGGAGCTGGTTGTGGGCCTGCCGTCGTGCCACGCCCAGCAGCCAGCCCCGTACGGAGGACTCGGCGCGGAAACCACCCGCCGAACGCCACACGGCCAGCCAGGACTCCTGAAGGAGCTCTTCCGCGACCCCCTGATCCGAGGTGAGTCTGCGGATGAGGCGGAGCATGGCGGCCGCGTGCCTGTCGTAAAGGGCCCGCAGGGCGGCCTGGTCGCCACGGGCGACCGCGGTCAGCAGAGCTTCGTCCGAACACACACCATGTACGTATCCAAGAATCCGGGATCGGTTCACGGTTTCACCGGGTTCATCCGAGTGATGTCCGAAACGGATCTCGGTGTGCGGTCCGGATCCCGCCGGCATTCGGTCCGGATCCCGCCCCTCCTACGGCCCGGCCCCTCCGGCGACCGGGCCGGATCCGGCTGCCGGACCGACCGGATTTTTCTTCCCGCCACTGCCGCGCTCCCGGCCTTCTGCCGCGTAACTGCCAAGACTGCCAAGACCGCTCAGAACGATTGAAGAGCGTCGAATGACCGTGGTTGCGTGAAGCCCGGATCGCGATCCATGCACATCCACCCGTCCATGTGATTTCAACGGAGGACACCATGGGAATCAACGGACCCGCCCAGACGCAGGACGACGGCCTGTTCGACCTCGACCTGGAGATCGGCGTCGAGAAGTCCGTCGCCGGCCCGGCCGTCACGAGCATCTCCTACTGCACCCCCGGGTGCACCAGCGACGGCGGCGGCTCCGGCTGCAGCCACTGCTGCTGACATCACCGGCCGGTGGGGCCGGGCGGGCGCTCGCCCGGCCCCACCGGCCGTTCCCGCCGCATACGGAGGCCTCGTCCGCAGGCCTCGTACGAAGCGGCGCAAGGACGAGCGCAGGGGCACGGGGCAGGGGCAGCGAGAGCAGGGGGAGCCATGGGGGAAACACAGACACCGCACGCGCCGTTCGCGGCCCGGGAGCTGTTCCTGCTGCGTGCGCCGTTGGCGCCGGACGCACCCGGCCTCCCCCTCCCCGATACGGGCGGCCCCCAGGACGTCGACGCCTGTGTCGCGCTCCTCTCCTCGGTCGATGGCGACCCCGCGCTGAGCGAGGCGCTCGACCTCGCCTCCCCCAGCCTCAGCGCCCTGGTCCACCGGGTCGGCGAGCGCGGTGGCGCCGGGATCAAGACCGGTCAGCTGCGCCGCGCCGCCCTCGCCGCGCTCCGCTACGACATCCGGATGCGGACCAGGCCCACCCCGTTCGGCCTGTTCGCGGGGGTGGCGACGGGCGTCTTCGACGCCACCGCCAAGGTGGCGCGCGGCCGCGCGCACCGCACCCGTACCCATGCCGATATGCAGTGGCTGACCAGGATCGGCCACCGCCTCGAGCGCGATCCGGCCGTGCTCGGCGCGCTCACCGTGCAGGCCCACCAGGCCTTGGTGCCCGCCGGGGACCGGCTGGTGCTCGTCTCGCCCTCCACCCAGGGCGTCGCCCCCTCCGAGAGCGGGGAGGGGCGCTCTTCGGTTTCCGTACGCAGGACGCCGGTCGTGGCGCGGGCGGTGGCCGAGGCGGCCGGACCGCTGCCGTACGAGGAGTTGGTCCGCCGTACGGCCGCGGCCTTCCCCACGGCTCCGGTGGACCGGATCCGCGCCCTGCTCGGGGAGCTCGTGCGGCAGGAGATTCTGATCACGGGCCTGCGCCCGCCGCTGGACGGCGGCGATCCGCTGCGGCACGTCCTCGGCCTGCTCGCCCGGGTTGCCGGGCCCGGCGCGGAGACCCGCCGGATCCACGCCGCGCTGCTGGCCTTCGACCGCGAGCGGCGGGCGTATGACGCGCGCCCCGTAGGCGAGGGCCGCGCGTCGCTGCGCCGCCTGTTGGAGACCGCCCGGTCCCTCGAGCCGGACGACACGCCCCTGCACATCGACACCCTCCTGGATGCCGAGCTGCATCTGCCGTACGCGGTGCGCGAGGTGATCGAGGCGGCGGCCGGTGTGATGTGGCGGCTCTCCCGTCCCAAGCTCGGGCTGTTCGCGCTGCGGGACTACCACCGCCGTTTCCTCGATGCATATGGGGCCGACCGCTTGGTGCCGATTCTTCAACTCCTCGATGAATCAACAGGTTTGGGGGCGCCGGCGGGCTACGGATGGCCCAACAGCGAGGCCGCGCCGGTGCCGCCCGACGATCCGCGCACCGCCCGCCGCGACCGCGCGATGGCCCGGCTGGTGGCCGTCGCGCACCGCTCGGGGCGGCGCGAGGTGGTCCTTCAGGACGCCGATCTGGCCGAGCTGTGCCATGACGTCGCCGATCTCGCGGACCTGCCCAGCTGCTGTGAGGTGACGGTGCAGGTCGTCGCCCCTTCGACGGACGCGCTGTCCAACGGGGAGTTCCGGGTCTTCCTCTCGCCGTCGCCCGGCTCGCACCGGGCGGGGGCCACCTTCGCCCGGTTCGCCGACCAATGCCCCGGCTGGCGGGAGGCGTTCGGCGCGCTGCACCGTGACAATCCGGTGCACATCGAGGGCGCCGTACCGGTCGATCTCGCGTTCCGGCCCCGCTCCGGACGGGCCGCCAACCTCGCCCACACCGTCCCCGCGACCGGCCGTCGGATCGGCGTCGGGGTGCCCGACGCGAGCGGCGTCGAGGAGCTGCGGCTGTCCGACATCGCCATCGGCGCCACCCTGGACCGCCTGACGGCCGTCCATCTCCCCACCGGCCGCGAACTCGCCCCCGTCCTCGGCAATATGGTCAGCGCCCCCGCCCAGGCCCCCAACGCCATCCGCCTGTTGTGGGAGATCGGGCTCGAGGGCCAGCGGCTGTGGGAACCGTGGAACTGGGGTCCACTCGCGGATGCGCCGTTCGTTCCCCGGGTGCGCCACGGCCGGTTCGTACTGGCCCCCGCCATCTGGCGGCCGGACGAGATCCGTACGGCCGGCGAGCGGCTCCGTACGGCGGGCGGCGCGCGCGAGGCCGGCTGGGCGCGGGCGGTCGGGGACTGGCGGGCCGCCTGGGACGTACCGCGCCGGATCCTCGCCGTCACCGCCGACCAGCGTCTGCTGCTCGATCTCGAGAACGTCTGGCATCGCGAGCTGCTCCTCGACCAGGTGCTGCGGCATCCCGATCTGATCGCACAGGAGGTGCCGGGCGAGCACGAGTGCGGTGTCGCCGGCCCGCTGGCCGGGCATGTCACGGAACTGGTCGTGCCGCTGGTCCGCCGGGATACGGGACTCCCGCGCCGCCGCCCGTACGCCGGTCACCGGCAACCCGATCGCACGGTCCATGGCCTCGGTGGCGATTGGCTCTACCTCAAACTGCACGGCGCCGCCCGCGCCCAGGACGGCCTCCTGTGCGACCGTCTGCCCCAACTTCTCGCCAGGGCGGCCGAGTTGGGCGTGGACGACTGGTTCTTCCTCCGCTACACGGACGACGCCGGACATCATCTGCGACTGCGGCTGCACGGCCCGGACCCGCGCGCGCTGTGGGGCGCGGTGGCCCCCGAGGCCGGTGCGCTGCTGACGAGCTGGCAGCGCGCGGGCCTGCTGCGCGGCCACAGCCTCGCGCAGTACGACCCGGAGACCGAGCGCTACGGCGGCCCGGCCGCGCAGCGTCTGGCCGAACGAGTCTTCCGGTACGACAGCGAGGCCGCCCTCGCCCTGCTGCGGCTGGCCAAGGAGCCCGGCAACGATCACGACGTCGACGATCTGGCCGTCATCTCCTGCGCCGCCCTGTCGCACGCCTTCGGCCCGCCCGCGCCCGGCGCTCCCCCGCCCGCCGACGACTACGGCCGCGACGGCGCCGCCGCGTGGTTGTCGATGACCGGCTCACGCCGCGATCTGCCCGCCGAGTTCCGCAGCATTGCCGCCCGGTGGCGGCGCATCGTCGACCCGTACGGCGGCTGGCCCGCCCTCGCCGGGGATCCCGTGGGCGCCCGCGTCCTGGAGGCGCTCCGCCCTCGGGACGAGGCCGTCCGTCAACTTGCCGCCCAAGTAAGGGAGTCGGGCGACACCCCGGAGGGTCGGGTCGTCGGCAGTCTGCTGCACATGGTCTGCAACCGGTTGTTCGGCGGTTCCAGCGCCCGCGAAATGACCGTGCTGGGCATCGCACGCGGCGCCGTACAGGACCACCTCAACCGCCGGAGGCACCAGCCGTGACCGCAGCCACGCTTACGCAGGGCGCCATCACCCTGGTCGGCGAGCGGCTCGCCGACCCCGCGCAGGTCGCCGCCGTGGCCTCCCGTGACGACAACCGCGATCCCGTCTACGACGCGGTGATGTGGGGCCCGCTCACCCTCGCCAACGGACTTCCCGGCACGGCCCTCCTCTACGGCGAGCTGGCGCGTGCCGACGGCACCTGGCGGCCGGTCGCCCACCGCCATCTGGCGGCCGCCGGGCGGGCCATGGCATCGGCGCCCAGCCATGGCCTGTTCTCCGGTCCGGCCGCGCTGCTGGCCGCCGCGCAGACCTGCGCCGGACGGGAGGGGCACTACGCCTCGCTGCGGCGCGATCTGGCGACCTGGGTCGCCGAGGACCAGACGGAACGGCTGCGGGCCGTCCGCGGCCGTGCCCAGGAGGGCGGCGCCGGCGTGGACTGGGCCGCGTACGACCTGATCAACGGGCTGTCCGGGACGGCGCGCCTGCTGCTGGACTCGGCGGCCGACCCGGCGGAGAGCGGCCCCGCGGTGGAGGCGGCCCTCACCGCATCGCTCCGCCACCTCGTCGCGCTGAGCGCGCCGATCCGGGTCGACGGCCACCGCGTCCCCGGCTGGTGGGTGCCCCCCGAGCTCCAGATCAGCGACCGCGACCGGGCGGACTATCCGCGCGGCGACTTCAACCTCGGGATGGCCCATGGGATCAGCGGGCCGCTGGCGGTGCTGTGTTCGGCGTACGAGGCGGGCCGCGAGGTGCCCGGGATGCGCGCGGCCGTCGAGTACATCGCCGAGTGGCTGCTGGGCTGGACGCTGCGGGACGAGGCGGGCGCCTACTGGCCCGCCCGGGTGAGCTGGGACGACGAGCTGGCGGCGCGGCGCCCGGACGCGCTGTTCACGCGTACCGCCTGGTGTTACGGCACGCCGGGTGTGGCCGCCGCCCTCCACCGCGCGGGGACGGCGCTGGGCCGGCCGCGCTGGCGCGAGGCCGCCGTCGATGCGCTGCGGGCCGCGCTCCGCCGGGACGAGTCGCGGTGGGCGATCGAGGGCCCCACGGTCTGCCATGGGTACGCGGGCCTGCTGCGCGTCCTGGCGCGGGTGGCGGTGGCCTCCGGTGACGACGAACTCCGTGCCGGATGCCAGCGGTTGCGGGTCAAGGTGCTGGGGTGCGCCGATGCCACGGCGCCCTTTGCCTTTCGTCACCTCATGCGTTTTTCGGCTGCCGCCCGCTCGCCCGTCGCGCACCGGGCGGTGAATGTCGCGGGGATGCTGGAGGGCGCCGCGGGCGTCGCCCTGGCGCTGCTGCCGGTGGGCGGCGAGCCGCTGCCCTGGGACCGCTGTCTGGGGCTGGTATGACCGCACGGCGCGCAGCGGGGAATGTCCCGTCCGAGGATCTCCAGGAGAGGAATGTCCCGATGCCTTCGACGCCCCCCGCCTTCGAGGTGGCCGGTCTCGTGGTGCGCTACGGCAAGCTGACCGCCGTCCAGGAGGTGTCGCTGGCCTCGGCGCCGGGCCGTATCACCGCGCTGCTCGGTCCCAACGGCGCGGGGAAGTCCAGCCTGCTCAGGGTGCTGTCGACGGCGGCGCGGCCGGACGGCGGCAGCGTACGGATCTTCGGGCACGACGTGCGCGAGGCGCCGATGGCCGCCCGGCGGCGCCTGGGGCTGGTCTTCCAGGAGCGCACGCTCGACAAGGAGCTGTCCGTCGAGCGCAATCTGTGGTTCCACGCCCGGCTGTTCGGGATGAAACGCGGTGACGCGCGGGCCCGTATCGACCTGATGCTGGAGCTGTTCGGCCTCGCCGACCGCCGCCGTGACCCCGTCGAGGAGCTGTCCGGGGGGCTGTCCCGGCGCGTGGAGATCGCCCGCGCCCTCCTTCACCGCCCGGGGCTGATCATTCTCGACGAGCCGACCAATGGGCTGGATCCGGCCGCGCGCAGCGCCGTATGGGCCGATCTGCTGCGGCTGCGGGCCGAGCTGGGCGTCACGGTTCTCTACTCGACGCACTACATGGACGAGGCGGAGTACGCCGACGACATCGTCATCCTGCAGAAGGGGCGCGTGGTCCGGCGCGGCAGCGTCGACCGGCTCAAGAGCGGGCTGGACTCGTCCCGGATCGTGGTGTCCTGCGCGGACAATGACGCCGCCGCGCGTCAGTTGCGCGCCGTGGGCTTCGATCCGCTGCTGGGCGCCGAGGGGGTCTCCGTGCACTGCGCCGACCCCGAGACCCGGATCGCGGAGGTGGTGCGGGCCCTGGACGTGCCGGGACTGACCGTGTCCGTACGGCATCCGTCCATGAACGACGTGTACTTGGCCGCCGCCACCGGGGACGACGGGCCTCGCGAGAGCGGCGGGCCGCGGGCCCTCGACGGGCAACCGGGGCCGCACGGCCAACGGCAGACGGTGCCGGAGGGCGTGAGGACGCCATGACCGCGGCAACCACCCACGTTCCCGTCCCCTCTCCCGCCCCGGCCGTCGCCGAAGGGCGGTTGTCCGTCGCCCTGCGCGCCATCTCCGTGATCGCCCACCGCGATCTGCTCCGCCAGGTCAAACGGCCGGGCGTGCTCTTCAGCCAGGCGGTACAGATCGTCTTCTTCGTCCTCGTCTACGCCGTCGGTTTCGACGGCATGATCCCCTCCGTGGGGTCGGTGCCCTTCAGCGCCTATGTCTTCCCCGGCATCATCGCCATCCAGGTGGTCTCCATCGGCGTCGCGTCCGGCCAGTCGTACGCCTGGGACCGCGAATACGGCGTGCTGCGCGAGCTCCTCGTCGCTCCGGTGCCGCGGATCTGTCTGCCGCTGGGGAAGGTCGCGGCGGGCGCCGGGATGGTGAGCGTGCAGAGCGTCGTCATGCTGGCGTTCTCGCCGCTGATGGGGGTGCATCTGACGGCGGGCCGGTTCGTGGCCGCGGCGGGCTGCTATGCGCTGACGGCCACGGTCTTCAGCGTCATCGGCCTGTGCCTGGCCACGGTCATCACCCGGGTCCAGACGCTCCAGGCGACCGTCCAGCTGGCCATGTTCCCGATGCTGTTCCTGTCCGGCTCGGTCTTCAGCGCCCGGGACGCGCCGGGCTGGCTGGCGCTGATCATGCACCTCAATCCCATGACCTATGCCGTCGATCTGGCACGGGGGACCTTGCTGGGTGGCGGCGAGCTGCTGGTGTGGTGGGCGGATCTGGCCGCGCTGGGCGGGATTCTGGCGGTCGTGCTGGTGCTGCTGCGGGTGCGGAGCGGGCGATGAGCGCCGCGGGCGGCCCGGAGGCCTGCTGGGCCCCGGTGCCCGCGCACGCGCGGCCCGTCGGGACGCCGTCGGCTGAGGACGCGGCGGAGGGGGCGGACGCGGCGGAGGAGGCGGCGGCCGGTGCCCTGTCCGGGGCGCTGGGCTGGCTCGATACCCACCTGGAATGGTTCGCCCCACACCTCTGGGAGCGCTTCCTGCCGCGGCGCCCCTTCCGCCCCGGACCGCTGCTCGAACTCCTTGGCCTGATACGGCTGTTGGACCGCTCGGGCCATCTCCCCAAACACGCCCCACTCCCCTCCCGCGCCCTCGATCTCGCCGAACGGGCCACGGCCGACCCGGACTTCACCCGCGGCCTGTGCCGCGCCGACGAGCTCTTCCCGTACCACCTCAACCTCATCGCCCTGCTGGAGCTCCTCGGCCGCCCGCAGCCCGCGCTGCGGGCGCGGGGCGAGGCCCTGCTGGCGGCGGGCGCCGGCGCCCATGCCCGGCCGTACAAGCCGGTGCTCGGCCGGATCGAGCTGCGCTACTTCCTCGACCGCGGCGGCTTCCCGGCCCCCGCCCCGCTGCCCGACCTCGGCACGCTCTTCCGCGAGAGCCTGCCCGCCCTGCGCCCGGACGTCCTCCACCTCACCGAGAGCGAGACCTACGCCCTGACCCATGCCCTTTTCTACGTCACGGACTTCGGCGGCCGTGATCTTCCGGGCGGCCCGGAGGAGGCGGCCCGGCTGCGCGAGACCGTACGGGTCCTGCTGGCCGTGCATCTCGCCCGTGGAAGCCTCGACCTGGCCGCCGAACTCCTGCTCTGCACGCAGGCATTAGGGATCTCCGCCGCCCCTCCGGTGCGCTACGGCTGGTCCGTCCTGGCCCGCGCCCGGCGGCCGGACGGCGCGGTGCCCAGCCCCGTTCACCGGCCCGAGGTCCTGGCCACACTCAGCGGCGACAAGGCCGCGGCCTATCTCTTCGGCACCTGCTACCACACGACCCTGGCGGCGGGGCTGGCTGCGGCGGTACGGATCGAGCGCGGCGGGGGCGGCCGCGCCGACTGTGGTCCGCAACTCCCCTGCGCGGCGCCCGAGGAGATCCTGCGCTGGACCCGGGAGGCGGCCCAGGCCCCGCCCTCGTCGCGGGAGGCCTGGGCGGCCCACGTCGTCCCCTTGCTGGTGCTCTGCGTGCAGGCGCGCGACCTGCCCGTCCTGACGGAGGTGCTGCGGGCGGCCGAGGCCCTCGGGCAGGGGGATGCCCCGGTTGTCCGCTCGGCGGCCGCGTACGTGTCCGCGCAGACCGGCTGACCGCCGGTACGACTTTGCACCCCGTCGGGTGAGCGACACTCCGATCGCCGTCGTACGGGACCGGTCTCCCGATATCAACGCCACATGACCGAGGATGTGCGCCACCAGGCGGTGCCGGGCCGTATCAGGGCAGACCTCCGGGGAGTCCCCGAAACGGCGCTGTGGACGGTCTATCACCGGGCCGCCGAGGCCGCCCGGGGGGACACCGTGCTGCCGGACCCGCGCGCGGTACGGCTGGTCGACGAGGTGGAGTACCCGTTCGAGGAGCGGCTCGGCGCCGCCCGGCCGTGGGTGGCGCAGGCCATCGCGCTCCGTGCGCTGGCCTTCGACGGCGCGGTGCGCGCCTTTCTGGACCGGCATCCGGAGGGCACCGTGATCGCGCTCGGGGAGGGTCTGGAGACACAGTTCTGGCGGGTGGACAACGGCCGGGTCCGCTGGGTCACCGTGGATTTGACCGATCCGCTGGAGCTGCGCCGGCGCCTGTTGCCGCACGGCGCCCGCCAGCGGCTCGTCGCCTGTGACGCCCGCGAGCGCCACTGGATGGCCGGCATCGAGTCCTCGCGTGGGGTGCTGGTGACCGCCCAGGGGTTGCTGATGTATCTGCAGCCCGCGCAGGTGCAGGGGCTGATCGGCGCCTGCGCGGCGGCCTTTCCCGGCGGCACGATGGTGTTCGACACCGTGTCACGGCGGTTCAGCGCCCGTTCCCGCGCCGGTGCCCGGGGGCCCGGCGGCCATCGCCTGCCGCCGATGCCCTGGGGCATGAACGCGGCCGAGCGGAAGGCGCTGCGTACCGCCCACCCGGCCGTCACCGAGGTGGCCGATGTCCCGCTGCCCGCGGGCCGCGGCCTCCTCGGCTTTCTGGCGCCGCGGGCCGCGGCCGTGCCGTTGCTGCGCGGGGACCGGCCGCTGATCACGCGGCTGCGGTTCGGCGCGGGCGCGGCGGCTACTGAAGCACGGGTCGCGAAGGCCCCTCCGGGTCCTCGCTCAGGAACTCCGTGATCAGTTCTGCCGGGTTGGCGGCTCTGGTCATCGCGAACATCTCGTCGGGGTTGAACATGTCGTAGAGGACCACCGGCAGTGGCCGGCCCAGGGTGCCGACGATCCGGCCGTCGGAGTGGAGCTGCCGCGCCAGCTCGACGCAGAGTTCACGGAACTGTGCGTCGAGTTGTTCGCCCCGCTCGTCCTGCTCCGTTTCGGGGAGCCCGTCCTCGTACCAGAGGCCTTTGGTCTCGGCCTCCCGCCGGTGCAACTCGGCGCCGGCCGGGTCGTGTTCGCGATGGTGGCCGACGATGCGGATGCCTTCGAGCCCCGAGGGCGGGAAATAGGCGTAGTTCCAGCGCACGTCCCATGCCTCCGACGGGCTCGACTCCGCCGGCATCCGGGCCACCTCGAGTTCGGTGTTGTAGCCGATCGCCAGGTACGGGAAGCGGGGGTCTTGGCCGACGCTGTCGATGCGGAACGTGACGACGTAGATCTGGGGAAGCAGCTCTTGGGGGAACTCCGCCAGGGCGCGCGCCGTCGCCTCCCTCATGTGCTGCCGGAACGTCATCAAGAGCTCTCCTCGGTGGCCTGCGGGATCACGGCGGTCGGCGGCGGTCGACTGGGCGGAACTCTAACCAGCCGCCGCAGCGCCCGCCCCGCCGTGGCACCCGGCCCCCGCGCCCACCACGACGGGGCGGCCGCGCGGGGGCGGCGGGCTCAGTCCTCGTGGCCCAGTTGGAGGTCGCGTTCGGTGCGGCCGCCGCCCGCTACCTGGAGGACGGTGGCCACGGGCGGATATCCGGCGGCGATCACGGTGTACTCGCCGGCCGAGAGGTCCACGAAGCGGAAGAGGCCGTCGGGTCCGGTGGTCGCGGTGTCCACCACGTTGCCGCCGGCGTCCAGCAGGGTGACCCGGGCGTCCTCCACGGGGCGGCCGCCGCCGGCCCGTACGGTCCCGCGCAGCACCGCGCCGCCCGCGAGTTCGATGTCCTGGCGGGTCTCGCGGGAGGCGTGGACGGTGACCGGCAGCGCGGCGGGCCGGAACGCCGGGGCGCTGGAGGCGAGGGTGTATTCGCCGGCCACCAGCTCGCCGATGACATAGCCGCCTTCGCGGCCGCTGCGGGTGGTGGCGACGACCTCGCCGCGTACGTCGGTGAGGGTGACCATGGCGTCGCGTACGGGGGTGCCGTCGCCGGTGGTCACGGTGCCCGCGAGGCGGCCCGCGCCGCCGAGCACCACATCCAGTTCGACCGGCCGTTCGCCGACCGTGACGGTGACGGCCTGCGGCTGGTGGCCGCCGGCGGCCGCGATCAGCACATAGGAGCCGGCGCCGGGGGTGCTCAGCGCGTACCGGCCGTCTTCGCCCGTGGCGCCGCGTCCGATCTGGCGGCCGGCGACGTCGATGAGGGTGAGCGCGGCGCGGGGCACGGTGGAGCCGTCGTGGTGCCGGACCGCGCCGCACACGGGGACGCCGGCCGGGGCCGGGGCGTAACCGGCCGTGGGGGCGTGGCCGTTGACGGCGGTGCGCGCCCGGGGCACGCCGGCCGAGGGGTCCTCGGCGTCGCCGTAGGGCGCGTGCGAGGTCTGGGGGGCCTGCGATGCATGAGAGGCGTAGGACACCAGTGGTTTCTCTTTCAGGAAGATGGCGAGCAGGAAACCCACGACGAGCACCGGCGCGAGGTAGAGGAAGATCCCCGGCATGGCGTTCGCGTACGCGGCGATGTAGCTGTCCCGCAGTCCGGCGGGCAGGGCTCGTACCAGTTGCGGAGTGAGCGAGTCCGGGTCGGGCAGGCGCGCCGACTTGGGAAGTTCATGGGCGAGTTGGCCGGCGAGGCGGTGGGCGAAGAGGGCGCCGAAGAGGGCCGCGCCGATGCTGCCGCCGAGCTGGCGGAAGTAGGCGGTGGTGCCGGTGGCGGTGCCGAGATCGGTGCGGCGTACGGAGTTCCGTACGGCGAGCGCCAGCACCGGCATGACGAAGCCGATGCCGAGGCCGAGGATGCCCGTCCAGAGGCTGTAGACGCCGCGCGAGGTGTCCCGCTCCATCCGGGACAGCAGCCACATTCCCTCGGCGGCCACCGCGCAGCCGAGGATCGGGAAGAGCTTGTGGTGGCCGGTGCGGCTGATGAGCCGGCCGGCGACGAGGGAGGCGAGGACGATGCCGCCCATCAGCGGCATCATCAGCAGGCCTGATGCGGTGGCCGTCGCGCCGTCGACCATCTGGAGGAAGGTCGGCAGATAGCCCGCGGCGCCGAAGAGGGCGATGCCGACGACCGTCCCGACGAGATGGGTGAGGGTGAAGACGGAGTCGCGGAAGAGCCGGAGCGGCATCAGCGGTGCGGTGGCGAAGTGTTCGACGGCGAGGAACAGCAGGGCGGTGCCGAGGGCACCGGCGCCGAGCCCGAGGATGACCCGCGAGTTCCAGGCGTAGTGGGTGCCGCCCCAACTGGCCAGCAGGACAAGGCAGGTGGAGAACGCGGCGAGCAGCAGCGCGCCCGCGATGTCCAGCTTGGGGCGGACGGGGTGCCTGGGGAGTCTGAGCGCGCCGGCGATGAGGAGGAACGCCAGCGCGCCGAAGGGGACGTTGAGGTAGAAGCACCAGCGCCAGGAGGCGTGGTCGGTGAAGAGGCCGCCGAGCAGGGGACCGGCCATGGCGGCGAGTCCGAAGGCCGCGCCGAACAGGCCGAGGCAGCGGCCGCGGGTCCGGGGCGGTACGACCTCGGCGATGACCGCCTGGACGCCGATCAGGAGGCCGCCGCCGCCGATGCCCTGGACGGCGCGGAAGGCGATCAGCTCGTCCATGGAGCGCGACCAGCCGGTCAGTGCCGAGCCGGCGACGAAGACCAGGATCGCGAAGAGGAGGACCGGCTTGCGTCCGAAGAGGTCGCCGAGCTTGCCGTGGAGCGGCAGGCCGATGGTGGAGGCGAGCAGGTAGGCGGTGACCGCCCAGGACATCATGGGCAGGCCGTGCAGCTCACCGACGATCCTGGGGAGCGCGGTGGCGACGATGGTCTGGTCGAGGGCCGCGAGCACCAGCGTCAGTGTCAGTCCGACGAAGACCGTCCGCCTGCGCCGGGAGCCCAGGGCCAGGCCTGCCCCGCCGCCCGGGTAGACGGCGACGGGCACCACTGCCCGCTTGGCCCGCTTGCCCCTTTTTGCCAGGGTGGTCCCGCCCACGTACTGCCTCCCTCGTCACACCTGCACCACCGCCCCTTTTTCGCATCGGGCGATAACAGCGAACAAGTACGACGAAAGGGGGCATGCGGGGCGGGAAGGGGCGTCAAGTACGTTGCCCGGGGCGCCTATTGGGCTCCCATCAGGGGTTTCCGTACGACGATGGCCGGGACGACCGGACACCGCGGCGCAACGGAAACCACCCGAACCGGTGACCGGCTACTTCTCCATCTCCTGGGCGAGCTTGGCGAGGATCGTGTCGTAGATCCGGCCGAGCCCCTTGGGAGCGAAGGTCCGCTCGAAGAAACCGCCAATGCCGCCGGCGCCCTGCCAGTTGGTGGTGACCACGACGTTCGCGCGGTTCTCGCCCGCCGGGGTGACGACCCAGGTGGTCACCATGGAGGAGTTGCGGTCCTTCTCCACGAGCTGACCGTCGGTCGGCTCGTCGACCTCCAGCAGGCAGTCGCGGACGCGCTTGCTGGTGGCCTGGAGCTTCCAGTGGACGACGGTGCCCTTGCCGTCGCCGCCCTCGCGGACCTCGTACTCGCTGAAGTGCTCGGGCAGCAGCTTCTGGCGCGTGCCGCTGTAGTCGGCGAGCGCGTCGAACACGTCCTCCGGGTCCGCCGCGATCTCGCGCTGCGTGGTGGCCTCGACCTGACCCATGTGCGTCTTCCTCCAGTTAGTCGGCTGCCGGTCCTGCGATGCGCCGCCAAGCCAACCACCACTGGGCGGCGCGCCCAAAATCCGGGGTGACAGCCGACAAGGGAACATGTGTTCTATTATCGAGAACGGGGGCTCGACAGGACCCTGAAGGAGGCCCGATGCGCTGGGACAATCTGGGCGAAAGCCCTGCCGCGCTGTTCGGCACGGACGTCGTCAGCCGGACGATCGACACCCCCGAATTCCGTGGCATCACCTTCCACGAAGTGCGCGCCCGCTCGATCGTGAACCGCGTCCCGGGCGCCTCCCGGATGCCGTTCGAATGGACCGTGAACCCGTACCGCGGGTGCAGTCACGCCTGCGTCTACTGCTTCGCGCGCAAGACCCACAGCTATCTGGACCTCGATACGGGGCTCGGCTTCGACTCGCAGATCGTGGTGAAGGTCAACGCCCCCGACCTGCTGCGCCGCGAGCTGACCGCCCGGCGCTGGCGCGGCGAGCACATAGCCATGGGGACGAACGTCGACTGCTATCAGCGGGCGGAGGGCCGGTACGCCCTCATGCCCGGCATCATCGCGGCGCTGCGCGACCACGCCAACCCGTTCTCCATCCTCACCAAGGGCACGCTGATACTGCGCGACCTGGAGCTGCTGCGGGAAGCCGCCGACGTGACCGACGTCGGCATCTCCGTCTCCGTCGGCTTCCTGGACCGCGAGCTGTGGCGCACGGTCGAGCCCGGCACGCCGGCCCCCGAGCGCCGCCTGGACGTGGTGCGTACGCTCACCGCGCACGGCATCCCCTGCGGCGTCCTGATGGCACCGGTGATCCCGTTCCTCGGGGACGCGCCCGACCAGCTGCGGGCGACGGTCCGGGCCATCGCCGAGGCCGGCGCCGGTTCCGTCACGCCGCTCGTGCTGCATCTGCGGCCCGGCGCCCGCGAATGGTTCATGGCGTGGCTGGGCCACCACCACCCGCATCTGGTGCGGCGCTACGAGCGGATGTACGCCGGCGGCTCGTACGCCCCCACCTGGTACCAGCGCCGCATCACCCGCCAGGTCCACGAGTTCGCCCGGGAGTACGGCATCGGCCCCTACCGCGCCGGCGAGCACCGCAACGTCCGCGATGCCCGTGACGCCCGCGATACCCATGACACCACCGGCGCGGCGTCCGACGCGGATCCGGCCGGACCGCGCGATCAGCCCGCCGAGCCCACGCAGTTGACGCTGCTGTGAGCCTCCGGCACGGACGCCAGGGCGCGCGCCAGGCGGTCGCGGGCGGCCGTCTGGGCGGCGATCCGCCCGTCGATGACGGCGAGCCGCTCGCGGGCGATGCGCAGGCCTTCGGGTGAGGGCGGCGCGGTGGTCATATCGCCGTCCAGGCAGTGCGTGAAGCACCGTACGTCGGCGAGCGTGAGCCCGGCGGCGAGGAGGTGCAGGATGTTGCGCACCCGTACGGCCGTGCCCGCGTCGTAGTCGCGGTAGCCGTTGGCCGTCCGCTCCGAGCCGATCAGCCCTTCGTGTTCGTAGTTGCGCAGCGCCCGCGGCGACGCCCCCGTCAGCCGTGCCAGCTCCCCGATCCGCACCGGACCACCTCCGGCGACGTTTCTAGCAGGAAGGCGGCGGGCCCGGTCAGCCGACCACCGCTCCCCCGTCCACCGGCAGCACCACTCCCGTCACGAACGAGGCGGCGGGGGCGGCCAGCTGCGTGATCGCCCAGGCCACCTCCTCGGGCCGCCCGACCCGCCCCATCGGGGTGTGGTCGATCTGCCACTGGCGGACGGCCTTCCGCTGCTCCGGGGACCAGCCCTGGTGCAGCGCGATCGGGGTCTCGATCGCGCCGGGTGCGACGGCGGCGACCCGTATGCCGCGTGGTGCGAGCTCCACCGCCCAGCTGCGGGTGAGCAGTTCGAGCGCCGTCTTGGTGGCGGCGTAGACGGAGTTGCCCGGCCAGCCGCGCTGCCCGACCGAGGTGCTGAGGTTGATCACCACCCCGCCGGTCCGCTCGAGGTGCGGTACCGCCGCCTGGGTCAGCAGCACCGGCGCGACGAGGTTGGTGGCCAGCAGCGGGGCCATCAGCTCCTTGGTGTAGCCGCCGAGCGCCGCATTGCCCACCGTGGCGGCGTTGTTGACCAGTACATCCAGCCGCCCGTACGTCTCGGCCGCGTACCGCACGAGGTCCTCGGGCGCCCCGTCCCCGGTGATGTCGGCGGCGTACGGCACGATCGCGCCGCCCGCGGGGCACTCCCGTGCGGTCTCCTCCAGTGGTGCGCGCCGGCGTCCGACGGCCACCACCCGCGCCCCCTCGGCCGCGAAGGCGTGGGCGGTGGCCCGGCCGATGCCCGTGCCGGCACCGGTGACGATCACGACCCGCGCGGCGGGCGAGGGGGACGCGTTGCGCTTCTGTGCGTTGTCCATGCCGGGAGTCTCGAACCCTGCCCCCAGCGGCAAGGTCAAGTCCCGGCCTTCCGGCCGTCGCGCTCAGCCGCCGGCGGCGTCGCCCGGCCGGCCCTCCGTCGCGTCCTCGTGCACCCCCAGCCGCGCCAGCGAGGCCGCCGCGGCCGCCGCCAGGCGGGGGTGCGGGAGGGCGGCGGTGAGCGCAGGGACCGCGCGGCGGTCGCCCAGGGCGCCCAGGCCCTCGACGCAGGCGAGGGCCACCCGCCAGTACGGGTTGTTGGGGGTGAGCAGGCGGTCCAGGGTCGAGATCAGGGCCGGTACGGACTGCGGGGCGCGGAGTTCGGCGAGGAGCCGGACGGGGTGCAGGGCGTAGGCGGTGCGCAGCGGGTTGGTGGCGAGGGCCGCCGCGGCGCGGGCGGTGCGGGGGTCGCCCAGGCGGCCCAGGGCGTGCGCGGCGGTGGCGCAGCGGACCGGTTCGCGGTAGTTCAGCAGCAGCACCAGCGTCTCGAAGGCGCGTTTGTCGCCGGCGCAGCCGAGGATGAAGGCCGCGATCTCCCGGGCCCACAGGGGGCGCTCCACGGCGACCAGCATCCGGGCCAGTTCCTCGCGTCCGGCCGCGGTGTTCTTCCGGGCAAGTCCGAGCAGCCGCTCGTAGGCGACCAGATCCTGTGGGGAGCGGAGCTCGGCCCGCACCCGGTCCGTCAACTCGTGGAATTCGTCTTCCATTTGACGCTTCCCTCCCGCCGGGCCTCCCCGGTTCCGCGGACGTGGCCTGCGCCACAGCCTAATGACCCGCACTACCCCTGGCGCTCTGGTTACCCACCGGTTAACCTGCTGGAACGAGCAGCACCCCTGCTCGGGCGGCCGGTGACGCAGCCGCCAGTAAGTGAAGTCGGTTCGGCACCGCACCAGCACGACAGTTTCAGGTAGCACACGGCACGGCCCCGGGACAGGGCCTGCCTCGGCTCCCTCTCCGCCGGCGCTCCCGCAGCGTTGCGGCTTTCGCGGCCCACCCGCCGTATCCCTCAAGCCGCTGCGCGCTGCATACGGTCGCGTCCGTGCGGCACCCCTCAGTCGTCACTTCTCCCCTGCCCTCAGGGGAACACCCTCTGGAGTCTCGCGATGGGCCCTTCGTCCACCCCTGATCTCTCAACCGACGTTTCCCCTCTGTCCCTTTCGACCGTGGCCGTGGTCGGGCTCGGCACCATGGGCACCGGCATCGCCGAGGTGCTGACCCGGGCCGGCCGCGAGGTCATCGGCATCGACACCGACGAGGCCGCGGCCCGGCACGCCGTCGCCGCCCTCGAGGCCGCCACCGCACGCGCCGTGCAGCGCGAGCGGATCACCGAGCGCGAGCGGCAGGACATCCTGGCCCGGTTCCGTACCTTCTCCGATCTGCAGGCCGCCGCGGACGCCGATCTCGTCATCGAGGTGGTGCCCGAGGACTACGAGCTCAAGCGGCAGGTCGTCACGGCGCTGGACGCCGTCGTCCGCCCGGACGCCATCCTCGCCACCGGCACCAACGCGCTGTCGGTGACCCGGCTGGCCGCCGACTCGCAGCGCCCGGAGCGGGTGCTCGGTCTGCACTTCTTCAACCCCGCGCCGGCCATGAAGCTGGTCGAGGTGGTCTCTTCGGTGCTCACCGCGCCGACGGCGGTCGCCGCCGTGACGCAGCTCGCCCGCGAGCTGGGCAAGGACCCCATCGCGGTGGGCGACCGCCCCGGCTTCGTCGCCGACGGCCTGCTCTTCGGCTACCTCAACCAGGCCGCCGCGATGTACGAGTCCAAGTACGCCACCCGCGAGGACATCGACGCCGCGATGCGGCTGGGCTGCGGGCTGCCGATGGGTCCGCTCGCCCTCCTCGACCTGATCGGTGTGGACACCGCCCGCACGGTCCTGGAGGCGATGTACGCCGAATCCCGCGACCGGCTGCACGCCCCCGCGCCGATCCTGGGACAGCTGGCCGAGGCCGGGCTGACCGGCCGCAAGGCGGGCCGCGGCTTCTACACGTACGAGGCGCCGGACAGCGCCACGGTCGTGCCGGATGCGGAGAGCCCCTCGGCGGCCGGTGACCAGGCCTCGGGCCGCACCGTCCGCTCCGTCGGCGTCGCCGGGTCCGGGACGATGGCGAGCGGCATCGCCGAGGTCTTCGCCAAGGCCGGTTTCGAGGTCGTGCTGGCCGCCCGCAGCCTGGAGAAGGCGGAGACGGCGAAGGCCCGGATCGCCAAGTCGCTGGGCCGCTCCGTGGACAAGGGCCGGCTGAGCGCCGAGGCGCGGGATGCCGCCCTCGCGGCCGTCACCCCGGCCGGCTCCCTCGACGCCTTCGCGGACGTGGACCTGGCGGTCGAGGCGGTGGCCGAGGACCTCGAGATCAAGCAGCAGCTCTTCGCCACGCTGGACAAGGTCTGCAAGCCGGGCGCGGTGCTCGCCACGACCACCTCGTCCCTGCCGGTGGTGGCCTGTGCGCGCGCCACCTCCCGTCCGCAGGACGTCATCGGCATGCACTTCTTCAACCCGGCCCCGGCCATGAAGCTGGTCGAGGTGGTCCGTACGGTCCTGACGGCCGACGATGTGCACGCCACCGTCCGCGCGGTCTGCGCCAAGGTCCGCAAGCACGCCGTGGACTGCGGCGACCGCGCCGGCTTCATCGTCAACGCGCTGCTCTTCCCGTACCTGAACAACGCGATCAAGATGGTCCAGGAGCACTACGCCTCCCTGGACGACATCGACGCCGCCATGAAGCTGGGCGGCGGCTACCCGATGGGCCCGTTCGAACTCCTCGATGTCGTCGGCCTGGATGTCTCCCTGGCCATCGAGAAGGTGCTGCACGCCGAGTTCCGCGACCCCGGGCTCGCCCCGGCGCCGCTGCTGGAGCATCTGGTCGCGGCGGGCTGCCTCGGCCGCAAGACCGGCCGCGGCTTCCGTGAGTACGCCAAGCGCTGACGGGCGGGGGCGCCCCCGGCCGCGCGCCGGGGGCACGTGGGGCGGACTGCTGGATCCTCGGTCCGGCGGTCCGTCCCAGGTCACGGGGGCGCGACCGGCACTCGATGCCGCAGGCCGAGTAGATATGCAGTACCGTCCCCACATGTCCCAGCCCGCTCGTACGCCGACTTCCGACGCAACCGACGCCAGCACTCCCGGCACTCGCCGCGCGGCCGCTCAACGGCTCAAAATGCGCCGCGAACTGTCGGCGGCGGCAATGGAACTGTTTGCGACCAAGGGCTACGAGGCGACCACGGTCGACGAGATCGCGGCCGCCGCGGGGGTCGCCCGCCGCACGTTCTTCCGCCACTTCCGCTCCAAGGAAGAGGCGATCTTCCCCGACCACGACGACACCCTCGTGCGCGCCGAGGCCGTCCTGGACGCCGCGCCGCCGCACGAGCACCCCCTCGACACGGTCTGCCGCGGCATCAAGGAGGTCATGCGGATGTACGCGGCCGCCCCGGCCGTCTCCGTCGCCCGCTACCGCCTCACCCGCGAGGTCCCCACGCTGCGCGAGGCCGAGATCGCCTCGGTCGCCCGCTACGAGCGCCTCTTCACCCGTTATCTTCTGGGCCACTTCGACGAGGGCGCCCACCGCGAGGGCGACGACGACCCGCTGCTCGCCGAGGTCGCCGCCTCGGCCGTGGTCACCGCGCACAATCACGTGCTGCGGCGCTGGCTGCGCGCGGGCGCCGGGGGGGACGTCGAGACCCAGCTGGACCACGCCTTCGAGATCGTGCGGGAGACCTTCGGCACGGGTATCGGCGCGGGGCGCACGGCCACCGGGGAGAGCGCCCCGCCGGCGAAGGTGTCGCGGGAGGGCGAGGTGCTGGTTGCGGTCGCCCGTACGGATGCGCCGCTGGACGAGGTCATGCGGACCATTGAGCGGGCGCTGAAGAAGCGCTGAGAGGGGGCGGGGGCTGCGGCCCCCGCGTGGCCAGGGCGGCACCGGGCGGACTCGACCGGGTGCCGTCCTTTTTTTCGTGCATATGAACGATCATCGCTCATCTCGCTCATCTGAACCCCGTGCCACTCAACCGAGAAATTCATGGCACTCAGTGTCTTGTCAGATGGCACGCGGTGTCATACGTTATGAGTGTCCAGGCGACCGGCACACAGCACACCCCGTGTACCGGCTGTCCCAGCACCCCTTCGCGGCTGCCCGCCCGGACGCCTGCGTCACAGGCATCAACACCCGCGCCCACCGGCGCACTTGCCACACCGGCCGAACCGACGGCACCACCTGAGCACCACCCCCGACGTTCCCTCAAGCCGTTTCCTCGACGCGCGCTTCGCCGGAGGCACCCCGTGAACGAAATCCTGGACGCGATCCTCGCGCCCGACACCACCCGCGACGACTTCGCCGCGCTGACCATCCCCGAGTCCTACCGCGCGGTGACCGTGCACAAGGACGAGGCCGAGATGTTCGCCGGCGTCCCCAGCAAGGAGAAGGACCCGCGCAAGTCGCTGCACCTCGACGAGGTGCCGGTGCCCGAGCTGGGGCCCGGTGAGGCCCTGGTGGCCGTGATGGCCTCCTCCGTGAACTACAACAGCGTCTGGACCTCGATCTTCGAGCCCGTGTCGACGTTCGGGTTCCTGGAGCGCTACGGCAAGCTCTCCCCGCTCACCAAGCGGCACGACCTGCCGTACCACGTCATCGGTTCCGACCTGGCCGGCGTGGTCCTGCGCACCGGTCCGGGCGTCAACTCCTGGCACCCCGGCGACGAGGTCGTCGCGCACTGTCTGTCCGTCGAGCTGGAGTCCTCCGACGGCCACAACGACACCATGCTCGACCCCGAGCAGCGGATCTGGGGCTTCGAGACCAACTTCGGCGGCCTCGCCGAGATAGCCCTGGTCAAGTCCAACCAGCTGATGCCCAAGCCCAACCACCTGAGCTGGGAGGAGGCGGCGGCGCCCGGTCTGGTCAACTCGACCGCGTACCGCCAGCTGGTCTCCCGCAACGGCGCCGGCATGAAGCAGGGCGACAACGTCCTGATCTGGGGCGCCAGCGGCGGCCTCGGCTCGTACGCCACCCAGTTCGCGCTGGCCGGCGGCGCCAACCCGATCTGCGTGGTCTCCAGCGACCAGAAGGCGGAGATCTGCCGGAAGATGGGCGCCGAGGCGATCATCGACCGCAACGCCGAGGGCTACAAGTTCTGGAAGGACGAGCGCACCCAGGACCCGAAGGAGTGGAAGCGCTTCGGCAAGCGCATCCGCGAATTCACCGGCGGCGAGGACATCGACATCGTCTTCGAGCACCCCGGCCGCGAGACCTTCGGCGCGAGCGTCTACGTCACCCGCAAGGGCGGCACCATCACCACCTGCGCCTCGACCTCGGGCTACATGCACGAGTACGACAACCGCTACCTGTGGATGTCGCTGAAGCGGATCATCGGCTCGCACTTCGCGAACTACCGCGAGGCGTGGGAGGCCAACCGCCTGATCGCCAAGGGCAAGATCCACCCGACGCTCTCGAAGACGTACTCCCTCGAGGAGACCGGGCAGGCGGCGTACGACGTGCACCGCAACCTGCACCAGGGCAAGGTCGGCGTGCTGGCGCTGGCGCCCGAGGAGGGCATGGGCGTGCGCGACGAGGAGATGCGCGCCAAGCACCTCGACGCCATCAACCGTTTCCGCAACGTCTGACGCCACGAGCGTCGAAGCCAGCGTCTGAACGACGAAGATACGGGTCACACATGACTGAGCGTCAGAAGGATCGTCCGTGGCTGATGCGGACGTACGCCGGGCACTCCACCGCCGAGGCGTCCAATGAGCTGTACCGGCGCAACCTCGCCAAGGGCCAGACCGGCCTGTCGGTCGCGTTCGACCTCCCGACGCAGACCGGTTACGACCCCGACCACATCCTCGCCCGCGGCGAGGTCGGCCGGGTCGGGGTCCCGGTCTCCCATCTCGGCGACATGCGGCGGCTGTTCCAGGACATACCCCTGGACCAGATGAACACGTCGATGACCATCAACGCGACGGCCATGTGGCTGCTGGCGCTGTACGAGGTGGTCGCCGAGGAGCAGGGCGCCGACATCAGCAAGCTGTCGGGGACGACGCAGAACGACATCGTGAAGGAATACCTCTCACGCGGGACGCACGTCTTCCCACCGGGGCCTTCGCTGCGGCTGACCACCGACATGATCACGTACACGGTGGCGCACATCCCGAAGTGGAACCCGATCAACATCTGCAGCTACCACCTGCAGGAGGCCGGGGCCACACCGGTGCAGGAGATCGCGTACGCGATGTCCACCGCCATCGCGGTGCTGGACGCGGTGCGCGACTCCGGCCAGGTGCCGCCGGAGAAGTTCGGCGATGTCGTGGCCCGTATCTCGTTCTTCGTGAACGCCGGCGTCCGCTTCGTCGAGGAGATGTGCAAGATGCGCGCCTTCGGCCGCATCTGGGACAAGGTGACCCGCGAGCGCTACGGCATCGAGAACGCCAAGCAGCGCCGCTTCCGCTACGGCGTCCAGGTCAACTCCCTGGGCCTGACCGAGGCGCAGCCGGAGAACAACGTCCAGCGGATCGTGCTGGAGATGCTGGCGGTGACGCTGTCCAAGGACGCGCGCGCCCGCGCCGTCCAGCTCCCCGCCTGGAACGAGGCGCTGGGGCTTCCCCGGCCCTGGGACCAGCAGTGGTCGCTGCGCATCCAGCAGGTGCTGGCGCACGAGAGCGATCTGCTGGAGTACGAGGACATCTTCGCGGGATCGCATGTCATCGAGGCCAAGGTGGACGCCCTCGTGGACGAGTGCCTGGCCGAGATCGACCGGATCCAGGAGATGGGCGGCGCGATGGCCGCCGTCGAGTCCGGCTACCTCAAGTCGCAGCTGGTCTCCTCGCACGCCGAGCGCCGGGCCCGCATCGAGGCCGGCGAGGAGAAGATCGTCGGCGTCAACTGCTACGAGTCCACCGAGCCGAATCCGCTCACCGCGGACCTGGACACCGCCATCATGACCGTCGATCCGGCCAACGAGGCGCGGGTCGTCCAGGCGCTGCACGACTGGCGGGACAACCGGGACGAGGCGCGCGCCCAGGAGGCGCTGTCGGCACTGAAGAAGACCGCGGCGGGCGACGGCAACCTCTTCGCGGCGACCCTGGAGTGCGCGCGCGCCGGTGTGACGACCGGCGAGTGGTCCTGGGCGCTGCGGGACGTCTTCGGTGAGTTCCGGGCGCCCACCGGCGTCTCCGGCGCGCCGCTCGCCGTCACGGCCGAGGCGGGCACCCCGCTCGCGCTGGTCCGCGAGAAGGTCGCCAAAACGGCGGCCGACCTCGGCAGCGGCAAGCTGCGCCTGCTGGTCGGCAAGCCCGGCCTGGACGGGCACAGCAACGGCGCCGAGCAGATCGCCGTACGGGCCCGGGACGCCGGCTTCGAGGTGGTCTACCAGGGCATCCGGCTGACGCCGGAGCAGATCGTCTCGGCGGCCGTCGCCGAGGACGTGCACTGCGTGGGGCTGTCGATCCTCTCCGGTTCGCATGCCGAGCTGGTGCCGGACGTACTGACCCGGCTGCGCCGTACCGGCGTGGACGACGTTCCCGTCATCGTCGGCGGCATCATCCCCTCCGCCGACGCCACCGCGCTCCGGGAAGCCGGTGTGGCGGCGGTCTTCACACCCAAGGACTTCGGTATCACGGAGATCATCGGCCGCATCGTCGACGAGATCCGGAAAGCGAACAAGCTCGACCCTCTGGAGGTCCCCGCATGACCCAGGTGAACCGTCTGCGGCCCCGCCGCTCCTGTCTGGCGGTCCCCGGCAGCAACCCCCGCTTTCTGGAGAAGGCCCAGGGCCTGCCCGCCGACCAGGTCTTCCTCGACCTGGAGGACGCCTGCGCGCCGCTCGCCAAGGAAGGCGCCCGGCACAACATCGTCGACGCGCTGAACACGGGCGACTGGACCGGCAAGACGCGGGTCGTGCGGGTCAACGACTGGACGACGCACTGGACCTACCGGGACGTCATCACGGTCGTCGAGGGCGCGGGCCCCAACCTCGACTGCATCATGCTGCCGAAGGTGCAGGACGCGCAGCAGATCGTGGCGCTGGACCTGCTGCTGACCCAGATCGAGAAGACGATGGGCTTCGAGGTCGGCAAGATCGGCATCGAGGCGCAGATCGAGAACGCCAAGGGCCTGGTGAACGTCGATGACATCGCCGCCGCCTCACCGCGGCTGGAGACCATCATCTTCGGCCCGGCCGACTTCATGGCGTCCATCAACATGAAGTCCCTGGTGGTCGGCGAGCAGCCCCCGGGCTACCCGGCGGACGCCTACCACTACATCCTGATGCGGATCCTGATGGCGGCGCGTACGCACGACCTCCAGGCCATCGACGGTCCCTACCTCCAGATCAAGAACGTCGACGGCTACCGTGAGGTCGCCGGGCGCGCCGCGGCCCTCGGCTTCGACGGCAAGTGGGTGCTGCACCCCGGTCAGGTCGACGCCGCCAACGAGGTCTTCTCGCCCTCGCAGGAGGATTACGACCACGCCGAGCTGATCCTGGACGCCTACGAGTGGTGCACCTCGGAGGCGGGCGGCAAGAAGGGGTCGGCGATGCTCGGCGACGAGATGATTGACGAGGCGAGCCGGAAGATGGCGCTGGTGATCGCCGGCAAGGGCCGGGCCGCCGGCATGACCCGTACGTCCAAGTTCGAGGCCCCGGAGGCGTAAGCGCGATGCAGTTCGGCCGTACCTATGAAGAGTTCGTCGTCGGCGATGTGTACAAGCACTGGCCGGGGAAAACCGTCACGGAATACGACGACCACCTCTTTTGTCTGCTCACGATGAATCATCACCCGCTGCACATGGACAGCAACTACGCGGAGCAGACCACCGACTTCGGAAAGAATGTCGTCGTCGGTAACTACATCTACTCGCTGCTGCTGGGCATGTCGGTACCGGATGTCTCCGGAAAGGCGATCGCCAATCTGGAGATCGAGTCGCTGAAGCATGTGGCGCCGACGTTCCACGGCGACACGATCTACGGCGAGACGACGGTGCTCGACAAGACGCCGTCGAAGTCCAAGTCGGACCGCGGGATCGTCTATGTCGAGACCAAGGGCTACAAGCAGGACGGCACGCTGGTCTGCGTCTTCCGGCGCAAGGTGATGGTCCCCACCGAGACGTACATCAAGGAGCGCGGCGGCGAACAGCCCGGCCGCCCGGAGCTCAAGGCCCCGCCGGCCAAGAAGGAGAAGTGACCGTCATGAGCCGTCTTGCGCAGACAGAGGGTCTGACCGACATTCAGCGGGAGATTCTCTCCACCGTCCGCGACTTCGTGGACAAGGAGATCCTGCCGGTCGCCACCGAGCTGGAACACCGTGACGAATACCCGGCGGCGATCGTCGAGGGGCTGAAGGAGCTGGGCGTCTTCGGGCTGATGATTCCCGAGGAGTACGGCGGTCTGGGTGAGTCCCTTCTCACATACGCGCTGACCGTCGAGGAAATCGCCCGCGGCTGGATGAGCGTCTCGGGCATCATCAACACCCACTTCATCGTGGCGTACATGCTCAAGCAGCACGGCACGCAGGAGCAGAAGGACTATTTCCTGCCGAAGATGGCGGCCGGTGAAATCCGCGGCGCCTTCTCGATGTCGGAGCCGGCGCTGGGCTCGGATGTCTCGGCCATCTCCTCCAAGGGCGTGCGGGACGGCGACGATTACGTCCTCAACGGCCAGAAGATGTGGCTCACCAACGGCGGCTCGTCCACGCTCGTGGCCGTGCTGTGCCGTACGGACGAGGGTCATCCGGAGGGCACCGCGCCGCACAAGTCGATGACGACCTTCCTGGTGGAGAAGGAGGCGGGCTTCGGCGAGGTCCGCCCCGGGCTCACCATTCCGGGCAAGATCGACAAGATGGGCTACAAGGGTGTCGACACCACCGAGCTGATCATGGACGGCCTGCGCATTCCGGCCGACCGGGTGCTCGGCGGGGAGACCGGACGTGGCTTCTATCACATGATGGACGGCGTCGAGGTCGGCCGGGTCAATGTCGCCGCACGCGGCTGCGGTGTCGCGCAGCGCGCCTTCGAGCTGGGTGTTTCGTACGCCCAGCAGCGCCAGACCTTCGGCAAGCCGATCGCCCAGCATCAGGCCATCCAGTTCAAACTGGCGGAAATGGCCACAAAGGTCGAAGCGGCGCATGCAATGATGGTTAACGCCGCTCGCAAAAAGGACTCCGGCCAGCGAAACGACCTCGAAGCGGGCATGGCGAAGTACCTGGCCTCCGAGTACTGCAAGGAGGTGGTCGAAGACGCTTTCCGTATCCACGGCGGCTACGGCTTCTCCAAGGAGTACGAGATCGAGCGGCTCTACCGCGAGGCCCCGATGCTCCTGATCGGTGAAGGTACCGCCGAGATCCAGAAAATGATCATTGGTCGACGGCTACTGGAGGAGTACCGGATCCAGGGGTGAACATCCCGTTTGGGGTGTTTTCATCTAGACGAAGATCACACCCCGTCATCGTTCTTCGGCCACGGATTGGCGCTGGCTCTTGGCCAGTTGCCGCCCGCACCCGATAGCATCCCCGGAAAGCCGCCGTCCCCCGTATCCCTACGCGGCATCCTCCGCTACGAAGGTCATCCATGCCCCACAGCCAATCCTCTGCACCTCGCGGTCGCGTCCGCCTCGCGCGCGGAGCGTCGCCGTGGCTCCTCCCGACCGTGGCAACGGCAGCGGTCAGCCTGGCCCGCTCCCGTCGCTCGGGACGCTGGGCCGCCGTCGCCGTGCCCACCACCGCTCTCGCGGCGGGCATGCTGTGGTTCTTCCGCGACCCCGAGCGAGAGATCGCTCAGGGCCGTGTCATCTCTCCGGCCGACGGCGTGGTGCAGAGCATCATGCCGTGGAAGGACGGGCGCACCCGCGTCGCGATCTTCATGAGCCCGCTGAATGTCCATGTCAACCGTGCGCCGCTGGCCGGCACGGTGACGTCCGTGGAGCACATCCCCGGCGGATTCGTTCCGGCGTTCAACAAGGAGAGCGAAAACAACGAGCGGGTCATCTGGCACTTCGACACCGAGCTCGGCGACATCGAGATGGTGCAGATCGCCGGCGCGGTGGCCCGCCGCATCGTCCCCTACGTGCCCCAGGGCACCAAGGTCGAGCAGGGCGAGCGCATCGGACTGATCCGCTTCGGCTCGCGGGTCGACGTCTACCTCCCGGAGGGCGTCGAGGCGGCCGTCGAGGTCGGCCAGGCCACGACCGCGGGGGTGACTCGCCTTGACCGTGATTGATCCGGAAACACAGGCCGGCTGGGCGCCGGAGTCCGAGGAGGACGGGGATGACATGCCGCTGTCCACGCGGCTGTCAATAGCGGACACCCTCACCCTCGGTAACGCCATCTGCGGCTTCATGGCCGTGTACTTCACCACCACCGGCGTCCTCATCCCGCATCTGACCGGGACCGAGGACGGCGGCATGGCGCGGCACAGCGCCGCGGTGGCCGTGATCCTGATGCTGATGGCGTCGGTCTTCGACCTCTTCGACGGCCTGGTCGCGCGCAAGCTGCGGGCCTCGGCGATGGGGGCCGAGCTCGACAACCTCTCCGACCTGATCAGCTTCGGGCTGGCGCCGGCGTACTTCGTGGTGACCTGGGGCATGGTCGCCTCGGACGCCAACCAGCGGGTGTCGGTGGTCGCGGCGGTGGTGGTGCTGCTGGCGGTGGTGCTGCGGCTGGCACGGTTCTCCTGCGTCACCCTGCGCGACGGGATCTTCCAGGGCATGCCGAGCCCCTTCGGCGCCCTGACCGTCGTGGCGATCGTGCTGCTGGAGCTGCCGTTCCTGCCGACGCTGCTGGCGATCATCGGGGTGGCCTGGCTGATGGTGAGCCGGGTCGAGTACCCCAAGCCGCGGGGCCGGCTCGCGGTGGCGATGCTCAGCTGGATCGTGCTCAGCATGGGCATGCTCGCGGCCTGGGCGCTGGACGCTCCCGGCGGCCAGCTGCTGCTGTGGACCGGCTGCTCCCTCCAGGTGGTCCTGGGCGCGATGATCCCGCTGTTCGCGACGGCCCGGAGGGTCAACACCTTCCGCGACAACCGCCGCGAGTCACGCGCGGAGGGGCGCGCCGCGCAGCTGCCCTAGCGGGACGGATACGAGAAGGCCGAGGGCCCCGAGCGATCGATCGCTCGGGGCCCTCGGCCGTTGTCCGTGGGTCCGCGGCTCAGACCAGGAAGTCGCGGGCCAGATTCTCCGCCGCCCGCTCCAGCAGCGGGCCCGCCTCGGCCATGCAGCGGGCCGGGTCGGGCTCCAGGTCCGTCAGGGCGTAGGCGCGGCTGATGCCGGCCGCGCCGAGGGCCTCCTGGGACAGCTGAAGGCGTCCGCAGACCGCGGCGACCTCGATGCCCGCCGCACGGGCCGCGGCGGCGACACCGGCCGGCGCCTTGCCGTGCAGCGTCTGCTCGTCCAGCGAGCCCTCGCCGGTGATCACGAACGTGGCCTTCGCCAGCGCCGGCGCGAACCCGAGCACATCGAGCATCACGTCGATGCCGGGCCGGAACGCCGCGTCCAGGCCGACCAGCGCCCCGTAACCGATACCACCGGCCGCGCCCGCACCGGGCGCGAGGGCGTGCTCGGCGGCCTTGGGACCGACCGTGGCCTCCAGCACCTCGGCGAAGTGCGCCAGGGCGGCGTCCAGCGTGGCCACGTCGGCCTCGCCGGCGCCCTTCTGCGGGCCGTAGACCGCGGGGGCGCCCTTGGGGCCCGTGAGCGGGTTGTCGACGTCGCTGGCGAGCACGATGTCCGTGCCGGCCAGCCGGGGGTCGAGGCCCGACAGATCGGCCGTGACGAGGTCCGCGAGCGGGCCGCCGCCGGGGGCCACCGGCTTGCCCTGTGCGTCCAGGAACCGCGCCCCGAGCGCCGCGAGCATGCCCGCGCCGCCGTCGGTCGTCGCGCTGCCGCCGACCCCGAAGACGATCGAGGTCGCGCCCGCGTCGAGGGCCGCGAGCAGCAGCTCCCCGGTGCCGTACGTGGTGGCCGTCAGGGGCGCGAAAACGCCCTCCGGGAGGTGCTGGAGGCCGGATGCCTCCGCCATCTCCACCACGGCCGTACCGTCCTCGCGCAGCGCGAAGGTGGCCGTCACCGGCTCGCCGGTGGGGCCCATGACCCGCGCCTCATGGCGGGTGAAACCGGCCGCCAGCGCCGCGGCGACCGTGCCGTCGCCGCCGTCCGCGACCGGGATGGCCGCCACGTCCAGGTCGGGGACCACGCGCCGCAGACCGGCCGTGACGTGCTCGGCGACCGCTACGGCCGTGAGCGAACCCTTGAACTTGTCCGCGGCGATCAGCACCTGTCCGGTGTGTGTCCTTGCTGCGTCCGCCACCGTGTTTCCCCTTGCTTTCGTACTGGCAGTCGCGCCGCTGTGACCTTATCCGCCGAGAGGCCCCGCGAACAGGGCATCTCGATCCCTAGGACGCGGCCCGCATCCTTCGGCGGCGCCGCCACCACCCTCTAGGCTCGCGCCGTGACGACCATGGATTACGCCACCTATATCGCCGGCCTGCCCCGCGTCCTGTCGGGTGCGGGTGCCCTCTTCCGTGACGCCGAGGGCCGCATCCTGCTGGTGGAGCCCAACTACCGCGACACCTGGATCCTGCCCGGCGGGACGATCGAATCGGATTCCGGCGAGTCGCCCCGCCAGGCCGCCCGCCGCGAGACCGCCGAGGAGATCGGCCTGGATGTCGAGCTGGGCGCGCTGCTCGCCGTCGACTGGGTGCGCGGGGCGGGGCGGCCGCCGCTGGTGTCGTACCTCTTCGACGGCGGGGTGCTGGACGAGGATCGGCTCGCCGCGATCCGTCTCCAGGAGGAGGAGCTGCTGTCCTGGCGCCTGGTGCACTGGGACGAGGCCGAGACGATGGTCAGTGCCGGGATGCGGCTGCGGATCCGCGCCGCGCTGGACGCGCTGGCCGACGGGCGCGGGCCGGCGGAGCTGGAGGACGGGATGTCGCCGGAGGGGGCCGCGCGGCCCGGCGCCGCGTAAAAAACGCCGTGGTGCGGGGAGTGCGGGCGGTCCTAGTGTGGCGCCATGGACGATCTTCAGCGCATGACGGACATCGCCTCAAGGGCCGTGCGGGTCCCGGGAGTTGTGGGGGTGATGCTCGGCGGGAGCCGGGCGCGGGGGACGCACCGGGCGGACTCCGACTGGGATCTCGGGGTGTACTACCGCGGCGAGCTCGATCTGGCGGCGCTGGAGTCGCTGGCCGCCGCGGTGACCGGCGGCCCCGTGGAGGTGTTCGGGCCGGGTGGCTGGGGCGCGTGGGTGAACGGCGGGGCCTGGCTCGTACTGCCCGACGGCAGCCATGTGGACTGGATCCTGCGGGACGTGGACCGCGTGCGGCGGGTGTGGCAGGAGTGCCGCGCCGGCCGCTACGAGACCGGGATGCAGGCCGGTCATCCGCTGGGCTTCTGGTCCCCCGCGTATCCGGGCGAGGTGGCGCTGGGGCAGGTGCTCGCCGACACCGACGGCGAGCTGGCGCGGCTCAAGGAGGAGACCCGGCACTACCCCGAGACGCTGCGCACATCGCTGACCGGCGGCGCGCTGTGGGACGCGGGATTCTCGGCGTCGATGGCGGCCAAGTCGTGCGGGTCCGGCGACGCGCTGCACGCGTCCTTGTGCCTGTCCCGGGCCGTCGGCGACCTCGTCCAGGCGCTGCACGCGCACCACGGCATCTGGTGCCTCAACGAAAAGGGCGCCCTCGCGGCGGCCGCCGCCCTCCCCGCCACGCCGTCCGGCTTCGCCGCCCGCGCCACCGCCCTGCTCGGCCAACTCGGCGGTACGCCTGAGGAGTTGCGGCGGTCGTTGACGGAGGCGGAGCGGCTGGTGGCGGACGTGCGGGCGGCCGTCGGCGACTGACGCGGAGCCGCCGCCCGCGGGCAACTGGGCGACGTGGGGACAGATGCGCGAAGACATGCCCGGATCGGGTGGAAATATCGCCTCTTTTGGCCTCTCTATGGCATCCGGAGCAGTTCCTGGGGAATCCCTCGCGAAGAGCGTGGGGAGAAGCGCATGCGCGACACCGTCGGCCGTGGCCGCTCCGCGGATGCGGGCGGCGTGCGCGGTCTGCTGCTCTTCGCCGTGCTGACGCTGCTGCAGGCCGCGCTCCTCATCGGCGCCTGCCATCTGCCGTCCTCCCAGGCGAACCACTGTCTCGCCCACGCCCCCACCGCCGGCACGTCGACCATGTCCGTGGCGCACTGCGTCGGCGACGCGCCCGAGCTGACGTCGGCCGGCGGCCGGAAACACCATCCGGGCAGCGGCGCCCGGCGCGGCAGCGAGGCGTCCGCATGCCCACTGCGCCACCAGGCCCCCACGGGCACCTGCGGCAAGGCCGTCGGGGACACGCCCCTGCGCGCCGTTGCCGCGGCCTCGGGGGGCGCCTCTCCCGGTGCCGTTCACGCCGTCGTCGGCCAACCTCCCGAGCGGACGGTCGTCCTGCGCTGCTGAGGCGGCCCGGCCGATGCGTTCGCCCGCCTTTTCCCGCCCTCGGGTGAGGGGCGACCTCGGCCTGCCGTCATCAGGTCCCCACCTTTTCAGCGCAGGAGTTCGGCATGCCCCTCGACGTCTTCGCCGCTCTCGGCGCGCTCGTACGCGCCGAAGCCGCACGCAGCGGAAAGAACCCCACAGGAAAGAAGGCCGCAGGAAAGAGCCCCGCGGGAGTGACCCGCACCGGAAAGCCCGCCATTCCCAGGCCCGCCGGCGAACCCGCGCCGGAGCACGCCGGCGTTCCCGTGCCGGCGGGCCCGGAGGGGGTGCCGGCCGGCTCGGCCGCTCCCCCGGGCCCGCCCGTCGCCCGCGGGAGCCGCCTGTTCCGGGCACTGCGGCGGGTGGTGCGGAAGCTGACCGCGATCTTCCGTTAGCCGGTCCGGCGGCGGACCGGACCGGCCGGGTCTTCGGGCCCGGCCGGTCGTCCACGCCCTGGCTCCGTGTCAGCCGCACTCCTCCACCGGGAACAGCGCGCTCTCCGTACGCTCGAAGTCCAGCAGTCGGCGCTTGCGGTCCAGGCCGCCGCCGTAGCCGGTGAGGCTGCCGTTGGCGCCCACGACGCGATGGCACGGCACGATGATGCCGACCGGATTCCGGCCGTTGGCCAGGCCGACCGCGCGGGCCGCCGTCGGGGCACCGAGCCGCTCGGCGAGCCGCCCGTAGCTGACCGTCTCGCCGTACGGGATGGTGCACAGCGCGGCCCAGACGCGCCGCTGGAAGGGCGTGCCGCGCAGCGCGAGGGGGAGGTCGAAGGTGGTCAACTCGCCGCGGAAGTAGGCCCGGAGCTGGGTGATGGTCTCGGCGAACGGTGGGTCGTCCGGGTCCGCGGGGGTGCCGAAGGCCTCCTGGGGCGGGCGGTGGCGCTGGTCGGTCATGTAGAGGCCGGTGAGGGCGTCGCCGAGGGCGACAAGGGTGAGCGGGCCCACCGGGGTGTCTGCCAGGACGGTGTGGGTGAGCGGGGCGGCCTGCTGGTCAGGCGTGTGAACGGTCATGGCGGTGGGCTCAGTTCGTGGGGAGACGGTTGATGGGGTGGTCGTCGGTCGCCCAGAGGTACTGGACGGCGTAGGCGCGCCAGGGGCGCCAGACGGACGAGTGGCGGATGAGGGCCGCCGGGGTGGCGGGCAGCCCGAGGCCGGCGGCGGCCCGGCGCAGGCCGAGGTCGGTCGGTGTGAAGGCATCTGGGTCGCCGAGCGCCCGCATGGCGACGACCTCCACGGTCCAGGGGCCGATGCCGGGCAGCGCCGCGAGGTGGGCGCGGGCCGCCTCCCGGTCGGTGCCGACGCCGAGCTGCAGCGCGCCGGAGGCGAGGGCGTCGATGAGGCCGGTGAGGGTGGCCCGGCGGGTGCGCGGCATCGCCAGGGATCCGGGGTCGAGCGCGGAGAGCGCGGCGGCGGACGGAAAGAGGTGGGTGAGGCCGCCGCCCGGGTCGTCGATCTTCTCGCCGTGCGCGACGACCAGCCGCCCGGCGTGTGTACGGGCCGCGGCGGTGGAGACCTGCTGGCCCAGTACGGCCCGGACCGCGAACTCGTCTGCGTCGACGGTACGCGGCACCCGGCGGCCGGGTGCCTTGTCGACCAGCTTGGCCAGCTGCGGGTCCGCGCGGAGCACCCCGTCGACGGCCTCCGGGTCCGCGTCGAGGTCCAGCATCCGCCGGCAGCGGGCGATGGCGCCCGCGAGATCGCGCAGGTCGGTGAGCGCGAGGCGGCAGTCGATGTGTTCAGGGCGGGGCGACAGGGCGACGATGCCGTGGCCATAGGGCAGGCTCAGGGTGCGACGGTAGGCGCCGTCGCACCACTCCTCGACGCCGGGGACGGCGGTGGCCGCGAGGTGCCCGAAGAGGTTGTCCGGGTTCAGCGGCCGACGGAACGGCAGCCGCAGCGTGAGGGTGCCGGGCACCGCTGCGGTCTCGCCGCCGGGCCGGGCGCGCTCGCGCAGCTCGGTCGGGGAGAGCGCGAAGACCTCCCGTACGGTCTCGTTGAAGGTGCGGATGCTGGCGAACCCGGCGGCGAAGGCGACGTCGGCCATCGGCACCGCGGTGGTTTCCACCAGCAGCCGGGCGGTCTGGGCGCGCTGCGCGCGGGCCAGTGCGAGCGGTCCCGCGCCGAGTTCGGCCAGCAGCTGGCGCTCGATCTGGCGGGTGCTGTAGCCGAGGCGGGCGGCGAGTCCGGGGACTCCCTCGCGGTCGACGACGCCGTCGGCGATCAGCCGCATCGCCCGCGCGACCAGGTCGGCGCGCTCGTCCCACTGCGGCGACCCCGGGCTGGCGTCCGGGCGGCACCGTTTGCAGGCCCGGAAGCCGGATTGCTGCGCGGCCGCGGCGCTCGGGTAGAAGCGCATGTTCTCGGGCTTGGGCGGCACGACGGGGCAGCTGGGCCGGCAGTAGATTCCGGTCGTGAGCACGGCGGTGTAGAACCAGCCGTCGAAGCGGGCGTCCTTGGACTGCACGGCGCGCAGACAGCGCTCGGTGTCGGTGTGCATGCCTTCAAGGATTGCTCAGCCGGTGGGGCCTGGCTGGCGAGAATCCGACATCAGCGTCGGACTACCAGGGCCGGTACGGGCCCCGGTCTCACCCGGTACGGCTACGGGCCCTCACCGGCGAACCGGTCGAGCGCCCCGATCACCTCCGACGCCATCGACTCGCTGCCCTTGTGCCCCGCGTCGTCGATCACGATCAGCCGCGCTTCGGGCCAGGCACGCGCCAGCTGCCAGGCGGTGTCGAGTGGGCTGCCGATGTCGTGCCGGCCGTGGATGAGCACCCCCGGGATGCCCGCGAGCCGACCGGCGTCCCGAAGGAGCGCGCCCTCCTCGAGCCATGCCCCGTGCGAGAAGTAGTGCGCGCAGATCCGGACCAGGGCCAGCCGGGCCGCGGACGGCCGGTCGCCGTAGGGGTGGGCCGCGCCGTTCGGCTCCAGCGAGAGCACCGCGTCCTCCCAGGCGCACCAGTCGGCGGTGGCCTTCTCCCGTACGGCGGGGTCGGGGTCCTCCGTCAGACGCGCGTACGCCGCCACGATGTCCCCGTCCCGGCTCACCCCGGGCGCCCCGGCGGCGAAGCGTTCCCATTCCTCGGGGAAGAAGCGCCCGACGCCCCGGTAGAGCCAGTCGGTCTCCGAGCGGCGGGTGGTGGTGACGCCGGGGATGACGACCTCCGAGACCCGGTCCGGGTGGCGCTGTGCGTACGCCAGGATCAGCGTCGACCCCCATGACCCGCCGAACAGCAGCCAGCGGTCGATGCCCAGGTGCTTGCGCAACTGCTCGATGTCCGCCAGCAGATGAGCCGTGGTGTTGTGCCGCATATCGGTGGCGGGATCGCTCGCGTGCGGGGTGCTGCGGCCGCAGCCACGCTGGTCGAAGAGCACGATCCGATAGCGGTCGGGGTCGAAATACCGGCGCGCCCGGGGCCCGCATCCCGAACCCGGCCCGCCGTGGACGACGAGCGCGGGTTTGCCGTACGGATTGCCGCAGGCCTCCCAGTGGACGAGGTTGCCGTCGCCGACGTCCAGCATGCCCGTCTCGTACGGTTCGATCGGTGGGTAGTGCTCGGGCATGGTGTGGTCCCTCTCTCACTCGGTTACGCGGTCCGGCCCGGCAGGGAAGGCCTGGTTCGGGAACTCCCGATGGTGAACTGACGGGCAGCCGGCCGGCGCACGCCCGCGGGGACCGGGGGCGGCCGGGCCGCCCGGTGGTCACCAGATGTCCGGGGTCGGGACCGCCCGGCTGAAGTCGCCGGCCCGCAGCGCCTCGGTGGGTATGGACCAGTGCATCCAGCCGCCGTCGCCGCCGAGGTACCACTCGTCCTGTCCGGACAGCTGGAGCAGGTGGTGGTAGAGGTTCGGGTCGTCGCCGGACGGCAGTACCGGCGAGCTTCCCGTCGGGAATCCCGGGCGGCCGAAGGCGATGTCCTCGGAGTCGAGCGCGCCCGGCCGTTGTGACCACTCGGTGAGCAGGCCCTCGATGTGCATGCCGGGCATGGCTCGGGCCATGTGGTCGGCCTCGGGTCCCAGGTCGAGGGTGTCCCAGGCCGGGTCCCAGGTGTCGGGGAAGGCGAAGCCCGGCGACGCCGCCCACGCGACCGGCGCGAAGACGCTCGACCGGGCCGGCGGTGGCGTCTCGACGGCCTGCCCGGAGCGGGCCGCGATCACCTTCCCCACCTGCGGGTCGTCGCTGTGGAGCGCGAGCGACAGCGCGGCCGCGGCGGGGTCGCACTGCGGGGAGTCGCTGTCGAGGGCGAAGAAGTTGAGCAGGCCCGTCCCGGCCGGGAGGAGGTCACCGAGCCAGGGGGCCAGGGCATCGGTGTCGAGGACGGCGAGCAGGCTGAGCGGAAGGCCCGCACAGGTCGGCCAGGGCGTGCCCGGCTCGAGCAGCGCCCGGCCGCCGAATCGGCTGTGCCCGGCGGCCTCGCCCCCTCCGGCCTTGGTGAGCGAGAAACCGGGCCGGGCGAGGTCGACGCAGCGGGCGGCGAGTTCCGCGCCGAGCCGTTCGGCGCAGAAGCTCCGCAGGGCGGTGAGTGTGGCTGCCGGGTCCATGCGGGCATTCAAACAGCCGCCTCTGACAGTGGGGCCGGGCCGCCTCCGCGCCGACGGAGAAGCACCCGGTCCGCGGCCCGGCCCCCGCCCCGGGCGCGCGAATGGGGCAGCCTGTTTTCCCGCACGGGGGAAGGGATGTGAGGATGCCGTCATGAGCAACGTGTTTTTCGACATCACCATCAATGACCAGCCCGCAGGGCGCATCGTCTTCAAGCTGTACGACGACGTCGTACCCAAGACCGCCAAGAACTTCCGGGAGCTCGCCACGGGCGAGCACGGCTTCGGCTACGAGGGCTCCGGCTTCCACCGGGTCATCCCCGCCTTCATGCTGCAGGGCGGCGACTTCACCCGCGGTGACGGCACCGGCGGCAAGAGCATCTACGGCGAGAAGTTCGCCGACGAGAACTTCCAGCTGAAGCACACCAAGCCGGGCCTGCTGTCCATGGCCAACGCCGGAAAGAACACCAACGGCTCGCAGTTCTTCATCACCACCGTCGTCACGGAGTGGCTGGACGGCAAGCACGTCGTCTTCGGCGAGGTCGTCGAGGGCATGGACGTCGTGAAGGCGGTCGAGAAGGAGGGCTCGTCCAGCGGCAAGACCCGGTCGACGATCAAGATCGCGAAGTCCGGCATCGTCTAAGCACCATCGCGCCGGTTCCTCCGCCACCGCCTCGGCCCGGCGGAGGACCGGCGCCCTCGGCTGTGCCCGTTCCGCTCCCCTGCCCCGCGGGTGGGGTCGAGCCGGCGCGTACGGGCCTCCGGATGCGGAAGGAGCCCGGCCGGTCAGGTCTGGCCGGCCAGGTCGCCGTGGAGGAGGGCGCCGCCGAGGGGGGTCAGGGTGTGCTGGACCTTGTTGAAGGTGCGCACGGTGGTGATCAGGCCCGCCGCGCGCAGGACCGAGGTGTGCTGGCTGGCCGCGGCGGAGGAGATCCCGACGCGTTCGCCGACCTCGGTGGTCGTACGGCTTCGGGTCAGGCTTTCCAGTACGGCCGCCCGGGTGCGGCCCACCAGGGCGTGCAGGGCGTGGTCGGCGCCCTCCTTGGGCTCCCAGAGGGATTCCGCCCAGTCGGCGTTCACAGGGGTGGGGTAGATCAGGGTCGCCGGGCGGCCGTCGCCACCCTCGTCTAAGAGCACGGGCGGGCGGCCGGCGAGGAAGAGGGACGGGACCAGGATCAGTCCGCCGGCCTCCAGCTTCACATCGTCGCCCGTTCCCGGGACTTCCAGGACCGGCGGGGTCCAGCTGATGGCCGGGTGGAGGGTGGCGAGGAGCTTGCCCACGCCGTCGCTGAGCATGATCTGGCCGCGTGCGGTGCGGTCGGCGTTCAGCGCCTTGGCGATGGCGGTCCAGTAGGGGGCCACCGCTATGGCGTGGAATCCCTCGAGGTCGCGGACGACCTGCGGCCGGTTGGCCCGGCGGGCCCGGTCGGCGTGGTCGGCGCCGTCCGGTGTGCCGTTGCCGTCGCGCAGCAGTATCTGGCCCATATCCGGTAACGGCCGTACGATCTGGGCGAGTTTCACCAGTGCGCGGATATTCCCCGTACCGCCTATCTGCTTGCGCCACGGTTTGAAAACCGGTCCGCCGCCGCCCACGCTGAGCATTTCCAGCGCGAAGAGGGCCTCGCGTAACTGGCTGACCTCGGGCGAAACTCTAGTTCTTGACAAGCTTTCTGACGTAACATATATGCGACGCATACTCCCCCGCAGGATCCGTGCGCATCGTCAAACCGGCTTCGGTTTCACCGGCGACTAGCCGCCCCACCGCCCAACTCGCAAGTCCATTCGACGCTATCACGAGTCGTTGGTTGGCATTCGTAAACACTTGGAATTGCCGTGGTGGCCGGTAGTGGTCCCTGACCGGACCACGGCAGTCCGTAGCGGTACCCATGGTGCGTCGGGGACGGAAGTTCCGACAGGGGGGTGCGCACGCCTATGACGGTTCAGCTGACTGAACCTTGACGGGCTTTGGGGCGCCGTCAGCTGCTCCGATGCAGCGTGGGCAGCCAATCGGGGCGGCCCGCCTCGTACTCCGCGATCAAGGAGTCGCGCTGCAATGTGGCCGAAATGGCATCATGCCCCCGGAGGAGAAGCTGCCGCGCCCGCTCGTTCACCGTGAAGTCCCAGCCGTTCCCCGCCAGCGTCAACCGGCAATTCACGAGGTCGACGGTGAGCTCCAGGCCCGGGTCCCGCTCCACCTCATTCATGATGAGTTCCACCACCGAAGTCGGCTGGTCGACCGGCAGCAATCCGTTGTTCATCGCATTGCGCTGGAAAATGTCACCGAATCCGGTGGCTATGACGACGGTGAAGCCACCGTCCTTCAGCGCCCATACGGCATGTTCCCGGGAGCTGCCGATACCGAAGTTGCGGCCGGCCACCAATACTCCGGCACCCTTGTGCACCGACCGGTCGAGAATAAAGTCCGGCTCCTGGCGCCAGCGCGCGAACAAGGCATCCGCATAGCCGGTTTTCGTCACCCTCTTGCAGAATTCCGCCGGGACGATCTGATCGGTATCGATGTTGTCCCGGCGGAGTGCCACCGCGCGCCCGGTATAGGCGTCAAAGGGTTTGAGGCTGGTCATCTGGGTTCCGTTCCTTCGATTGCGCGGGGACACGCGCTACGGGAGCAGGTCGGCCGGGGCGGCGAGGCGGCCGGCGACGGCGGTAGCGGCGGCCACGGACGGCGAGACGAGATGGGTACGGGCCCGTGCGCCCTGCCGGCCCTCGTAGTTACGGTTCGAGGTCGAGGCGCAGCGCTCGGCGCCGCGCAGCCGGTCCGCGTTCATGCCCAGACACATGGAGCAGCCGGGCAGCCGCCATTCGCCGCCGGCGGCGGTGATCACCTCGTGCAGGCCCTCCCGCTCGGCCTGGGTGCGTACCTGTGCGGAGCCCGGCACCACGATCAGCCGGGTGCCGTCGGCGACCTTGCGGCCGCGCAGTACGCCGGCGGCGGACCGCAGATCCTCGATCCGGCCGTTGGTGCAGGAGCCGAGGAAGACCACGTCGATGGCGAGATCGCGCAGGGCGGTGCCGGGGGTCAGGTCCATGTAGTCCAGGGCGCGTTGGGCCGCCAGGCGTGCCTGGTCGTCGGCCAGTTCGTCGGGGTGCGGCACCACTCCGCCGACGGGGGCGACCTGGCTGGGGTTGGTGCCCCAGGTCACGAGCGGGGTGAGGTCCGATACGTCCAGGGTGACCGTACGGTCGAAGACGGCGCCGGGGTCGGTGCGCAGGGTGCGCCAGTGGGCCAGGGCGGCGTCCCACTGCTCGCCCTGGGGGGCGTGCGGGCGGCCGGCCAGGTAGGCGAAGGTGGTGTCATCGGGGGCGATCAGACCCGCGCGGGCGCCGGCCTCGATGGTCATGTTGCACAGCGTCATCCGGGCTTCCATCGAGAGCCCGCGGACGATCTCGCCCCGGTACTCGATCATATGGCCGCGGCCGCCGTTCGTACCGATCTCGGCGATCAGCGCCAGGATGAGGTCCTTGGCCCCCACCTCGGGCGGCAGCGTCCCGGTGAATTCCACCGCCATGGTCCGCGGCCGTTCGATCTCCAGGCACTGGGTGGCCAGCACATGCTCGACGTCACTGGTGCCGATGCCGAAGGCGAGGGCGCCCAGGGCGCCGTGGGTGGAGGTGTGGCTGTCGCCGCAGACCACCGTCATCCCCGGTTGGACCAGGCCGAGTTGGGGGCCCACGACGTGGACGATGCCCTGGCGGTGGTGGCCCATCCGGTAGAGCTCGACGCCGTGTGCCGCGCAGTTGGCGCGCAGGGTGTCGATCTGGGTGCGGCTGACGGGGTCGTGGATCTCGCTGGTGTCGGTCGGGACGTTGTGGTCCTCGAGTGCGAGCGTCAGCTCGGGGCGGCGTACGTGCCGTCCGGCGAGCCGCAGGCCGTCGAACGCCTGCGGGGAGGTGGCCTCGTGGGTGAGGTGCAGATCGACGTAGAGCAGGTCCGGCTCGTGCGGCGCCCGGTGAACGACTCGGCTTTCCCACAGCTTTTCGGCGACCGTCCTGGGCTCGGCGGCCGTTCCCGGCCCGGCGGCCGTTCCCGGCTCGGCGGTCCTCGTCGGATCGGCGGTCGTTCTCGGGATGCTCATTCCCTCGGCCCCAGCTTCCTTCGGATGGCGGGTTTCGTCGGATGGCGGCTCCGGCCGGCTGCCGGGTTCGGTCGGATGACGAATTCCCCGAAGGGTTTCACCGGGCATCGGCACCGGCCAGGGCATTAAGCCGAGGACGAATGTTCCAGGTAGCCGTACCCCGGGCGGCGGCAGACCCCAGGGTGCGAAGTACAGCCAGCCCTACCGCGGTTGGCCTGCTGCCGTCACTGTTTCCCGGCCTTTTTCCCTTCAGCATGAATAGCGGCCGGGCGGTGGGCGTCCGGACGGAGAGAGGACGTGACCGAAATGCTGCGCAAGAGGCGGTTGGCCCAGGCGATCGGGCTGGTCCTCATCTCCGTTCTCGGTACCGGCGGCTGGGCCGTGGAGAACGTCCAGAAGGCGGTCACCACCCCACCGCCGGGCGCCGCGGCCTGGCGCGCTGACCACTCCCTGAGCCGGTCGCTGCCCGATCCGGCGACCGCTTCCCCGGCCGCCGTCGCCCGCTTCTTCGCCTCATTGACGGACGCCCAGCAGCGGGATGTGGCACGGCGCCATCCGCTCACGGTCGGGAATCTGGACGGCGCGCCCATTTCCCTGCGTTACCGGGCCAATTTCCTTGCCATAAAGGCGGAGAAGGCGGCGCTGGAACGGTCGGACCCGACAGCGCGGCAGGAGGGGCAAAGCGCGGCCCGGTACGCCGATTTGCTCCGTCCCGGCCGGCAGATACTCGCCTTTGATCCACGCGGCCGCGGCCAAATCGCCGAGGTCTACGGGAATCTGGAGACGGCGCGGCGCACGGCGGTCGTCGTTCCCGGTTCCGATATCGATCTCGGGTCGTTCGACCGCGCCAAGGATCCCTATGGCACACCGTCCCGCATGGCGCAAACTCTGCACGCCAAGATGGCCGAAAACGCCCCCGCTACGCCGACCGCGGTGATCGCCTGGGCCGGCTATACGACCCCGGTCGGCCTGGGCCCGGACGCCGCCACCGGCCGCCTGGCCGAGGCCGGGGCGCCCCGGCTGAACCGCTTCCTGGCCGGCCTCAAGGCCACCGGCGCCGCCGCGCCCACCGTGCTGTGCCACAGCTACGGCTCGGTCCTGTGCGGCGTGGCCGCGCCGGCCATGGCCCCCGGCACCGCCTCCGACCTGGTCTTCCTCGCCAGCCCCGGGACGCGCACCGACACCGCGGCCGAGCTGGGCACCACCGCCCGGGTATGGGCCGCCCGGGACGCCACCGACTGGATCGGCGACGTCCCGCACCTGCGGCTGCTGGGCCTGGGCCACGGCGCGGACCCCACCGACCCCGCGTACGGAGCGCGCCGCGTCTCCGCCGACCGGGCCGAGGGCCACACCGGCTACTTCGCCCCCGGCACCGACTCGCTCGACAACTTCGCCGACATCGTCCTCGGCGCCTACTCCGCCGTCCACTGCGCCGCCGATGACCAGGAGTGCCGCCATGACCTCGGCTGATCTGCTCGCCCCCGTACGCCGGATGATCGGGTCGACCGACGCGCGCACCCCTGTGGACCGCGACCGCGCCATCGACGGGCTGCGCGCCCTCGCGCTCCTGTCCGTACCGACCGGCCACTGGCTGCTCGGCGGCTTCACCCGCGATGCGGAGGGGGCGCTGCACAACGCCAGCCCCCTCACCGCCCTGTCCTTTCTGGCGCCGCTGAGCTGGGTGTTGCAGATGCTCGGCATCTTCTTCCTGGTCGGCGGTTATGCGTCGGTGCTGTCGTACCGGCGGGCCACCGGCAGGGGCGAGTCCACGGCCCGGTGGCTGGGTGGGCGGCTCGCGCGGCTGGGGCGTCCGGTGCTCGGGGTGACGGCCGTATGGGCCGCGCTGCTGCCCCTGCTGTACGCGGCGGGAGTGCCGGCGGCCACCCTGCGGACGGGGGCGACGCTGGTCATCCAGCCGCTGTGGTTCGTCGGCGTCTACGCGGGTGTCACGGCGCTGACCCCGTACTGCGTCCGTGCCGCGCGGCGGCTGGGTGCCTGGTCCGCGGCGCCGCTGCTGGTCTGCGTGGCCCTCGTGGACTTCCTGCGCTACGGACCGTACGCCGATGCCGTGCCGTCCTGGCTGAGCCTGCTCAACCTCCTCCCCGGCTGGCTGTTCGCCTACCAACTCGGCGTGGCCTGGGGCGAGAAGAGGCTCGGCCGGCGCGCGGCATGGGCCCTCCTGCTCGGCGGCGCCGCGCTGTTCGCACTGCTGCTGCTCGCGTTCCACTACCCCGCCAGCATGGTCGGCGTCCCCGGGCAGGAGCGCACCAACTCCCACCCGCCGTCGCTGCTCGTCCTGGCCCTGGCCGCCGCGCAGTCCGGCGCCGCGCTCCTGCTGCGGGACCGCATCGCGAAGCTGCTGCGCCGCCCGGCCCTGTGGGCACCGGTCGTGCTCGTCAATCTCTCGGCGATGACCATCTTCTGCTGGCACCAGACGGCGATGCTCGCCGCGGCCGTGCCGGGCTCGTTCTTCGGCACGGTGCCGGGCCTGACGACCGTGCCCGACAGCCTGGCCTGGATCGCGGCCCGGCTGGCGTGGCTGCCGCTGTTCGCGGCGGCGCTGATCCTCATCGGGCGTTCCGCCCGCCGCTTCGAGGCTCCCTGGACCGGTGCGACCCGCGCCCGCCGGGCCGTCGCCGGGCTGCTCGCCGCCGGGTTCGCGGTGTACACGGTCGCGGGGTGGTGAGGGGAGCGGCCGGCGGTTCAGTCGCGGAGCATCTGGGCCACCAGAAAGGCCAGTTCGAGGGACTGGTTGTGGTTGAGCCGCGGGTCGCAGGCGGTTTCGTAGCGGCGGTGGAGGTCCGCGACCTGGACCTCCTCGCCGCCGCCGATGCACTCCGTGACGTCGTCGCCGGTGAGTTCGACGTGGATGCCGCCCGCGTGGGTGCCGAGGGCGCGGTGCACCGCGAAGAAGCCCTCGACCTCGCTGAGGATGTCCTCGAAGCGGCGGGTCTTGTGGCCGCTGGGGGCCTCGAAGGTGTTGCCGTGCATGGGGTCGCAGACCCAGGCGACGGGGGCGGCCTGCGCGGTGACCTTCTCCACGAGGGTGGGGAGCCGGTCGGTGACCGCGGTGGCGCCCATCCGGACCACGAAGGTCAGCCGGCCCGGTTCGGCGGTCGGGTTGAGCTTCTCGGTGTAGGCCAGCGCCTGGTCGGCGGTGGCGTCGGGGCCGAGCTTCACGGCGATGGGGTTACGGATGCGGGAGAAGTACTCGACATGGGCGCCGTCCAGGCCGCGGGTGCGCTCGCCGATCCACAGGAGGTGGCCGCTGCCCGCGTACGGCAGTCCGGTACGGGTGTCCGTACGGGTGAGCGCGGCCTCGTAGTCGAGGAGGAGGCCCTCGTGGCCGGCGAAGAATTCGACGGCGCGCAGCTCCTGGGGGTCGATGCCGCAGGCCGCCATGAAGCGCAGGGAGCGGTCGATCTCGGCGGCCAGCTCCTCGTAGCGGCGGCCGGCGGGTGAGTGGGAGACGAAGCCGCGGTTCCAGGCGTGGGCCTGGTGGAGGTCGGCGTAGCCGCCGGTGGCGAAGGCGCGGACGAGGTTGAGGGTGGCGGCCGAGGCCTCGTACATCCGGCGCAGCCGCCGGGGGTCGGGGCGGCGGTCGGCGGGCGTGAAGGCCAGGCCGTTGACGGCGTCGCCGCGGTAGACGGGGAGGGTGACGCCGCCCTGGGTCTCGGTCGGCCGGGAGCGGGGTTTGGCGTACTGGCCCGCGATCCGGCCGACCTTGACGACGGGGACGGCGGCGCCGTGGGTCAGCACCACGGCCATCTGGAGAAGGGTGCGTAACTTGCGGTTGATGGCGTCGGCGGTCACCCCGGCGAAGGTCTCGGCGCAGTCGCCGCCCTGGAGCAGGAACGCCTCGCCGCGGGCGACCGCGGCCATCCGCTCGCGCAGCCGGTCGCACTCCTCCGCGAAGACGAGCGCGGGGGCGCGCGTGAGCCCGTCGGTGACCTCGCGCAGCAGCACCGGGTCGGGCCACTGCGGCTGCTGGGCGGCGGGGAGGGTCCGCCATGTCTCGGGGGTGGTGTACGGGGGCGAGGGGGTGTGCTGGGTCGTCATCGCGGGCCTTTGCTGTGGGTGAGTTCCGGCTGCGGGTGAATTCCGGGGAGCATGCGGTGAATTTCGCTCGGGTGGGGGTGGCCCTGTCGTAAGGATTCCAACCCGCCCGGAGGAATGCGGTCAAGCGTCCTCGGAGTGGACTGCTCGGGCTGCGCTCAATTGGTCTGGTCGCGGTCCGCGGGCCGGTGTTTCTCTTGCCGGATGGGATACACAGACAAAGCCGATGGCACGGAGATCGGCGTACACATGGCGGAAAGGGAACTGGCGCCGCACGATCCGCTGCGGCTCTATGCCGCCCTGGAACGGGAATTGGGGCGGTCCGACGCCTTTCTCTTCGAGAGCCTGGCCGGCCCGGATGAGGGCCGCCGCTGGGCGGTGGTCGGACACGGCCGGCTGGCCGAGGTGCGGGTGTTCGCCGGGCGGGTGGAGATCGACGGCGCGGCCGCGCTGTGCGAGGCCCTGGCCGCGGCGGCCGGGGCGGCCGGGATGGCGCCGGAGCCCTCCGCAGGGCGTTCGGAGCGTGCCCGGCCGTCGTCGTGGACGATCCAACGGCCCGAGCAGATATGGGAGTTACTGCGGCGCGCCCAGGAGATGTTCGCGGTGACGGGCGACGTCCCGGGCGACGGCGATGGCTATGCGTTCGGGTTTCTGGCGTGCCTGGGGTACGAAGCCGCCTGGCACATGGATGAGTTGCCCGCGCGGGACGGCGAGCGCGACGGCCCCGACATGACGTTCACGCTCTACCGGGACACCGTCTGGTACGACCGGGCGGCGGGCCGGGCGCGGCTGCTGACCGCCCGCTCGGAGGCGTTCCCGGCGCCGTATCCGTACCCGGCTGAGCCCGATGTCGCGGCGCTCGCGGCCGAGGCCGCCGAAGCCGCAGCCACAGCCACCCGCCGGGACGCCGGGGACTGTCCCTCGGCGCCGGCGCCGCGTGCGGTGCGCGACAGCGTCGCGCGGGAGACCTTCCTGGGATGGGCGCGGCGGTGTCTGGAGCACATCCGGGTCGGGGACATCTACCAGATCCAGATCGGGCACCGGATGGACGTCGAGACGGCGCTGACGCCCGTCGAGGTCTACCGCCGGCTGCGGCACCGCAATCCCTCGCCGTACATGTATCTGGCGCCGCGGGCCGGGGACACTCTCATCGGTGCCAGCCCGGAGCTGTTCTTCCGTACCGAGGGCGGCACCCTCGCGATGCGGCCGATCGCCGGGACGACGCGGCTGACGGCGTCGGATGAGGAGAACCAGCTGCGCGTGAAGGAGATGCTGGCCAGTACGAAGGAGCAGGCCGAGCATGTGATGCTGGTCGATCTGTGCCGTAACGACATCGGGCGGGTGTGCGAGCCGGGGTCGCTGGCGGTGGACGATCTGATGACCGTCGAGGCGTACTCCCATGTCTTCCACATGGTTTCGACGGTCACCGGGCGGCTGGAGCCGGACGCCGATGTCTGGCGTGCGCTGTGTGCGACCTTCCCGGCGGGGACGATGACCGGCGCGCCGAAGCTGCGCGCGATGGAGATCATCGACGGGCTGGAGCGGGAGCGGCGCGGGATGTATGCGGGCGCGGTCGGGCTGATCGACGTCCGGGGCTGGAGCGAGCTGGCGCTGTGCATCCGTACGGTCGTGCGCGACGGCCCTACGGGGACGTACTCCACGCAGAGTTCGGCGGGCATCGTGGCGGAGTCGACGCCCGAGGCGGAGTGGAACGAGACCCTGGCGAAGATGGGCGCCGCCTATTGGGCGCTGACCGGTGAGGAGCTGGTGTGATGCGGGTTTTGCTGGTGGACGCCTATGACAGTTTTGTGCACATCATCGATCAGTATCTGCGGACGCTGGGCGCCGTCACCGAGGTGGTGCGGTCGCATACCCGCAGCCCGGAGGAGCTGGCGGGGACCCGGCCGGACGCGGTGGTGCTGGGGCCCGGTCCGGGGCATCCGGCCGAGTCCGGGCATGTGGAGCTGGTGCGGCACTTCGCGGGAGCGGTGCCGGTGCTGGGGGTGTGCCTGGGGCATCAGGCGATCGCGCTCGCCTTCGGCGGGCGGGTGGCGGTGGCCGGTCATCTGCTGCACGGGCGTACCAGCGCCGTACGGCACGACGGGGCCGGGGTGTTCACCGGGCTCGGGTCGAGCACGGTCGCCACCCGCTACCACTCGCTGATCGTCTCCCGGCCGCTGCCGGAGGAGCTGGTGGAGACGGCGACGTCCGAGGACGACGGCTATGTGATGGGGCTGCGCCACCGTGATCTGGCGGTGGAGGGGGTGCAGTTTCATCCGGAGAGCATCATGACGGAGGGCGGGTTGGCGCTGTTCGAGAACTTCCTCGCCGGCCCCGGGCCCAGGCCCTCGCCCCGCTCCGCATACGCCGCGCCCAGCGCCTCCACCGCCTCCGCGATCCCCGTACGGGGCACCGCGGCGTAGCCCAGCACCAGTGCGGGCACGGCCAGTTCGGGCCGGGAGTGGTAGCGGCGTCCGCCGCGGACCAGTACGGAACGGCGCAGCGCCCGTTCGACCAGGCCGGCCTCGTCGGTGCCGGGCGGCAGGCTCAGGTACGCGTGCAGTCCGGCCGCGGCGCCGGCGATCCGGGCGCCGGGCAGATGGCGGCGTACGGACTGGGTCAGGGCGTCGCGGCGGACGCGGTAGCGGGCGCGCCGGCGGCGCAGATGCCGGTCGAAGTGGCCCGAGCGCAGGAACTCGGCGAAGGCGAGCTGGGTGACGATGTCCGAGCCCAGGTCGCGGTGCGAACGCATCCGCTCCAGGGGGGCCAGCAGCCGGGCGGGGACCGCCAGCCAGCCGAAGCGCAGGCCGGGGGCGAGGGATTTGCTGGCGGTGCCGCCGTACACCACGCGCTCGGGGGCCAGCCGCTGGAGCGCGGGCGGGCGGGCGCCGCGCTCCAGCCACAGGTCGCCGTCGTAATCGTCCTCGATCACCCAGGCGTCGGCGTCCCGGGCCCAGCGGACGAGGGCTTCCCGGCGCTGTGCGGTGAGGGTGGCGCCGGTGGGGAACTGGTGGGCGGGGGTGACCAGTACGGCCCGCGCGCCGGTGCGGGCGAGCGCGTCGACGTCGATGCCCTCGGCGTCCACCGGGACCGGCACCGGCCGCTGCCCCACCTCCTGGAGGAACTGCCGCTGCCGGTGGTGGCAGGGGTCCTCCATGGCGATGCGGTCGATGCCGTGGGCGGACAGTACGGAGCACAGCAGGCCGAGCGCCTGGGCGAAGCCGGACATCACCATGATCTGGCCGGGGGTGGTGAGCACCCCGCGCGCCCGGCCGAGGTACTGGGCCAGCTCCTCGCGCAGCGCCCCGGCGCCGGACAGCGGCGGATAGTCCAGTTCGTGCGGGCCGGCGCCGGACAGGGCGCGCTGGTAGGAGGCGAGCCATTCGCGGTGCGGGAAGCCGGTCAGTCCGGCGGTGCCGCCGCGCAGGTCCCAGCGGGCCGGCGGGACCAGTCCGTCGTCGAGCAGCGTCGGCACGGCCGGCGGCGCGGGCGACGCGGCCATGTGGGGGGCGACGCGGGTGCCCGAGCCGCGTACGGCCTCGAGGTAGCCCTCGGCGATGAGCCGGCCGTACGCCTCGACCACCACACTGCGCGAGACGCCCAGATCCTCGGCGAGTTGTCGGCTGGAGGGCAGTCGGGTGCCCGGATGCAGCGCGCCGGCGGCTATTTCGCTCCGCAGGGTGGACTCGATCTGGGCGGTGAGCGGTAATGCGGAGTTTCGGGACACGTCGACGAGGGCGTGCCAGGCCATTTCTTCTCCCCGGAAGTGGACCGGAATTGCCGCGCTGAATTGGTCTGTTCGGTGGTTTGCGGCGAACCACAGAATTGCCGTGAGGAAAGGGGATCGCCGTGACCGATACGGATACTGATACGGCCACTGATACGGCTACGGGCAGAGATACGGAGAGGGATACGGGAAGGTCCTGGGCCGGTTTGCTGACGGCGTTGCTGGCGGGCGAGGATCTCGCCGCCGAGGACACCGCGTGGGCGATGGACCGGGTGATGCGGGGGCGGACGACCCCCGCTCAGCTGGCGGGGCTTGTGGTGGCGCTGCGGGCCAAGGGCGAGACCGTCGACGAGGTCGAGGGGTGCGTGCGGGCCATGTATGCGCACGCCGTGCCGCTCGAGGTTCCCGGGCCGACGCTGGACATCGTCGGTACCGGCGGCGACCGCTCGAACAGCGTGAACATCTCGACGATGTCGGCCATCGTCGCGGCGGGCGCCGGGGCGCGGGTGGTCAAGCACGGCAACCGCTCCGCGTCCTCGGCCTGCGGTTCGGCGGATGTGCTGGAGCGGCTCGGGGTGGCGCTGGAGCTGCCGGCGGCGGAGATCGCCGGGCTGGTGGCGGAGGTCGGCATCACGTTCTGCTTCGCTCCGCTCTTCCACCCATCGGTGCGGCATGCCGTCACCCCGCGGCGGGAGCTGGGCATTCCCACGGTCTTCAACGCGCTGGGTCCGCTGACCAATCCGGCGCGTCCCACGGCGCAGGCGGTCGGCGTCGCGGACGCCCGGCTGGCGCCGCTGCTGGCCGGGGTGCTGGCCCGGCGCGGCGCCGGTGCGCTGGTCTTCCGTGGCGATGACGGACTCGATGAGCTGACGGTCACCACGACCTCCACGGTCTGGTCGGTGCGGGACGGGGCGGTGCGCAAGGAGGTGTTCGACCCCCGGGAGATCGGTGTGGGGTACGCCCCCCTGGAGGCGCTGCGGGGTGGGGATGCCGCGCACAACGCGGGGGTGGCGCGGGACCTACTGGCGGGTGCGCGGGGGCCGGTGCGCGATGCCGTGCTGCTGTCCACCGCCGCGGGGCTGGCGGCGCTGGAGCCGACGGACGAGCCGATCGCCGGGCGTCTTGCGGCCGGGATGGAGCGGGGCGCGCGGGCGATCGACTCGGGGGCGGCGGCGGAGGTGCTGGAGCGGTGGGTGGCGGTCTCCGGCAAGCTGGCGGGCGGCGGCGGACGGTAGGCGGGCGGCCCGGCCCGCCCGGCCGGGTCCGGGTCCGCCGGGTCCGCCGCCCGGCCCCCGGGCCGCACCGCCCGCCGGGCCGCCGTCAGCGGCGCCCCGCGGCGCGCAGCGCGGCCAGCGTCAGGCCGGGGCCGTCGGCCCCGGTGACCAGGGCCTCCCCCACCAGGACGGCATCCGCGCCGCGGGCCGCCACCGCGGCCACGTCCGCCGGCCCGCGGATCCCCGATTCGGCGATCCGCACCACGTCCCGGGGGATCCCCGGCGCGAGCCGCCCGAAGGCGGACCGGTCGACCTCCAGGGTCTTCAGGTCCCGGGCATTGACCCCGATGACCCTCGCCCCGGCGGCCAGCGCCCGTTCGGCCTCCGCCTCGTCATGCACCTCCACCAGGACGGTCAGGCCCAGCTCGCCGGCCGTCTCCATCAGCGCCACCAGGTCCGGCTGCGCCAGCGCCGCCACGATCAGCAGCACCAGGTCGGCGCCGTGTGCCCGTGCCTCCCACAGCTGGTAGGGCGTGACGATGAAGTCCTTGCGCAGGACGGGAATGCCGACCCTGGCACGTACCGCGTCGAGGTCGGCGAGCGTGCCCTGGAAGCGGCGCCGCTCGGTGAGCACGCTGACGGCCGCGGCGCCCGCGCTCTCGTACGCCCCCGCGAGCGCCGCCGGATCGGCGATCGGCGCCAGCGCCCCCTTGGCGGGGCTGGCCCGCTTGACCTCGGCGATGACCTGGACGCCGGAGGGGCGGCGCAGCGCGGCCACGGCATCGAGAGCCGGCGGCAGATCGGCGATGCGGTCCCTCAACTCACCCTGGCTCACGGCTCGTTGGCGTACGGCGAGATCCTCCCGTGCGCCGGCCACGAGTTCTTCGAGCACGGTCGGCGTCGTCACGGCGCCACCGGGGTGCGGGCCAGGGCGGCGCGCCGGACCGCGGAGCGCACCGCGCGGCGTACCGCCTCGCTCTCCTGGCCGTGCCGGCCGACGGCCCACAGGGAGCGGTCGTCCACCACGACTTCGAGATAGGCGACGGCGCCGTTGAGGCGGCCGGTGACCCGGTCGACCTGCGCATGCCGCACCTGTCCTGTGACGCCCAGTTCGCCGAGCAGCCGCTGGGCGGGGGCGAGCCACTTCTCGGCCGCCGCCCCGCCGGACGGCTCCTCGATCGCGGGCACCAGCGGGTTCCGGGGGGCGTCCGCGGTCCGCGGCAGGGCGTAGGTTTCCTCGAAGGTCAGCCACACCTGGGGAGCGGATGCCTCGCCGCCGGTGCGTTCGCACTGCTTCTGCATCACCGCGGCGAAGTCGATCTGGAGGCGCCGGGGCAGTTCGAGGCCGTAGGCGCTGCGCAGCAGATGAGCGATCCCGCCCTTGCCGGACTGGGTGTTGATCCGGATCAGGGCCTGGTAGTCGCGCCCGATGTCCCGGGGGTCGATGGGGAGGTACGGCACGTCCCAGGCGCCTTGGTCGCCGGCTTGCTGCCGCGCCACCAGGCCCTTGCCGATCGCGTCCTGGTGGGTGCCGGCGAACGAGGTGTAGACGAAGTCGCCCGCCCAGGGGTGCCGGGCCGGGACCGGCATCTGGTTGCAGTCCTCGACGATGCGCCGGATGCGGTCGATGCCGCTGAGGTCCAGCATCGGGTCGATGCCCTGCGAGAAGAGGTTCATGGCGAGGGTGATCAGGCAGACGTTGCCGGTGCGTTCGCCGTTGCCGAAGAGGGTGCCCTCGACCCGCTGCGCGCCGGCCAGCACGGCCATCTCGGCAGCTGCGACGCCGCTGCCGCGGTCGTTGTGCGGATGCACGGACAGGAGGGTGCGGTCGCGGTGGGCGAGATGCCGGCTGACGTACTCGATCCGGTCGGCGAATTCCTGGGGCGGGAAGATCTCGACGGTGGCGGGGAGGTTGATGCGCAGGGTGTGGTCGGCGCGGGGTGCCCAGAAGTCGAGTACGGCGTTGCAGATGTCCAGCGCGTAGTCGGGCTCGGTCTGGGTGTAGGACTCGGGGGCGTACTGGAGGTAGAGCTCGGTGTCCGGGAGGGAGTCCTGGAGGCGGAGTGCCTGGCGGGCGCCGTCGAGGGCGAGGGCGAGGGTCGCCTTGCGGTCGGCGCGCAGCACCAGCCTGCGCTGCACCTCCGACGTCGGGTTGAAGACCTGGAGGCAGGCGCGCCGGGCGCCGCGCAGAACGTTGACGGTGCGCTCGATGAAGTCCTGGCGGATGGGGGACATCACCTGGATGACGACGTCCTCGGGGATGGCGTCGTCCTCGATGAGATGGCGTACGAAGTCGTGGTCGTCCCTGGAAGCCGTCGGGTAGCCGACCTCGATCTCCTTGAAGCCCATGGCGACCAGAAGGTCGAACATCCGGCGTTTGCGCTCGACGTTCATCGGCTCGATGAGCGCCTGATTGCCGTCGCGCAGATCGACGCTGCACCACAGGGGTGCCCGCTGCGCCACACGGTCCGGCCAGGTCCGGTCGGGGAGCCCGAGCGGCCGGTACGGGCGGTACTTGCCGGTCGGCATGCGGCTGGGCCGCTGGACGCCGAAGTCCGGCAAGAGTTGGGGTGACTTCTGTCTGTGCACGGTGCTGTCCTCCATCAGGGGCCTCCCGTAGGACAGTGCGGAATGGGGAAGCGCCGCGCCGCAGAGCGGTTGCCGGCGCGGCGCTTCCGCCTCGGGTGGTGAGCCGTCAGGCTCTTCGGTGCGGTGGTTCGTGGGCTTCTGCGCGGAGCTCGAGGGTGCAGCACTTGACGCTGCCGCCGCCCTTGAGCAGTTCGGACAGGTCGATCCCGATGGGTTCGAAACCGCGCTCGCGGAGCTGCGCGGCGAGCCCGGTGGCCGCTTCGGGGAGCACCACATGGCGACCGTCGCTGACCGCGTTGAGGCCGAAGACGGCGGCGTCCGCGGGGTCGGCGAGCACCGCGTCCGGGAACAGCCTGCCGAGCACGGCCAGGCTGCCGGGCGAGAACGCCTGCGGGTTGTACATGACCTCGTCGTGGTCGAGTACGGCCAGCGCGGTGTCGAGGTGGTAGTAGCGGGGGTCGGTCAGCTCCAGGCCGATCACCGGGCGGCCGAAGAACTCCTGGGCCTCGGCGTGCCCTTCGGGGGTGCTGCGGAAGCCGCGGCCGGCCAGGACCCAGCTGCCGGTGACCAGGAAGTCGCCCTCGCCCTCGTTGATGTGCTCGGGGTCGTGCAGTGCGGTGTAGCCGGCGGCGCGGAACCAGTCCAGGTAGGCGGGGCCCTCGGCGGTGCGCTCGGCGTTGCGGAAGCGGGCGCCGAGGACCTTGCCGTCGACGACGGTGGCCCCGTTGGCCGCGTAGACCATGTCGGGCAGGCCGGGGAGGGGGTCGATCAGCTCGACCCGGTGGCCGAGGTCGGCGTAGAGGGCGCGCAGCCGCTCCCACTGGGCGACGGCCAGTTCGGTGTCGACGGGCTTGGCGGGGTCCATCCAGGGGTTGATGGAGTAGCTGACCTCGAAGTGGGTGGGGCGGCACATCAGGTAGTGCCGGGGGCGGGCGGTCCGGGTACGGGCAAGCTCGCTCATGTCGCTCCAGATCGGGTGGGGGAAAGCGGGCGGGGGGTGGGGGAAAGCGGGCGGGGGGTGGGGGAAGCGGGGCGGGAGGGTGGGGGAAGCGGGCGCGCGGAGGGGTGAGGAAAGAGGGCGCGCGGAGGGGTGGGGGCAGGCTGCGCCCGGACGGACCCTAGGGACGGGTCTCAGCCCGGCGGTGGCCAGGAGCGGTAGGCCCGCAGGCCGTACAGCAAAGGCTCGGTGTCGGCGAGTTCGCGAATGCCGTAGACCTGGCCGAAGACCATGCGCTGGCCGCCGACGCGTACGGTCTGGGTGATCCGGCAGTCGGCCACGGCTCGCGCCGCCTCGGTCAGATGGGGGCCGCCGCGGCCGGCGGGCGCGTCCCAGACGGTGACGGCGAAGCGGTCCGGGTCTCCGGAGGCGAACAGTTCGGCGGTCTCCTGCCCCTTGGCGTGCAGCAGATTGACCGCGAACCGGCCGCTGCGCATGGCGGCCGCCAGGGTGGGGCTGTCGATCCGCATCCCGACGAGCAGGGTCGGCGGCTCCACCGTGACGCTGCACAGCGCGGAGCAGGTCATGCCCCAGGGCCGGTGGTCGGTGTCCTCCGCGGTGATGATCGCCACCCCGCTGGGGAATCCGGTCATCAGCGAGCGGAAGCGCGCCGGGGTGGTCTCTTCGCGTGCCGGGGTGCTCGTGTCGGTGACCGGCGCGCTCTCTTCGGTGGATGGCGTGACGAGTTCCAAGGTGCTCACCGCTCGGCTGGTTGGAGGGTTGGCTCCGCGGCCGCGGGGGTGGGGCGGGCGCGGCGGTCGGCGGCCCACAGGAGCGGGCCGCTCAGTGCGGTGGTGATCAGCGCCATGATGACCAGCGCCAGATACAGGCCGGGGGTGAGGATGCCCGCGCTGTAGCCGATCTGGAGGACGACGATCTCGGTCAGGCCGCGGGTGTTCATCAAGGCGGCCAGGCGCATGCCCTCGACGTGCGACTGGGCGCCCGCCCGCGCCCCCAGGTAGCTGCCGACCAGCTTCGAGACGATCGCCAGCACGGTGCCCAGCACCAGCGCCTGCCAGGAGAAGAGGGCGTCCGGACCGACGGCGAGGGAGGTACCGGTGATGGTGAACAGGATCGGCAGGGCGAGGCGGCCGGTCCGGCCGAGGGTGTCGGCGGCCCGGGAGAACGCCCCCCGCTCGCCGTCCACGGGCAGCGCCAGGCCCACCAGCACCGCGCCGAAGACATCGGTCAGGCCGAGGCGTCCGGTGGCGGTGGAGGCCCCGAAGGCCGCCGCCGCCACCAGGATCAGCACCACCGTGGGGTGTGCCTGGGCCGCTGCCCGTACGGGGGCGACGGCGATCAGCCGGCGCAGCAGATACGCGGCGAGAGCGCCGACCGCCAGGACCGCGGCGGCCCGGCCGATGCCGCCCTGTCCGGTGGCCAGGCCCACGGCCAGCGCCAGCAGGACCCAGGTGGCCGCGTCGATGGTGATCGCGCTGGCCATGGCCAGCCGGCCGGTGTGGGTGTGCTCGATGCCCCGGTCCTTGAGGATGCCGGCCAGTACGGGGACGGCGGTGACGGCCAGCGATACGGCCAGCATCAGCACCAGCGCCGGGGTTTCGGCGCCGCCCCGCAGCCGGGGTCCGCCGTAGTCGAGGACCCATACGGCCAGCAGTCCGCCGGCCGCCATGGGCAGCAGCGCGGAGCCGACCGCCAGCCAGGCCACCGACCGGCCGCTGAGCCGGGCGGCGCCGCCGCGGATCTCCTGCGCGGCGCCCACCAGGAACAGCGCCAGGCCGAAATGGCCCAACTCCTTGAGCGCGTCCTTGCCATGGGTGCCCGGCCCGCCCCAGCCGGTCCACGTGACCAGCAGCACTCCCAGCAGCAGACAGACCGTGATCTCGCCGACCACCTCCGGCTGGCCCAGGCGGCGGGCCGTCCAGCGGCCGAGCAGCGCGGTGGGAACGATCGCCGCGAGGACCAGCGCGGGCTGGACTACGGTCAGTGCGTCCACGGTCTCTCCCCTTCCTCGTCAGTGGTGCCGCCCGGTCGGCCGGGCCGGCGGGTCAGTGCATCTGGGCGAGGTACTCGTACTGGCTCGGCAGCCGCTTGGCGACGTCCCGGGCCTGGTCCTTGAGCCGCTGGATCTCCTGCGCGGCGCGCGAGTCGTCCATGTGCGCGAGCACCGGCGCGGGCTTGAGGTCGATACCGCCGAGGCCGAGCAGCATCGCGTGGTAGGAGTACGGCTCGAAGCCGTGGTAGGCCGGGAAGATCGTGTCCTCGGTGGGCAGCTTGGACTGCCATGCCTCCATGCGGGCGGCCAGCCCGTCGGGAATCTCCCGGGTCTTGGCGTCCCGCCAATAGGCGTTGTCGTTGCGCGCCGCGCCGCGGTAGTGCAGCACCAGGAATTCCCTTACGCCGTCCATGGCATTGGCCACGGTGCGGTTGTACGAGGTGCGCAGCTTCGGGTCCCAGTCGGCGTTCGGGAAATGCTTGACGAGTTGCTCGATGCCCTGCTGGATGAAGAAGATTCCGGTCGATTCCAGCGGCTCGACGAATCCGCTGGCGAGGCCGATGGCGACGCAGTTGTTGACCCAGGAGTTACGGCTGCGCCCGACCCGCATGCGGATGTGGTTGGCCTCCACGTCCGCCGCCTGGGGGCCGACGAATTCGCGCAGGGTGCGCTCGGCCTCTTCCGGCGTGGTGTAGTCGCTGGCGTAGACGTAACCGGTGCCGATGCGCTCGAAGAGCGGAATCGTCCAGATCCAGCCGGCCTCCTGCGCGGTGGCGGTGGTGCAGGGGCGCAGCCGCGTCCGCTCCGCGTCGTGCGGCACGCGCAGCGCCACGGCGCGGTCGTTGGGCAGGCTGTCCTGGTACGAGAGGAACGGCTCGTCCAGCGTCTTGTTGAGCAGCAGGCCGGCGAAGCCGGTGCAGTCGATGAACAGGTCGCCGGCGAGCTCGCCGTGCTCCCGCGTCTTGAGGTGGCTGATCCAGCCGCGCTCGTCGCGGACGACCTCCACCACGTCGTCCTCGATGTGCCGGGCGCCGCGCGTGGTGGCGTACTCGGTGAGGAAGTCGGCGAGCAGCGACGCGTCGAACTGGTAGGCGTAGGGGAACTGGGTGGCCTGCTCGGCGAGCGTGGTGCGCTCCAGGTCCGTGGAGCCGCCGCGCTCGATGAAGTCCTGCTCGAAGAGGGTGCCGTCCAGGTACCGCGGCGAGCGGAGGTTGTCGCAGATCTCGGACATCATGAAGACGTCCTGGTCGAAGCGGTCACTGGGCTTCTTGTTCAGCCACCACTCGGTGAGCGGGAAGCCGTCGACGACGCGGAGCCGCTCGAAGGGGTGGTAGAAGTAGTGGCCCTTTGCGCGCCAGTTCTCGAAGCGGATGCCCAGCTTGTAGGTGGCATTGCACTTCGGCATCCACTCGTTCTCCGGGAGCCCGAGGTAGTCGAAGAAATGGCGCACGGTGGAGAAGGTGGCCTCGCCGACGCCGATGCTTTTGATCCGCTTGGACTCGACGACGGTGACGTTGATGCTCTCGCCGAGTGCGGCACGCAAATACGCGGCCGTCATCCAGCCCGAGGTGCCGCCGCCGACAATAACTACGCTGGAAAGCACGAATTCCTCCGGGAAATGTTGATGGGCGGAAATGCTGGTGGGCTGGCGCACAGCATCCAGCAGGGTGCAGGGGCGTAACAGGCTCTTAAGCGCTGTTGAAAAGACGCACTTCAGAGAGCAGTTCGCCGCGGGTTCGTCACTCGGCGATGGGGACGATCTTGGGGTTGGCCAGCGCGCGGTAGTCCTCGGTGGCCAGTGCCACCGAAAGGTCCAGGCGGGCCGCGTTGAAATACAGGACGGGCTCTTCCAGCAGCGCCGGGTCGGCCAGGAGGGAGAGCTCGTCGTGGAACGAGAAGGGGATGATGCTGCCGCTGACGCAGCCGGACAGCCGCTCGGCCAGCTCGCGGCGGGCCAGCCGGGCCCGCCGGCCGCCGTATTCGCCGGCCACCCGGGGCAGGGCCACCCGTCGGTCGCCGGGGATCACGGCGAGCACCTGGTGGTCGTCGGCGTCGGCGTCCTCGACGGTGACGATCATGCATTTCGCCGCCGCGGAGAGCGGGTGCCCGCGCAGCGCGCTGGCGCGTACGGTGTGCCCTTCGGGCGGATGGGAGATCAGTCGGTAGCGGGCGCCGCTCTCCTTCAGCATCCTCAACAGGCGTGCGGACGCGGGGTGTTCGACGGGTTCTGCGGCTTCTGCGGGATCGGCAGGTTCCGGGTGCTCCGTCGCCGTGTTCATGTGCCGGCCGGCTGCGGCGCCGGATCGACGGGCCGCATCCAGGAGTAGCGGTCGGGCAGTTCACCGCGCTGGATGCCGAGCAGCGCGTCGGAGAGCCGGGCGGTGACCTCACCGGTGGTGCCGTTGCCGATCATCCAGGAGCCGTCGGTGGTGCCGACCTCGCCCACGGAGGTGATCCGGGCGGCCGTACCGCAGGCGAACACCTCCGTCAGTTCGCCGGACGCGCAGCCGCTGCGCCAGTCGTCCAGGCTCACCGGCCGCTCTTGCGCGGGCACGCCGAGGGCCGGGGCCAGCCGCAGCAGCGCGTCCCTGGTGACTCCGGCCAGCAGGCTGCCCGACAGCGGCGGGGTGACCAGGCGGGCATCGCGCCCGGAGCCGTACACGAAGAAGAGGTTCATCCCGCCCAGCTCCTCCACCCAGCGGCGCTCCACCGGGTCGAGCCAGACGACCTGGTCGTAGCCGTCCTCCTGGGCCGCCGCCTGGGGCAGCAGGCTGCCGGCGTAGTTGCCCGCGCACTTGGCGGCGCCGGTGCCGCCGGCCGCGGCCCGGGAGTAGGTCTCGGTGACCTGGACCCGTACCGGGCGGCTACCGGGGCCGAAGTAGCCCTCGGTGACGAAGGCCATGAGCAGGAAGCGGTAGGCGCGGGCCGGGCGCAGCGCGAGGGTGACTTCGCTGGCGAAGAGGACGGGCCGCAGATACAGGCTCATCTGGGGGTCGTCGGGGATCCAGTGCTGGTCCTGGGCGACGAGGGCGTCGACCGCTTCGAGGAACAGTTCCTCGGGCAGCTCGGGCATCATCAGCCGGCGGGCGGACTCGCGCAGCCGGCGGGCGTGCGCCTCCGGCCGGAAGACGCCGACCCGGCCGGAGGCCGAACGGAAGGCCTTGAGCCCCTCGAAGACGACCTGCCCGTAGTGCAGGCCGACCGTGGCGGGGTCCAGCAGCAGCGGCCCGTAGGGCTGCAACTCCGCGTCGTGCCAGCCTTGTTCCTCGCTCCACCGGATGGAGACCAGGTGTTCGGTGAAGGCGGAGCCGAAAGCGGTCGAGGCGGTTCGCTCCGCGCGCTGCGAAGGGGACAGCGGGCGGGCGACGGGTTTGGACACGATAGGCACTCCGGCCTCCTGTGGCGGTCGTGCGGATCGGGCGGGACGGGGGATGGGGGAAGAGCGAAGGGGGATGGAGCGAGCCGGGCGGCTAGACGAGCGGGGCGAAGAAATACGTGTCCCGCCGGCGGAAGCGCTGGTCGGCGTCGTCGTGGAGGAAGAAGTCGGCGAATTCCAGGGAGACTTCGCTGCCGTCCTTCAGGACGCCCTCGAAGACGCCGGTGACGGCGCTGCGCTCGCCCTGGACGACGACCGAGGTGACGGTGTGCCGGCCGCTCTCGATGACCCGCTCGCCGGTGTAGAAGGCCCGCAGGCCCCGGTGGCCGCGCATCGGCGCGTAGCCGGGGCGCCGGTAGACGGCGTCCTCGGTGAACAGGGCGATCAGGCCGGGCACATCGGTGGCGTCCACCAGCCGGTAGTACTCGCGCACCTTGGCCACCTTGGCCTCGTGGACCGGGTCCGGGCGGTCAGTGTTCATCGCTGCCACCGCCCGCGCCCGCCATGGCGACGAGGGTCTGCCGCTCGCCGGTGTAGGGCCGGCGGCCGTGCGAGACCAGCAGGTTGTTGACGATCAGCAGATCGCCGCGCACCCACGGGAAGGCGTAGATGCACTCCTCGAACGCGTCCCGGACGGTGTCCATCTCCTCGTCGGTGATGGGCGTGCCGTCGCCGTAGTAGGCGGCGCGCGGCATGTCCTCCTCGTCGAACATCTCGGCCAGCGCCTCGCGGGTGGCCGGCGGCAGGTTGGAGGTGTGGAAGAGATGCGACTGGTTGAACCAGGACTCCCGCCCGCTGACCGGGTCGGTGACCAGGGCGGGCCTGCGGTGTCTGGTCCGCAGGCCGTCCTCGGTCCAGGTGAGCTCGATGCCGTGCTGCTTGCAGTAGCGCTCGACGTCGGCGCGGTCCTCGGTCTGGTACGACTCCTGCCAGGTCAGACCCATGCCCTCGCGGTAGGCGCGGGTGTAGAGCACGCCCTTGTCACGGAAGCGGGCCACCAGGTCGGCGGGCAGCCTCTCCAGCAGCGCGCGGGTGTCCGCGAGCGGAGTCTCGCCGCCGGTCTCGGCGGCGACGACGGAGGCGAAGAACAGCCAGCGCGGGTAACTGTGCGAGTACGCGCTTTCGTTGTGCTGGACGATGGTCTGGTTCGCCGGGTATTCGGTGGAGGTGTAGACGTTGCCGTCGACCTTGCTGCGGGGCGTGGACCGCTCGGTATAGCTGAGCAGTTCGCCGCCGATGCGGGCCGCGACGTAGTTGAGCAGCGCGGCGTTGTCGACCACGCCGCGCACCAGCACGGCGCCATGGGTGCCGAGGGCCTCCATGAGGTGCGCGCGCTGCTCGGTGGCCCAGCGGGCGACGTCGGGGGTGTCGTCCCCGTCGGACTCGTAGACGACGACTTGGGTGTGGGCGGTGCCCTCGAGCCGGCCGCGCCGGCCACCGAGCGCGGCCAGGCGCTCGGGCAGTTCGTCAACCATGGTGTGACCTCTCCTGCGTTGTCGTTCCGTGCCCGGGTACCGGTCAGGCGCCCATGGCGTCGATCAGGGACTTGGGGCGCATATCGGTCCAGTTCTCGTTGACGAAGTCCAGGCACTCCTGGCGCAGCTGCGGTCCGAAGGCGACCTCCCAGCCCTGGGGGACGTCGGCGAAGCTGGGCCAGATGGAGTGCTGGCCCTCCGTGTTGAGGAGCACGAGGTAGAAGGCTTCGTCGTTCTCGAAGGGGTTGGACATGGGGATTTCCTTTCGGTGGGTGCCTGACGGCGGTACTTCTGCGGTACTTCTGCGGTAAGCGGTGGGATTCAGCCGAGGAGGGTGCGCAGTTCGCGCAGGAAGCGCTCGGCGAGATCGGCGATGGTCTTTTCCTTGTGCACTTCGGTGGAATAGCGGAGGGTGAGCCGGAATTGCTGTCCGCTGACCGCTCCGGCGATATCGAGCAGATGGGGCCGTTCGCCGCGGTCGCTCTGCTGCGCGGCGGCCGGCAGTACGGATGTGAAGGGCCCCGATTCCCGGCCGCCGCCGGGGGCGTCGTCGAAGCGGCCGAGGTAGTTGAAGATCACCTGCGGGGTGGCCGCCGCGGTCAGCGAGGGTGCGCCGGCGAGGTGCCGCAGCGCGCCGTATCCCAGGCCACGCCCGGGAATGTCGCGCAGCTGCCGCCCCGTCGCCTTGGCCCTGGCCCGCGGGTCGTCGCCGGTGGGCCGGGCCAGACGGACGGGGTAGAGGGTGGTGAACCAGCCGACGGTGCGGGAGAGATCGATGTCGTCGAATATCTCGTCGCGGCCATGGCCTTCGATATCGACCGTAATGCCGTCGCCGCCGGTCCATTCGGAAAGCGTCGCGCCGAGCGCGGTCAGCAGCAGCGCTTCCGTGCGGACCCGGTAGGCGCCCGGTGCGGTCCGCAGCAGCGCTTCGGTTTCGCTTTCGGTCAGTTCGACCGTGTATTCCGCCTCGGACGATACCGTATTGGCGCCGTGTGCATCCACCGGAAGGGCGGCCGAATTCTTTTCCACCACCCCTTCCCAATAACGGAGTTCGGCGTTCAGTGCGCCGCCGGCGACATGGTCGCTCAGCCGTGCCGCCCATCCGGTGAAGGACGTCGGTACGGGCGCCACCCGCACCGGCTCCCCCGCCCGGGCCTGACCGTAGGCGGCCTCGATGTCCGCCAGCAGGATGCGCAGCGAGACCGCATCGGTGACCAAGTGGTGCGCGACCAGGAGGAGCCGGGAGGGGTGAGCGGTGCCGCCGTCGAAGAGCACCGCTCTCGCCACCGGGCCCCGGGCCAGGTCCAGCGAGGACTGGGCGGCCGCCACCACCCGGTCGACGGTCCGCGCCACCTCGTCTTCCGGGACCCCGGAGATGTCCTCGCGGTCGAGCGGTACGGGGACGACCCCGGGCGCGGGCCGCTGTACCCGCTCCCCGTCCTGCGGGAACCGCATCCGCAGCGCCTCGTGGCGCGCCGTCACCGCCTCCACCGCCCGGGTCAGCGCGTCCGGGTCGGCATCCGGGGCGAGCTCCAGCAGGACGGACATGTTGTAGTGCTGCGGCGCGGTGCGGTAGGCGTCGAAGAACCAGTGCTGTACAGGGGTGAGGGGCACCGGCCCGGCGCTCGTACCGGCCTCCGCGCTCGCCTCCGCACCCGATTCCGCCTGCCCCGCCGTACGCGCCGCCGCGCGCGCGGGCGTGCCGGCCGCGGGGCCGTCCCCCTCGCCGGCCCGCCCGGCCGCATCGACCAGGTCCGCCAGCGCCCGCACCGTACCGCTGCGGAAGACCTCCTTCGAGGTGAGCGGCAGCCCGGCGCGGCGGCTGCGGGCGACCAGCTGGATGCTGAGGATGGAGTCGCCGCCGAGCTCGAAGAAGCCGTCGTCCAGGCCGACGCTCTCCACGCCGAGCAGCTCGGCGAAGATCCCGGCGAGCAGGCGCTGGGTTTCGGTCGCCGGGAGGTCGGCGGAGGCCGGTCCCGCAGCGGCCGCCTCGGGTGCGGGGAGCGCCTTGCGGTCGACCTTTCCGTTGATGGTCAGGGGCAGTTCGGGCAGCACGACCAGGGCCGCGGGGACCATGTATTCGGGCAGGCTGCGGGCCGCGAACTCCTTGAGCGCCGCCGCGTCCGGCGCGGGGCCTTCAGGGCGCGGGGCCGCGTAGCCGACAAGGCGGAGGCCGCCGGGGCCCGGGGCGGCGACGACACAGACCTGGCCCACGCCGGGGGCCGCCGCCAGGGCCGCCTCCACCTCGCCCAGTTCGATCCGGTGCGCCCGGATCTTGACCTGGTCGTCGGTGCGGCCCTGGTACTCCAGGCCGCCGTCGGCGGTCCACCGCACCAGGTCCCCGGTGCGGTACATCCGCGCGCCGGGCTCGCCGGACGGGTCGGCCACGAAGCGCTCGGCGGTCAGTTCCGGGCGGCCCAGATAGCCGCGCGCGAGCTGGGCGCCGGCCACGTACAGCTCGCCGGGGACCCCGACCGGCACCGGCCGGAGCAGGGCGTCGAGGACATGGGCGCGCATGTTCCACGAGGGGGTGCCGATCAGCACGGCGCCGGCCGGGTCGGGGTCCTGCGGCGTCAGACTGTGGACGACGCAGCCCACGGTCGCCTCGGTCGGGCCGTATTCGTTGACGACGGTCGCGCCCGGATGGGCCGAGCGCCAGGCGGTCAGCGACTCCCCCAGGAGCTGTTCGCCGCCGACGACGAGATCGCCCTCGGCGAGCACCTCCGCGGGCAGCGATTCCAGCAGCCCCACATGGCTGGGGGTGGCCTTCAGGAACGTCGGCACCGGGCGGCCGGTCTCGCTCCACAGCCGCGGGTCGAGGTCCTCCAGGTCGCTGACGTAGACCGTGCCGCCGGCGATGAGCGGGGCGAAGAGGGTGGTGACGGTGAGGTCGAAGGAGACGGAGGAGTGCAGTACCGCGCCGCCGCGGATGCCGGGGTAGGAACCCTCGCACCAGCGCAGGTAGTTGGCGAGCCCGGCGTGCGGGACGACCACGCCCTTGGGGCGGCCGGTGGAACCGGAGGTGTAGATGACGTACGCGGCGTTGCCCGGGCGCAGCGGCGCCCGCCGGTCGGCGTCGGTGAGGCCGCCGCCGGGCTGCGCGGCCAGTGCCGTACGGGTGGCGGGGGCGTCCAGGACCAGGTGGTGGGTGCCTTCGTCGAGCCGTACGAGGAGGCCGGCCGCGCGCTGGGTGATGACGCAGGCCGGGCGGGCGTCGGCGAGCAGCGCGGCGATGCGTTCGGCCGGGTAGCCGGGGTCGACGGGCAGATAGGCGGCGCCGGCCTTGAGCACCGCGTACAGCGCGACCAGCAGGCCGGCCGAGCGGGGCATGGAGACGGCGACGACGTCCTCGGGGCCGATGCCGAGGCCGATCAGGTGGCGGGCCAGGCGGTTGGCGCGTTCGTCCAGTTCGGCGTAGGTGAGGGCGGCGCCGTCGGAGACGACGGCGGGGGCGTCGGGGGTGCGGGCCGCCTGGGCCTCGAAGAGGGCCATGGCGGTGGCGTCGGACACCGGGTGGCGGGCGCCGTCGCGGTCCGCGGCGGCGCGGGTGCGCTCCGGCGCGGTGAGCATGGGCAGCGTCGCCATCGGCCGTTCGGTGGCCCCGGGCGCGGTCAGCTCCTCGGCGAGGGTGGCCAGATGGCCGGTCAGCCGGGCGATGGTGGCCTCGTCGAAGAGATCGGTGCTGTATTCGACGGAGCCGCGCAGCGCCCCGTCCTCCTCCCAGTAGTTCAGGGTCAGGTCGAAGAGCGAGAAGTCGCGGGCGAGTGGCTGCTCGGAGAGCCGCAGGCCGTGCAGCCGCATCGGCTCGGCGGGGGTGTTCTGGAAGGCGATCAGCGCCTGGACCAGCGGCGGGCGGCTCAGATCGCGCTCGGCGACCACGGCGTCCACCACCCGCTCGAAGGGCACCTCGCCATGCGCGAAGGCCGCCAGCACGCTCTCCCGCACGGAGTCCAGGAACTCCCCGAAGGGCAGGTGTTCGTCGACGTCCTCGCGCAGCACCAGGGTGTTGACGAAGAAGCCGATCAGGTCCTCCACCTCGCCCCGGTCGCGGCCGGAGCTGAGGGTGCCCAGGGCGATGTCGCGCTGCCCTGACCAGCGGGCGAGCACCAGCTGGCTGAGCGCGGTGACGGCCATGAACAGCGAGGCGCCGTGGTCCTGGGCGGTGCGGGCGAGGCGGTCCGTCGCGGCGGGCGACAGGGCGAAGGTGTGCAGGGCGCCGGCGTAGCCGCGGACCGGGGGGCGGGGCCGGTCGGTGGGTAGCTCCAGCGGCGCGACATCGGCCAACTCGCGTTTCCAGAAGTCGAGTTGGCGCTCCAGTTCGGCTCCGGCGAGGTGCTCGCGCTGCCATACGGCGTAGTCCGCGTACTGCACGGACAGCGGGGCCAGGCCGCTGTGCGCCAGCACCTCGGCGGCGTCCCGCGAGCCGCATTCGAGCGCCGCGTCGTAGAGCGCGCCCAGCTCGCGGGCGACCACGCCCATCGACCAGCCGTCGGTGACGATGTGGTGCATGGTGACGGCGAGGGCGTGCTCGTCCGCGCCGTCGCGTACCAGCAGCGCGCGCAGCAGCGGGCCGCGGCGCAGATCGAACGGGACGGCGATCTCGGCGCGCAGGGTGGCCTGGAGTTCCGCCTCGCGGGCGGCCCGGCCGGTGGCGGTCAGTTCGGCGAGCGGGACGGGCACGTCGTAGGGCTCGCCGATGCGCTGTACGGCCTCGCCGTCCTCGGTGTCGAAGGTCGTACGGAGCACCTCGTGGCGGCGTACGAGGGCGGCGAGGGCGGCGGACAGCGCGCCGGTGTCCAGCGGGCCGCTGAGCCGCAGCACCCCGCCCGCGTTGTAGGCGGCGTTGCCCGGCTCGAACTCGTCCAGGAACCACATCCGGGCCTGGGCGAAGGACAGCGGCAGCGCGCGGTCTCGGTCCGCCGGGGCGATCCGGGCGGTGTGGGCGGCGGCCCGGCCCGCGGCGACCTGCTCGGCGAAGCCCGCGATGGTCGGCCGGTCGAAGAGGGCGCGGGCGGACAGCTCGATCCCGAAGGTCTTACGGACCCGGGAGATCACCTGGATGCTGAGGATGGAATTGCCGCCCAGCTCGAAGAAGTTGTCCGTCACGCCGACGCCGTCCAGCTTCAGCACCTGCATCCAGATGCCGGCCAGCGTCTCCTCCAGGGCGGTGCGGGGCGCGACGCGGGCGGCGGCGGAGGCGAAGAGGGCGGGGTCGGGGGCGGGCAGGGCCTTGCGGTCGACCTTGCGGCTGCTGGTCATGGGCAGCTCGTCGAGGGGGACGACGACGGTGGGCACCATGTAGTCGGGCAGCGTGCGGGAGAGCAGTTCGCGCAGCTGCGCGGTGTCCGGGGCCTCGGCGCCCGGCTGCGGGACGACATAGCCGACCAGCTGCTTGCCGCCGGCGCGGCCCTCGCGCGCCACCACCACGGACTGCGCCACATCCGGGTGCGCGGCCAGCGCCGACTCGATCTCGCCCAGCTCGATGCGGAAGCCGCGCACCTTGACCTGGTCGTCGGCGCGGCCGAGGTATTCGATGACGCCGTCGGCGGTCCAGCGCACCAGGTCGCCGGTGCGGTACATCCGCTCGCCGGGCGCGCCGTAGGGGTCGGCGATGAACCGCTCGGCGGTCAGTCCCGCGCGGCCCAGGTATCCGCGGGCCAGCTGGGGTCCGGAGAGGTGGAGTTCACCGGCGACGCCGACCGGGACGGGGCGCAGTTGCCGGTCCAGGACGCGGATGCCGGTGTTGTGCACGGGGCGGCCCACGACGGGCCGGGGGCTGTCGGCGAGCTTGCACCACAGGGTGTCGACGGTGGCCTCGGTCGGCCCGTAGAAGTTGTAGCCGATGGTGGCGCCGGCGTTCTCGGCGGACCGCAGCTGCTGCCACAGCGCCTCGCCCACCGCCTCGCCGCCGAGCATCAGCACGGCCGGGCGGTGTGCGTCGCCGGTCAGCAGCCCGGCGGCGACGACCTGTTCGGCGTAGGTCGGGGTGAGGTCGAGCAGATCGATGCGTTCCTTGCGGACGTATCCGACGATCGCCTCGGGGTCGCGCCGGACCTCGTCGTCGATGACGTGCAGCTGATGGCCCGCGACCATCCACAGCAGGCCCTCCCACGAGGTGTCGAAGGAGAACACGGCGGTCAGCGCGGCCCGGAAGCGGCGGCCTCCGGCGGCCTCGACCGCCGGGCGGATGAACTCCGCCTCGTGGTTGCGGTAGAGGTTGAGCAGCCCGGCGTGGTCGGTGAGGACGCCCTTGGGGCGGCCGGTGGAGCCGGAGGTGTAGATGAGGTGCGCGGGGTGGGCCGGGCGCAGCGGCGCCCGGCGGTCGGCGTCGGTGGGCGCGGTCGCCGGGCAGCCGGCCAGCAGCTCGCGGGCCGCCGCACCGGTCAGGTCCAGGGCGGGCAGGGACGAGGGTACGCCGAGGCGGGACGCGGTGTCCGCGCCGCACACCAGCACCAGCGCCGGCGCGGCGTCCTCCAGCATGAACGCCACGCGGTCGCGCGGCAGATCGGGGTCGACGGGCACATAGGCCGCGCCCGCCTTGAGGACCGCCAGGATGCCGATGACCATGTCCTCGGTACGGGGCAGCGCCAGCGCCACGAGGTCCTCGGGGCCGACCGACCGGGAGATGAGGTGGTGCGCCAGCCGGTTGGCGCGCTCCTCCAGCTCCCGGAAGGTCAGCGAGACGGCGTTGCAGACCAGGGCCGTCTCGTCGGGCGTACGGGCGGCCTGCGCCTCGTACACCGCGGGGAGGGTGGTGTCGGGCAGCGGATGCCGGGCGCCGCTCCAGCCCTCCAGCAGCTGGTGCTCCTCCTCGGCGGTGAGCATCGCGATGCGGGCCATGGGGCGGCCGGGCTCGGCGGTCAGCCGGTCGGCGAGGAGCTGGAGGTGCCCGCAGATCCGTTCCACCGTGCTCGCGTCGAAGAGATCGGGGTTGTACTGCACGGCGCCGAGGAGACCGCCGTCGCGCTCCCAGAAGTCGAAGTCGATGTCGAAGAGGGACTGTTCGCGGGCGAAGACATAGTCCTCCAGGGTCAGCCCGCTCAGCCGCAGCGGCTCGGAGGGGGTGTTCTGGAGGGAGACCATGGCCTGGACGAGCGGCGGGCGGCTCATATCGCGGTCGGTGACGACCGCGTCCACCACCCGCTCGAACGGCACCTCGGCGTGCGCGAACGCCTCCAGCACGGTCTCCCGTACGGAGTCCAGGAAGTCGGCGAAGGGCTTGCTCTCATCGACCTCTTCGCGCAGCACCAGCGTGTTGACGAAGAACCCGACCAGCCCCTCCACCTCGCCGCGGTCCCGCCCGGAGACGGAGGTGCCCACCGCGATATCGCTCTGCCCCGAGTAACGGGAGAGCACCAGCTGACTGAGCGCGGTGACGGCCATGAACAGGGTCGCGCCCCGGTCCCTGGCCGCCTTGGTGAGCCGTTCGGTGGTCCCCGGAGAGAGGGAGAAGAGGTGCTGGGCGCCGGCGGAGGTGCGCACCGCCGGACGCGGCCGGTCGGTGGGCAGCTCCAGCGGCGCGACGGCGTCCAGCTTGCCGGTCCAGTAGGCGAGCTGGCGGTCGAGCTCCTCGCCGGCGAGCCGGTCGCGCTGCCAGACGGCGAAGTCGGCGTACTGGACGGTCTGCGGGGCCAGTCCCGCCCGCTCCGGCAGTTCCTGCGCATCGCCCGGTGCGGCGCCGGGCCGCAGCGCCGCGTCGTAGAGGGCGCTCAGCTCCCGCCCGATGATCCCCATCGACCAGCCGTCGGTGACGATGTGGTGGATCGTCAGGGCGAGGATGTGCTCCCGCTCGTCCAGCTTCAGCAGCAGGGCGCGCAGCAGCGGACCGGTGCGCAGATCGAAGGGGCGCGCCACCTCCGCCCGCAGCAGGCTCCGCACGATCGCGTCGCGGTCCGCCCGCGGCGCCCGGGGCACCTGCGCGACCGGCACCGGCACCCGGAACGGCTCGCCGACGATCTGCACGCCCCGTCCGTCCACCGCGTCGAACGTCGTGCGCAGCGACTCATGGCGCGCCACCAGCGCCGACAGGGCCAGGGCCAGGGCCGGGACGTTCAGTTCGCCGGTCAGCCGCAGCGAGGTGCAGGAGTTGTACTCCGCGCTGCCCGGCTCGAACTCGTCCAGGAACCACAGCCGTTGCTGGGCGAAGGACAGGGGGAGCTCCCGGTCCCGGCCCGCCGGGGTGATCCGGCCCGGCCGTCCGTCCCCGGCGTCGCCGGCCAGGCGGGAGCGCATCCGGTCCCGTACGTGCTCGGGAAGCGACCGAATCCAGCTCTCGCGTGATGCCGCGGCGTCCATGAGCGTCTCCTTCAGGGTGGTTCACGGTGGGTGGTGAGGGTGGGGGTGCGGGGCGGTTACTCCTGCTCCAGTTCCGAGAGCAGTCGCTCCTCGACCGCCGCCGCCAGGTCGGCCACCGTCGGGTTGTCGAAGAGGGCACGGGCCGGCAGATCGATCACAAAGACATCGCGGATGCGGGAGATGACCTGGATGCTGAGGATGGAGTCGCCGCCCAGGTCGAAGAAGTTGTCCTCGACGCTCACCCGGTCCAGGCCCAGCACAGCGCCCCAGATCTCGGCGAGGATCTCCTCACCCGGGTTGCGGGGCGCGACATGCTGCGCCCCCTCCCCCGCCGCCTCCTCGGGCGAGGGCAGCGCCCGCCGGTCGACCTTGCCGTTCGGGGTGAGCGGGAAGGCGTCCAGGACGATCACCGCCGCCGGGACCATATGGGCGGGCAGCGAGCGGGCCATGAACTCCTTCAGCTCGTCGGGACCGGGGCCCTTGCCCGGTACGGGCACGGCGTAGGCCACCAGGCGTTTGCTGCCGGGGATGTCCTCGCGGGCCAGCACCAGGGCCTGGGCGACGCCCGGGTGGGCGGCGGCCGTGGCCTCGATCTCGCCCAGCTCGATCCGCAGCCCGCGGATCTTGACCTGGAAGTCCGTACGGGAGACGAAGTCGAGGTTGCCGTCGGGCAGCCAGCGCACCAGGTCACCCGAGCGGTACATCCGCGCCCCCGGCTCGCCGAACGGGTCGGCGACGAACCGCTCGGCGGTGATCCCCGGCCGGTTCACATAGCCGCGGCCCATGCCGTCCCCGGTCAGGTACAGCTCGCCCGGCACACCCGGCGCCACCGGCCGCAGCGCGGGGTCCAGGACGTAGACGCGGGTGCCGGCGATGGGGGTGCCGATGGGCAGCGGGCCGGGGACCGGGGCCGCGCCATCGTCGTTGACGTCGCCGTCGCCGTCGCCGTTGACGACGTACAGCGAGGTGAAAACGGTGCCTTCGGTCGGCCCGTAGCCGTTGATCATGCGGACGCCGGGGAGTTGTTCGACGACCTTGGCGGCATGCGCCGGGGAGAGCGTGTCGCCGCCGGACATGATCAGCCGCAGCCCGGCGAAGACCTGGATGTCGCTGTCCACCATCTCGTGGAAGAGCCCCGCGGTGATCCAGATGGCGCTCACCTTGCGCGAGCGCAGGAATTCCCCGGTCTCGGCCGCCGACATCACCCGGCTCGGGCTGACGGCAAGCGCCGCGCCGTTGAGCCAGGCGCTCCAGATCTCCAGCGTCCCGGCGTCGAACGACACCGTCGCCAGCTGGCCCACCACATCGCGCTCGCTCATCGCCAGCTTGGGGTCGCGGGCCACCCGCAGCACCCCTCGGTGCGGCAGGACCGCGCCCTTGGGGCGGCCGGTGGAGCCGGAGGTGTAGATGACATGGGCGAGGTTGTCGGGGTGCAGCGGCACGTCGGGCGCCACGTCGGGATAGCCGTCGGTCGCGGCCTCGTCGATCAGCAGTTGGCGGGCGTCGCCGGGCGGCAGCGCCCCCGCCGACTCGGCGTCCGTGACGACCAGTTCCGCACCGGAGTCGGTGACCATGAACGCGAGCCGGTCGGCCGGGTACTCCGGGTCGAGCGGTACGTACGCGCCGCCGGCCTTGAGCACCGCGAGCAGCGCCACGAACAGCTCGGCGCGGCGTCCCAGGCACACTCCGACGCGGGTGTCGGGGCCCACCCCGAGCTCGATCAGCCGATGGGCGAGGCGGTTGGCGCGGGCGTCCACCTCGGCGTAGCTCAGCTCCCGCCCGCCGACGACCAGCGCGGTGTTGCCCGGGGCGCGGGCCACCTGCCGCGCGAACACCTCGGTGAGGGTGGTGCCCTCGTCGCCGGGTGCGCCGCGGCCCCACTCCTCGAGGATGCGGTGCCGCCGCTCGGCGTCGACCAGGCCGAGCGTGCCCAGCTTGCGGTCGGCCTCCTCGAGACCGGCCACCGTCCGCGCGTACAGGGTGAGGTCGTCGCGCAGCGCCTCGACGGTGTCCTTGTCGAAGACCTCCGGGTCGTAGAGCAGCGTGAGGGTGAGCGCGTCGCCCGTGTACGCGGCCAGGTTGAGGGGGTAGTTGGTGGCCTCGACGGCGCTGATGTCGGCGACCTTCAGCCCGTGCTCGGCGGCCGCGTCGGTGTCCACCGGGTAGTTGGCGAAGACGACGAGGCTGTCGAAGAGCGACTGGTCGGCCGGGAGGTGGCCGAGCGCCTGGATCCGGGTGAGCGGGAGGTGGTCGTAGCGGCGGGCCTCGACCTGTTCGGCCTGGAGGCGCTGCAGCCACTCCACCACGCCCAGCTCCGGCTCCAGCCGGGTACGCACCGGGAGGGAGTTGATGAAGAGTCCCACCATGTCGTCCGCGCCCGTCAGTTCGGTGGGCCGGCCCGAGGTAGTCGCCCCGAACACCACATCGTGCTGTCCGCTGCGCCCGGCCAGCATGAGCGCCCACAGGCCCTGGACCACGGCGTTCACGGTCAGCCGGTGCCGGCGGGCGAACGCGTACAGCTGGTCGGTGAGCTCCGGCGTCAGCTCCACACCCACCCGCGCGGACGAACGCGACTGACCGGAACGGACCGCCGGACGGTCGTACGGCAACGCCACCGGACTCTCGAACCCGGCCAGCACCCCGCGCCAGAAGTCTTCCGCCTGCGGTATGTCCCGCCCCCGCATCCAGCGGGCCTGGTCGGCCAGCCGTCGGCCGCCGGCGATGGCGGGCAGCGTCTTGCGGTCCCGGCGCGCGGTGTAGTCGTCGAAGACGAGGGACAGGACGCGGGACAGGCTCCAGCCGTCGAGCAGGACGTGGTGGAAGGTGAACAGGACCCGGACACGGTCGTCGGTGAGGCGGGCGAGGGCCAGCCGGGCCAGCGGCACCTGCCGCAGATCCAGCCCCCGCTCACGGTCGGCGGCGACCCACTCCTCCCAACGGGCCGACTGTTCCCCGTCGGTGAGACCGCGCCAGTCCACGATCTCGACGGGCAGCGTCGCCTCCCGGTGCACCACCTGCACCGGCTCCGCGACGCCCTCCCAGACGACGCCGATCCGCAGCGCCTGGACCTCGTCGACCACGTGCTGCCAGGAGTCCGCGAATTCGGCCGGGTCGGTGACGCCGTCGACGACGAACATCAGTTGCTCGAAGTAGGCGGCGGTCCGCGCCTGCGCCGACTCCATCAGCGCGTGGAAGAGCATCCCGGACTGCATCGGCATCAGCGGCAGCACGTCCTCGACGCCACGGCCGTCACCCACCACCCGGTCCACACCGACCTGGTCGAGCCCCGACAGCGGGAAGTCCGACGGCGTGCAGCCGCCCGCCTCCGGCCCCTCGCAGTGTCCGAGGAACTCCTCGAGGGCGGTCAGGAAACCGGACGCCAGGCGGTCCACCGTCTCCTCGGCGAAGACGCCGTCCGACCAGCCCCACTCCACCACCAGCCGGCCGTCGGCCACCCGGCCCACCACATCCAGCGCATACGCCCGCCCGTCCAGCGGACTGGTGTCGCCGTCCTGGACGAACCCGGACTCGCGGAACAGCGCGTCCTCGGTGCCGGCGGAGGCGGTGGCGGTGTCGAACTGGCCGAGGTAGTTGAAGCTGACCTGCGGGGAGCGGGCCGGGAGCGCGCCGGTGAGATGCCGCAGGGCGCCGTAGCCCAGGCCCCGGTGCGGCACGGAACGGAGGTTCTCCTTCACCGACTTGACCAGAACGTCCCAGCCGGTCGCCGCATCCCCCGGCAGCTCCACCGGGAAAACGGTGGTGAACCA